>JAFVPB010000045.1 GCA_017505525.1 Clostridia bacterium
ATAAGACCAAACATTGGCGCATAGTTCCAGATTATGAAGCACAGCAGTGCAGGAATACAAAGCATGAAAAGCGAACTCTGTTCCTGGAATTTACCCATACTGAACTTCTTTTTTGTTTTAGTTTTTGCGTTGTCCATTTTTTCGATTCTCCTTGCCTTAGATTTTTACACACCATAATTATACCACCAAGGAAACATTAAAGTAAATTCTAATTTTTTTACATTTGACATATTTTTTTACTTGTTTGTACAATTTTGCTAAAAAAAAGCCTGTTTTATATCATTATTACATAAATATTATACATTAAAATATATTCCCTCATCAATACAATTTTGTTCACTTTTCAATATAATTTTATTCATATAAAAAAATAAAACCCGAGGGAGCAAGTGTGTAAAGTTTTATGCATTTACACATTTATTCCCTCGGGTTTTACAGACTAATATTTATAGTTTAAATATTTACATTAATATAATATACTCCATCTACATTATTCGTATCAAGCAATATTGAATTGTTGTTGTATTCAATTTTGCATTTTGGGTTATTGCTGCAGTGAACATCCATTCTAAAAGGAAGTGTATTAAGCCAAAGTGCAGGCAATCCGTCTTCAAAAAAGTAATCTTTTCGATTTTTCCTGATATTTTTTATTTCAACTACACTTCCATTTTGTGAGATGTCAGCAACCAATCTGTCACTGCCTAAAATATTTCCGAAATCAGCTTTACCATTATGCAAAGTTACGCTGAACTGAATATCCTCTCTTTGATAATGGAAAAATGGTGTGTAAAGTTGAAATCCCTGTATTCCGCCTTGTATAAGCATAGTATAATCGTAATACGAATCAACTATCGCCATATACATTGGGAGATTTTTTTCCTTGGCATACTTAACAACATCCTGTGCTTTTTCCCACAATTTTCTTGAAAAAAGATTATCATACATATCGCGAAGATAAAAATAAAATGTTAAGATGGAATTTCCTAATTTGAGAACATCATCAACCAAATTTTCTTCGGGAATTTTAAATGCATCATGCACAAAAGAAACCGGAATTGAAGAAGTGTGTTTTCTTACCTCAACTAAAGTTTCAAAAGTCATAGAATTTAAAATACAACGATCCAGCATATAGTATTTTTTTAATACCCTCAAAACCTCTGGAACTACGCGGTCTATTTTATTATTACGAAGTGTAATAAAGGCCACTTTCCCGGTTTCCTTGCAAATACGTATATAAGTTTCAAAATCGCATAAATGAGCGCAATATCCGATTTTATCGGCAAACGATTTGTGCTCGAATTGATTAAAATACTCCAGCTCATAGTCAAGGAACTTGAAGCAATTATTTTCGTTGTATCCTGTTATTTTCCCATCGGCATCAATAGTTACACCAGGATCGTGGCACATAATAAGCTTTTCATCTTTTGTAATACGCACATCTCCTTTTATTGCATTAAATCCGAGATGACTTGCTAAATAATAGTGCTCTGCAGTGTTAACAGGCGCAAGCCCTAAAAGAGAATATGCAATATTCGTTATCTCTTTATTAAAATCATATCCATTTATACTATTTTTCATTAATAGTCCCCCATAATATTATTCTCTATTCCTTTTTTCCATCCGCCAAGCTCGTGCTCTATCATGCTTTCAACCTGGCTGATTTTCCAGAGAATATGCTCTTCATCACCAAGATATTCCATACTTGGTTCCCAACCAAGGCGGGAGTTTTTCCTTACATAGGGTATTGCAGATTTTGCATTTCCTATTTCTTCTTTTGCTATCTTTTCCATAAGATTGATATGTTCAAGAGTTTCTTCAGCCGTTTGCGATGCATACATCTGCATTCTTTCAAGTGTAAAGCGTTTTACGTTTACGCACGTTGTTACGCAGCATGAAATGAATTTACCAAGCTCTAAAAGTTCATCGAGTTCATCATTTCTATTGTCAATACCTTCGATAATCTCTATTCCCTTTTCCATAAGCTCTTTCATTTTTTCAAGCTGTTCTTTTTCGAAAGGAACAGCTATCTGAGGAATACTTATTTGGGTTGGAACGCTACCAATAAATATATTTTTATAGTCAGCATCCAGTATTCTTTCACCGAAATGTGCATACGGTGCCGCCTTAGGCACTGATTTATTTCTGAAATTTAGCGGATATGCAGGACCTATCCTGAAAGGACCATATTGATCGCAATTAACCGCTATATAAAAGCTTATGCCCTCGCTCCACAATTTCAGGGCTTCTTTAAGCTTGGTATTATTATTATAATGGCTTTTCAAAATTGTTCCAAGTATATCTTCTGGTTTTTTATCCATAATTGTGAAATTCCACTTGGCAAGTTCACTTATAAACGATGGATAAAACCCGTAATGATGCGATTCCATAAGGCCGCAAAGACCATTTTCCTCACGGTCTTTCAAAAGATTATCGTGGCGTTTTTGCCATTGATTTGGAAAAGGCTCGTAAGGTATCACACCAAAATCCCATGTAAGTCCGCCTGTGTTTGCCATTGTATAGAGCTTAAGTCCTGCTCTTTTTGCGGCTTTTGCTTCTTCAGTGAAACGTGGTAACGGACCAACGATGGAAAGAGTATAGTCGGAAGCTTTTTCAATAATTCCGTCTTTTTCGTAGCAATCACCCATTGCATAGGTAGAAAGAAGCGATACATCCTTTGGTAGATTTTCTATAAGGTCGCTCCTGAGCTCTTCGGGAGTATACTCCCATCCATAGGACCACAACACTATATCTGCATCCTTATTATGCTTATAGATAACCTTCTTAAGCATTTCAAGGAATTCGGGATAATCTGAACACGGCCAGAATGCAGGATGCACCTTTGATGTTGCCATTCCATCAAAATCAAATGATATACTTCCCGTTGTGTGGGGATCGCGGCTTGGGAATATACACGATTCTCCCACAAGAATAACGCCTTTAAACCCCGGGCAATTTTCAAACAACCTTCCGTAGGTGCTGTTGTAATACTCCTCTGCCCCATCTTCCTGGGGATGCTTCAAGCCTTTCATATAGCTATAGGCATATACATCTATTCCGTATTTAGCTGCTCTGCGTATGATTTCATTCATATCAACAAAGCCTGTTGTGGTGATGTTTACGTCCTTTACGAAAAGAAGTATTGCATCCATACCTGCATGAGCGATAGATGCTAAATGCTCATCGGGGAACCAATCGATTCCATAGCCGGAATGAACCATTCTTGGTGAAAACATTGCTCTTTTTGAGTTTTCGCCTTTTTCAAGGTATGGAGCTTTCCTGAATGTCATCAAATCTTCAAGATAATAAAGAGCCTGTGCTGCACCTCTTTCATCGAAGGCTGCTATATCAATTGAATTATCGATTGTGATTTTGCTTCCCATATAGCCATTGCCTTCGCCTAAATCCTCGCTTTTTTCTGCAATACGCACATTTATTGTGCCGTCTTCATTGAAGCAGCCTTTCTTATCTATAACAAGGCTTACCCCCATTGATGTAAACATATAATCGCAAAAATCTTTAACGGCAACCATTATCACATCGCTTGCGTTCTTTTCCACACATATTCTCATTCCGTGAGTAATCTCAAACTCGTTTTTTTCTAATGCAAGCGAGTAATCTCTGATATCATTTTTATGAACTTGTAAAAGCTTTTTTCTAAAATCGTAGTGTTTTTCAGTTGTTCTCATAACCCTTAATCCTCAAAATCCACCAATTTTCCTTGCAAAACAACATCTTTTATATTGAAGTCATCATCAACAACCACAATATCTGCTATTTTTCCAGTTTCAAGAGAACCGTAATTCTCAAAAATTCCTGTTGCCTTTGCAGGATTTTCTGCTGCCATTTTAAATATTTCCCAAATTGGAGCATTTGTATATTTTTTCATATTTCTGCAGGCTACGTTCATAGTGAGCTGGCTTCCATAAAGCTGACCATTAATTATATTTACATCGGAGCCCATATCATCTCCGCCTGTGCAGCAATCCGTCATAATGATAATCTTTTCATAGCCTTTAATTTTATAAATCAATTTAACATTAAGAGGACGAACGTGTGCTCCCATTGAATCTGCGATAACTTCGGCATACATATCATCGGAAACAAGAACGTATTCATCTGAACCAGGTTCTTTTGTTCCTCCGAACATTGTTTTGGGCGCTCCTGTTGCACACATAATATGGCTTCCAAGCTTTAAGCCGTACTCTGTAAATTTTTCAATCAAAGGAATTGGTGCATCGGAATAACAGATACCAAGAACAATACCTCTTTTCTGGCATTCTTTGGCAAAATCCTCTGCTCCCTCGCGCTCGGGATCAAGAGTCCAGTATTTAATTATACCATCGGCACAATCCATCCAGCGAAGATACTCCTCTTTATCAACAGGATATTCTTCACCACCGAGAGTGCCGTATCTTGGACTGAGATACGGCCCCTCCATATGTATTCCTCTGATATTACCTGGTGTTTGTTCATTCATCGCACACCTTACGCGTTCGATACCTTCTTCAACTCCGTCGATAACTGCATTTCTCCAGAATGAACAGAAAAGCGATGTTGTGCCACCTTTTAAATGATGCTTTGCAATTCCGCTTGGATTTTCGTGTGCCCACCATTTGCTTCCGCCGTGGCAGTGCGTATCAACAAATCCCGGACCTGCAATATTGCCTTTTGCATCATAAACTTCTCCATCGTATTTTGGAGCATCCTTTTCATTTCCAACATAGGTGATTATATTATTTTCAGTTATAATCACACCGTTATCTATTATACCCTCAGGTGTTACAACCTGTGCATTAATTATTTTCATAGAAAATCATCCTTTTTTAGCAAAGTCCAAGCTTTTCAATATCTCCGCCCATAGCAATTTTATGGTCTTCTTCCGCGGTAAGTCGTCTGCTTAATTTGAATTCATCAATATCAGGTCTTAAGCATCTGAGTGCTGTTTGAAGATATCCCATTTCGGTAAGCTCGTGGAAATATGCAAGAGTTTTCTCGTTTCTTACAAAATTATTTCTGAGAAGCTCGCCATCAATCACAGCTCTTAAATAGATAAGCTTCCACTTTTTTGTGTTTCTTATTTCATCTGTAAGCGTCTTATCTGCCTCTACAATTGCTTTTTCTATAAACGGTATTTTTTCCGGCTTTTCTATTATGTAGCTATGCGGGATTTCTGTTGCGTAGGGATTTGTTCTCTTAAGAGTTTCCTCCATTGCCAACACAGCTTGCACTGCATTTTCAAGCACTTCTCCGCTAAGACCAAACTCGTAGCTGAGATATTCTCTTATTGTATCTTCTGAAGACTGATTGTCGCGATACTGCCTGAGGATAATTACTTTATTAAGGTCTTCATACATACCTTCACTATATGCATATCCTCCTACTACCTTATCTCCATTATTTCTCCAAAGATCTTCCATAAGTTTAGGAAGAGGGTTTGTGCCAAAGCCGCCCCATGGATATGCACCATACATGCTTATTTCGGGGAAGTTTAAAATTGGTCTTGGCATACCGTGTTCAAACGGATAGCGCGCATACTGCGGCTCTGAAGTCAAATATTTGATTTCAGAAAGTCTTCCTTCCTCCATCACCTTTTTAAATCCGATAAATTCTCTATCGTCCCCTGTGAACGTACCGAACTGCCACAATGAAGCTACAAACTGAACATTTGGCATATATTCACGTACTACAGGAATAAGTGTTTCTAAGCAACGAACATAGCCGTTTGATCCCCATGGTGCACATTCGCTGCAAGTACATCCTCCTTCGTCGTATGCGCCAAACCCAAAGAAATCCGATGGAGTATCCTTAAATTCTTCAAGCATTTGACGGCGATACTCTACAATCTTTTCCATACCGCCTTCTTTTGAGGGGCACAACTCAACATGGTAGTGGTCATTAAGCTCGTAAATATATCCGTCGTGGCCGCAGGTCCAGTCTGCACGCAAATGCTCGGGGCTATTATAAAATGCTTCGTTTGCAAGGCCTGTTATGGTAGTTTTAATACCCAACTCGGACGCACGCCTGAGCATAGCCTTTTGTCTTTTGATTTTCTTCTGGCATTTTTCTTCTTTTATATCTTCATGGAAAGCAAGATCAAGCCAGATTTTAAAGCTATTCATTCCCCAAAGAGCCAAATCATCGAGATAATCACAAATTTCATCAGTAGGAGCCATATCAAGATAATTATCATCGTGTGCTGCAAAATATATTCCGCAAATCTCTTTATGTGAGTGGAACTTTCCCTCAATCTTGGGATTTCTTAGAAATCTTCCGCAAGCATCAAGAAGCTGACCATAATCACCAGCACTGATTACGCCATCCTTGATTTCGGAATCAAATTCATCCATATTCTTGTCGATAACAAGTGTTAAATCAGCTTTTACTTTTAATTTCTTCTCTACAAGAGCAGCAATGTTTTTAAGTTTTTCATCGGTTTTGTCAAATTTAATCATAGCACTATTTCCTTTCTCTACAGCGTATTTAGTAAAATTAAATTTTCCTATATTCCATCAGTATAATTGTACCACCGCGAAATTCCTTTTGTAAATTCAATTTTTTTTACATTTGTAATATTACTTTACTTTTTTGTATTATATTCTCCCTTTATGCCTGCTTACTTCCTCGTTCTAGCAAAGACCAAGCTTTTCAATATCTCCGCCCATAGCAATTTTATGGTCTTCTTCAGCGGTAAGTCGTCTGCTTAATTTAAATTCATCAATATCAGGTCTTAAGCATCTGAGTGCTGTTTGAAGATATCCCATTTCGGTAAGCTCGTGGAAATATGCAAGAGTTTTTTCGTTTCTTACAAAATTATTTCTGAGAAGCTCACCATCAATCACAGCTCTTAAATAGATAAGCTTCCATTTTTTGGTGTTTCTTATCTCATCTGTAAGCGTCTTATCTGCCTCTACAATTGCTTTTTCTATAAACGGTATTTTCTCGGGCTTTTCTATTACATAGCTGTGAGGAATTTCCGTAGCATAAGGATTGGTTCTCTTAAGAGTTTCCTCCATCGCCATTACAGCCTGCACTGCATTTTCAAGCACTTCTCCGCTAAGGCCAAACTCGTAGCTGAGATATTCTCTTACTGTGTCCTCTGCTGACTGATTATCGCGGTATTGTCTGAGAATTATTACCTTGTTAAGGTCTTCATACATACCTTCGCTATATGCAAATCCTCCGGCTACCTTATCCCCATTATTATCCCAAAGACCTTGCATAAGCTTAGGAAGAGGGTTTGTGCCGAAGCCACCCCATGGATATGCACCATACATGCTTATTTCCGGGAAGTTTAAAATTGGTCTTGGCATTCCGTGTTCAAACGGATAGGTAGCATATTGCGGCTCTGAAGATAGATATTTGATTTCGGAAAGCCTTCCTTCTTCCAGAACCTTTTTAAATCCGATAAATTCTCTGTCGTCCCCTGTGAACGTACCGAACTGCCATAACGAAGCTGTAAACTTAACATTTGGCATATATTCACGCACTACAGGAATAAGCGTTTCAAGGCAACGAACAAAGCCGCTCGAGCCCCAAGGTGCACATTTGCTACAAGTACATCCGCCTTCATCGTATGCGCCAAATCCAAAGAAATCCGGTGGAGTATCCTTGAATTCTTCAAGCATCTGACGGCGATACTCTACAATCTTTTCCATACCGCCTTCTTTTGAAGGGCATATTTCAACATGGTAGTGGTCGTTAAGCTCGTAAATATATCCATCGTGGCCACATGTCCAGTCGGCACGTAAATGCTCGGGGCTATTATAAAATGCTTCATTTGCAAGAGCTGATAAGGAGGTTTTAATACCCAGCTCGGATGCACGCCTGAGCATTGCCTTATGCCTTTTGATTTTTTTCTGGCATTTTTCTTCTTTTATATCTTCGTGAAAAGCAAGATCAAGCCATATAGAAAAGTTGTTCATCCCCCAAAGTGCCAAATCGTCAAGATAATCGCAAATTTCATTAGTGGGAGCCATATCAAGATAGTTATCATCGTGTGCTGCAAAATATATTCCGCAAACTTCTTTGTGAGAGTGGAATTTACCCTCAATTTGAGGATTTCTTAAAAATCTTCCGCAAGCATCAAGAAGCTGACCGTAATCACCTGCACTGATTACACCATCTTTGATTTCGGAATCAAATTCGTCCATATTCTTATCGATAACAAGTGTTAAATCTGCTTTTACTTTTAATTTCTTCTCTACAAGAGCAGCAATGTTTTTAAGTTTTTCATCGTTTTTGTCAAATTTAATCATTGTGTTGCTTCCTTTCTAAGCCAACAACTTTTGTCGTTTTCTTTTTTATCAATTCTATCACTTGCAAGCCCTATTTGTAAATTCAAATTTTTTTACATTCGTATTATTTTTTTACTATTTATGTATTATATTCTCTTAAAAGAAGCTTATTAGCTTCCTATTTTACAAGAATGAAAGAATTTAAAAAAACTGACACAGTTTTTTAAACAGTGCCAGTTTTTTTATTTCTATTTAATCAGTTATTCCTGAACGGATATTTCTTAAAATTTCTGCATATTCAATAGGATTAAGCTGAGCACAAAGGTCGTTAACCATTCCTATTCCATAAAGGGCTTCATATGTTGCAGCAATTCCTGTAACATCTTTTAAACTTTCAAGATTGACAAATATTGTGCCATTTTCAGCTTTGATAATATTTTCAGATAAAACAGTTACCTGAGTTCCATCTTTAGAAAATACAACACTGTCTCCGTTTTCAGTCATATTATATCCCAGAGCATTTGCGCTAAACTGTGCAGGAACATAAAGCTTTCCAAATTTTGTGAAAGGAATTTCATTAGTATTTAATTCTTTCTTTTCACCGTTAAGCACTGCAAAGCGAGAACCCTTTACAAAGAAAAGCCCATTACCAAGCATATTGCTTACAGTGTCGATATACACCGAATTTGTAATAACTTCTTCACCTAAAAGGCCTGTTTCTTTGCTTTTTGCTTTAATTCCGCATTTTATATTAAATCCGACATCACTGTTAGTTATAGTGTATGTTCTGCCAGTTGCTCCCTCAATTTTCTCGAGGTATTTTTCTCTTGCTTCATTAGTAAATGCCATACTTGTTCCAAAATGGTCGATATTTGCGAGCGTTCTGTACCAGGTATATTCCGTTTCTCCTTCGGTTGAACCATAAATATCAGAATATGTATAGTCGATATTTACGCTATCACCAATAAGTCCATCTGTAGAGATTGATGTTTTATTAGCAGATGGAGTATCTATCTCACCTACTCTTGATGAAGGATAAATTTCAAGTGTGCTTCCCTGGTTATAAACACCGAAATACCCACCCTCGCGGATTGCTGAATCAGCTTCATCAACAATATCAAATATGGTCTTTCCGTTAATAGCAAGGAAAAGGCGAACTCCGTCTTCCTGATTTATTGCACCATAGCGGACATTAACTCTTTCTCCACTCTTAAACGGAGTGGGGCTAACTCCGAGGAATGCGTGTTTGTAGCCAAATCTTTGAAGTTCTATCTGCTCACCTGTTATAACTATAAGATAATTATAATTCTTCGACCAGGGAACATTCAAAGGCTCAGTTGAACGCACGAGAAAGCCCTGCCATTTATCAATGGTTTTAAAATCCATTACTATATCGAAATCATATATTACATCTGTATATTTTTCTTTTGTGTAGCCAAAAAGCTCGGTAACAGGCTTTCCTGCTTCATCATTTTTTGATATGTTTGAAAGAGCTCCATCTTTAAAGGTTGTATTTCCATCATTAAGGATACTCCAGCCTTCTTTATCGGAAAGCATATCTTTTAAATCAATCACCTGAACGTCTGCTGCCATAGCAAGGCTCGGCAGAGAGCTGATGATAAGCGCAAGCACTAATGCAAAAATTGTTATTCTTTTTTTCATATTCTCTACCTCCTTAATCTACAAACAGACTATTCTTTATGTATTTATTCACTAAGCTATTGCCTGAAAGTGCATTTTCACCAACAACTATAATATCGTTTCCGTGAATATTTACACCTAAAGCGGTCTTAACATCCGCTGCGCTTACAAAAGTTCTGTTTTCAAAAACGAAAGGTTTATCACTAAGTGTAATTTCCACTCCGTTAACGTTGCATTTATCGTTATCAATAGTCATAACAACGTTTGTATTTCCCTTAGTGAATGTTACGCTTCTTGATGCACCGTCGTATCCAACATTAAACCCAAGGTTTTCAGAAATAAATCTGATTGGAACAAAGATTTTGCCATCTTTAACCATAGGTTTAATATCTAAGTTATCTTTATCAATAATTTCTGCTTCTGTGTAGCAAAGAGCTTTGGGACTATCGGTTAAAAGAACAATATCATCTTTTACTTCATAAAGAGCGTTATCTTTATATCTTCCCATCTTGTTCATATCAGGAGCAACAAATCCGGGGATTTCTGTAAATACTATGCTGTCTTCCCTGAGGTTGTAGTTTCCAAGCATCATATCCTTAAAGCCGGGGTTTTTGCCTGTTACGTAGTTGTTTTTCATATCAATAAGATTTTCATTGATCTGAGTAAGCTTGAATTCTTCACCATTAACAACAAGGTTATTGTGCATTGTGTTGTATTTTGGCACATTAGGTTCATCCTCAAGCATTGCCATCATATTAGGATATTTTGAAGTAAAAGGTTCTTTTGCCCATGGCTCGTCTTCAAGATTATCCCATATAGGTGATTTTATAATAGAATTAATTCTTCTTTCGTACGAGAACTGCGAGAGAAGAACATCACAAAGGTTTACGCCTGCTTTACAGTTAACAAAAATATTGTTCTGTGTGATGTTGCTTCTTCCGCCATTAATTTTAACGCCATCGCCTGCAATATTTTCAAATATATTGCCTTCCACAGTACAATCGCACTGACACCCGTCGAGATAAACTCCGGCAATACCAACAGTCTGTCCGCTGCCGGTTGTTATATCGTGTATATAGTTTCCGATAACCTTAAGACCTCTTCCAAGCCATGTTTGTCCACCGTAGATTGCTGCCATATCGTCAGAATCATTTACAACATCGTAAATTTCGTTATATTCAACAAGCGGGTCAAATCCGCTGAAGCTTACTGCAAGATGTGGACCATCATGAATTTCGTTGTGAGATGCACGGTTTCCAACACCGCCAACACCAACTGCCGCTCTGTATGTTTTTGTTATTCTTGAAAACTTTTCTATTTCGCAGTTTTCAACGTAGTTATTACCGGGTGTAAGACTTTTTCTTTCGCCACCGCTCATACTAACGCCACCGTCAACATCGTGAATATAGCAGTTAACTACTCCACAGTTATATGTAAACTCTTCTATTTTTATAGCATAATCCGATGTGTATTCAAGAGTGGCATTCATAATGCGAATATTTTTGCTTCCTTTTTTAATTATAACAGCGCTTGCTCTGCTTGTGGTAAAATCTATGCCATTAAAATCAATAAAGCTTGCATTATCAAAAGTTACCATCTTATCTGTAAAAACAGATATCTTAACATCTGAATTTTCGCTGAAACCTTCCGGAGGATACAAATAGAGAATGTTTGTTTCTCTGTCGAGATAGTATTCTCCCGGGATATCGATTTCTTCAGGAAGATTATATACATAGAATCTTTGTTCTTTAATAACTCCATAAAGACTTCCTATATGTGATTCGATTGTATTATTCTCAACGTCAATATTCTTGATATAAACAGACTGATCTGCCCAATCGTAACGCCAGAATCCGTGCATAAGAGCATCGGTTGCATTAGTCCAGTATTTTATTCTGTCGTCCTGTGGCGAAATAATAAATCCATCTTCAACTGTATATCTCTGATCTTCTTCTCCATTCGGGGACCCATCTTTATTAAATCCCTCTTTTACAATTGTTCTTATATGCATATTCCCATCGTTTGGATAACGGGCAAGCGTCATAAGCTTGTTATCGACAACAAGGTCGGGAGCAGGCGAAGGAGTATTTGTAGGTAGCGGGGCTATGTAGCTATATGCACCGCGAAGCATATTCTCGCCAAAATTATTATAGCCAAGAGCACCAAGATCAATCTGCATAATCTTAGTTTTTGCAGTTTCATCAATTACTCTTGCTCTTATATCCTCATTATTAAGAGGAACAAAGTGTTTAGCACTTATCGATGCACCGCCAACTATCATTGCCTTTTCCCCGGGATATGCTGCATAAACAATGGGAGCCTCGCTTGTGCCACTATCCTGAGCATCAAATACTATACCCTTATCAAGACCATAGTTTCCACCTCTTAAGTAAACCACGAAACCCTCGGCGGGATTATTTCCCGATGCCCTTAAACGGCGGATTTCATCACGTGCCTTTTCAATACTTGAAAAGGGATTAGCAAAGCTGCCATCTCCATTTTCATTTCCATCCGTTGCAACGTAAAGATAAATTTTATTATCGTTATTTGCAATCGCAGCCGGCATTACTGAGCCTAAAATCAAACACATACTCAATAAAACCAATAAGATTTTTTTCATACTTTTTCCCTCCAATATTCTCCCTTTTAAAGGGTATATCTTTAATTTTATTCTATCACAATATTTATTAAGTGTAAATTACAATTTTTTTACTTTTTACATATTTTTTTACATTAAAGGCACCGCTAAATATCGCGGTGCCTTTAATGTAAAATTATTTAATTATCTCTGCACGAAGATTTCTGTAGACATCTGCATATTTAAGCGGATTAAGTTGAGCGCAGAGGTCATTAATCATTCCTATTTCGTAAATAGCCTCGTATTTTGAAGCTACGCCTGAAATTTCACTTATCACATCAAGAGAAACAAATGTAATACCATCTTTGTTAATTAATTCAATTCCTTCAGCAACAATTTCTTTCCCGTCTTTTGATAAAACGGCACTGTCAGTATTTACACTAACATTATATCCATATAAATTAGCACTGAATGCTGCAGGAACATAAAGCTTTCCGTATTTCATAAAAGGAACTTCGTTTTTGTTCAACACCATCTTCTCTCCGTTGAATATAACGTTTGAAGAACCTTTTGCAAAGAAAAGTCCGTTCCCAAGCATATTGCTAACTGTGTCGATATAAACAGAATTTGTAATAACTTCAGCACCTAAAAGGCCAGTTTCTTTGCTTTTCGGCTTAATTCCGCATTTGATATTAAATCCAACGTCGCTATTGGTTATTGTATATGTTCTGCCATTTGCTCCCTCTATTTTTTCAAGGTATTTATCTCTTGCCTCATCAGTAAATGCCATACTCGTTCCATAATGATCTACATTAGCCAGGGTTCTGTACCAAGCGTATTCAGATTCACCCTCTGTAGTACCATAAATATCAGAATAAGAATAGTCAACATTAATTGTATCTCCCACAAGGCCGTTGGTTGAAATTGAAGTTGTGTTAACGGCAGGAGCATCTTTCTGTCCCGTCCTCGAAGATGGGAAAATCGTCATGCCGCTGCCATCGTAAACACCGAAATAACCGCTATCAAATATTGCCGCAAGTTCATTCGTATCATAAACATCAAAAATTGTTTGTCCATTAATTGCAAGGATGATATGAACGCCTTTTTCTTCATTTATTGCACCATAGCGGATATTAACTTTTTCTCCACTCTTAAACGGCGTGGGGCTTACTGCAAGGAATGCATGCTTCGAGCCAAATCTCTGAAGTTCTATCTGCTCGCCTGTTATAACAATAAGATAGTTGTAGTTATTTCCCCACGGCATGTCTAGCGGATTTGAAGAACGTATAAGAAATCCACTCCACATATCTATAGTTGTGAAATTGAGCACTGCATCAAAATCGTATATTGCATCTGTGTATTTCTCTTTAGTATAACCATAAAGATTTGCATAAAAATCATCGGGCACATCGGATGGGATTTCATCTATAAGTGCTCCGTCCTTAAATGTTGCATATTCTTTATTGGTAAAGCTCCAGCCTTCAGGATCAGAAAGCATATCTTTTAAATCCACCAGTTTTACATCTTCCGCCATAATAAGTGTAGGCAGAGAGCTGATAAGAAGTGCAAGCACAAGCGTAAATATTATTAATTTCTTTTTCATATTCTCTACCTCCTTTAATCCATAAACAGAGTTTCTTTAATATATTTATTCACCAAGGCGTCGCCTGAAAGTGCATTTTCTCCAATAACAATAATCTCACCCTCGTGAATATTCACACCAAAAGCAGTTTTGACATCTGCTGCACTTATAAATGTTCTGTTGCCGTACACAAAAGGTTTTTCACTAAGAGCAACCTCTGTTCCGTTCACAGTGGATTTTTCACTGTTGGCATTTATAACAACAATTACATCGCCTCTTTTAAATGTGATGTTTTTTGTGGAATTATCATATGCTACGTTAAATCCAAGATTTTCAGAAATAAATCTTATCGGAACGTAAATCTTATTATCCTTAATCATTGGTTTAACGTTTAAATTATCGCTATCAATAAGCTCTGCTTCCTTATAGCAAAGAGCCTTCGGGCTGTCAGTAAGAAGCACAATATCATCCTGGATTTCGAGAATGGCATTATTTTTATATCTGCCTATCTTTGTCATATCCGGTGCAACAAAGCCTGGAATTTCTTCAAATACAATGCTATCTTCCCTAAGATTGTAATTTCCAAGCATTATATCTTCAAATCCGGGGTTTTTGCCTGTTACGTAGTTATTTTTCATGTCAAGAAGATTCTCGTTTATCTGGAAAAGCTTGAATTCCTCGCCGTTTACAACAAGATTGTTATGCATAATATTGTTCTTTGGCACATTTGGCTCGTCTTCAAGCATTGCCATCATATTGGGATATTTTGATGTGAAAGGTTCTTTTTTCCAAGGCTCTTCCTCTGGATTTTCCCAGATAGGTGATTTTATTATCGTGTTTAATCTTCTTTCATATGAGAATTGTGATAAATAAACATCGCAAAGGAGCACCGCAGATTTGCAGTTAATCATAATGTTGTTTTTGGTTATGTTATCTCTTCCGCCATTTATTTTAACTGCATCACCGGCAATATCTTCAAAAATATTTCCTTCTACAGTACAGTCGCACTGGCAACCGTCAAGATAAACTCCTGAAATACCAACTGTTTGCGCACTGTCTGTTTTAACATCATGAATATAATTTCCTATAACCTTAAGACCTCGCGAGAGCCATGTTTGTCCGCCATAGATTGCACCCATATCGTCAGATTCAGTAACAACATCGTAAATTTCGTTGTATTCAACAAGTGGGTCAAACCCACCAAAGCTTATTGCAAGATGTGGACTGTTGTGAATTTCATTGTGTGATGCGCGGTTGCCAACACCTCCAACTCCAACTGCAGCACAGTATGTTTTTGAAATACGCGAAAATGCTTCTATTTCGCAGTTTTCAACATAGTTGTTACCTGGCTCAAGAGTGTTCTTCTTTCCGCCATCCATACTTACTCCACCATCAACATCATGAATATAGCAGTTGGAAACTCCACAGTTATACGTTTGCTCTTCCATTTTAACTGCATAGTTGGATGTATATTCAATTTCTGCATCCATTATACGGATATTTTCAGAGCCCTTTTTAATTATTACAGCACTTGCTCTGCTTGTTGAAAAATCAATTCCTTTAAAATCAATATAGCTTGCACCGTTAAAGGTTACCATATTATCAGTTAAGATAGATATTTTAACATTTGAGGTTTCACTAAAGCCTTCGGGGGGATACAGATAAAGAATATTTGTGGTTCTGTCGAGATAATATTCTCCCGGAATATCAATTTCTTCAGGAAGATTGTATGCGTAGAATCTTTGACCTTTAACAAGGCCGTAAAGGCTTCCGTAATGCGATTCAAGAGTATTATTCTCCACATCTATATTTTCGATATAAACAGACTGATCCGCCCAGTCAAAATGCCAGAAACCATGCAAAAGCGCATCTGTTGCCTTTGTCCAGTGTTTTATTCTTTCGTCCTGAGGTGATATAATAAAACCTTCCTCATATGACATTGCCTGTTGCTCGGGAGTTCCTTCCGAGTCAAAGCCTTCTTTTATTATTTCTTTAACAATCATATTCCCCTCATTTGGATAACGAGCTAGAATCATAAGCTCGCCATCGATTGAAAGGTCGGGAGCATTTGCAGGTGTTTCCGTTGGAAGCGGTGCTATGTAGCTATAAACGCCGCGAAGTCTGTTTTCTCCAAAATCAGTGTAACCAAGAGCCCCAAGGTCAATCTGTATAATCTTCGTCTTGGCAGTTTCGTCTATTACTCTTTCTCTTATTTCCTCGTTATTGAGAGGTACAAAATATTTTGCATCTATTGCGGCACCACCAACAAGCGTTGCCTTTTCACCCGGATAAGAAGCATATACAACGGGCGCTTCACTTGTTCCACCATCCTGAGAACTAAACACAATGCCCTTATCTAAGCCATAATTTCCGCCACGAAGATAAACTACAAATCCTTCAAGAGGATTGATTCCCGCCTCTTTTAACCGGCGAATTTCATCACGTGCCTTTTCAATACTTGAAAAAGGGTTTGCTATGCTTCCATCACCATTTTCTTTTCCATCCATCGCAACATAAAGATAAATCTTATTATCGTTATTTGCAAGAGCAACAGGAGTTATTGTACCTAAAATCATACATATGCTCAGT
Organism: Clostridia bacterium; assembly: GCA_017505525.1. Classification (GTDB taxonomy): domain Bacteria; phylum Bacillota; class Clostridia; order UMGS1883; family UMGS1883; genus UMGS1883. The sequence continues at coordinate 16,625 of JAFVPB010000045.1, forward strand.
AAAATCATTAAAATTTTCTTCATGTTTATCCCTCCAATATTCTCCCTTTTAAAGGGTATATTTTTAATTTTATTCTATCGCAATATTTATTAAGTGTAAATTACATTTTTTTACTTTTTACATATTTTTTTACATTTAATAAGGGAAGCATTCAGGCTTTCCCTTATTAAACAATATTTTCACTCAACTATTTCTGTACGAATGTTTCTTAAAAGTTCTCTATATTCAACGCTGTTCAAATGAGCACAAAGCTCGTTAACCATTCCCACTGAGTATGTGGCATCATATTTTGTGTTGATGGTCGACAATTCCGTTAACTTATCTAACGCTATAAACATAATACCATTTTCATTTATCAGAGAACTGCCCACTGAAATTTTTACTTCCTCACCATTTTTTGAAAAAGCAACTTCATCAGTGCTGGTACTTGCACTAAATCCAAATGCCTCTGCGCTAAATTTAGCAGGAACATAAAGCTTTCCGTATCTGGAAAAAGGAATTTCATTTTGATTTAATTCTTTCTTTTCCCCATTACAGATTACAAAACGTGAACCCTTCACAAAAAACAACCCATTACCCAACATATTTTCTACTGTATCTATATACACAGAATCTGTAAGAACCTCTTTGCCGGAAAGTCCTGTTTCTTTACTTTTTGCCTTAATTCCGCATTTAATATAAAAGCCTACATCCTCGCTGGTGATAGTGTATGTTCTTCCATTAGCACCCTCTATTTTTTCAAGGTATTTATCTCTTGCCTCATCAGTAAATGCCATACTTTTTCCATAATGGTCTATGTTGGCAAGCGTTCTGTACCACGCATATTCTGTTTCACCCTCAGTTGTGCCGTGAATATCAGAATATGCATAATCTATATTTATAGCATCTCCGAGCATTCCGTTTGTTGAAATTGAAGTTGTATTTACCGCGGGGGTATCCTTTTCACCCACTCTTGACGAGGGATAAAACTCTAAAACACTTCCGTTGTTAAACACTCCGAAATATCCGCCTTCACGTATTGCAGCATCCTCTGTGTCGTACACATCTATAATTGTTTTTCCATTAATTGCAATAAAAAGATGCACTCCTTTTTCCTCATTTACAGCACCATAGCGAATATTAACCTTTTCACCATTTTTGAAAGGCGTAGGCGTTACTGCAAGGAAATTATGCTTAAACCCAAATCTCTGAAGTTCAATCTGGCTTTGTGTAATTACTATAAGATAGTTATTGTTTTCCGTCCAGGGCATATTAAGAGGATTTTGTGCACGAACAAGAAAACCGTTCCACCTTGTTTCGTTCTTAAAATCCATTTTAATATCAAAATCAAATATAGCATCTGTATATTTTTCTTTTGTATAACCAAAAAGTTCAGTAGCATCTCCCTTTTTATCGTTTATAAGAATACCATCTTTAAACGTTGTATTTCCCTCATTGAGTATACTCCATCCATCTGCATCAGCAATCATATTCTTTATATCTACCAAAAGTGGAGTCTCTGCCATAACAATACTCGGTAGAGAGCAGATAAGAAGTGAAACTACCAACGCCAATATTGTTAATATCTTTTTCATATTCTCTACCTCCTTAATCTATGAAAAGAATGTTTTTTATATATTTGTTTACTAATATATCGCCTGAAAGGTCATTTTCTCCAACAACTATAATATCGCCTTCGTGAACGTTTACGCCAAAAGCCTTTTTAACATCTGCAGCACTTATGAATGTTCTGCTGCCGTAAACAAAAATTTTTTCACCAAGCATTGTTTCTACACCATTTACAACGCATTTATTGCTGTTGGCATTCATTGCTACAACTGTATTATCCCTTGTGAAACTTATATCTTTTGTTACACTATCATACTCTACTTTAAACCCAAGATTTTCAGTTATAAATCTTATGGGAACATAAATTTTTCCATCTTTAGCCATAGGCTTGATATCCAAATTATTTTTATCAATAATTTGTTCTTCTGTGTAGCAAAAAGCCTTTGGACTGTTTGCAAGAAGCACTATATCATCTTCTATTTCATAGAAAGCATTATTTTTGTATCTTCCCATCTTTGAAATATCAGGAGCAATAAATCCTGGTATTTTCTCAAACACAATACTATCTCCCTTAAGATTGTAGTTACCAAGCATCATATCCTTAAAATCTGGATTTTTGCCTGTTACAAAGTTGTTTTTCATATCAAGAAGATTTTTGTTAATCTGGAAAAGACCAAATTCTTCACTGTTTACAATAAGGTTGTTATGTAATATATTATCTTTAGGTACATTAGGTTCGTCTTCAAGCATTTTTTTCAAATTGGGATATTTAGATGCAAAAGGCTCTTTTATCCTCAGTTCGTTTTCAGGATTATCCTGGACTAACGCCGCTGTCAATGTATTAATTCTCTGCTCATATGTAAACTGTTCAAGATATACATCGCAAAGAAGAGCAGCTGTCTTACAGTTTATAATAACATTGTTTTTTATTATATTATCTCTTCCGCCATTTATCTTAACGGCATCGCCTCCGATATTTTCAATAATATTACTCTCTATAGTACAATCACACTGGCAACCATCTAGGTAAATTGCCGATATTCCAACTCCTTGCGAACTTACTGTAACGACGTCATGAATATAGTTCCCAATAACCTTAAGGCCTCTGCCAAGCCATGTTTGACCTCCATATATTGCACCCATATCATCTGAATCGTTAACCACATCATAAATTTCGTTATATTCAATTAATTGGTCAAATCCTCCAAAGATTATTGCAAGATGGGGACCATCATGTATCTCGTTATGAGAAACACGGTTTCCTACACCATATATAGATACTGCAGCCCTGTATGTTTTTGTAAGTCTTGAAAATGCCTCTATCTCGCAATTTTCTACAAAGTTATTACCATATTCAAGTGTTCTTTCATTTCCGCCTCTGATATTAACTCCACCGTTTACATCGTATATATGGCAATTAACAACACCAGAATTAAAAACTTCAGGTTCTATATAAACTGCATAGTCGGAAGTATACTCAACGCTACAATCCATAATACGTATATTTTTGCTTCCTGTTTTTACAACAACAGCACTGTTTCTGCTTGTTGAAAAATCTATTCCTTTAAAGTCGATAAAACTTGCGCCGTTAAAGGTTACCATATCATCTGTCATAACAGATAACTTAATATCCGAGTTTTCGTTAAAGTTTTCAGGCGGATAGATATAAAGAATATTTGTGCTTCTGTCGAGATAATATTCTCCGGGCATATCTATTTCCTCGGGGAGATTATATATATAGAATTTCTGTCCTTTAACAACGCCTGAATAACTTCCATAATTTGATTCAAGAGTGTTATTCTCAACATCAATATTTTCAACATACATCGATTGGTCTGCCCAATCGTAGCACCAGAAACCGTGAAGTATTGCATCTGTTGCTTTAGTCCAATATTTTATTCTTTCGTCTTGTGGTGAAATAATAAATCCATCTTCATATGTTGTATCCGTTTTTGAGGTGTGTCTTCCGTTTCTGTCAAATCCCATATCAATAATAGCTTTCACATACATATAACCTTCATTCGGATAACGCGAAAGTGTCATAAGTTTTCCGTCTATAACAAAATCAGGAGAGTTTTGAGGAACAACCGATGGTAGCGGTGAAGTATAGCTATAGGTACCACGAAGAAAGTTTTCTCCAAAATCAGTGTAACCAAGAGCCCCAAGGTCAATCTGTATAATCTTCGTCCTGGCAGTTTCGTCTATTACTCTTTCTCTTATTTCCTCGTTATTGAGAGGTACAAAATATTTTGCATCTATTGCGGCACCACCAACAAGCGTTGCCTTTTCTCCCGGATAAGAAGCATATACAACGGGTGCTTCACTTGTGCCACCATCCTGAGAACTAAACACAATGCCCTTATCTAAGCCATAATTTCCGCCACGAAGATAAACTACAAATCCTTCTGTGGGGTTATTTCCTGTTTCTCGCAAACGGCGTATTTCATCACGTGCCTTTTCAATACTTGAAAAAGGATTCGATATACTTCCATCTCCGTTTTCATTTCCGTCTGTTGAAACATAAAGATAAATTTTATCTTCACTTGCAAATGCAACAGAACCTACCGAGCTTAGCAACAAACATAAGCTCAATAAAAATAACAATATCTTTTTCATAATTTCCCTCCGTTTAAGGAAAACTTATTTCATTTTTCCTAATTCTTTAAGAATTTCTATGCTTGGCACAGGAATTCTGCCAAGATGGTCAGGACCAACGTTTATAAGATAGTTGGCTCCACTTGCATTAAGCTTGTTCTTTGTTTCAAGAAGCTTGTTGGCATCCTTCCAGTTATTATCGTATGAAACATAACCCCAAGTGTGGTTCATAGTGCAGGGGCATTCGCAAAGCTCATCCTCTTTTATATCATCAAGACAGTTATCGCCACACGAATAGTAATCTCCTAAATCATTACCTATACGAGAATTTACAAGGCAATTGGGCTGGTACTTTTTAACCATATCGTAAAGTTCCTGCGACTGTTCGGGCTTAATAACGCGAGGTGTATCAAACCAGATGAGCGCAATTTCGCCATAGTTTGTGAGAAGTTCTTTAACCTGAGGCTTAATCTTCTTCTCAAAGCAAATGGAGAAATCCTTATTATCATTATCCGGGAAATCCCATTCGTTTGTCCATATTGTATCAACAATACCTATCATTTCGTGGGTATATCCGCCGCCGTGTGGTTCATGCCAGTCGAGTTCCTGCGAGTAATAAAGCCCAAGCTTCATATCGTGTTTTTTACAAGCATCTGCAAGCTCTTTTATAACGTCGCGTTTAAACGGAGTAGCATCAACAACATTGTAGCTATCGGCTTCTGACTTAAACATTGCAAAGCCTTCGTGGTGCTTTGTGGTAACCACTATGTACTGCATTCCTGCTTCCTTTGCTAATTTCACCCATTCTTCTGCATCAAAGTAAATAGGGTTAAATGCTTCTGCAAGCTTTTCATATTCACTAACAGGAATACGCATTATTTTCATTATCCATTCGCCGATTTGCTCTCTGTCTTCAGGAAGTCTTTTTCCTTTATATTCCCCTGCGAGAAGTGAATATAACCCCCAGTGAATCATAAGTCCCATTTTTGCTTCTTTAAACCACTTTTTATTATCCATAATAATTTCTCCTTTCAACAAACGCGAATTTAATAGTTTTATTTCATTTTGCCTAATTCTTTAAGAATATCAATGCTTGGAGCAGGAATTCTTCCAAGATAATCGGGGCCAACATTGATAAGATAATTAACTCCGTTTGCATTAAGCTTGTTCTTTGTTTCAAGAAGCTTATTCGCATCTTTCCAGTTGTTGTCGTATGAAACATATCCCCATGTATCATTCATTGTGCATGGACATTCGCAAAGCATACCGTCTTTGGTTTCATTAGTTTGATTGTCCCCGCACGAATAGTAATCACCCATATCGTTTCCTATACGTGAATTCACAAGGCAGTCGGGCTGATATTTTTTAACCATATCGTAAAGTTCTCGCGACTGCTCGGGAGTTATAACGCGGGGGGTATCAAACCAGATAAGAGCTATATCTCCATAGTTTGTAAGCAGTTCTTTAACCTGTGGCTTAATCTTCTTTTCAAAGCAGATTGAAAAATCTTTTTTATCACTACTTGGGAAATCCCACGAATTTGACCACACTGTATCGATTATTCCGTCTTCACTGTATTTATATCCACCACCGTGTTCTTCATGCCAGTCGAGTTCCTGAGAATAATAAAGGCCAAGCTTCATATCGTGCCTTTTGCAGGCATCGGCAAGTTCTTTTATAACGTCGCGCTTGAAAGGAGTTGCATCAACAATATTATAGCTATCTGCTTCTGATTTAAACATAGCAAAGCCCTCGTGATGCTTTGTGGTAACCACTATGTACTGCATCCCTGCTTCTTTTGCAAAGGTAACCCACTCATCTGCATCAAAATATATAGGATTGAACGCGGGGGCGAGCTTTTCGTATTCCTTAATCGGAATTTCCATAATTTTCATTATCCATTCACTAAGAGGCTGCCTGTCTTCAGGAAGTCGCTTTCCTTTATATTCACCTGCAAGAAGCGAATATAATCCCCAGTGAATCATAAGCCCCATTTTAGCTTCTTTAAACCATTTTTTGTTATCCATATTGTTTCCCCTTTCATCAGGTTATTTTATACCTAAAGTATAGCACATCAAAAATTCAGTGTAAATTACAATTTTTTTACTTTTGGTTAATTTTTTTACATAATAAAAGAGATGTTTGAATCAAACATCTCCCAGCGTGTCGATAAACTTATCGGCACGCTGGCAGACTGGGAAAAAGGAAGGTAAATCTGTTCAATACAAGCTCGTCGGCGTACGATTGTACGGTAGAGATTGTATTGAACAGAAGCAAGCAAAAGTCCCTGAAAACTGTGTTTTCAGGGACTTTCTTAACTTTTAATTTTTTTGATAAAAATTATATTGTTAACGGTTCGTCGAGGACGC
>JAFVPB010000012.1 GCA_017505525.1 Clostridia bacterium
CCGCCGTTTGCGTTGAAGATTACCGTATATTCGGGGTTTTTAAGGCTGACGGTTGTATCTTTCGTGTTAGACTTTTTATAGATGTCGGTCTGTTTCTGATATACAAATACCCAAAGGTTATTGCTTCCTGCATAGACGTCGGGTACGGTGATGGTTGCTCTGCCGTTTGTATCGGGAGTAAATTCGATTTTATATTTATCACTGAACTCGCAAACAAAATCTGTTTTGCTCCTATCAGCTTCATCAAGGGTGATTACAAAGCTGTTCACCGTTACATCGCTAATGGTAAATTGGTTTATACTAGCACGGCCAAGCCTTTCAATCGTGTAATTTGTATAAGCTGTTACGCCGCCCACTGTGATTTGCGCTTTGTATGTACCGCCTACATTCTCAAAAGGTGTGGTTGTAGCAGAGCTTTCGTCAATATTGGGATATTGTGAATATTTATAATAAACAATATCGGGAAGCTCTGTTATTCCGCCGATTGATGTTGCAGAAAGAGTTGCTGCCGCATTTTTGCCGTCATTCACTTCGATGTGAAGCGGCTTAATAATAGCTAATTCCTTATTTGCTGTCGAGGTACATTCTCCCTCGCCGTTACAAGTTGCAACAATAATATCGGTTTGGTCTGCCTTAATCGAATAGCTCCACTGGCAAACGTGAGCAGGCTTTTCCACCAACTGCAGCTCGCCGTCAGTTTCGCGGATGTCATACTTCGCCGAATCGTCAGGAGTGAAATATTTGTAAATATTCTCCCCTTCCCCATCCATGTATGTGTTCCAGCCGGAGGTAAATGTCGTTTCGGTGTAATAATTTACGCCGATCTGTGCGTCCGCGGTCAGCGCGCCGATGATAGTGATGTCATTAGCGCAGTAAATATTGTTTTCAGCCGTGCCAACCGTATTATCCGTGACAACAGGGCTGCCGGACACATTGAATTTGCCGGCCTGGTTATACACACCGCCGCTATAATAATTGGCGCTGTTGCCGGTGATCTCGCCGCCGGTCATGGTGAAGGTGCCGGAATACACATACACACCGCCGCCATAGGTGGATGCGGTATTGCCGGAAATGGTGCCGCCGGACATATTGAAGGTGCCGGAATACACATACACACCGCCGCCATCGGAGGATACATGGTCGGAAATTGTACCGCCGTACATATTAAAGGTGCCGGAGGACACATACACACCGCCGCCTTTGCGATCGCTGCCAGATGTAAAGGTGTTGTTGGTGATGCTTCCGCCGTACATGTTAAAGGTGCCGGAGGACACATACACACCGGCTCCTTGTTGATAAACGGTGTTGCCGGTGATGCTGCCGCCGTAGAGGTTCACAGTGCCGTCATCAATATACACGCCGCCGTTTTTTCCTCCGGTGATCTTGCCGGTGGAAGGCTCGCTGCAGTCGCAGATGTTCAAAACCGCATTGGTGCCATTCGCTCTAAACACCGGGGCGCTTCCGGAGCCGGTAATTGTATTGCCATTCAGGCAAACGTTGTATGTTCCGCTGGCATTCACATAAATGAATGTGCAGTCATTGGCAACATACGAGAGGGTAATATCCTCACCCAGATAGTAGCTGCCGGGAGTGAGTATATATGAGGAGCCGGACTTTGTCACATAACTACTGATATTTTCCTTCGTCAGCTTGACCCACTCGCTTACTTCGCTGTGGTTATGGGTAGTGTTGGTGCAGTTCGCCACACCGCAGATGGGATGTTCGTGTGCTGCCAGCACCGTCACGATACATGTGTCAGTCTTGCCGCCATCAGCAGTGGTGACGGTTATGGTAGCCGTACCTTCGCCTATAGCACTGACAACACCGTCAGCAACCGTTGCCACAGATTCATTATTGGAACTCCAAGTCACAGCCTTGTTGGTGGCGTTATTGGGGCTGACGGTAGCGGTCAGGGTTTCGGTGCTGCCAACACCAAGGGTAAGGCTGCTCTCGCTCAGCTCCACGCCGGTGACGGGGATGCTGGGAGCTTCATACTCTACCGGACCGGAATAGAGTACGGTACCGTCTTTATATGTGATCTTACAGGCATACCAGCCATCCTCATCTGCTTCAAAGGTCTTGCTCGTTGCACCGTCAGCGGGAGTGCTGCCGATGTGGAACACCTGCGCTTTCACAGTTGGTTGTGTGCCACCACCATATGTAACATCTGAAACATGGAGATCATAGTTTCCGTCTGCCGGAGCTGTTACCAAAAAGTGGTCATCCGGCGTTGTCCAGTCCCAATCCTGCTTCTCATAAGCCGCCCAGATGCCAAGCTGTCCTTCACTGATGGTAGCGGAGGTTTGGGCAAGGATCGAATCACCTGCGTTCAACGCAATGTTGAAATAGCCGGGGGTGCTATACCCCCCTGCTTCATGGCAAGTCCACCAGCCATCGGAATAGGAAGAGGTCAATGTATCCTCCGTGTAGGCAGACACGCCATCAGCCGTATCGGTCACTTCCGACATAGTGCCTTTATACCACTGATAGGAAGCAATATCGCCATCAGCGTTCGTGCCCACCGCAGGTGTGCTTTCAGTTGGCTGAGTCGTGATCTCATATTCTTCCCACTGAGCATAGAGCGTGGTGTTGGAGTTGATGTTAAAGGTGTCACCCGGAGCATAATCTGTTCCATAGCCGCTGGACCATGTATTCCACCCGACAAATGCATAGCCGGTCTTTGCCAGATTGCCGGTATTGCCCAGAACGGTGACGGTGCTGCCGGAAATATATGGAGAATTGCTGTCCGCAGGCACATCACCGGAGGTCGCGCCGTTGCCGTTGTAGGTCACGGTATAGGAGGTGGGAGGCTCTGCCAACTCCAACTCGTTATTGCCGTCAGGCTGAACGATGTAACCGTCGTTTGCGGAGGTGAAATATCTGTCGTAATTCGCTGCGTTTTCGCCCATCTTGGTTGTCCAACCGCTGGTGAAGGTGCCGGGGGTATTCATCCTCACGCTGATGGCCTTGTCCGATGTGTAGGTCAGACCGCCCTCGCCGATGGTGATGAGCTTGTCGGAATTAAGATAGATGTCTGCCCAAGTACCTGTGATGGTGGGGGCACCGCTGAGGTTAAGGGTGCCGTTGTTGCTGATGCCATAGTTGCCGTCGAGATTTCCGACACTGCCGCCGCTGAGGTTAAGGATGCCGTTGTTGGTGATGCCGTTGGTGGCACCGATGACGGTGCCGCCGTAGACGTTGACGATGCCAGAGGTGAAATATTTTTTGTTTAGGATGCCTTCGCTGCTGCCGCTGCTCACGGTGCCGTCGTAGATGTTGGCGGTACCTTTGGCCTCGTTGTAGATGCCGTGACCCTGGCCATGGGGGGCTTTAACGGTGCCGCCGTAGACATTGACGGTACCGTAGTTGTCGATGCCGCTGCCTTTGACGGTGTTTCCACTTCCGCTGCCTTGGACGGTGCCGCCGTAGACGTTGACGGTGCCGTTGTTGGTGATGTTGCCATCGCTGTTGACGATGGCTTTAACGGTGCCGCCGGAGCCGCAGGCACAAATGTTCAGGGTTGCACCGCTACTGACGGTGATGTTTTTCCTGTTTGTAATGGTCTTTCCGTTCAAGCAGAGGTTGACCGTGCCGGATGAAATGGTAAGGGTTTCGGTAAGGTTGACATTATCGGTCAGATACCAACTGCCCGCTGTGAGCTGGATGCCATCGGTTTCGCCGTCTTTATCCGTGCCGTCCCATGCCGTCCAAGTAATATCCTCACAACTTCCCGTGTGGTCTCCGATGTCAGTATGCGCTGCACCGCAGATTGCGTGAGCGTGTGTCGCCGGTATTGCAAATGCGGTTGCCGGCATAAGGCTCATCAACATACAAAATGTGAGCAGACATGCCATTAGTTTTGATAACTTTCTTCTCATAATGTTTCCTCCAAACATCTTTTAGTTTCTTTTTAATAATTCTTTATTTCGGGATAACAGCAGATGCCAACCTCTAAAGCCACAGGCTCGGTCAGGTGGAAGTCTGCAAATTTACAATAATAGCACTCTGGCAATGCGTGAAATTTTGTCTGCCAAATCAATACCGTTTAACACGTCCATATAAATATCCAAAAAGATAACATCATACATTGCAGAATTATCAAGTGCGGAAATAATATCGTCTGCGGAAGAAAAGCCTGAAACGGAAATCTGCATCTGATTTTCATTTGCATATCGGTTTATATGTACTTTTAATTTTTTGATTTCTTCGGGAATATCATCACATATTGCAACCTGTATCATCTGCAAACCTCCTTTGAGTTTTTATATAATTATATCATTAAATTGTGTTTATTTCAAGAATTTGACTGATATTTCAGCGTTTTGACATAAAAAAATAATGGAGTGAGCCGAAAACTCAGTTTTTTGAAAAGCAAAATGCACCGCTTTGACAAAATTTCAAGTCAAAAGCGGTGCATTTATTTTCGAAGATAAGTTTCATTGTGAATTAAAAAAATGTATAAGATGTCTAATTTTAACTCAAATAAGCGCCCATAAAATCACAACGGAACTTTTCTTTTTTTGAGAAATCACTCTATTTAAGGCTTTTTGAGCATAGAAAAAGAACCGTAACTTTGTATCAAAATTACGGTTCTTCTTTGGCAAAGGAGGATGATATAGATGCAGGCTAAAAAAAGCCCGATTTTAATAGGGTTTGCAGACATGGTCAAAAACAGTGTTTTTTTATTTTGACTTTTTACAGTCGCAATTCGAACCCCCGACTATTTTCATGATTTTTCTGCTCTTTAATCACTTTTAAACAGACACCTTAATTTGAACTATGGATGTTCCAAATGAGGTGTTTATTTATTTCATTGATGACATTTTTTGTCGCCAATACTATTTTACAACAATGCGTTTGCCAAATTTATTCTCTTTTCAAGTGCATGGTTCGGATTCGCAAGGGGGAGCCAACAATATTTTAACAAACAAAAACATACACCTTAAATTAAGATTTGCAATTAAGGTGTATGTTTTATCTCTTTATTTCAATTTCCTGTAGTCATAACTTGTTATAATATTTATTAATTTTCTCCTGCAAGTCCGGAGTCATATTCTCTCTATACATAGTAGCCATTTGTATGGCTTCTTCTTTTATTTCTTTACAAGTTATTTCTCTTATAATTTTTGATAAACAGTATTTTCTCTTAAATGCCTTTTTAGGTGTATCGATAAATATAAGATTTGCATCATGAAATACAGTAACAAATACAAGTCCTAAATAATATGAAATAACAATCGGCAGGTGGTATTCACCGTCAAAATAACAATACCCAAACAATGATGGCTCCAATAGTTTGATTATATTTGCTTCACTCACTATTTCATCAACTTTATAAATATAATGCGTGCATGACGGAACTGTCTGAGGTAAATTATTAATCAATGTGTTGAAATATTTTCGCACACTATTTTCGTATTCTTCAAACACACTTCTGCAGCTCTCATCTGTAAACGAACCGGCATTATATAAATCATCATACATAATTCTCCAAGCTACTGACAATACATAGTTTTGAAACCAAGATTCCTTAAAGCACTTCTTATTAAGTTTTTTACTTTTTAGAAAATTATCCAAAAATTTATTGGCAAACTGAGTTTCAAAACCACTGAAAAATTCTTCACAATTATCGCATAACAGATATTTCTTTTCACCATCCTGTAGAGGCTGTTTTATATCATTCATTGCTCTAAAACGAGATTTTTTTGTAGTTCTAGTTCTTGTATATGCTAATTTTGGAATTAAATGACTTGCTCTGAGCTGTATGTTTGTCTTTTCACACAATGCACATGTACCAGTATTTTTATTCTTGCTCATCGTAAACACTCCAAACTTAGTTCAAAACAAGTCATATTATATTCGAAGGCACAAATGAGAAATCAACAAACGGAGTTTTTATTTTAAATGTCAACTTTATTTTTTTTATGGAATTAACAAATTTTTTACATATCACGTTCATACGCATCCCCCTTCCAAAAACACATTCTTCCTCATTTGCTTTTATCCATTCGGATCCTTGATCTGGCGAATTAGAGAAGGGGCTGATCTAATTCTTTTTCATTATAACATAATATATGTAATAAATCAACTCTCTTAAATTAACAGATACTCGTTTATTATTTTTTTGAAGAATTCAACTACAATTACCCTTTGAGTCTGCTCATCGTATTTTGAATAAATTTCCGGTTTTCTTTCCTTATACATTATTACCTCGTAAATGTATTCTTTGAAGAGTTCCCTTGTCGCTTTCTTTGATGAACGAACAGTAGGAATATATCTCTCCATCTCCTGCTGAATATATTCCGGCGAAAGTTTTGTCTTAAGTACACCATAAAGCATTGCACCGAGGTCTTCTGCTATGTACTTCTTTATATCTGTATTAATATCGATTCTCGGAAGGATTAAATTGATTGCATTTTCTTTAAACCGCAAAGCAAATTCACGGTATCGGTTGTAATATTCCGTTTCAACGGTCTTAAGAGTATGTTCCTTTTCTATACAGCTCTTCAGGCAGCATTTTTCCTCACATTCTTCCAAAACCGCCTCAAATTCTGCCTTTGTTACTTGCTGAGTCATTTCCTTATCTGCTTCTGCAAATCCTTTACAGTTTCCAACAAACTCATAAAGTGCCTGAATAACTTCATCGCCGTCTTCGCACACCATCAAATATGATGATAAAAGCATAATATACTCGTTATCGGCATTATTCTCAGCACATTCTTTGAGCTTCATACATTCAGTATCATCTTCTCGCAGATATGATTCCCGACAGAAATCTTCAAGTGCATTTAACAATTCGAGCAAATCGGTTAATTGCATAATTCTTTCAATTGTCATTATAATCCTTCCTTTCAAAATTTCCAAAGAAAAGACAGCCTTTCGGCTGCTTAATCTTTATTGTTAAAGTGTCATTATGTAGTTGTCTGTACGCACATCGTAATCCATTTCAAGGTCTGTTTCGATGAATTTTATTCCTATGCCCTTTTCCTCGAACATCTTGCAACAGGATATGAAATCCTTAGTCTTCGGGGCAAGGGTTTCTATGCTATAAGTGTATATCTCATCTATATCTTTTTTATTACATATTTGCATTAGCTCTTTAAAACCTATTCTTTCAGTAATAGGTTTATTTCCGCCGCCTATATCTATAACACAGTCTACAAGATTTACATTTTTATTTTCAACCAACTTGCTTTTGCAGATTTCGATACTTTCTCTATGTTTCTGCTCTTTTTCAGGTTTACAGAATGGGTATGCATAGTACATAACAACATTCTTCTTTTTTTCTTTAATTATTGGCTCTGTGCCGGTAACTATTCCGCAAACTCTTTTTAAATTGCTCATCATCTGAGGAGATGCTGTATTAATGCATTCAGCATAAAATTTTAACCCTACCCGTTGTTTATCGAATGCTTGTACAATATTCATCATTGCATCCATATTTCTTCCTATGTGTTTTAATGATGGTATTGCTATTTCATTAAGATTATCATCCTTTGACAGTTCCAATAGTTTAAGCAAGACCGGTCTTTTTTCTAGCGGAGTATTTCGTGGACATATATCCACGAATTCCCCTATAAGTTCTGCACAAGGGTTCTTCTCTATATCCTTTTTAATATCTGCAATATGTTTCTTATATATTTCTTCTTGCTCTTTAGGCATTGTAAGATAACAACTGTATATAGCAACTTTTGATTTATTCATATAAGTGTTTTTCTCCTCTCTTTGTTTATAAATTTACTACAAGCTTGACTGTGTTAAACAATGTGATTTCCGCCTTTTCATCAGACAGTATCTTTACCTTATTTACCATCTGTCTTGCTATTTCATCGTTATATTCTGTAAATTTTCCGGGGATTTGGCTTATGGTATCGTAGATTTCTCTGAGATGACCTGTTTGGGAGTTTTCCATCTGTTGTCTTGCAGTGGCAGAATTCAACATCTCCTGCAACTTGCTGACCTCATCATGTTTAACCTTGCATTTTTCTGATATTGTTGCTCTGTCATCTCTGTTTTCAACCCCCACCTTTATGATTTCTACTATTTCATTGTTTTTTTGTCTTATGCTTTCTGTAAGGTCTATTATTTGCCTGTCCGAATCGGGAGCTTGCAGGATTTCGGCTATACTTCCTTTTATCAGACTTTTTATTTTGTCTGTATTATCAAGCATAGTATTCATTGCTGATACTACTGCATTATGTATTTTCTCTTCCTCTATTGTCGGAGATTTTGTACAGTATTTTGTTCCATAGTCGAGTCTGCTGATACATCTCCATACTACCCTTTTATTTCCGTTTCTTGACCATGTTGTTCTTCTGTACTTACCACCGCAATCTCCGCATACTACTATTCCTGTCAAGGCATATTTACTGCTGAACTTTGATTTATGAGATATGCTCTTGTCTGATGTTGCTTGGAGGCTGTTTCTTCTTGCAATCTCAACCTGAACCATATCGAATACTGCAGGTTCTATGATTGGTATGTGATGATTCTTTATATAGTACATAGGAAGTTCTCCTGTGTTTCTTGCTGACTTTTTCGTAAAGAGGTCTACCACATATGTTTTCTGTACTAAGACATCACCCTTATATTTTTCATTCGTCAATATATTATTGATTACAGATGGTGACCAATCATCCTTACCCTTTTTAGTTTTTATACCTTGCTCTTTCAGATATTTCGCGATTCCGCTATAGCTATATCCATCAAGGAATTTTTTGAATATAAGCTTTATGATTTCAGCTTCTTCCGGTACTATCTCAGGCTGACTGTCAATTCCTTTTCTGTATCCCAAGAGATTGTTATACATCATAGGAACTCTTCCGAGCTTATATCCGAACCTCTTACCAAGCTTGACATTATTACTATGAGATTCACTTTCCGCCTGTGCAAATACACTGTAAAGTGCAATCATCATTTCACTTGTCATCTGCCCTGTATCAATGTTTTCTTTTTCGAAGTACACAGACACACCAAGGCTTTTAAGTTCTCTTATGTATTTAATACTGTCCACAAGGTTTCGGGCGAATCGTGAGATTGATTTTGTCAGAATTCTGTCTATTTTACCTTCACGGCACATTTCAATCATCCTGTTGAATTCATCTCGCTTTTTCGTCATTACACCGGATGTTCCCTCATCGGCAAAGACCTCGACAAGCTGCCATTCAGGATTGCCTTGAATTTTGTCGGTATAATAACCTATCTGCGCTTCATAACTTGTAAGCTGTTCCTCATCATCCGTACTAACACGGCAGTATGCTGCTACTCGCAGTCTTCCCTTTTGTGCTTTCTTTTTTACAAGGTCTTTATTAGCCGGGAGGACTATAACCTCCATTGGCGGTAAGGTTGTGGCTTGAGCATATCCTACATTCATTTGTTCACCTCATCTCTGCTCTAACCTATTTCTCTTTCTCTTCTTTCAAATTCTTTTCCATTAATAAGTTCAATACATATTTCCTTGTTAGGGAGTATCTTTATTTTGCGTACAATCTTTTCAATTGTCTTTCCATCTGCCATTACCTTTTTGGGGTATATTGCAAGAGATTCTTTTATTTTCTGTGTTATGGCAGTATTATCTCCTGCTTTACATTGTTCAAATTTTACCGAAGCAAGATTCATTATTTTTTCTATTACATTTTCGATTTCACAGCAGGGATTTTCTATTGACAAAGCAATCTCATTGTTTGCCCTTACTACATCCGCACTTTTTTCATAATCTTTTTCGGTTTTTATATCGATTACATCAAGGTCATCTGCTAATTCATTCATAAAGTCTGCCAACAGAACATTGAGTGTTTTTTCACTGAAATTCATTCTATTGCTCTTGCATTCTTTATTTGAACATTTCCAATACATTCTTCTGTTTTTACCTGAGTTTGCATGCATTCTCAGCATTTTACCACCGCAGATACCGCACTTTATTTTTGTTCTGTATGCATCAAGTCTGCTTTTATCATCTTCATCCAACTGCACCTGCTTCTTTTCCTTGCATTCACGGGCAAGCTTTGCATTCTCTTCAGATATAATCGGCGGATATCCTTTATCGCCTGTGTACTTCGGATTCTCAAGTATTCTCTTTACGATATTCTTGTTCCACGGTCTGCCATCATCTGAATATGCTATTGGAAGTAAGTTCAGTCTGTCTGATATATTCTGTAGCGATAATCCTTGTATATACAGGAGATAAATATTTCTTACTACCTCTGCTTCTTTTTCAACTATGCACACCGCACCGTCAATTATTTCATATCCGAATGCCATATATCTGTTTGCCACTTCATCTCACCTCCTGATAACTCACTGTCAGTTTTAATCCGTTTATTAGTTCGTAGATAAGGTTTTTACCTGAATCTACCCAAATTTTATTCAATACTTTACTAAGTAAGGTTTTTTCAACCTCACCGATAGGACCTGTGATTTTGATTATGTTAATTATTGATTCTGTTTTTTTAATAAGCTTTTCGCACTCATCATTTCCCATCAGTATTTTCTTTTCTTTTTGAAGCATACTGATTCTAGTCTTAGCTTCTTGACTTTTTTCTAAGAACAAAGCAGATTCCATGTATCCTTGTAGTTTCATTTCCTGATACATTAGAATCTGCTCTGATATTTCTGCTATTTCTTTATTTATATTTTCAATCACACCTGTGCTTCTCAATCTTTGAGTTCTGAGTTCAGAGAGTTGAGTCACTATAGGTGTAAGTATTGTTTCCACATTATTTACGAGTCTGTTATACATATTGATAAAGCCATCACATACTACTTTTTCTGATATTTGTGTTGATGAGCATTCGCTTCCATATTGGTCTTTTTTCCTGCATACCCAATACACATTTATGTCATTGGATTTCCTGCGGTACATTGTTCCGCATTCTTTGCAGTATATCATTTTTGAAAGCATGTGGTTTCTCGGTGTTATACTTGTTCTGTATCTTTTTGATTGTTCATCGAGAAGCGCATTTGCCTTATCAAATGTTTCTTCATCAACTATAGCAGGATTTGCATTCTTAATATAATACATATCCTTTTCGCCACGATTGATTTTTGTTTTAAAGGGGAATTCCTCTGTATAGGTCTTTTGCAGGAGTGCATCTCCTTTGTATCTTACATTGCGGATAATGTATGCAATGTGTTTTTCATTCCATACACAAGAGCCATCGTTTTTTGGAACTCTTGCCAGAGTTAATTGATCGGCAATTTTCTTAAGGCTGACACCGTTGATATATGATTTAAATATCAATCTTACAACCCTTGCCTGTTCTTCAACTATTTGCCAAATATTATCTACTATCTTAAATCCGTATGGTGCACATCCTTGCTTGAATGTTCCATTCTTCATTCGGTATTGAACCCCCATACGGACATTTTCTGATATTGACATTGATTCTTCCTGTGCAATAGAGCCTAACGCTGCAAGTTCTACCTCACTGGACATAATCATCGTGTTTATATTTTCTTTTTCAAAGTAAATTCCTACACCGAAATATTTAAGTTTTCTTGCATATTCAACGCAGTCAAGTGTATTTCTCGCAAACCTTGATATTGATTTTGTAAGTATCAAATCAATTTTGCACTCTTTACAATCTTCATACATTCTGTTGAAGTCGTCTCTTTTATCTATTGCTGTTCCTGTTATACCTTCATCGGCATATACATCTACAAGAACCCAATTGGGATTTGAGTTTATGAGGTTGATATAATAGTCATACTGCACTATGTACGAATTTTCCTGATCATCTGAATCACTGCTTACTCTGATATACGGAGCTACTCTGATTTTACCTGATGTTGTTCCTATGTTTTTCGTTGGATTTATAACTATTATTTCAGCCATCTTTTATCCCCCTTTCCCAATTATCTGTGACATATAATATCACATAATATTTACAATATCTATTCACGCACACTAACAAAATTTTTCTTTCAAATTAAGCATATCCAACATAGAATTTTATGCTATTTCAAGCTTATTTTTTATGTTATTCTCAAGCTGTTCTACCTGTTCTCTCGTTAAATTGTACTGCTTTGCTATCTTTTCAATTTCATATTTGATATAAATAAATGTTGCTTTGGATTTCATTTTATTTTCTGTCATAACTTTTCCCTCCATAAATAAAACAGAAGCAGGGCGTTTGAAAATAAACGCCCTTAACTTCTATTCTATGAATACATATAAAGTATGTTATAACTTATCCGTATTATTTATCAGTATTTTTCCTGTCCCCTGACAATGGGCACTCTTGCGAACTGCTTCAGCTTAAAGCAACACAGGAATCTCACCTCCCCGGCATCCGCCCGGGCCACACTCTGGGACTTAACCTCGACTGTGTGGGAGTATCATTATATTCAATTACCATCAATGCATACAGCAGCTACTCTGTATTTTCTTAAGAATGGTTACACGCTCGTACCCTGTTTGGCGATTCTTTTGATGAAGGCTTGTCCTTCACGGGCAGTCTTCGCGCATTCTAAGAAAGCTCCGGCAATTGTGAAAGTGTTCGCAGATGGGTATTCACTTTTCAAAGTGCAACAAGAGGAAATTATTCCCCTTTCACCTAATTGGAATGGAATCGTCATTTTGTAAACCCATTTCAGGAAAAAAAGTTGAAAAAATTTTTCTTACCTGATGTATGCTCTTTTTTATTGCATTCTTACTGCAACCTTCTTTTACCGCAATTTTGTCCATTGATAAGCCCATAGAATACAGCATTGCCCTCCTTTTTTGCGTAGGGGTAAGCTTTGCCATTACTTGTTCAAAACGAGTATCCTCAGCTTTTTCTTTTTCGTCTTCGTCCTCTATGTATTCATCCTCCGGAGACTTTGCCTCTGTAATATCATCTAAAATTTCATCGTTAAACTGAGCAACAGAGTATTTTGATGCCTTATCATCATTCTTGCAAATTTCGTGAAACAACTCATCAGATAACTTTTTAAGCTTTTTAAACTCTTCTCTCGTTATCGTAGGATCAGATTCTGAAATCTTTTCAAATGTCAAAATTTCTGTGCAACCATTATGGGTGTACACGATAGCTGCTGTGTTCATTTTGTTTTTTGCAAAATCACTTTCATTAAAATTTTTCATTAAGAAATCCTCCAATTCAAAATAATTTAGGTTAGATTGAATTGGAGTTTCTAAGGTGCTCGAATGTAGTAGAAAAGTCGGTTATATAGTCGTATTATGGCATCATATGAAAGACAAAAATAAAAGACCGCACTTAATAAGCCCAAGGCTTCTTGGCGGTCAAAAAATGAGTATAAACGGCTATATTTAGCTAAGTTGACGGACACTAAAGACTTTTTTTTCCAACTCATAAGCGGCACCTCTGAGGCAAAAAAAGAGCGCCGCAAGGTTTATCTTACCTGCGACACTTTTCGACTTATGGGTTGTGCTTTTATCTTTTGAAGAATTATATTATTAAGTTGCCGACTTCAAGAGTACAAGCACACCTCGCAAGTAAGATATATAAAATAACAAAACAATATTTAATTCGATTAGATGTAGTTTTAATTTTGCAAATTTCACAGTTCTCTCTCCTATGATTTGATAGTAAATTACCTAAAAATTTATAAAGTGATTTGAATATTATTATTTTACTATTTTTCGCCAATTTCGTGTGTCGAATGGTGTCTTTACAACCAAGTATTTTTCCCTATACAAAGCCATTTTTCAAGCTTGAGCGTCAATAAATTCACCATTACGACAAACCACAACAAAAAAGGCAATACTAACCCCTTGGTATAGGTTAATATTGCCTTAAAATATCAGTATGAATTTCTTTATATCGCTATAGTTTTCTTCATTTGTTTTCTCCTATATGAGTCGCTGCTGCATAATGTATTTGGCAAGTTTACTTTTTTTGCGACAAAAAATAAGGTCACATCATGCAGTAGCAACCTATATACAAAAGCCTGTAAGGAAAACACTAAAATCCCCAGACTTAATGCCAAGTTAAATCAAAGTATTTCTCTCCCCCCATCACCTATACTAGTAACATAGAACGATGCTTTGTGACCAAATTTTTCTTCAAATAGCTCACCTATTCTTTTAGTGTATCTATCGACTGCATTATTTTTTATAATTGCAACTGTGCAACCTCCAAAACCTGCACCAGTCATTCGTATTCCAAGTACGCCATCAATTTTTCTTCCCGTACTCACAATAAAGTCAAGTTCGGGACAGGTTACTTCATAATCATACTGCAGTGAATCATGAGATGCATTCATATACTGACCGAAGAGTGCTATATCGTTATTCTTCATAGCTTCTGCACTCTTGCAAACTCTGTCACATTCGTAAACTACATGCTTAATTCTTTTCCTTGTAGTTTCGTTCTTAATTACATCTTTATATTGTTCAAACTTCTCTGTTGTTACATCAGCAAGTTCCTTTATGTCGTGAAGAACCATTTTAAGAGCGTTAATCCCCTCTTCACATTCTGCTCTTCTTTCGTTGTACTTTGAGCTTCCGAGAGAATGCTTAACATTTGTATTTGTAAGGACAATACTGCTGTCACTTAATTTAAGCGGAATATGTTCATATTCAAGAGTTGCGCAGTTAAGATATACTGCGTGGTCTGCTTTTCCCATATGCTATTTTAAATATTTATACACCGTATCTCTTATCTTAACATGTAAAACATCATATTGATAGAAACCATAGTCTCGCACATGAGAAGCATAAAAAACAGCAATTTTATGTTCTAGATCAAGCAGAACATATGCCCCTGCAGCACCATCCCATCCAAATTCGCCTTTTGATGAAGAATCACTGTCAATGTTAACTCTTACTCCTAACCCATAAGAATATCCCTTATTACGGCTTTTAAAATATTGATAGGCATCTCCATCAATTTGCGGAGATATCATAAGTTTTAAAGTATCTACTTTCAATAATTTATCTGTATTTATTAAAGTTTGAGCAAACTTCATATAATCATCAACTGTTGATATTATGCCAGCACCACCCGATTCATAATTTGGGGTAAATATAAAAGAATTCTCTTTTTCCATAGGAACTACTGCTTTCTTTTTAGAATCATATCTAAATTGATCGCAAATATACATGTCCTTATTATAATGTAGATGTGTATTTGTCATTCCACAGACATCAAAGATATTTTTAGTCAAATATTCTCCGAAACTCATTCTTGATACAATTTCAATTATAGCAGCCAACACATCATGGTTTAAACCATATTGCCAATAAGTTCCTGGATGGAAGTCTAGAGGTTCTTTTGCAATTGCTCGAACAATATCTAAAGTAGATGCATTAGGGTTGTTATCTTTTATTTGAATTATACTTTCACTGGTTAAGTTATAATTTATGCCTGACGTCATTGCAAAAAGATCTTTAATAGTTATCTCTGTTTTTGCTTTTTCTATTGTTCCGTCAGACTTTTTTACATTCATATTTTTATATTCAGGAATATATTTACAAACACAATCATCAAGCTTTATTAAACCTTTTTCATACAATTGTAAAGCCGCAACACATGTTATTGGTTTTGTTGCCGAGTAAAGAAAATAAAGTTCGTTACCATTAATAGTACCGTTTTTATATCTACACACAATTTCATTGTTTTTTGATATAGCAATATCTGCAAAAGGTACATTATATGTTTCCTTGGAATGATCCATTATTATTTTTATTTCGTCTGTTAACATAAATAACTCTCCTAAAAAACATTCTTTTATTAGATTTTCATTGGTAATTGTATTTCTTCGGTTAAAACATTTGGTGTTATTTTTATTCGACCATTACATTTCTCATTCTGCAAACAATTCTGTTTCCTCCTCATCCAAGATGCTACTTCCTTAATCTCCAAAGCAAACTCCTATCGCTTTTGCCATTTCAACTAATTCGCAATTAACGGGAACAAGCTTATTTCCTCTTCCTATAACATTTTCTAATGATTCGCACTCAATTTTGTCACCTCTGAGTACGACCATATTACCAAATTTTCCTTGCATTGCATATTCTACTGCTGCACAACCATAGCGAGATGATAATACCCTATCGTGTGCAGAAGTGCTTCCGCCACGTTGAGTATGACCAAGCTGTGTTGCACGTGCTTCGTTGTTACAAAGTTCTTCAAGCTGATCTGCAACAACATTTGCAATACCACCAAGACGAATTGGATCAGGACTATCTTCACGAACTTTAAGTATTACTGCTTCACCATCTTTAGGTTTTGCACCTTCTGCAACAGCAACGATGGCAAAATCTTTACCTTTTTCAAAATCACCTTTGATTTTATCTGCAACCTTGTTTATATCGTAAGGGATTTCAGGAATAAGAATAACATCTGCAGCACCAGCTATACCTCCGTGAAGAGTAAGCCATCCTGCACCTCGACCCATAACTTCAGCAACCATAATTCTGCCGTGACTTTTTGCTGTTGTTCTAAGTCTGTCAAGAGAATCAGAAACTACATTTATAGCTGTATCAAACCCATATGTATAGTCAGTGCAACTAAGGTCATTGTCTATAGTCTTAGGAATCCCAATTACATTTACTCCAAGGCGCGCAAAGTCACGACCACTGGTAAGTGTTCCATCACCACCAAGGATGAAGAGTGCGTCAATACCTGCTTCTTTGAGATTTTCTACTGCAACATGAGAAACATCTTCATAGATGATTTCTCCCTCTTTTTTTACAATATCACCTTTTTCATTACGAATGGGATATTTGAAAAGGTTGTCCTTGTTGGAGCTTTTAAGTATTGTACCGCCTTCACTGATTATTTCCTGAACGTTTTCAAGTGTAAGCGGAATAAAATCTTTATGGTATAGTCCATGATATCCCTTTTTTATTCCTACTACTTCAAGTTTATATTTAACTATAGCAGTTTTAACAACTGCACGAATAACTGCATTAAGTCCGGGGCAATCTCCGCCTCCGGTAAGAATGCCTATTTTTTTAATCTGCGACATTTTTTATCCTCCGTAAAATTTTCTTTTTGCATTAAACGTCAAAACCAACATACCAATTATTTTGATTTGTTGTAAGAAGAATTGTAGCTTTTCCTGTAAGGACATACTCACCCATATTTGCAGGAACAAACACAGTTTCTCCAAGATAAATTCTCTCTGCATCATCTTTTGTTTTAATTTCTGCCTCTCCATCTACAACCACAATTGCGTGGTAGCTTTTTTCATCGGCAACAAAGCTTTTACTTCCCGAAAGCTTAATTTCCTTCACAGTAAAGTATTCACAGCTACCTAAAATTCTTGTGTCATCGGAACAAACAGGCATTTCCCTTAGTTTATTCTTTCGGCAGTTTGCAGCTTTAACACCTTTTTCAATATGAAGTTCACGAGGTTGTCCGTCTTTCCCTATTCTGCCGTAATCATAAAGTCGATATGTAACATTACTGTTCTGCTGAATTTCTGCAATCACATTTCCTTTGCCGATAGCGTGAATTGTACCTGCTTCAACAAAAAAAACATCGCCTTTTTCAGAGGGAACAGTATTTAAAAGTTCTTCAACTGTGTTATTTTTAATAGCTTTTTCAAGAATTTCTTTAGTTATGTCCTTCTTGACTCCACAAGTCATCTTTGCACCCTTGTCAGCCTCAACAACATACCACATTTCTGTTTTGCCGTTCTGACCCTCTAGTTCTTTTGCCATCTTGTCGTCGGGATGTACCTGAACGCTTAAATTATCCTGTGCATCTATGAGTTTTATAAGAATCGGAAGTTCATTGGACTTACAAAGAGTACCAAGACAGCCTTCATTTTCTTCTATATACTCCAAAAGAGTCTTTCCTTTGTATTCTTCACTATCAATTATGCTCAAGCCATCAGGATGGCAGCTAAGTTCCCAGCTTTCTGCAAGGGGAGTCATATCGGTTTCCTTGCCGTATTTTTTACGAAGTTTTTCTCCGCCCCATATATAGTCTTTATATGCCGCTTTCAGTTTTAATGGTTTCATCACAAACACCTTTTAATTAAAGTCAATGATATCTTTTTTCTATAATTTTATACAAACAATCTTATTTATTATTAATCTTTTCCAGATTCAAAAAGGCTTTTATCACCTGTTCTTCATCAAAGCCTTCCATTATTATAGGGGTTTCCGGATTAAGCCTATCAAAAATGAGTTTGTAATTAAGCAATCCTTCTCCCGGCAGAGCTTTCTTTATTTCATTGTTTTCAATAATAAAATCTTTTGCATGGAATACTGCTATCTTGTCAGAGAGCAAATCAAACATAGAGTTTATAATTTCATCCTGATTAAGATGATTTTCTACCGTCATTAAATTACAAGGATCAAAAACAACCTTTATATTTGGAGAATTGATATCATCAATAAGTCTATTCATTGTTTCAGGAGAGTTGACTACAAAATGGTGAACCAATTCTATTCCTATTGTAACATTATATTTTTCTGCCTCTTTAACAAGTTCTTTTATATTTTTAAACAGATATTGATATGCTTCCTCGGTATGCGTTTTTCCTTCTATGTATATTCCTGTTTCTGTTCCAACGACAATAGGTTTTAAGATACTGGCATAGTGTATCTTTTCTTTAAATGCATTTATCGCATTTTCAAGTTGTTCTATGTCAGGATTTGAAAGATTCACATAACTTCCAAGCAGAGCAAGTTTTGTATCGCCGAGTTCTACTTTAATTTGTTCAGCATATTTTTCAGAAAACTTTCCTTTCTCAAAGTCTGGTATTGTTTTTTCAAGCACTAATTGCAGATACTCTATGCCAAGACTCTCACACTTTTCTGCAATCTGTTTAACACTGTTTGCTTTGAGGTCGTGACCTCTTATTCCTCTTTTAATCCCTCTAATTTCCATTATTATCTCTCCTACAAGTTTTATAAAAATATGAAACACTTCTTCTATGGTGCCTTTAGAATATATGGAGCGAAGTCATTCTCCGCCCCATATACTCTAAAGATATTGATATCAATAAATTAGGTTTCGTTCATTCCAAGTGGTATCAGTAGCATTATCATTAAAAATTGTTTATTTTTCATGTAATAACTCCGTAACTTGTTTAGAGATTTGCTTCATACCCAACTCGGTAGGATGACCATTTATTTTGTCTATTTCTTTAAGACATAAATATTTGATTTCTTTTTTTTCACAAGCTTCTATGAAACCTTTGGTGATTTCTTGTTTTAAATCAGTGTTTATGATAACAATTACATCTGCAACAACTTCTTTTGCTCTGTTAATTAGGTAGCAAAATGCAGGCAACACGCACTTTAACTCATCATCAGTCCAATCACAATACTTAAGATTTCCAATGGGCGCATCTATCCAGGAATCATTCGTTCCTCCAAATATAAACATCGTGTTGATATTACTTTCGGCAAAAACTTTTTCGGTTATATATTTATCAATTCTGCTAACAAACGATGACTCAACAGTAAGTGTTTCTCTTACCGTATTACATATCGTTGAACCTGAAAAGCTATCGTTAAGTGTTATATTAAGGTTGTTTTCATTCGCCATTATATTCCACCAAGTTTTTTCTACTCCCTTGACAATAGGCGGGTCCATTCTTTCATCGCTATAATAAAAGTGATACCCGTCTGGAATATATCCCTCATAAGTTGAATAACTGTCACCCATTATAAAAACATTATTTTTCATTTTATACCTCTATTATATATAATTTTTCCATTTGACTTTCTTACCACAACGAAGTGTTGTTAACCTTACGACTTATACGATTAGCCATGAAAACCATCAAGAGGTTTATTGTGGTATTAAACAATCCAACGGCTGATGAATAACTCCACTGTTGCAATACCAGACCTCGTCTATAATTATATATAGAAAGAACATCAGAAACTTCTTTTGTCATACTATTCTCAAGAAGAAGTATTTTTTCATAACCAACATTCATCATCCTTCCCATTCTCATTATTAACATAATAATAATTGTTGGTAAAATAGATGGTATAGTAATATTTATTACTTTACGCCATTTGCCTGCACCATCTATTTCCGCTGCTTCGTAAAGGCTTTGGTCAATTCCTGTCAACGCAGCAAGATAAATAATTGCACCCCAACCGCACTCTTGCCATATGTTTGACAAAGCATATATGGGTATAAAGGTTGAAGCGTCATTGAGCATATTACCAGTATTACCAGTTATAGCATTATAAAAAGAACCAATAATACCTGTGTCAGCTGTAAACATTCGTATTATCGAACACACAACAACTAAGGATATAAAATGAGGAACATATGTACAGTTTTGAATAACTTTGCCAAGCTTAACACTCTTAACCTCATTGAGCAACAATGCTAATATGATAGGTGCCGGGAAGCCGATACAAAGTGTAACAATGCTAATTCTTAATGTGTTTATAATGAGAGGTAAAAAAGACGGAGAGTTTATAAATTCGATAAAATGTTTAAATCCAACCCATTCACTTCCGAAAACGCCCAATCTTGGTGAATAATCCTTAAAAGAAATTATAATACCATACATCGGCAAATAACAAAACAAAACAAAATATGCTAGAACAGGAATCATCAAAAGATACAACGAACCATTCTTTCCAAAATCTTTTTTTAGACGAAACCAAAAATTTTTTTCTTTATTTTTATTCATATAAATCAGAGTCCCCTTTCTTACTTCGCTGTAATTAACCCTTTACCGCACCAACCATTACACCTTTTGTAAAGTATTTCTGGAGATATGGATACACACAAAGTATCGGTACCGTTGCGATTATCATTGTTGCATATTTGATGGTTTCGCTTAATCCTTCAACATCGGATGCACCATTCATAGATGCAGTGTCATTTTGAATTAATATTTCTCTCAGGACAAGTTGCAGCGGGAACTTGTTTCTATCTTGAAGGAATATAGAAGCATCAAACCAATCGTTCCAATGAGCAACTGCATAATAAAGAACCATAACAGCAATAATTGGTTTTGAAAGCGGAAGTACGATACGGTATAATGTTTTGATATGTCCAGCACCATCTATGCGGGCTGATTCAAATAGACTTTCGGGGATGCTTTCGAAGTTTGTTCTCATAACAATCATATTATAAACATTAATCGCTCCAGGCAATATGAGCACCCACATCGAATCATATAAATTAAGTATCTTTGTATAGACAATATATCTAGGAATCATTTCACTGCCAAAAAACATTGTTAATGTTATTACAACCGTGAAGAATTTCTTTAACATCATTCCCTTTCGTGATAACACATACGCACATAAAGCTGTTAAAATAATATTGATTGTAGTTGCAACACCGGTTATCAGTATACTGTTCCAATATGATGTTAAAATCAACGGATGAGAAAATGCTTTTTTGTATGCATCTATATTCATTGCGAGAGAGCCATCTCCGGAAAACGGATATAAAATAGCGCCGCTTTTACCCATTATGGCTGTTGCATCGGAAAATGACGCACAAAATACGTGCCATAATGGATATACAGCTATAATTGAAATAGCAATAAGAAATACCACATTAAAAAAATCAAAAATGCGTTCTCCCAAACTTTCTTTTTGTAGCTTCCCTTTTTGTTTTTTCCTAATTAACAATGTTTTCATATTATTACCCCTTTCATAAAGCACAAGGAATTTTGGCCTTGCAAACATCAATCATTATCATTTCTACCTTTATATTTAATGATAAGTATAGAGATATAAAGTGTAAAAATCAAAGCTATAGAATTAGTTATTAAAAACATCTGTCCGCTTCCTGACAAAGTTAAATTAATAGCATATATCTCCATCATTAACATACCTAATGTCAAAAAAAGATACGTTTTTAAACTGATGTCTGCACAGGATTTTGTTTTGTGTAATTGTATAATTTGAGGAATATAACCAACTGATAAAATAAATCCTCCAAGCAATTGCAAAAAATCGTATATATTCATCAACGCTCGCCTCTTTTAGGTAAGATATGGAGCATATAGCAATTCTTCATTTAAGCCAAGATTTTGTGCTATTTCTCTCATGCGTTTTGGATTAACAACCCTAAAAAGAGTAGGTTCTTCTTTTTCCTTGGTAATTGTTGTTGCAAATTCTTTTAAACGCTCATATGTCAATTTATCATAACCCGATATGAGTACCTCAATAGAATCTGAATTAGCTTTTGCAAATGCACCAAACACATCATGTTCTATTTCATCAACAAAAGCAAATTCTTCCACATGCTTATCTTCTTCAGAATAAGACATATATCCAACAAGGTTTTCTTCTTTATCGAAAACCGATATGGCTTGTCTATATCTACTGTTAAGAGCTGGAATAAAATCGCACTCTTTGCGTTTTATATACTCAACTTTGCTCTCGGAAAGTTTTTGTAATGCCGGAACATCTTCATCTTGCATAGGTCGAAAGAAATACTCGGCTACCGCATTAGGCTCAAATACAAGCAGGTATTCTGTTTCTCCTTCATAATATCCAAAACGACCATACCTTACAGGATCACCATGCAGATAACAAAGATCTGCACATTTGTCGCATTCCTCGTTTATCTTTTTGAGTATTGCCGACATTACACCTTTACCTCTATATGATTCATGTACAGCAACATTTCCGTTCGCTATAAGCTTGATGTTCTCTCCGCCCACTACATAATCAAGCGAATACATTGCTGCTGTTCCAATTAGCTTTCCATCTTCAAAAACACCATAATGTGATGATGTAGAATATTCGTTTAATTCACCAAAAATTCTTGGAAAAAGTTTTTCAAAATCGGTTTCTCTTTTGTTTCTTTTTGTGAATACAGTTGTAAGTAAATCTCGAAGTTCATAAAAAGAGTCCTTGTCAAGTTTTACAACATCCATTTTTACACCTCTTTATATGCAGAAATCGCTTTTGGAATACTAAAGTCATTATCAACAAGTAATTTTTCTGACTCTGCTTCATCTGTTCCAAGAATTTCCATTACTATACCAATCATTCTTGCACGCAATTTTATATTTGTTGGTTTAAGATTAACCATCATATTTTCATAAACCTTACCTGTTTTAACCATTGCACAAGTCGATATCATATTAAGAACCATTTTCTGTGCATTGCCGGCTTTCATTCTTGTTGACCCAGTAATTACCTCAGGTCCTGTTTCTGTACATATCGTGTAATCTGCGATTTCCGCAATTTTACACTGCTTATTTGAGGAAATTGCCGCTGTAACACATCCGTGTTCCTTTGCAGTTTTAAGAGCAGAAACGATGTATGCTGCATTTCCTGATGCGGAAATGCCAATAACAATATCTTTTGGTGTTATTTTCTTTTCAAGAAGGTCTTCCCTGCCTTTTTCAAAAGAATCCTCTGCCCCTTCGGAAGCACGAGTTATCGCAGATTCACCACCGGCAATAATTGCTACAACAGTATCATAACCGACGCCATATGTAGGTGGGCACTCGGCAGCATCTGCTACTGCAGTACGCCCTGATGTTCCACATCCGACATAAATTATTCTACCGTCTTGTTCAATTGCTTTTGCGGCAGCATCAACTACTTTTACAATTTCCGGCAATGCTCTATCGACTGCAATGACAGAATTCAAATTTTCCTTATTAATCATATCAAGCATTTCATAAGTTGAAGCTTTATCAATATGTTTAGTTAGTGGATTTCTCTTCTCAGTATTAAAAATCATCTATATGTGCTCCCTTTCTTTATTTTTTCATAGTCTTTTACAAAATTTTTATAAAAAGCAATCATATCAGTGCTCTTTATGCTGTTTGAACAAAATTTCAATGCAGCTACAGCTGCTCCATATATTTGTGGCATATCAGGGAAAACAAAGTCATATTTTTTTTCTAATATCTCATCCAGAATTTCTGTGACAATATCACTTTCCTTGGTAAGACCACCTGAAATAATAACAGCGTGGTTGCTACTATTAAAACTATATTTATCTGCAGCCATTATCAATTCAGCTACACGTTTGAAGTTTCTATAAAGAATTTTCTTCGCTACATCATCACCTTGTTTGTATGCAGCAAATGCATACGGAGCAAATTTACCTATTTCATCCGGATTTCCTGAATAAAGTTCATTCAAATGTTCAATAGCTTTTCCGCCAATTTTTTCTTCAGCCAGTTGTGTAACAATGCTTGATTTACCAAACCCGTTATTATATGCAAGACACTCTCGCAAAACATCACAGCCGATATCATAACCTCCTCCGGCACGGTCAAAACGGTATCCCCATCCTCCATACGGATAGATCTGTTTCTCATCCCATGCAAAAACAGATGAACCTGTTCCGCATATAACAGCTATACATTTACCAACATCGGGAACACTATGTATCACATTTAAGATGTCTGATTTCACATGCACTTGTGAGAGGTTAACACAGGAAGTAATTGTATTGTAAATCACATCAGAATTGCCAGGGGTTGAAGAACCTGCTATCCCCGCAAACACTCCATCCGGTTTAAATTGGCATGTAAGTTCTTGTAAACCATTCCTTATATTTCCCGTTGCAACTTCAACACCGGAAACATTTACATTGGACCCGCCTTGAAGCGTATATGCTAAGATTTTTCCTTCCTCGTTAAATAAAACAAATTCTGTTTTTGTTCCTCCGCCATCAATAGCTATATAATTAGACATTTTTTTCAATTCCTTATAAAAATTTTTCACACAAGAGCTTGAGTTAGACAGGCTTATTTACCTGTAATACTTTATTTCGACACAGCCTCTAATCATTTTTAAGCATTGCATCAATTTCAGCACACATCAACAAAAATCCCGCTACACCATGAGCTTCATTGATAACACGTGGACGATAGTAGTAAAACTCTACATTTTCACCTACGGTAGTTCCTGCACAGATATCAAGAATCTTGAAATCATCGTCTGTTATGACAGTTGAATTTTCTATTGCATCTCTATAGCCAAGCAAAAGATTTTTTGTATAAGATTCATCGATTACTTTATTCTTTATAGCTTTAGCCATAGCATAAAGAATTAAAAAAGTTCCTGAATTATCAATCCAGTTTCTCGGATCGTCTGCTCTATCAACAACTTGATACCATCTTCCCTTTGGTGATTGATATTTTATGATGTTTTCAAAAAGTTCCTTTATGATTTCGCGAATTCTGGCAATATACTTGTGGTCTTTAGGCGCTGCTTCATACATTTCTGTAATAGCTGCAACATACCAACCTATACCTCTTCCCCAAACAAAGCCTGAAAGCCCTGTTTCCTTATCTGCCCAATCTGCCTTTTTGTACTCATCATAGGCATGCCTTAACAGACCCGTTTTATGGTCTCTAATATTATCCCACATAATGATAGGCTGCTTTAATGCAATATCAAGAAGTTCCGCATCGTTAGAAAGCACCGCATATTTAACACTTGCGGGGCCTGCCATAAACAAACCATCAATATAAATCTGACCTTTTCTTTCTTCAGCAACATTATGTGAAAAACAACCATGAGGGGTTTTGTTAAAGTTCTTCATTTCTTTAAAAAGGAAATCAAGACAGTTTATATATTTTTGGTCTTTTGTTTCATTGTACAAATCAAAAAACAAATTTCCTGCCTGTCTAAAGTCAAGACTATCCTTTGATGACCATCCATGCTCATTATGTATAGGAATTCCATTTTTATCAGTCACCGACTCAATCCAGTCGGTTATATACTTTTTGTATTCAGACTTACCATTTCGTTCACATACCTCCTGAATTCCTCTCAAAACAATTCCTTGTGGGTAATTAAATACCTTTCCAACGGGACAAAAGCAAAGAAAGGATAATTCCGGTGCAGGTATTTTATTTATATATCTATCTATAAACATCTCTGCGTACTGCAGAGG
Organism: Clostridia bacterium; assembly: GCA_017505525.1. Lineage (GTDB taxonomy): Bacteria > Bacillota > Clostridia > UMGS1883 > UMGS1883 > UMGS1883. The sequence continues at coordinate 25,782 of JAFVPB010000012.1, forward strand.
TGTATTGTTTTTTACGTTAAATAATTCAGTACTACAAGTCATTATTTTCCTCCAACAAAGTACATACATATGGAATACCTGTTACAGGCATTCCATATGTACACAAATATAAAACGCTGCTTTAATAAATCTTATTAGTTAACAGAAAATTCGGGTGTAGGTTCAAGAACCGGAACAATTGTAGCTAAATCCTTCCACAGGAATGCTCTTACTTTTGTCACGTTTTTGGATAATGTTGCCGTATAGCTATTGGAAGCATCTGCTTTGCTTACGGGAATAATGTCAACATCTGTCATTATAGTTCCTTCATATCCTGCTACAAGAAGCACCATTGTATCGTTCTCACTAGCAGAAATATTAGAAACATCAACAGTCGCAGTTACATTTTCAGCCCCAGCAACTGCATTTGATACAGCGAAACCGAGTTCTGCCACATCTCTTTTCATTGTAATCGTTATATTGGTCATACCATCAGTATCATATCTAGGTCTCTGCACGGACAATACTGAGGCACCTTCTGGATTAGACACAGAAAAGTCCACCTGAGTATTCGTTCCGGCCATATACGCACTAGCGTTTTCACCAAGATACAATTTCATATTTCTTTGGGTGTTATTCTGATTAGAATGTTTTGAGACAAATGATGTAATTTTATATCCTTCAAGCGAGTTAATATTTACTTTACCCTGCGAGGAGTCTGAGGTCGCAGCTAAGCCATATACTCCAAGTTTATCAGCGTTTGTACTTTCAGCTTCCTTAAGCACCCATAAATCCATATTTTCCATGAACAAACCGGAACTTAAAAGATTAATTGCCCCTTGACCATAATTACCACTCACTGTAATCACTTCAGGGTTTCCAACGGGGATATATGCAAAAGTAAAGCCTACAACCGATAAATTTCCATATGTACTTGTATAATCCGCTGTTTGTTTAATTTTCAACTTTTTAGCATCGTCCGGAATTTTGACGACCTGAAGGAAAGCCCTTCTGCTGCTTGCAAGATTTCCAATTACACCTGTCGTGCTGTAGTTTAGATTTTCAAGAGATGCATTATCGCTTCCTGCTGAATAATTAAGCAGATCACCCAATGAATTTGTATTATAAGGTCCTTGCACAAGAATTCCGACAGAATGTAGTTTGTAACCTTCTTTTTCAGGCAAATTAATTACCAACTGATCGTATTCGCCTGTTACAGCATCCTTCGTTTTATCAAATGTAGACATTAAGTAGTACGCATCAGTATTGCTCTTTCCAACGTATGACCAGTATGTCTCTGTCATTTTAGCACGATCAACTCCTGTAGAAGAAGCTTCAGTGTCATATATCGCTGGTGCTGTGGCACTTGTCGAAGAAGTAGACATCCCTCCCCAAAGCGCATATGTATCATCAATATACATTGCAGCAGGTTCTGCTGTTCCCTCGGCAAATACAGGAACAATTGCACTCATCGATGCAATAAGAGCTATTGTAAGAATGCTTACAATAATTTTTCGAAATGTTTTTTTCATTTCAACCATTCCTTTCATAAATAAATTTTTTTAACAACTGCATTAAATGAAATGTTTTTATTTCAGTTGTTTTCAACATTGTTTAGCTTTGAATCAACAAAGATTCACCTTATGAGGTCAAGTATTTTTGAGACTTCGGCACGTGTAATGTTGTTTTTGGGATTGAAGTATCCATTTTCGTCTCCGTTCACTATCCCCCTTTCATAAAGAGTGGAGACAGCTGGCTGTGCATAGTCTGATATTTGTTCAAAGTCAGGAAATATATCCGTGTTCACATTCGAGCTTTCTATACCAAGAGCACGACATATCATAACTGCTGTATCCTCTCTTGTTATCTTAGCTCCACTTCCAAACTTGTTTTCGCTGATTCCTTGAACAATACCTTTTTCAAATGCACACGAAACATAGGGATAGAACCAACTATCTTTAGAAACATCACCAAAGTCTGAATTAAATCCGTTTTCGTAAGAGTTTGTTGCAAGCAAAAGCATTTTTACAAATTCTTCTCTTGAAACAGCACTGTCGGGTCTGAAAGTATTATCACTATAACCACTGACAACATTTGAATCAATAAGACTCATTATACTTTCATATGCCCAATGACTGCTTGATAAGTCTTTAAAGTACACCTTCTCGTTAGATGGTTGCGTGTTCGGGTCAGGCTTTGGTTCTCTTGATATTCCAGAACCACCACCGCCAACTTCAGGGGTACCCGTTGTTACAGACTGACTGTTTTTTTTGACGACAACATCTATTGTTTCAGAATATAAGTGCCCGTTAAACTCTGCTGTAACGGTCAAGGTAGCCTTTTTGTCTTTTTCACCACGGTTAATAACACCTTCATTTGAAATAGCGGAAGAATCACTTGAAGTCCATGTAATTTTACTTCCATTATCCCCGACTTTTGCAAGGGTCATATTGTTTACCAAGGCATTCAAAGTATAATCTCGGCTTATCTGTGCCAAAATATTTTTAACATCAATTTTCGGAATTTCTTCAAGTTCATCATCAGAAAATGCCGTGATTTTCAGAGGTATAGTAAGATTTGTTTTTATATACGACTGAGAAAATGTAATCCTGAACTCTACTGTTTTATTACTATTTTTATCACGGGTTACAACACCATTGTTTGTTACAATTTCTTGATTCTCCGAACTGTATTCTATCAATATTCCATCAGGTGCTGGAGGTAGAATCAAATCATTTTTTATATCGAAAATGTTATTGTGTTTCAGGAACTCATCACGATATAAATTTCTTGCATTTACCAACTCTTCGGGTAGTGTGTATCCTATTTGTTCTTCCGCAACATTAAGGTAAAAATTCTTTTCACAAAACTCATTGTCGTAATAAAAAATTGCGGTTAAGCATACGCCATAGTTTCCCTCTCCAAAATAACTTTTGTTCACTTCCCCTATATAGTTTCCATTATTATCTGATACAACCTTTATAAGAGATGAATTATCACTCGTCCATATAATTTTAGTTCCGTATAATCCTTCGCTTGGTAAGAACAAATCATTTTCAAGGAAATTAGAATTATCTGAACTGATAGCTGTGAAAGGGAAATATAATGCTGCTTTTTCTACTATCTCTTTTTTACTTTCAAAGGCCTTTATAGTAACTGAAAAAGCAGTTGTGTTTCCACCATACTCAGCAGTAATCAAAACATTTTCCGCATCATTCGGGAATGGTCTGTTAACAGTACCGTCAGATTTTACATAAGTGCCATCTGTCGTCCATACAACAGCATTTCCTTCCCATGTATCAGGCAAAACGAGATTATGTACAACTGAATTTTCAACATCTACACTTATGTCTGAGAATGCAATTTCAGCAGCACTAACCGTGCTGACATATAGAATGATTACACAAATAAGGAAGATTAAAGATATAATCTTTTTCATAATATCTACTCACCTCCATATTATTAATCCTTCATATAAACAATTTCAATTGCATTTGAATACCTTCGTCTTGTAAAGATTTCCATTCCTACCTGCAAATCTTCAATTGATGCAATTTCAAATTCTCCGGTTGAACGATTATAACTCATTACTGCAATTCCGTTATTTTTTTGGATTGCAAATCCACTCTTATCAAGAACTATCGCTCCACTAGAAACTTCTTTTATTACATCATATGTACATACCATTCCTTTTAGCGAAGATGTAGACACACCTGAAACAAGATTATAGTATGTATCATTATAGGCATATGTTGTCTTATACATATTATCCTGTGTAAAATCAAATACCTTCTTAGCCACGACAACACGCTCGGTATTCTCTGATGTTTCAGCTCGTGATCTTTCAAGGTCATTCAATACATACTGTACGGCATTACCGGGTTTGAAAACATCCAGCGATTCTGAGTTTTTATTTGGATTATTACCAATTCGTACTTTAACCTCAACTCCTGCACAGTATCCAACAGCATAACGATCCCATTCGTCCTCTTCGTCTGCCATAGAAACAATTTTATTTACGAAAATCATCGGAGAATTAACCGGATCCAATATAACTTCATATTCACCTTTTGATTCTGTCAAGCGATCAATAATTGTGTCTTTACGAATCAAAGCACCTACACGACCATCCGGTTCAACATCATACAATATGACATTATTTTTTCCAGATGAAAGAATATCATTATATTTTCCTACTTGAAGGTATTCTTCATACTTTCCTGAAAATGGTATTCCAAAGCAAACTGTATTAACATCTACATAACGTGAGTCAGCAATAACTCTACCTGAATATTCTGCTTCTGTTGAATAATAGTCTGCTGAAAGGTTTTCTCTGTCTCCGCTTTTACCGGGAAGACAAATTTTTGTTAATGTTTCTTCACCATCCCATTCGTATGTTACTAATTGTCCAATATAAGACTTCAATTGATTACCTATCGTTTCTCCATCTTCTTTTGAAATTTTATAACTACCTCCGTCAAGACGACCAAAACGAATTTTTTCTCTTGTAGGAATTGCAAAATATTGAAACTTATTTTCGCTTGTAAGAAGTCTTACTGCAACCGTTCCTGTTAATCCTGACCTAGAGTCGGTGTCGACTTCCATAAGGTATGCATAGTTGGGATATTCCTTGTCAGCTTCTATTGCTTCAGCAAATGCAACCTCGCCATAAATATCAAGGTAAATTTTCCTATACTCTCCCAGATTCATAGAAACACCATAGGAAGAATCCATCTTACTCATATATGCACTACTGAGATAACGTTCCTCTCCATCTATGTCATAGACGATATCCTCTCCATCCTTACGGTAGGACTCAATCATTCCTTCAGCGGTTTCACGACTTATATGCACCCATGCCTTTTCGCCACTAGGACTTTTCATTACCGATAGGACATCGTCTGCCTTGATATCATTAAGAGATACCTCGGTATTGCCATAGTATATATATACATACTCGCAATCTCTTAAATCAACCTGATTTCCCAGACGACCATATATCATTCCCTCACGATTCGCACTGACTATAACCAATTCATAACCTTTAACATATATCATATCGTAACTATTGTTGCTATCAGTATCAATCAAGCTTACCTCACCGGATGCTGGTTTAAGCACAGTGGAATTTATCGAACCGGATGAAATTAGTTCGCCATTATAAATTACAACAGCATTACTAATTTTAGCGGATCTGGTTTTACCGTTTGTGTCTTTATATTTGTATTCAGTTAACGTCGGAGTTCCAACAATATCCCTACTCTTAATAGTTATAATGTTTTGACTGCCTTTAATATTGAGATGTACGATTTCTTCTTCCTTAGGAGAATAATAAGCAGACACATGCCTTCCGACAAGTTCAATCGAAGGACAGGGGAAAAGCTTTATGTTTGTCTTATATACTTTTCCACCTATCTGAATTTGATTTTCATCTAAATTTTGCCCCAACTGCAATTCAAAAACAGATTCAACAATTCCATCTAACTGGATAAAACCGCGTTTTTCCAGCAACGTGCTTCTATCATCTGTATTTTCCTCAACATCAAGTGCCCCGGCAATGAGTCGAGCAACCTCAGCTCTTGTCATTGCCTCTCCGTTTAAAGCAACAGCTCTATCCATCAATCCAATCGAATAAGCTACCTGAAGATATCCTTCTGGATATCCGCCTCTACTCTCGGCTGCGTCTTTGTATCCCAATGCACTTATAATAATTTTAACTGCATCTCTCAAAGAAATGGTTGCATTTGGATCAAATTTGTTATTTCCAACACCTTCAGTCAATCCCATCATTCTCATAAAGCATGATTCATGATATGCCCAATGTGTATTAGGCACATCATCAAATGCATACTCGTCAGTTGCAGAGAGATATAAATTTTGATCATTGTAAAGTGTTCTGAGCATAATTGTAAGAAATTCTATACGATTTATAGGATTATCAGGATTAAAATTTCCCTCTTCATCTCCGTTTATAATTCCTAAATTGCACAATAATCTTATATCTGCAGCATATTTATGTTCTTGTGCATCATCAAAAAAAGATGCGTAACTACTAGGAACAATGAATGAAAAAATCAGAATAATTAATATAAGTAAATTTATAATTTTTTTCATTTTATACCTCCTATTCCACAGTTATAGTAATGGTATCTGACGAGAGACTTTTTACAGAACTTGAAACGCAACGAATCTCAACCGTTCCTGTTCTTTTTGCTTTGATTACACCATCAGTTGAGATGTCTGCAATCTCCGGATTAGAAACATCCCACAAAACCCCTGTTCCGGCATCATACGGAAGAACTGTAACTTCAATTTTTCTGCTCTCCCCAACGTTCATCGTGAAGGGTTCTTCTATAATGAGTGCTGTTTGTTGCACTTCGGGTTCAGTAAGGACAGTTAAATAAGCAAATGGTAGTTTATCCCCTTCTGTACCATTCTCCACAACATATGTAGGATCCCAATATTGAATTTGCGAACCATAACTGTTTGCCTCAATCAAGTTGTCAAAATCATCAAGTAATAGTGCTTCAAGTTTCAAAAAAGTTTGAACCTCTATTGCTCCTGTAGCTGCAAGCAATGTGTCGTTAGACATAAAAATCCCTGCGGCTTCGCTAAACCTTGATGAAGCTATATTGTTGGCAATAACTTGAGCCATTTTTAAGAAATCTTCGTGTTCATATATCTGATAAAGGCACATCATTCCTTCTACTAATGCTGTAGAATAAGCTGTAGTTGCAAAATCAAGTTCCGGAGGAATATTGTTAAACGGGTCACCAATATCGCCTATTTGGTATGATTTTTTACATATGCTTCGCAGCACACTCCAGATATACTCAGCTTGTTCTTCAAGCTGTGCTTTTCTCTTGTTCTCGGGGTAAGTATTTGTTGCAGCGATATCTTCTTCAGTATTTTCTGCCAGTGTAATTGCTTCTCGGGACAAACGTGCCAAAGGAACTAACAGCTCAACTTCGGGCATTTTGGAGTTGAAAATACTTGATCCCATATTTCGATAATATCCCGCATGAGGATATTCCCATCCGGTCACATCTAATCCCCAACTCATCATCGCTTTAAACTGTGAATTTTGGGAATCATAACGTAAATTCAAATAATTATAAATTGAATTTGTATATTTTTCAATTATTGAGGTTTTTAGTTCTGAATTATCATCTAAAACATCAATAAAATCAAACAATCCGCCCATAGAGGTTATACAGGAATTTTCTCTTGTAAACATATATGGTTCCAAAAAATGCATCCAATTTTCCTCATTAACACCCTTGTATGGATCGCTATCATAATGTGTGTTAACCCATGATTTGCCGTCTGAACTCGGGCCGAAACCTTCTCCCCCCTCTGAAACCGGTCTTAAATCACGATCGCCAAGAATAACATTTGAAAAAAGTCTATCTCCTGCGGAAACAACTTTACCCTCATCATACCAATGCCTACCATAAACTTCCCAAACATTATAGATTTTTGTCCAAGAATGTTGCGAACCATTCGTTTCGTTAAACATTCCTGTATATTTTCCCGTGAGCGGGTCATAACCTGTTTGATCAAGTGAAGAATAAAGTAATTCTCCCCATTTTAGAATTTGCTCTTTCTCTTCAGGAGTTCTCGCTGCCTTGAAATATTCGGCAAACAATGTAAACATTTCGCTATATCCTACAAGGAACTGACATTCTGAAACACCTATAACAGCTCCTTTTCTATTTTTGTCATATAGCGAAGTATCATTCCACCACTGTTCAACGGAAGTAGGTGTTAATGCTTGTGTTTTAACGCCCCAATGCCTACTTATCTGCAAGTGATTCCATCTGGCTGCAGTATCATAGAAACCGGCATGACCTACAAAGCAACACTTAGCAAGTAATGCTGCACGATCATAATCAACCTCAAACATCGGCGAACGATATATAGTTCCACCTTTTGTTTCTTGTATATATAGGTTGTCTGTCATTCTGTAATCATTCGGTCGTTTTATGCTTAGGTCTACTTCCATATGCCCGCCTTCATACAAATAAGTTGGTTCGGTTGCAATATCCATATTATACTTGTAGATGTCGTAAACTCTTTGTCGATAAGAATCATCATTTTCAAAATTAGATAAATTTATCATAGAGCGCAGAAAGCTCGACATTGTGCCTATGTTATGTGATATTAATTTTTCTCCATTTTTTAATGGTAATGACCCCGGCTCCAATGCAGGAACATATATGAAATCAGAAATAAGTGGGCTATCATCAAAAGGATCTTTTGCGTACTTTAATGCATTGTCAACATGGGACTTTGCTGCATTGTAACGATAATTATCCAATACATAGGACTGTAAATCTGTGACCAAAATCTTCTTTTCTGCCCATACTGCATTATTCTCTACAGATGTAGCTTTTAATTTAATAAATTCTCTATATGGCGTTTCTGAAGTCACTGTAATATCGCCATTACTTGAATTAACCGTTATTGAATCGGGTATTTCATACCCATTTAATCCCCATATAGACCATACAAACTCACCAAAATCATTTAATATGTCTCCGTTCTGGTCCTTCATAACCACATCATAGTTGTAAACATAATCAGCTTTGGAAGAACCGGCAATACGGGGTTCACCTATTATTTCAAGTTCCTCTGCACTTACGCTTTCAACAGTAATCTCTTTTGATTTTGTGTATTTTCCACCAAGCACCGATGCTGTAACTATTAGCGTACCGCTCTGAGCCTGTGAAGAAACATTTACAATTAATTTATTATCTTTCTCTGTTATCTCTACATTGGGATAGTTTCTTGGCTCCCATGTCCACGATACATCAGATATTGGAATCGCTAGTTCCGAACTATCTTTTATGCAAGCTGAAAAAGTGTATGTATTATCTCCATTTCTTGGAATTACAGCCGAAGAAACACCGTCAATACTAATTTCAGAAAAAACCTGTTCTGTGTCAACCAGAATATTATCTATATAAAATCCCGGAGATTCTTTTGCGACAAAACCTATGCCGCTGATTGCGGTTAACTCTGTATTTTCATTTTCTAATACTTTCGAGCTATTAATAAAAATTTCAAATTTAGATGTCTGCAAATTTACAACTAGAGTTAACTTGTACCATTTATTAGAGACATAATCACTAAGTTTTATATCATTAAAATAAAATGCACCGTTTTGAGCAAGAATAGTTAGCTTGTTCTCCCCATCAAAGAGTTGCAAAACAGTATTCCCTGAGGAACCACTCTGTGTTTGCATAAAACTCACAGAAACACATACTGTTTTTTCTTCAATACGTTCAATCCTCTTTTCTACAGTTGAAAGAGAAAGTCCATTCACATTTTCAATATGCAACACCTTTGATGCACCAATAGTATCTACATAAATTTTTCCAAGTGAGTCATAAACTTCCATATCTGGCTTATCGCCAACGTTATATCTTTCAAAATTTTCAGAGTACAATGTCGCTCTAATAATATCCTCTTCTGCAAATGGTACAATTGTAAAAGAGGTAAGAAGAAATGTCAAACTCAACAGTAAACTTAATACCCTTTTTTTCATAGAAAAAACCACCTTAAAATTCTTACGTTAAACGTTTTGAAAAAACATTACTAACAATTCGATTGTTTTTGCTTACATATGCCTTTATTTCACAATCAAAATATTGAGAAATATCTATTTCTTCAAAAGAAACCACTGTCCCATTCAGTTGTGAGCTACGCATTTGCACCAGTTTCCCTTTGTTATAAACAAGGAAAATAAATTCAGCATCTTCAAAGCCACTCAATTTTGACAATGTCACTCCGCTTATGATGTTCCCATCGCAGACAATATCAGAAACATGAAATTCATTGTCATTTAACTTCCGAACGGTTACATTAAAGTCTTTCGTAGCGGTTGAAGCACCACGTTTTATAATAGCTTTAAGATGTGCATTACCGCTTCCAACAATCTTGCCTGTATCAAGGATTACTTCTGGATTATATGATATCCATCGAATAGAAGTTCTATTTGTGCCACAAACAGGAAGAACAAAATCTTCTTGGATTTCATTGGGGATAGAAAGATTAGAAAGTGCATCTTCTACAGCAACGCTATCATCCTCGCCTAAAACTCTAAAACACAAATCGTCTACATATATCTCTCCGACAGCCGATGTTCTAAAAGTATCAAGCAACAAATAATTAAACGATGGCTTTTTTTGTACAATATAATATGAATTTGGCAACACATCTGTTTTTCCATCAACCATATAGTAAACAAGATAATTCTTTGGACATATAATAAACGTGAAATCATGCCATTCTTCCGTAGATAATGTTTCATTAAACCTATCTGAAATTCCACCGCCTAATCCATTTGGTCTCACATTGAAGCTGAGACCACCTATCTGGAAATCCAATCTTGATTGCGTAGTCATAAATTTTAATCTAAAACTGAATGCGAACGCCTCTGCTTTATTTAAGGCATTACTCTCTTCCTGAGAAAAATTTCTGTACGTACGTTGTGTATTTTCTGTAAGCTTATAACGATTTATTCTCAATGCTTTGTTGGCCTTTTCAAATGGAGCAAATGTATCCGCTGGATCTATCGCAAAATCTATAATCTGACCTGACAGATGTTCAGGCTGCTCTTCGAGATCCCAATTCCATATAACTGGCGTTTGTCCAATATCTTCCCTAGATAATGTTTCAAAATCCTCATACATTACAGTTTCTCCTATGGCACGAACAATGAAAACATATTCCCTTTGCGTAGTAATGGACGGGTCTCGTTTTGATGTATATGTTGCAGTAAGTGTTACGCCTTTATCAAACATTGGTTGGGTTACTTTACCTTCATTAGATATAATATCTTGATATTCTGACTCCCATTCTACATCCATTCCCCCATAGAAAGCAGAATTGCCTTCGATATACTCCAAAAACAGAGAGATATCTTTGGTAACATAATATGGTTTCTCTTCAGTGAATGAATATATGCTAATGTCATCTACATGTTCTTCGAATTTTTCCTGAGTAGGCAATTCAGTTCCACTAAGACCAGGAACTTTTATATCAAAACAAATCGACTCGGAAACCCCACCTCTTGAAATTGTAGCAACAAGCTTTGCAATCTTATCTTCTCCAACTTTTCTATATACAATGCCTTCATTGCTAAGAATTGTCGGTGTTTCAGAACGCCAAACAATATTTGCTCCATATTGTCCTTGAGTCGGAAGTATAATATTCCATTCAGCTGTGTCTTCCAAAACAAGAGAGTTAATGGTCCTTTGGATTGAATCCTCATCAGAAATATTCGTATCTTTCACATATAAATCATCAACATACCATGAGCCAACTGAACCATCTATGTTATCATTAGAAATTAAAATTGATGAAATTACAAGTTCATTTGTATAAAGAAGATCTGTAGTGTTAATTATTTCCCCATCAAGATATATGTTGTAAAATTTGAAGTAGTCATTATATTTAATATTCAATTTGTGCCATTTTTTGTGTTCTATTGCAACGCTGTATTTCTCACCATCTACTGAAAGCTCCGAACATTTTATAACAACTGGCATATCTATCCCATTTATATTTATATTAATTTTATCCGAGCTGTTCTCTAAATAAAAAGATATACCAACATCCACAATCTGTCCTGAAATATCTGTTTGAACTATCGCATCAGAATCAATGCTACTATTATTTGCTCTTGAAACAAGCATTACACCATCAAGCATATCGCTTGGGTTTTGCCATGCACCATAAGACGCTCCGCTTCCGCTAGCTTCATTTACTTCAATTCCACTTATATTTGAAGCAGGTTTACCAAATTCTACTCCATCGAACTTGTTAAAATATTCGTATGAACCTTCTCCTGCAACAAATATGGTATATTGCTTTTCGTAAGAAATATTCGAATCTTCCTTAAAAGAAAACAATGCCGTAAGAGTTACCTTTACATCATTTTCCGTTCTGTTAACTATTCCAGTGTCATTAACAATACTTATAGCATTATTATCGCTACTCCACGATATGTTACAACCACCAAGACGACCGGCATCACCCTGATTATATTCTGTTGGCAAAAGGATATTGTCTGTAATATTGAATTCCGACTGACCTTGAAGCATCTTACCTATTGAAAATTTATCTGTGATTTTTTCAAGAGTGGTTAAACTCCTGTCGATTTCAACTTCATTCGTTGAAGAACAAACTGTTACTGTGAAATCACGTTCATCCATACATTCTCCGTTTACAATCGTTGCATGCAATGTTACAGTTCTATCAACCTCATCTTGTTCCACAATTCCGTTATGATTTATTACATTTGGTTCAGATGATAGCCATGTTATCGCTGAACCAAATACTCCAGTTATTGGAAGGTCTATATCTTCTTTTACATTTTCAGGAACGTAGAGAAGCTGTGAATCCCAATTAACTACTTCACTACTCTCTGGGGTAAGGTCTCTCACACATATATCATCAAAATAATTTGCACCAAAATTGGAATCGCGCTTACTGGAAAGTGTGATAAAGTCCATTGAGTAATCTTTCTCAGGAAGCTGGTGATTTTCGAACAGTATGTCGTCGTTAAAATAAACACTCAATGTATTTTTATCAACGTCTAAAATAAATCTGTATGTATGCCACTCTCCGAGCTTCCATGTAGCCGACTTTTGTCCGTCAAAATTTACAGTTCCTCCTGGGGAACCATACCAACGAATTGCTTTAGAAGAAATATATAAATCCATTCCTGCAAAAAGGATTCTGGCCCATCCACTTATTGGATCTGCCATATGTTTAAAACTTAACTCCGCCTTTCCGCTTGATATGGGGTCGAAAGATTTCGTTAGTTCATGTTTATTGCTATCGGTATATCCCTCTCTGTAAACCCATAAATATTTATTAGCAACATCCAAACTGGAAGCAACAATTGCACTATCTGTTTTTTCTGTAAAAACAGCACTCCATCCATTATATCCATTAAGTGTAGCTTTATTTGTTGTTTCGTCTATTTCTGCTGTATCAAATTCTTCTTTCATAACAAGTTCACTTGCGATCGGTGCTATAGTAAGTTCATAACTCTTAAAATAAATTAACGCACCATCAGAATAAATCTTCGCAACAAGTGTTATATCTTTGCTTCGTACTCCTTGTGTTACTCTTCCGTCTGATTCCACTGAATCTGGAGAACTGCTTGACCATTCTATATCATAAACAGTACCATCCTCAAGTTCTATAGTTTCATACAAATTGAGGTCGTTCTCTATGTGTAATCTATCCTGTCCGTTAGTTATTTCATCGACAGTATAGAAAACAGAATCTAAAGCCAATCCAGCTTTATTAATTTTATAATCATATTCAAAAGCACCCAGACGAGTATACCCGGAAGATGGAAGGGTGATTTTTACATAACTGCAATTTATTTCTGCAGTTGTTTCTACTTCAAATAGCAAATGGTTGGTTGGGAATCCACTTACATATCCAAGTTTTTTTACAGAAACAGAGACCGGTGTGTAAGGACCATTTTCCTCTGCTGCTACAGATATCGCCTCTTTAATTTCAGCAGATTTGTCTCCTGTAGATTTTATATAACACTTA
>JAFVPB010000025.1 GCA_017505525.1 Clostridia bacterium
CGCATATTTTCGTGTTTTTAGTCGTGGTATAATATTAATATAAATTTAGTGTTGACAAAACTTAGATAGTCAATATGGAAGTGAGATGAGTTAATGAATATTCACTTTGGATTTTCATATATAGGTTTAATATTTTTACTAATGTTGATGTTCATAAGAATTAACAATGGGCAGTTTCCAAAAGTGACCTTATTCCGATAAAAATCCAATATAGCACAAAAGAGTATCAATCTCCTAATACAACGGAGACTGATACTCTTTTCTTTTTTCAGATTATTCTATTCTGAAGAAACCTTCAATCAATCAACAAGATAGCTCAAAAAACAAGAAAAGCCGAAGTTAGTGTGACAACCCGACCTCGACTTTTCGCAAAATTATTGATTTAACGAGAAAAGAGCAGTTGACTCCGATTTTATTCAGTTTTCAATATTCGGAATGACGGCACTTTTACGTTACACTGACGGTCATGCGCACTTAGAAAGAAGGCTCATACAGGTACGCTTACGCTCCATATCGGAATGAATGTAGCGGTTAAGCGTGACTTCTACGGAGCTATGCCCTAAAATCTCGGACAGCGTTTTCACATCAAAGCCCAGTTCGACACACCTTGTTGCAAATAAATGGCGCAGGCTGTGATAGTGGAATGACGGCAAATCTGCGTTATGCAGTATTTTAGCGAAGCGGTACTGCATTGTTCTTGGCTCAACAGGCTTTTTCCTGCCGGACACCACATAGACCTCACCGTTATCCTTAAACCGTCTGAGCAGAGGAAGCAGGCAATCAGGGATAGGAATTGTTCGTTTAGAACTTTCGCTTTTCGGCTCAGTGATGATGAGCTTGGTTTGTTTGGATCCTGTTCTGCACTGCACACGCTGAATGGTCTTGCTGACGGTCAAAACACGTTTTTCAAGGTCAATCTCTTTCCATTGCAGAGCGCAGACCTCACCGATACGCAAGCCCATATACATCGAGATTGCAATACCCACGCTCGTAACAGACGGACGCTCGTCCAGATATTTTTCAAGCCTGAGCTGCTGTTTCTTGTTCATAACAGCAATTTCAGGCTTATTCTTTTTGGGGAGAACGATACCGTCAAGTACGTTACGGATTCTATATTCACGGCTTGCATAGCGAAAAACCGACTTGAACAGCACGATAATATCAGACAGATACCGCACCGACAAGCCCTCTTTTATCTTGCGTTCGATAAAAGCATATATATCTTTCGCTTTCAGCAGACAGCACTTTATCTCTCCAAATGCAGGTATAAGGTGCTTTTCGGCTTTCATGACGTAGTTGGCAGCCGTTGACTCCTTTATTCGTGATGCTGTCACATGAAGCCACTCGGTCACAAGCTCTCTGACCGTCATTTCCGTTACAGCGTACTCGTCCTCGCTGTGATCCAGTGCTATCATAGCCTTGTATTCGGCTTCATCACGGCTTTTTCCGTAGAACGAACGGAATACACGTCTGCCGTTCTCATCTTTGCCCATAGATATACGGCACTCCCAGCGTCCGTCCCTGCGTTTATAAGCTGTTTTCTTGCTCATTCATTAAAACCTCCAATTAATCATCGTTCAGTATAAGTAATTATGGAAACAATAAAAAAACAATCCACCTATCTTGACAAGACATACATAATTTGCTATAATAATGATAAGGTATATTAGAAACTGTGTGAGAAACATACGAATCAAGTTTAGCGTATCGTCAATTCAATAATTTTGCGAAATACGAAGCTGTATTTTGCAGTATGTTAATGACTGTTAAGGAGGAGTAATATAATGGATGCAAACCAGAATTTGACAGCGGAAATGATTAAAATAGACCCCTATAATTATACACTATCCGAGATGGTGGATGTAATTGGGGAAACCGAAGCAAAAAAGCTGTTTAAATCTATTTATAAAGGCACATCGAAATTAAGTTATCAAACTATAAAGGTGAAAGATGTTTTTAATGGTGGCGACACAAGAAAATATGCGTTCGAATTATGTGACCATTATTGCATTGAAACTGTTTGTATTCAAAGAAAAACCGGTACTACAGTGTGTGTAAGTACAATGGTAGGATGTCCCGTTGGATGTGTTTTCTGCGAATCTGGGAAAAACGGTTTTATCCGTAACTTAACTCCATCCGAAATTGTTCAGCAGATTGTACTACTTAGAGAAAAAGTCAATCGAATTGTTTTTATGGGGATGGGTGAACCACTGTTCAATTATGATAATCTGGTTAAGGCGATACATATTCTACGTGATAGGGATGGATTGAATTTTCCTACAGATGGAATCACAATTTCAACAGTCGGGCCGCTACAGCAACTTAAAAAAATAAGAGAAGAACATTTGAAAATACAGTTGACTCTCTCGCTTCACGCAACAGATCAGAGAACTCGTGACATTGTCATGCCCCATATGAAAGGACATGATATTAGAAAAGTTGTGGAAACCGTACTTTCTTATTCCGAAAGGCACAACAGAAAAGTCACTATAGCGTATTTGCTTATTCCGGGGTTAAATGATCGTTCAAGCGATGTAAGACAGTTAGGAAAGTGGTTTAGAGGAAAGAATGTGTTGATTAATCTTCTTCAGTATAACGAAACATCGAATAGTCGCATTAAACGTCCAAACAAGCAGCAGTTAGTTGCGTTTAAAACAAGATTGGAGGATGCTGGCTTAGAGGTTAAGCTTAGAGAGTCCCGTGGAAATAGAATCAAAGCAGCTTGTGGACAACTAGTTAGCGAATACAACAGGCAGGGAAAGAAAACAGCAAATCGGACTGTAAATGGAACTGAGAATTCAAACGGAAGCGTGCGAAAATCTTCATTTACAGGAAGAGCAAGTTCGAAGAGACATCCTTTTGCAAAACACAAAAATGTTGGGAAAAAGAGAAAGCATGAGTAAGCTAGAACTTTATAATATATATGCTGGTTATGAAGAGAGCAAGCCTGTTCTTAAAGATATTTCTTTTTTTGTAGAGAAGGGTGAGTTCATAGTCCTTCTAGGAACATCAGGGTGTGGAAAGACCACTATATTGAATCTCATCGCTGGGATGATTCCAATATCAGCTGGAGAATTATACATAGATGGGGTTAAATCAAATGATACTCCACCTCGAAAGCGAAACATAGCCATGGTGTTTCAAAACTATGCATTATACCCTACAATGACGGCATATGAAAATATTGCTTTTCCATTACAAAATGCTCATTATAAAAAAAAGGATATCGACTCGTCTGTCAAGAGCATCGCCGTTGAATTAGGGATCGATGACCTTCTTGAACGAAAACCTGCCGAAATGTCCGGCGGCCAGCAGCAACGAGTTGCGATAGCTAGAGCATTGGTGAGAAAACCTAGTTTGCTTTTAATGGATGAACCGTTATCTAATCTTGATTCAGCTCTCAGGAATCAGTTGCGATTCGAAATAAAAAAACTACATAAGAGTATTGGAGCAACAATAGTATATGTTACACATGACCAAGCTGAAGCCCTTACGCTTGCTTCACGAATCATACTACCAAATATTATATGGAGTAAAAATAAGCCTAAAGGCTATGATAAATATGTAAAAAATGAAAATAAAGTATTACTACTATTGGAGTGGCTTGGAGAAATGCTAGTAACCTGTCTGTCATTGATATTTAGTGATTTTAATA
>JAFVPB010000046.1 GCA_017505525.1 Clostridia bacterium
AGCATCAATGATACTTTCTTCGGCACTTCCATCTGTTTTCGCAGAAGAACCAGCGGCGGCAACTCGTGGTGAAGTTGTTCAAATGCTTCTGAATGCAGTTGATGATTACAACCCAACAGTCCAAAAGACGGATATTATTAAAGGATATGAAGACGGTCAGCTTCATGAAGAAAGAGCTGTTACCCGTGCAGAAGCACTTGTGATGCTCAAAAGAGCTTTTGGGGAGTTGCCTGTTCCAACAGGTCACAATGCAAGAGTTGCATTAAAAGCAGGAGATTTTACAGATATTCCTGTTTGGGCTGAAGGTGAACTTGAAAGTGTTTTCAATACCGGTATTGTTGCCGGAACAGCAGAAGGAGTTTTCTCTCCGGATGAGCTTGTAACACGCGAACAGATGGATTTGTTTATTAAGCGTGTATTTGCACTGTACGGAACAAATCTCAAGGATGACTTCTATGCTGCCGTAAATAAAGAAGCACTCAATTCTCTCGAAATAAAGCCTGGAAGAATGATGGCAGGAACCTTGTATGATTTATCAGATCAGTCAACGGAACAGGTCTCAGAGATAATCAACGAGATTACAACATCAAGCTGGGAAAAAGGAACAAAAGAATACAAGATTGCTGCATTGTATAATTCTATTCTTGATACGGAGAACAGAAATAAGACTGGTATAGAACCGATAAAGAAGTATCTTGATTTGGTTGATACAACAGAAAACATCAACGATTTAATTGAACTACATAATACCTTGTATAAGGATATTTGCCTTTCTGCTTTCTTTAATTTCAGCATTACTGTTGACATGAAGGACAGTACGAAATATATGCTTCATTTCGGCACACCTTCACCGACGCTCCAAAAGGAACTCTATCTGGAAGATAATCCTAAGAAGGATGTATATATTACATATCTTTCAACATTATTTGAGCTTGGCGGAGAGTCAAAAGAAGAAGCAAAAATTATGGCTCAGAATTGCTTTGAAATGGAAAGAGTAATTGCCGAAAAGACACTTGATGTAGCAGATCAGAATAATGTTGATATTATATACAATGTATTCACCATGCAACAAATCAGAGATATGTTCCCGGATGTAAACATTGACTCAATCTTTGAAACAACCGGTCTTAAACAAACCGATAAAATATTGATAACGGATGTAGAAAGAACAAAGGCTTTTGCAGGATATTTTATTAACGAAAATATAGATGCCTTGAAAGCCTATGTAAAGCTTAGTATTCTTGCCGGTTGGGGCGCAGCCTTCAATCAGGAATTTGTTGACGCATCAGATAAATTTAATCAAGAGTTTCTTGGAACTGTCGGCTCATATACTGACGAAGAAAGAGCAGCTATACAGATTCAAAGTGTAATGGCTGATTATATCGGCGAAATCTATGTGGAGAAGCATTTCTCTGAGCAGGCTAAAAAAGACGTGGAGAAAATGGTACACGATATTATTGCAGTATATAGAAAGCGTCTTCAAAATAACGACTGGATGAGCGAAGCTACAAAAGAAAAAGCCATTCACAAGCTTGATTCAATGGGAATCAAAATTGGATACCCCGATGAGTGGGATGATTTCATGGATGCAGTAGAAATATTGGCTCCTGAAGACGGCGGAACCTACTTTACAAATATGCTTGCAATTTCAAAAGCAAATGTTAAGGAAATACTAAGCCTTCAGGATGATGAGGTTGATAAAACCGATTGGATTATGTATCCATACACTGTAAATGCTTGTTACAGTGCAACATCTAATGATATTACATTCCCTGCAGCAATTCTTCAAGCACCGATGTATGATGTAAATGCGTCATACGAACAGAATCTCGGTGGAATAGGATATATCATCGCACACGAAATCACACACGCATTTGATAACAATGGTGCCAAGTTTGATGCCGATGGCAATGCAACAGATTGGTGGACTGAAGAAGATTATGCTGCATTTAACGAAAGATGCGAAGCACTTGCAAGATTCTATGATGGACAAGAAGCTATTCCTGGCGTACCCATGAACGGAACACTTACATTAAGTGAGAATGTTGCGGATAATGGTGCTGTTTCCTGCATAACGGAAATAGTATCCGGACTTGATAACCCTGATTATAAAGCACTGTATGAAAGTATTGCAAGATGCTGGGCATCCACTACATCGAGAGATAGCAGCAGCTATATGGCACAGGTGGATGTTCACAGTGCGGATAAGCTCCGTGTAAACAGAGTTATTGTAAACTGTCCCGAATTCTATGAAGCATTTGGTATTACAGAAAAGGACGGAATGTATGTAGCTCCTGAAGACAGGGTTAAGGTTTGGTAATGTCCCTGATTCGTAAAATTTACATTGAATTAATTTGTACTGATTGTTGAAAATTTAATACTTTTGTAGTAAAATAGAAAAGAGGTGACTAACAATGGATATTGCAAAGGAATGCATAACTGCAATTGAAGATTTGATAGAAAAAGCCCATTTGAAAAAGGGTGATATAGTTGTTGTAGGATGTTCTACCAGTGAGGTACTTGGTAGTAAAATCGGGACAAACTCAAGTCCTGATACTGCAAAAATTCTTTTTGAAAGCATATACAATGTGCTAAATGAAAAGGGAATATATCTTGCGGCGCAGTGCTGCGAGCACCTGAATCGTGCGATAATCATTGAGAAGGAA
>JAFVPB010000047.1 GCA_017505525.1 Clostridia bacterium
GCATATTGCAATGCATCATAAGTTCTGCATATACCCTTACATTTTGACAATACTCTTTTTTCACATCTTCCTTTGTAGTTCTTCTTCCTCATCGTATACCTCCTTAAATTTTGTTAAAATAGAGCAAATATAAATTCCCAAAAATGTTCCCAAAAACGCTCAAAAATCCCCAAAAACGTATTTTAAGTTCCCAAAAACGTTAAATTTGGGAAAAATGAAAAGTACTACAAACGCCTATATAGTGGCATTTATGAGAGATGATGCGATTTTCCCAAAAACGTAATTTTAAAAAAACACTATGTTACGGGGCACACCCCCTCATCCTCAAAAGGGCAAAATTGCGCATCCTCCACCCTATTCATTTTTGCGATCATTTAAGCGCATAAAATTTCGATTTTATGTGCTACATTCCCCATTATAGTCCATGTTTCAGGCATACAAAAAGACCTCAAGATTTTTTCAATCTCAAGGTCTGATTTTAGTTTTTTCAGGATATTAAGTTTTGCCTTTCTCAGGCTGCTTCCCTTTGCCCTTTAACAGGTTGCTTATTCCCACTCGATAGTTCCGATGGGCTTTGGTGTTAAATCAAGGAGAACACGGTTAATTCCCTCAACCTCGTTTGTAATACGTGCGGTAATTTTATGAAGAACTTCGTATGGAATCTCTTCGATGGTAGCCGTCATCGCGTCGGTTGTGTTAACGGCACGGATAATTGCTGGCCAACCCTCGTAGCGCTTACTATCTTTTACGCCAACGCTTTTCATATCAGGCACTGCGATAAAGTACTGCCAAACTGTTTTTGCAAGTCCGCAATTATCAAATTCCTCGCGAAGAATTGCATCAGCCTCACGAAGTGCTTCAAGACGGTCGCGTGTGATTGCACCGAGACAACGAACTCCAAGGCCGGGGCCAGGGAACGGCTGACGGTAAACCATCTCATCCGGAAGACCGAGAGCTGAGCCTACAACTCTTACTTCATCTTTATAGAGAAGCTTTACGGGTTCAACAAGTTCCATTTCCATATCTTCAGGAAGTCCGCCAACATTATGGTGAGCCTTTACTCCGTCGCTTTCAAGAATATCGGGATATATTGTACCCTGAGCAAGGAATTTAATGTCGCTGAGCTTTGCAGCTTCTTCATCAAACACTTTGATAAATTCTCCGCCTATGATTTTTCTTTTCTTTTCAGGCTCTGCAACATCTTTAAGAAGGTCTAAAAATCTATCGGTTGCATCAACATAGATAAGGTTAGCATCAAGTCCGTTCTTGAAAACTTCAATAACCTGCTCGCTTTCTCCCTTACGCATTAATCCGTGATTAACGTGCACACACACAAGCTGCTTTCCTATTGCTTTAATTAAAAGCGCAGCAACAACCGACGAATCAACACCGCCTGAAAGTGCCAGAAGCACCTTTTTATCTCCCACTGTTTCACGCACTTCTTTGATTTGTTCTTCAATAAATGCGTCAGCCAGTTCTTTTGTTGTAATTCTTTCCATAGATTCAGGTCTAACAATACTCATAACAATACCTCCCGTTTATTTTTTCTATAATAACACAATTCACGGCAAATTTCAATAAAAAAATATTATATTACATAATTTTTTTATTATTTCCACAAGCTGCACTCTTCCCCAATACTTACATAAATGGTTTTATAAAAAAGCAGAGAATATTATAGCGAGGAGTGTGATAATATGAAACACAAAAGAATTTTGCCGCTTATTGCGGCAATTGCACTAATCCACCAAAGTGCATCAGCAAGCGTAAATTATACTGCGCAAAAAGAAGACAGCTACTATAAAATAGCCCAGAAATTCAACACATCGCTTTCAAAAGTTTTAAGTGATAACAACGCAGCAAGCTCATCTGTGCTTAATGTGGGGCAAAAAGTTATTGTTGATTCCAACACCTACACCGTTCAGAAAGGAGATACCTTCTATCTTATAGCACAAAAGTGTAATGTTTCTTTAGACTCACTTTTAAAAGCAAATGGCAAATCAGGCTCAGAGATTTTATACGTTGGTAATAAAATTACTATTCCCGATTCTTCCGGTCAAACCGATGGCACATACCACACAGTTGTCAAAGGAGACACATACTATTTAATTGCAAAACAATACAATGTTAGCTTAAGCGACCTTTTAAATGCAAACGGAGCAACCTCGCAAAGCGTGCTTTATATTGGAGACAAAGTAAAAATCCCTAATAAAAGCAGTTCTGTTACAACTCCGTCGGGCGGAAACTACATAACGTACAAAACGTATACCGTTCAAAAAAATGATACGTACTGGACAATAGCTTTAAAATTCGGCATCCCGATGCAAGAGCTTTTAAGCGCAAACTCGCTTAGTGAATCCAGCTATATTTACGCAGGGCAAAAGCTTACTATCCCTGTGCACCACATCGCAATAAAAGATACTCCAACCCCTAACCACGGCGAGCTTCTTGATTGGTTTACAGAAGCACAATACGTTATTCCTATTAATTCAGATTTTACTATTATGGACTTTACATCAGGAAAATCCTTTAATGCACGCAGAACTGTAGGCTCGGGGCATGCAGATTGCGAGCCTCTAACCGCAAGCGACACCGAAAAAATGAAGGAAATTTTTGGTGGTTCATTCAATTGGAACAAACGAAGCGTTATAGTCTTATATAACGGACGCAAGATTGCGGCAAGCGCCGCAGGAATGCTCCACGCAGGAAACGAATATGCTCCCGGTGGCGCATGGACAGACTGGCGAAGCGACAACTATGGTGCGGGCACAAATTACGATTACGTAAAAGGCAATAATGCAAACGGCCATTTCGATTTGCATTTTTACAATTCAATCGGGCACAGCTCGGGCACAGTGAATTCAACACATCAGGCTAACATAAGAAGAGCTGCGGGCAAATAAACAGTATACAAAAAGCGTTTATAAAATGATTGGCAATCATTTTATAAACGCTTTTTGTATATGCTGAATTTATATTTCTTTTTCTGCCAATATAAGAAGATTCGTGGTTTCGCACCAACAGCTTGCATTAAACACACCGCCAATGCATCTTTTGCTTTCCCAGTCCGACATATTTACTCTTTCGCAAATATATCCCTCTGGAAGCTTTTCGCGTTCAACACGTATTGAATCGTCGTTTAAAAGGCTTGCATTAAGCGGAACATCCCAGCTCATTATAGGCCTTTTTTCAGTCGACATATACTGGCTTACGGTAAGGGTTATATCCTCATAAAGCTCCTTATAAAGCTCGTTATTGGTCCATTTGTAAAGCTTATATAGGCTGACGCCTGAAAGGGTGCAGAATCCCGGTGCAGAATGCTTATTCTGAACATTTGCAAAAACACTTCCCACCGTTTTCATATCAAGCCTGTAAAATTCGCTTTCTTTTGTGAACTTATAGTTGTAACCTACAACCCAGCTGCTTACAAAATGCGCCATATAAATCGAATATGAAAGGAACTTTTCTTCTTTGGTTACTTCATAGAGCATTGTCATACTCTCAAGAAGTGCCGCCGCGCTCTCACTGTCGGGCCCTTGAAGAATTTCTCCCGGTCCGCCTGTGGTATATCCGCAGAGCGCATCTCTCTTACACATAAATTCGGCACTTTCCTTTGCAACGCTCAAATATTTTTCGTCGCCGAAAAATTCATAAGCCTTTACAAGTGCAGCAGGAATAATTGCTCCCGCTGTGGAATTTCCAACCACAATTTCGCCCGTATCACAATCTATGAACTGACCAAACTGGCCGTATTTCTCCCACAACCACACAAAATAATCGGCAAGCTTTTTCGAGCCTTTTATAAATGCTTCAGGAATTTCATCCATAAGCTCGAAGTGCTTGAATGAAAAATACAAAGCATCACCCGATTTTCTTATAAATGCCCATTTTTCTGTTCCCGGCTCGCCATGCCCATCACTTTTCTTATCGTTAAAGCCATAGAAAAGGCCGCACGGCGCCTGATTTTCATACATATGCTCAAGAGTTTTAATTGCTCTTTCTTTTTCAAGCTCTCCTCCAAGCTTCATAAGTGCAAAGCTCGACATTCCTCCGCCTATCCATCCGGGCGCCCATGTGCCAAGAGCATTTACATCGTAATACTTTCCCGTCCAGTTTTTTGAGTTGAACTTGTTTCTTTGAATTTCAAACTGTTCTTCATCAGATAAAACCACAGGGCGGGTATCATCAAGCCCCATTATTCTTCTGTTTTTAAAATAGGTTTCGTAAAACTCTTCCATGCTGGCGCAATCTGTTTCTATAACCTTGTATGGAATTTCTGCATCAAGGTCGACATATTCTTCGGTATTTTTCCTCATAAACGGCCATCGGTAAATTTCTTCACGATAAGCAGGATATGTAAGCGTGATTTTTCCCGTTTCGTATGCCAAGCCTATATTTTCCCCGTCGATTTCCTGAACGGTATAAACATATGTAGCCTTATTTGTTTTTTTATTAAAAACACAAACACAGGGAACCGAAACATCGCCCGTTGTAACCTGAATTTTTCCCGAGCCGTCTTTATTAAGCCTTGGAACATCGGTGATTGTTGTTTCTATGTTAACATCTGCTTCTTCCGCCTTAAACATAGGAGGATAATCTCTTTTTAACACATTGAATTTATTTCCGTTGTACGCACAGGCAGGAAAAAGCACGTATTCGGTGGTATCGCATCCCTCAATGAATATTTCTACTTTAGACATAAAAATCTCCTTTTTTAACAGTCTTTACAAAACTGTAGCATAAATTCTTAGAAAAATCTCGTCATTATGCAGATAACACATAGACAAAATTTGCTTTAAAAGCTGTTATCCTTTAAGAATTTCAAGGATTTCTTCCTTAGGTCTGTAGCCTACCGCAGTGCTTACAACTTTGCCTTCCTTCATCACTGCAAGCATAGGAATGCTTGTAACCTGAAATGCTACGGCAAGCTCGCCCTCTTCATCAACATTCACCTTACAAACCTTGTATTCATCTTTATATTCTTCTGCAATTTCAGAAACAATCGGAGCTATCATACGGCAAGGGCCGCACCATGTTGCCCAGAAATCAATAAGCACAGGCTTATCGGATTTTAAAACCTCTTTTTCAAAATTTTCTTTTGTGATTATAATTTCGCTCATTTTTATTCCTCCTATTTTGATTTATAGTAAAGCATACAGTGGCAAAAGCCCTCAAATTCAGGGTCTTTAATCTGCTCTTTAAACTGCTTGCACATACATTTGGTATCTTCGCTTCTCTCGAGCACACACGGGCAATATCCGCCCGTTTTCTTCAAGCCCTCTTTTACCATTTTCACAATTTCATTATCAGGATTTAGCGTAATTTTCATTTTATTCACCCTCTTTAATATATCCTTTTTCCACAGAATCAACAATTATTTTCTGCACAAGCTCCCACGCCGCGGGAAGTCCCTTTTCTATAACAGCCATTCTTTTTTGCACCTTTTGAAGCGTAACGCCTCCCTTTCTCCAGGTGTGGCCATCGGTTATAAAATTATTCATAAATGGTTGCAAACAATCAAGTGCAGCAGCAAAAATAGCATCGGGCGATTCCTTTTCGTCAAACTCTATCCACAGTTTTTTATACTCTTCCCCATCGGGAATAATCGAAAAAAGTCTGTTCGCTGCTTCCATTTCGCGCTTTTCCTTATCCTGGGATGCCTTGTAATCATAGCAGAAGGTATCCCCCGCATAGATTTCCACCAGATCGTGAACTAAAACCATCTTGATAACGCGGTTGATATCTGTTCCTTTGGGGGCGTAATCAGAAAGAACCATAGCCATTAGGGCAATATGCCACGAATGTTCGGCATCTGTTTCGCGGCGCGACTTATCCATCAGAATTGTCTGGCGGTAAATGCCTTTCATCTGGTCTGCAATCATTAAAAACTGCATCTTTTTATTGAAATCTTCTATATTTCCCTTGTATATGCTTTCAGCCATTTCTTTTCCTCCGCACTGAGAAAATCTTCGTAGAGGGCGTTTACCTTCTCGTTGTAGTCATTTATATATCTTTTTTCCTCGTTATCTAAAAGCTCTGTTTTAAGATACTCTGTTCCGATCGGGCAGTAGCCAAGAGGCTCGAAGCATAAGTATTCCCCATATTCCGTGGTACTGTGCTCTTTAACATACAAATGATTTTCTATTCTTATTCCGTATTTTCCCTCAGTGTAAACTCCCGGCTCGTCTGTAACCGTCATCCCTGCTTCAAGCTCCACATTGCAAAGCGAAGAAATCCTTTGCGGACCCTCGTGCACAGATAATAAATACCCTACTCCGTGGCCTGTGGAGCATCTGTAGTCGAGCCCTTTTTTCCAAAGAGGCTTTCTTGTGATACTATCAAGCTCCGAGCACTTTGTGCCTTTCGGGAAAACAGTTTCAGCCAAATTAATGTTCCCTTTTAAAACAAGGGTGTAGTTTTCTTTTTCTTCTTCCGGGATTTCTCCAAGAATAAGCGTTCTTGTGGTATCGGTTGTACCCTCGAAAAATTGTGCCCCCGTATCAATTAAAAGCATACCTTTTTTAAAAATCGTGGCACTGTTTTCACGCGTTGGCCCATAGTGCATCATAGCCGCATTTTCTCCGTATGCCGCAATTGTATCAAACGAAGGAGATATATACCCCTCGAGTGCTCCCCTGTGTTTTTCAATAATATCGCAAACCTCCCACTCGGTTAGTTCGTCTTTATGATAAATCTCGTAAAAGCTTTTTATAAGCGCCGTATTATCTTTTATATATGCTTTTTTTATATTTGCTATCTCGGTACTGTTTTTTATGCCTTTCATATGCTCTATAATCGATTTTTTATCTTTTGCGGGGCATTTTATTTTATCTATAAGCAGTGCATTAGCCGAAGAAAAATCGGCAATAACAGTGCATTTTTTTGAAAGCTTTTCAACATCTGTGTAAATTCCGTTATACGGTTTAACTTTAACTTCAAGCTCTTCAAGATATTTTAAAACATCTTCCGGAACATTCTCTTTCGGGGCATAAAGGTATGCCTCTTTCTCCCCAATCAATAAATACGAAAGCATAACGGGAGTATAAAGAACATCTGCGCCTCTTATATTCAAAAGCCACATTATTTCCTGCGGAGAAGAAATTACATAATGGGTTGCACCCTCGTTTTTCATTTCCCTGCGCACCCTTAACATCTTATCCTTTGCACTCTCTCCCGAATATTTTTCACTCAGGATATAGCAGGGGTTAGCCTTTCTTTCGGGTTTATCTTTCCAAACTGCAGATGGGTCGAAATCGTTTTTAAGATGTATGCTCTTTTTCTTTAGTTTATCTTTTAATTCATCCAGTTTATTTTTAGAAAAAAGCTTCCCGTCAAGTGCTAATGTTTCCCCTTTTTCAAGCTTCTCCAAAAGATAATCAGTTATCTTGATTGTTTCTTTTTCAGAGGCTTTGAAAAGCACAACTTCACTTCCCGAAAGCTCTTTTTCAGCCTGAATATAGTATCTTCCATCGGTCCACAATCCGCTTTCTTTTTCCGTTACAACAAGAGTGCCCGCCGAGCCTGTAAAGCCAGAAAGCCACTCTCTTAATTTATATTCATCAGCTATATATTCACTAAGATGCGGGTCTGCCGTTGGAATTATAACGGCATTCACACCGCACTTTTTCATTTCTTTTCTTAATAGTTCAATCCTACACATGCAAATCACCAAGCTGAGGAATTGCATTAAGAGTTAAATCCCCCTCTATTCCCTTTATATAATTCAGGTATCCCGCACATGAAATCATAGCACCGTTATCTGTGCACAAATCCATAGGCGGGCAGAAAAATTCCATAGAGTTTTTCTTTGCCTCTTTCTCCATATTCTCGCGCAGGCAGCTGTTTGCCGCAACACCGCCTGCTATGGCTATTTTATCTATTCCCACGCTTTTTGCAGCTTCAACTGTGTTTTTAACAAGCACGTCCACTGCCGCCTGCTGAAACGATGCTGCAACATCAGCTTTATTTATTTCTTCGCCTTTTTGCTCCAATGTGTGAACATAGTTTATCACTGCCGTTTTAAGTCCGCTGAAGCTGAAATCGAAACCGTTGTGCGGACGGGGAAATTTAATTGCCTCGGGATTGCCCTCTTTCGCCAGAGCATTAAGCTTTGGACCGCCCGGATAGCCAAGTCCCAGCACACGCGCCGCTTTATCAAATGCTTCTCCTGCCGCATCGTCGGTTGTTGCGCCAAGCACAGTAAAATCGTGATAATCCTTTATATGCAGAATATGGCTGTGCCCGCCAGATGCCACAAGGCACACAAACGGAGGCTCGAGATTTGGGTATGCAATATAGTTTGCCGCAATATGTCCGCCAATATGATTAACGGGAATAAGCGGTTTATTTAATGAATATGCAAGCGCCTTTGCAGCTGAAACGCCAACAAGAAGCGCCCCAACAAGTCCCGGATTATAAGTAACTGCTATACCATCAAGCTCTTCTTTTTTAACGTCTGCTTCCTTTAAAGCTTCTTCTATCACATATATAATTTTATCAAGATGCTTTCTCGAGGCTATTTCAGGCACAACTCCGCCGTAAACCTCGTGCAGTTTTATTTGAGAATATATAACGTTTGATAAAACAGTTCTTCCGTCTTTCGTAACGGATGCCGCCGTTTCATCACACGAAGATTCAATTCCAAGTATAAGTGCCATTGTTATCTCTCCAATTCTGCCTTTTTAAAAATAAGCGCATCATCGTCGCCATAGTAGTTTTTGCGTTTATCTATCTGTTCAAACCCCATCTTCTTGTAAAGCGAAATTGCCGCAATGTTTTTACTGCGCACCTCCAGGAAAAACTCTGTTGCGCCCTCTTTTTGCATCTTTTCAAAAGCCTGCTTCAAAAGTTTTTTTCCAATGCCTTTTTTCCGCGCATCTTCCTTAACTGCAATTCTGAGAATTTCTCCCTGATCGCCCCCAAGCATAAAAATGCAATATCCAATTATTTTATTGTTTTCTTTATAAACAGTTATTCTCTTATTTTCCGCTTCTCTTAAAATGGCATTTTCGCTCCACGCATCGGGGAAAATATCTTTTTCAAGCTTTGCAATTTCTGCTGCATCGCCCGCTTTTGCCAAATCAGAACTTTCAACGCCTTTTTTTATAAGGCGATATATTTCATCGCACGTTTTTTTGTAGACCTCCTCGTTTCCTCCAAACGGGTCGGAAACGTCGCCCTCTTCATGCGCGAACTCATAAAGGGTTATAACCTTATTATCTATTCCTGCACTGATAAGCGCTTCTTTATGCGCCTTTGTCATGGTGATAATAAGGTCGCAATCCTTTATATCTTCCATAGTGAGCTGGCGCGAAATATGGTTTTCTAAATCCACGCCGTATTCTTTTACTGCCTTTTGTGCATTTGGCGATGCCTCGCTCGGGAAGCCAACATAAATACCCCTTGAATCGGCATCACAGGTTCCCGTTATTAAATTATAAAGCACCTTTGCCATAGGGCTTCTGCAGGTGTTTCCTGTGCAAACAAACAATACTTTCATCAGTCGAGCACTCTCCCTGCGGCAGATTTCATAAGGCGGTTTATAAGCGCAATGCCAATGCCGCTGTTTTCAGGCATTTGGGCATAAACCTTGCTGAAACCGTCTTCGTCAGCCTTTCTGAGGAAATAGAAAAGCCTTGCCGCATATTCAGTATCAGTTTTTCCCGCATCGTAAACTTTTATATTACTAAAGCCTGCGCCTTCAGAATTTTTCATAATAACGCACGAGTTTTCGTCTTCCTCTATGCTTTTTGTTGAATTAAAAATATAAACCTCGGCATTGGGGCTATAGTGCTTATATTTCATCCCCGGGCATTTGGGAGCACCCTTAACCTCACCACTGAAATTTACCTCTCCAATAATTTCACGCATATCTTCTGCGCTTATCATACCGGGACGCAAAATTGTGGGCACCTCGGTTGTGCAGTCGACCACCGTTGATTCGATGCCAATCATCGAATCTCCGCCATCTATAATCATATCAACCCTGCCATCCAAATCAGCTATGCAATGCCCTGCCGTTGTCGGGCTTGGGCTTCCGCTTAAATTAGCGCTCGGTGCAGCTATTGCAGTGCCTGATAGTCTGATAAGCGCGTTTGCTACGCTATGGCTCGGAAGCCTCACTGCAACTGTATCAAGCCCTGCCGTTACGCTATCGGGGATTCCCTTTCTCTTTTTCAGCACCATAGTAAGAGGGCCTCCCCAGAATTCTTCTGCAAGCTTTACGGCACAATCGGGAATTTCACGTGCAAAACGCTCGATATCTCCCAAATCAGCAATATGCGAAATCAAGGGATTATCGCTTGGTCTGCCCTTTGCTTTGAAGATATTTCTTACCGCATCTTCGTTAAAGCTATCTGCCCCAAGGCCGTAAACTGTTTCCGTGGGAAAAGCCACAAGGCCGCCATGCTTTATAACATGTGCAGCCTCTTCTAAAAGCTCCATATCAATTTTTTCAGGATTGATTTTAATAATTTTTGTCACTTTACATTATCCTCTCGACTGCTTCTTCAATAAGTGAAGAAACCTCCTCCACTGTGCCCGATGCATCAATTATTGCTATATTTTCACCCTCAAGCTTTTTAAACACATCGAAAAACTTGTTTCTTATTGTGTTTAGCTTTTGTATACTGTCTTCAAAGATTTCTACCGTTGCACGCGCACTATCAATTCTTTCCTTTGATTTTTCCGCATCCAAATCAAGGAATATACATAAATCGGGCTTTTGTATGTCGGGGCAGTTTATGTTCATATTCATCACCCAGTCAAGGTCGGTATCCATTCCCTGATAGGCGCACGAAGAATAATAATATCTGTCGCAGATAACATCAAACCCGCGCTCAAGTGCCTGCTTTATTCCGCAGTTTTCGTTTACATTATGGTAAACTCTGTCAGCTAAAAACATTGCCGCAAGCTCTGTTTGAGTTCTCTTGTAATTACTGTTCAAGGCATCGCGAAGAATCCCCCCCGTTACCGACGGAGTGGGCTCGCACGTTACAAAAACCTTTCTTCCTTTTTTGACAAGGCTTTTTTCAAGAAGAGAAATCTGTGTGCTTTTTCCTGCACCATCTATCCCCTCAAACACTATAAAGCGACCTTGCATACCACATTCCCCCTCTGCCCTTCAGCAGTATTTTTTGAGCACCTTTCCCAATCTCTTAACGCCTTCAACTATTTTATCGTCAGGCATTGTTGAAAAATTAAGTCTGAATCCATTACTTTCAAGGCTCTGGTCTGTTGCAAAGTTATTTCCCGGAACTATCAAAACCTTTTCTTCAACACACTCATTACTAAGCTTCAATGTATCAATTCCCGGTGCATTACACCATACGAAAAGTCCACCTCCGGGCACTGTGTATGTGATATTTTCAGGAAGGTATTCCCTCATCGCGCCTATCATCACATCACACTTCTTTTTATAGAGTGTGCGCATTTTTTCAATAAGCTCTGAAATATCATAACGAGTCATAAATTCATAAGCAAGTAGCTGCGGCAAAAGAGATGTGTGAACATCGGAAACCTGCTTGCCAAGAACAACTTTTTCCGTAAACTCCTTAGATGCAATAAGGTAACCCAATCTTAGTCCGGGGGCAAGAATTTTCGAGAATGATCCGCTGTAAAGCACAACACCTTCTTCATCCATCGATTTAATCGTTGGAAGTTTCACTCCATCAAACGTAAGTTCACCATATGGGTTGTCCTCAATTATGAAAATCCCTTCTTCGCGCGCAATTTCGTAAAGTGCCTTTCTTTTTTCAACACTCATTGTTACACCCGATGGATTCTGGAAGTTTGGAATAGTATAAATAAGCTTCACATTTTTAGTGTTTTTTATAGCTTCCTTAAGCTTTTCTATATTTATGCCGTCGCTCTCAACTTCAACACCTACAAGATTTGCACCGTATGAACGGAATGCATTAAGGCCTCCCACAAACGAAGGTGCCTCAACAATAACACTATCACCCTCATTAAGCAGAATTTTTGAAACAATCTCGATTGCCTGCTGACCGCCCGAAACAATGGTTATTTCATCAAGCGACGCATTTATATTTTCACGTTCTTTCATCATTTCAAGAATTTTTTCACGAAGAGGAATGCTTCCCTCTGAAATACCATACTGAAGTGCGCCCACCGGATTTTCTTTTAAAATGTCAGCGGCAATTTTGGAAAGCTCTTCATTTGGGAAAAGCTCTGCCGCAGGATTTCCTCCTGCGAGCGATATCATAGTCGGGTCAGCCATTTTCTTAAACATTTCTCTGATTGCCGAGCCTTTAAGAGAGCTCATTCTGTTTGATACTTTATATTCCATTTTTTATCATTCCTTTTTAAAACTTAAAATAACTCTTTGCATTTTCGTAGCTTACGCCGCGAACGATTTTTTCAAGATATTCTTTATCATTTGGATATTCGCCCTCTTCAACCCACTTGCCGATAAGGTTACAGAATATTCTTCTGAAATACTCGTGGCGCGGGTAGGAAACAAAGCTTCGGCTATCAGTAAGCATTCCAACGAAGTGAGAAAGCATTCCAAGATTTGCAAGAGCTTTCATCTGGCTTTCCATTCCGTCGCGCTGATCGTTAAACCACCAACCGCTGCCAAACTGAATTTTACTCTTGATTGGCGAGCTCTGGAAGTTACCAAGCATTGTGCCAAGCACATAATTATCCTTAGGATTAAGTGTGTATAAAATCGTTTTCGGAAGCGAATCTTCAACTTCAAGACTATCTAAAAATCTTGAAAGGTTATATGCTACGTCTAAATCGTGTATTGAATCAAAGCCTGTGTCGGGTCCAAGAAGATTAAACATCTTTGTGTTGTTATTACGAATTGCTCCCATATGAAGCTGCATTGCCCAACCAAGGCGTGCATATTCTTTTGCACAATGGCGAAGAACTGCCGTTTTAAATACGTTTTCCTCTCCGCTTGTGATTTCTTCTCCGTTCATTCTCTTTTCAAAAACACGCTCTGCATTTCCGCGCGCAAACGGCACTGTTTCAAGTCCGTGGTCGCTGATGCGGCATCCGTTTTCGTGGAAATATTCAATTCTTTTTGTAATCCATTCTAAAAGTTCGCCATATGTTTTAACGCCTGTTTTTTCTATATAGGGAACAAATGTGTCTTTTCCTATTTCCACTGCCTTGTCGGGGCGGAATGTGGGAAGAACCTTTACTTTGAAATCCTTAAGTGATTTGTGATATTCAAGTGTATCAATCGGATCGTCAGTTGTGCACACTACTTCAACGTTTGACTTTAAAATAAGCTGCTGTGGAGTGAATTCATCACTTTGGAGGCATTCATTGATTTTGTCCCAAGCTTTTTTACAAGTGTGCTCGTTTAATGTTTCATCAATATCAAAATAACGCTTTAATTCAAGGTGTGTCCAATGATAAAGCGGATTTCCTATAAGATAGGGCATCATTTTTGCAAATTCGCTGAATTTTTCGTAATCGTCGCCACCCTTTCCTGTGATTAAATCTTCACTTATACCGTGTGTTCTCATCTGGCGCCACTTGTAATGGTCGCCCCCTAAAAACAGCTCGAAAGCATTTTTAAATTTTTTGTTTTCTGCTATCATCTGCGGATTAAGATGGCAGTGATAATCTATAATCGGCATATCTTTAGAGTAGTTCTCATATAAATCCTGTGCCGTTTTTGTTTTAAGCATAAAGCTATCATTAATAAATCCCATTTTTATACCTTCTTTACATTATAATTTATCACATTATATTATACCATAATAAGCTGAAAGGTCAATATTTTTTCCATAAATAACTATAAAAAGGGATGCGAAAAATTCACATCCCTTTCAACTTACTTTGTATAAACAAATTCGTAGTGTTCTCCGTCTTTAAACTTCACTCCGTCAACACCCGTCATTAAGCCCTCGCCG
Source organism: Clostridia bacterium (assembly GCA_017505525.1). GTDB lineage: Bacteria > Bacillota > Clostridia > UMGS1883 > UMGS1883 > UMGS1883. The sequence goes on from JAFVPB010000047.1 coordinate 13,890, forward strand.
TTTTTGTTGATTCCCCAATAGGCTTTGTTTTTATCGTAATCTGCTTCTATGCCGTTAACCTTTTTAACGTAGAGCCCATAAGCTCCTTTTTCTCCCTCAATCAGTTTATGCTCTGCAAGTGCATCTCCCAAGATGCTTTTATCTGAATGAATAGTAAAGGTAACAGATTTATCTTCAGCTACAACCTCAACCAAAACAGTTTTTGCGCCCTCTCCAAGCTCTGTATCTTCCGTATATGTTGCATTTTTCCATAAATCTATATTAGTTTCGGTTTTTGAGCAAGCCGAAACACCCAAGCACAAAAGAACAACCAAAACAACACTAACTATCTTTTTCATTAGCTCACACCCTGTTGTCATACATTTGCATAGCTTCACAAATATCGTCAAAGCTATTGCACTTTCCGTTTTTAACGTAGAGATACGATGTTGTCATACCGCTTATAAGGCAGCTTTTAACATCAAGTCCCGCAAGAAGTCCTGCACAGAAGCCCGAGTTAAAGTTATCTCCGCCCCCTGTGGTCTTTTTCGGTTTTTCGCAAAGAATTCCTGCCACCTCTACTTCTCCGCCATCGAAAACTGCGGCAGAGCTGTCTACAGGATGGATAATAACAGTGCCTATGCCTGAATACTCTTTAATTGTTCGTGCAATAGGAAGAGAGCCTTCATATTCTCCATCGCACAAAATCGAATGAATTACCATAGCCTCACTCTTATTAAGTCCGATATATGTAGGAGCATACTCACTGTATTTACCAAACATTTTAAGTGCAGCCTTTATTTCTTCAGGTCTGCGCTTTGCACAATCTGCAATATCAATATAAATCTTTCTTTCCTTGTTTTTAAGCTTCGGCATAACAAGTTCGAGGAATTTTTCATAGATTTCGTGGAAGTGCACCAGATAGCTCCAGTTTACAAGCGTGATAATATCTGCAGCTTCAAAGTATTTTACCATTTCGTCAATACTCACACGCTCAATTAAATCATTCCATCTGAGGCGGCTGATTTCCTTAACGTTACTCATTATAACCTTTCCGTCTTCAAACTCGAAAATATATGAATAACCAGGCTCGCCCACCGTTATGGATTTGCACTTTTCGTGGAGGTCAAAAACAGGATTTTTCTCAGGATAACCCAATGTACCTATGCAAGTACAGTTTACGCCCATATTTGCAAGACCATTAATATAGTGCGGTCCGCATCCACCGAAATCGGTTCTTTCAAAAACAAGCTCTATATTTCCGCTTCTTCCTGCAAGGCTTGTGATTCTTTCGCCGAATTTATCTATCGTTGGAAAATATGTGCAGGTTGTTTCGCTCTCACGTGTTTTAACAGGGCGTACAACATAATCTATAAACCCGTCGAACCCCACACAAACACTCTTAGCCTGCACTGTTTCCTTTTTATCTTTAAACTGCTGTGAATATTTCATATTCTTCCTCCGCTTTTTCGTTTGTTACACTCACACTCTGTTGTTCATTTTCTCAAGCATTTCTGCTTTAAAGGAACTATATCTGTTTTCTTCAATTGCTGCACGTATTTTTGCCATTAAATCGTTATAGAAATAAAGGTTGTGAATAACGCAAAGTCTCATTCCAAGCATCTCTTTAGCCTTTATAAGATGGCGGATATAGGAACGCGAATAGTTTCTGCAAGTCGGGCAGTTGCAGCCCTCCATAAGCGGTCTGTCGTCGCGCTCAAACTTTTTATTGTTAAGGTTAAGCACTCCAATATCTGTAAACAGATTTGCATGACGGGCGTTGCGGCTTGTGATAACACAATCAAAAAAGTCGACGCCTCTGTCAACAGCTTCAAGAATGTTCTGCGGTGTTCCAACCCCCATAAGATATCTTGGTTTGTCTGCGGGCATATGCGGTTCTACCGATTCAATTATCCGATACATTTCCTCGGCACTTTCGCCAACGGCTAATCCTCCGATTGCATATCCGTCGAGGTCGAGCTCGGCTATTCTTTGCATATGCTCTATTCTTAAATCATCGTATGTTCCGCCCTGATTAATGCCAAAAAGCATCTGATGCTTGTTAATAGTTCTTTCAAGGGCATTTAATCTTTTCATTTCGTCCTTACAACGGACAAGCCATCTGTATGTACGGTCGCACGAATTTTTAACGTAATCTCTTGGAGCCGGGTTTTCAACGCATTCATCAAAAGCCATAGCTATTGTAGAAGCTAAGTTCGATTGAATCTGCATACTTTCCTCAGGTCCCATAAATATCTTTTTACCATCGATATGTGATTGAAAATTAACGCCCTCTTCAGTTATTTTGCGAAGCGAGGCAAGTGAAAACACCTGAAACCCGCCACTATCTGTAAGGATAGGCCTGTCCCAGTTCATAAATTTATGAAGTCCGCCCATATCGTGAATTAATTCGTCGCCCGGGCGCACGTGCAGATGATATGTATTTGAAAGCTCCACCTGGCAGCCTATTTCCTTCAAATCAAGGGAAGAAACCGCGCCCTTTATTGCAGCAGATGTTCCAACATTCATAAACACAGGCGTTTGTATTGTTCCATGTACGGTTTCAAAGGTGCCGCGACGTGCGGCACCATCTTTATTTAACAGTGTAAACATAATTTATTATTCCTTTGTATTATTTTTCAAAGGATGACCTTGCCATCCTTCACACATCAAGAATAACCGGAAGTATCATTGGTTTTCTGTGAGTTCCTTCGTATATAGCACTTCCAAGAGCACTCTTAACGTTATTTTTTATAGTATTCCAGTCTTTATTTTTAGAAATAAGTGTATCCTGCACGCTTATTTCTGCAATTTTTCTAAGTTCTTCCATAAGGCCTTCATTATCACGCATATAAATAAATCCACGCGTGATAATTTCGGGCGGTGCCGAAAGCTTGTGTGTTTTTCCGTTAATCGCCATCACAACAAGGATTATTCCGTCTTCAGCAAGATGCTTACGATCGCGAAGGACAATGCTTCCCACATCGCCCACGCCATAGCCGTCCACAAGCACTTCCCCTGCCTGAACGTTTCCGTTGATTTTTGCTGAATCTGCAGTTAGTTCAAGTACTGAGCCGTTTTCGAGCTTGAAGATATTCTTTTTATTTATTCCCATCTCTTCTGCTAAAAGAGCATGTCGCCTTAAATGACGGCTTTCTCCGTGAACGGGAATGAAGTATTTGGGTTTTACAAGTCCCATAATGATTTTAAGTTCTTCACGGCAGGCGTGCCCTGAAACGTGCACCTCTGTAAGCGCAGAATGCACAACCTCTGCACCCTTTCTGTAAAGCTCGTTTATAACGTTTGAAACTGTTTTTTCGTTTCCCGGAATAGGCGATGCCGAAATAATAACAAGGTCGCCTTTTCCTATTTCTATCTTTTTATGGTCAGCAAAAGCCATTCTTGTAAGAGCACTCATCGGCTCGCCCTGACTTCCAGTTGTTATAATAACAAGCTGATGATCCTGATATTTTTTAACCTCTTCTATGGGAATCATTGTTCCCTCGGGGATTTTAAGATAACCGAGTGTTGAAGCAACATCGATTATATTTATCATACTTCTTCCCGAAACGGCAACCTTTCGGCGGTTTCTTACTGCCGCATTAATAATCTGCTGAACTCTATCCACGTTTGAGGCGAATGTTGCAACGAAAATACGTGAACGTGTGCCCTTAAACAGTGTTTCAAATGTTTCACCAACGGTACGCTCGCTCATAGTATATCCGGGGCGTTCCACGTTTGTACTGTCGCTCATAAGAGCGAGCACTCCGCGGTTTCCAAGCTCGCCGAATTTTGCAAGGTCAATCATTTTGCCCTCGATGGGAGTGCAGTCGATTTTAAAGTCGCCCGTATGCACAACAGTTCCAACAGGGGTTTTAATTGCAAGGCCCACGGCATCGCTTATGCTGTGGTTAACCCTTATAAATTCAACTGTGATATTCTTGCTGATTTTTGCGCTTTCGCCCGCTGCAACTCTGTTTAATTTTGAAACACTTAAAATTCCGTGTTCCTTAAGCTTCTGCTCTATTAATCCAAGGGCAAGGCGTGTGCCGTAAACGGGCACGTTAACGCTTTTTAATAAATACGCAATACTTCCGATATGGTCTTCATGTCCGTGAGTGATAACTATTCCCTTTACCTTATCCTTGTTGTTTATAAGATAAGTCATATCAGGAATTACACAATCAACGCCGAACATACTGTCGTCGGGGAATGCCATACCGCAATCGACAACCAGAATATCTCCGCCATATTCAAACGCAGTGATATTTTTGCCGATTTCGTTCATTCCGCCAATCGGTATAATCTTCAATTTTGTTTTTTTTGCCATTAATTTTCTCCTTTTCTGTTCCGCGGTTTTTTAAAGTCTGTCCATTCTCCGCCCGCACGGCGGTATGTATAAACCAACCACTGTATTCAGTACAACTGTGCCCATAGCACTCTAACTTATATTATAACACAACAATCCTAAAAGTCAAACTATTATTAGAGGTGTAAAAAACGGTTTTTTACACCTCTAATGTTGCCAATCTTAATAAACTTCTAAATATTCCTCTCTGTTTTCCAGCTCTTCTCCGCTTTCTATTTTCGTAATAGACAACTCGTATGCAGTGCGTATTTCAACCTCGTTTTCCGAAAGACGCTTGTTGTAATTTCTCGATTGCAGTCTTCCCCAAACCATCACATTTGCCCCCACCTCAAGATTTTGAGCATAAACGGCATTTTTCCCCCACGCTATTGCAGGAATATAATCAGAGCGGTTAAACGCTCTGTTTACCGCCACAATTAAATCTGTGATTTCTCTGCCAAACGGAGTTTTTCTGTATACAGGCGTTTTACAGATATACCCGTTTATAAAGATTTCGTTGGGATTTTCTTCGTCAGCTTCCTCAGGAATCGAAAGCTCTTTCACAAAAACAGTAAGAATAAGCTTTGTTCTTTCTTCGGTAAATTTATTATAGCTTCTCAGCTGACCTTTTACCTTAATTTTTTGATTTTCCTTTATGATTTCCCTGTCATACAATTTTTCCGATACGGTTACGGGAAGCAAATCATCTGTTTGTGATAATCTGGGAACTCTTAGTATAAAAGAATAAAAGTTTTCCTCCATCACAGTGTGGCTGTATACAGCTTCACTTTCAACGATGCCCGTAAGTGTAATAATGTTATTTTCCAAGGTCTACAACTCCTTTTTATGTACTCTGTATAAAACAGTATATTCAAAAAATTACCAAACTATTACTCTTTATTATGAATATATGCGTGATTTCCTTTGTATATTTTAATGAAAGGCTGATGTGTATGATTCTTATTTCCAAACGAAAACTTATAATTTTTATTGCATTTGTAGTTTTACTAACATCTATTATCTCCTATTTTAAGGGAAGTAAAACAAGTGTTTTTTCAGAAAGTATGTCGAAAAAGATTGTAATTGACCCAGGGCACGGACTTCCCGATGGCGGTGCCGTTGGAATGCAGGGCAGTATTGAAAGCACTCTTAATCTTGCAATTTCAAAAAAAGTGGAAAAAAAGCTACGAAAAAAAGGCTACGATGTTATTATGACGAGAAGTGATGAAAATTCGCTTTCATCCGAGGGAGCAAGCATTGCCCAGCGCAAGAAAAACGATATGCATAAAAGGCTTGAAATTATTAATTCTTCGGGTGCCGATATTTTCGTCAGCATACATATGAATAAGTTTTCCGATTCCAAATACAACGGAGCGCAGATTATTTATTCCAAAAACTTTGAAAATTCTAAAACGCTTGCACTGTGTCTGCAGGAAAGACTTCATAAAATAGAAAAAAACACTTCCAAAAGAAGTATTCTCGCTTCACCAAACACAATATTTCTTTTAAAAAATGCACAAATCCCCGCAGTTATAGCCGAGTGCGGTTTCCTTTCTAATTATGAAGAAGAAAAGCTTTTAAATAGTGAACAGTATCAATCGGAGCTTGCCGATGCTATATATAAGGGAATACTCGATTATTATAAATCTGAAAAGAATAAGGGAGTTTAAATAATGAAAATTTTTGTAACAGATAAATACCGCGTTTTTACATTTTTGCTTATATTTTGCTTATTTGCCTCGTCTTTATTTTTAATAGAAGACAAAAGTGCCTCCCCAACCTCGGGCGAAGAAAGAGTTATTCCTATCTACAGTGTAAAGAGAGATGATAGCGCAATTTCAATTACTTTTGATTGTGCGTGGGGAGCTGATGATATTGAAAATATTGTTTCTGTACTCAACAAGCACAACTGCAAGGCAACGTTTTTTGTGCTGGGTACATGGGCAGAAAACTACCCAGATTCAGTAAAACTTCTTTATGAAAATGGGCACGAAATTGCAAATCACAGCTATAATCACGACTATTATACAAAGCTGACGCCCGAAGAAATGATAAGCGATATAAAAAAATGTAACGAAAGCATTAAAACTATCACAAACAAAGCTCCAACTCTTTTCCGCGCCCCATCGGGAGATTATAACAATGATGTTGTAAAAACGGTTTGGGCAGCCGAAATGGAATACATTCAATGGAGCGTGGACAGTTTAGACTGGAAAGGATTAAACTGTGATGAAATGCTTTCACGGATTATTCCAAAAGCAAAATCGGGCGATATACTGCTTTTTCATAACGATACCGCCCACACATCAGAAAGCCTTGACAGAATTTTAACTGAGCTTGAGAGAAAGGGCTTTTCATTTTTAAAGGTAAGCGATTTGATTTATAAGGATAATTATACTATAGACCATACGGGACGGCAGATAAAGCAATAAACACAAAAATGGTGTGAAAAGCTCAGCTTTTCACACCCTCTTTAATTTACTTATTCATTCTTCCAAAGCATTGCCGCGCCGATTAATCCTGCATCATTTCCGAGCTTTGCGATTTGCACCTCTGTTTGTTTTTTGCCGAAGCGCGCAAAGGAATAGTTTTTTATTGCCTTTCTTATCGGCTTCAGGATTTTTTCGCCTGCGTTACTCACGCCACCGCCGATAGCAATAATTTCGGGCTGCAAAATATTCACAATATTTACAACGCCCTCCGAAAGATTGGAAAGATAATTATTTATCACTTCTTTTGCCGCTTTATCTTTAGCCTTAAATGCCGTTTTTCCGTCAACCTTTGAAAGAGATTTTGCCACCTTCCACATATCGCTATCGGGATTTTCATTCATTGCTTTCTTTGTATCCCTTATAAGCGCAGTTGCCGAGGCATACGCCTCAAAGCATCCCTTTCTTCCGCAGGTGCATTTTTCTCCGTTAATTCTTAATACCATATGCCCTATTTCAGCACCTTTTTCGTATGCGCCTGTAAGAAGATGTCCATTATCTACAATTCCGCTTCCCACGCCTGTGCCAAGCGTTATCATTACCATACTTTTTGTTCCCTTGCCGCTTCCGCATAGATACTCTCCCCACGCGGCGGCATTGGCATCGTTTTCAACATAAACCTTTTTCCCTAAAAGCTTTTCCATATGCTTTGTTATCTCAACATCGTAAAAGCCAAGATTATTTGAAAACTCAATGCATCCCGTTTCCTTGTTGATTGCACCGGGGCAGCCTATACCAACGGATTCTATATCATCAAAATTGATTCCGCTTTCTTTTGCCGCATCAAACGCACATTCTGCCATATCGTTAAAAATTTCTTCATATGGTCTTGGTGCATTTGTTTTTCTTGAGCTTCTTCCATAGATAACGCCATACTCGTCAACAACTCCGCAAGCAATATTCGTTCCGCCCAAATCAATGCCAATATAGTATTTTGGCTGATTGGTTGTAAGAAGAATTGTTGCCTTTCCCGAAAGCGTATATTCTCCCATATTTGCAGGGATAAAAACAGTTTCCCCTGTCTTAATTGTTTCTGTGTAATTTTCAGAAGCAATCTCTGCTTCTCCATCTACAGCCATTAATGCGTGATAGCTCTTTTCGTCGGCACACAACTTTCTGCTTCCCGAAAGCTTGATTTCTTTAACTGCAAAGTATTCACAACTGCCTAAAAGCCTTGTATCATCAGAGCAGTTGGGAATTATCCTTGGCTCTGTTTTTTTGCAGTTTGATGCTTTAACCCCTTTTTCCACGTGAAGCTCGCGCGGTTTTCCATCTGCCCCAATTCTGCCATAGTCGTACAGGCGGTATGTAACGTTACTGTTTTGCTGAATTTCGGCAATAACGTTTCCCTTGCCGATGGCGTGCACCGTTCCCGCCTCCACAAAAAACACATCGCCTTTTTTGGATGGCACAGTATTTAAAAGCTCCTCCACCTCTTTTTCGGCAATAGCTTTCCGAAGCTCTTCCGGGGTAACATCTTGCTTCATTCCGCACGTCATCTTTGCACCATTATCAGCTTCCACAACGTACCACATTTCTGTTTTTCCGTTCTGGTTTTCCCACGCCTTTGCCTGTTCGTTGTTGGGGTGCACCTGAACACTTAAATTATCGCACGCATCAATAAGCTTTATAAGAATGGGAAGTTCATCCGTTTCACACAGAGTTCCAAGGCACCCCTTGTTTTCCTTTATATAGCTTTCAAGAGTTTTTCCGTCTTCAAGCTTGCTCAATCCATCGGGATGCGAGCTTAATTCCCAGCTTTCGGCAAGGGGTGTTATATCAGTGTTTTTCCCATATTTTGTGCGAAGCTTCTCTCCGCCCCATATATAATTTTTAAATGCAGGCTCTAGTTTAACACCTTTCATTTTTCTACCCTCTTTTTAATTAAAACTCTATTTGCTTTAATTCATATTTTCCTAATGAAACATTAATTTTTCTGTTTTCTTTTATAAGAAGCACCTGCGCACCATTTTCTTTATCTGTTGCATTGTATAATGTCAGCACGTATTTACCGTCTTTCTTTTTAACTGAAGAAAGAATAATTTCAGGATTATCAATCGATATAACAGAATTTTTTCTTTCTCCCTCTCCCGATGGGAAGAATGATAAAACCTGAGGCTGTTCGTTATAAATCTGCGCTTCGCGTGCTATATCTTTTTCACTTGTTATTCTGAAATTAAAGCTTCTTTCTCCCATATCGATGTGCTTTGTAAACCTGTTGTGCGGTGCTATCTGCCTTTTTTCAATCGGGTGGGCAGCATAAATTGGTGTGCGAAGAAGTGAAAGCTTTATAGAGCTTTGTGTAAAGCTTCCTCCGTAAATTCCTCTGTTAACCACATAAAGGTTATCCTCGCCCTCTTTTAAGCCGCACCACTTATGGTAAACTGCTTCGTTTTCTTCACTATCTAATTGCTGATACCCAAATGCCGTTTCGCCGTATGGTGTGCCTTTAAGCTTTGTATCGAGTTCGTACTTAACCATTTTATTCGGTTCGTTTGAATACATTAAAATTTCAACATCGATATATGCTCCCTTTTTGGGAATTGTGTATTCCACAACAGCCACAGAGCGCTTATATTTAAAGAATGCTTGCACCTTTATACGAACATCTCCGTCTTCCACAATTCTTACGTTAGGGCATTTTTCGTTGGGATATCCTGCAAATTCGTTTGCTTCTTCATCACTCATCAAAGTAAATTCGCCCTCAAGCTCTTTAAACGAATTCACATTCATTCCCCACGGGTCTTCATCATCTTTATAAACCTTTATCCTGCCGCTTTTGCTGATATATTCTTTGCCATCAACAGTGTATGAATCAATAAGTCCTGTTTTCTTGTTTATAACGGCTTTCATTCTATTGTTTTCAACCGTTATAAATTCGCTGTCGCAACAAGGCTTTGCCTCAGGCGTTTTCTTAAGAGTGGTAAGTTTGCAGTTAAATCTTGTGATTGACGATGGCGCAATCTTTCCAACAAAGCTGACCTTCTTAGTCCAGTCGAGATGAATGGTACAATCAGGCTTTTCATTCTGCGATAAAAGTTCATTTCCGTTTTCATCATACACTTTGGCATAAGTGTATTCGCCATCAGTCCAGTTCTGGTTCTGAAGCAGGAAATTCGCTTCAAATTCGCCCTCTATCTCATAAGGATGCGGGTTAAACACCATAACCGGGATTTCTCCGTCATTTGCTTTTGCCTGTCCCTCGCAGAATTTTAAAAATCCTTTTGTCAGCATACGGTCGCAAATTTCTTCTCCGTAGCCTAAATTCTGCAAGCTGTCGTCTTCAACGCTCTTGATTCCCGTTCCCGGTAAAATATCGTGGAACTGGCAGAACGCAAGTGCTTTCTTCGCCTTTTTGAACTCTGCCTCATCAAACTCGAAATCAGAAGTCATTCTTAAATAGTTAAGCATTTTTTCCGTTAATGCTATTTTGTTTTCAAGCCTTCTGTTAGCCTGTTTTATTCTTACCATTGTGGTATAGCATCCCACCATGCACGGGCCTAAAGAGGTTTCGATTTTCTCAATATTTTCTGTGTCTGCCTCGTTAAAATAATCATCGAGATTGGAATGCACTATTTCAATATCAGAGCTTCCCATCAATTCCTTTATTTCTTCAAGGTCTTTTTTGGAAGGTCCACCACCGTGATTTCCTATACCCCACAGGCAAAGTCCAACATCTCTTGTCTGCATTTCGATATTCTCTTTGATTTTCTTTACTGCCTGTCCCTTGAGTGAGCTGTAGGCATCAAGTGTGCCATGACCGATAATTTCGCTTCCGTCGAAGCCTACCCATTTAAAATTATCCTTTATTTCATAAGGACGCATAAACACATAGCCTTTGTAGCCGTTTTTCTTCAATATCTGCACCAAGCCTCTTGAATGGCCGAATGGGTCAAAATTTATCGCTATTTCAGGCTTCACCCCAAATCTCGACATAAAATATTCGTGCCCAAGATTAATCTGCTCCATCAGGCTTTCTCCCGATGTCATAACGCAGTCTGGCTGAAGATACCATCCGCCCATAATAACCCACTTTTTTTCTTTAACAAGCTTTTTTATGCGCTCGAAAAGCTCGGGCTCGTGTTCTTCCACCCATTCATATAAAAGTGCTTCATTGTGATTAAACACAAATCCATCGTATTTTTCGCAAAAATCTGCCGCCACCCTGAATGTTGATACAGCTTCGGCAAGTCCTTCGTTCCATCTCCACAGCCACGCAGGGTCGAGATGAGCATTGCACAATAAATGCAGTTTTTTCATTATTTATCACTCCTTTATTTTATTTTACCACTGTGCCCCTTGCGCCTCTACCTGTATTATGATATAATATTTCCACTATTGTGATATTTAGAGGTGTTTTTATGATTGATTACCCCCGTCTTACAGTTGAAGAATGTGTAGATAGCGAGGCTGAATGCCTTTACCGTTATGTGTATGGTGCAAACGATATATTTTTTCCGCACACCCACACTTTTTACGAAATCTTTATCACCGTTTCAGGCACCGTTACTCACTTTATTAACGGAGTAAAGCAAAAGCTTCCCGAGGGAAGCCTTGTATTTATCCGCCCCGATGATGTTCACGCCTATATCTACGATTCCCCCGAAAGCAATAAAACGGCGTATATAAACCTTGCTTTCACGTGCGAAACCACCGAGATGCTTTTTTGCTACCTTTCGGCAAGCTTTCCGTCGCACACTCTGCTTTCTTCCGAAATGCCTCCCACTATCACTCTCAACAGCATAGAGAAAAAAAGGCTCCTGAGCCAGATTGAAGAGCTTAATATTATAAACTGGCAGGATAAAAAATCGCTGAAAATAAGAATGCGTGCCCTTCTTTCCGATATTTTTGTAAGATACTTTTCAAGCACTATAAATACCACTTACGAAAATAAACCATTGTGGTTACTTCAGCTTTTGACCGATATGGAAGAACCGCAAAACTTTATAGGCGGAACGGAAAGAATGATAGCACTCAGCCAGAAAAGCCGCGAACATCTTGCCCGCAGTTTAAAGCAGTATTTTAATGTTACTCCCTCGGAATATATAAACGAGCTTCGATTAAACTATGCCTCCAATTTGTTGATTCACACCAACACACCCGTTTTAAAAATCTGTTACGACAGTGGTTTTCAAAGCCCAAGCTATTTTTATAAAGTGTTTGGCAAAAAATACGAAATGTCGCCCAACGAATTCAGAAAACAGTATAAGCAATAAAAAAACCTGCCGAAAAATTTCGGCAGGTCAGCGTGTCGATAAACCTATCGACACGCTGGCAGACTGGGAAAAAGGAAGGTAAATCTGTTCAATACAATCTCGTCGGCGTACGATGGTACGGTAGAGATTGTATTGAACAGAAGCAAGCAAAAGTCCCTGAAAGCGTGGCTTTCAGGGACTTTCTTAACTTTTAATTTTTTTGATAAAATTATATTGTTAACGGTTCGTCGAGGACGCCGAACCCTATAAATTTATAAAATTATAATTATGCTTGTGGTTGACCGACTTTTTCGACGGTCTGACCTGCCGAAAAATTTCGGCAGGTTTTTATTGCTTATTTATTCCTTTTCAGTTTTATTAAATATAATACTGCCAAGCACAAGTGCAAGCACGCCCGAAATCAGCTTTCCTGCAATCACAGGCACAACATAGGCTTCATCAAATGCCATTGTAAAAGCAAGGTGGCTTCCCAAAGAAAATGCCGCCGACACGGAAAACGCCGCATTCATTACAACGCCTTTTCTATCCATTTTGTCCATCATTCCAAAGGTTGTTGCATTTGAAGCAAGGCTTGCTATAAATCCGCTGACAGAGTATTCATTAATCCCCATTTTCTTTGAAACAATTTTAAAAGGCTTTGAAAGAACTTTCGTTAAAACATACATAAACGGGAACGATCCCGAAAGAACTATTGCCGCATTAACACAAATTGAAGCACCCTCTTCAATTGTTGCAAGTCCTTTTATAATTTCAATTCCTGAAAGAAATCTTATTATTCCAAGGGTGAGCCCCACTGTGATTAACACTGTGATAAACACGCCGAACACTTTAAATATTTTTATACACATTTCAGGGAATTTAATAAGTCCGAACACGATAATTCCCGAGAATACAACAAGCGGAAGCATAATCATAAGCAACGAAACAATCGGGATACCACATATAAGCCCTCCTGCTATACACCCTATCGGGATAGTCGCTATACCACACAACAGACCTAATAAAAGCTCTTTATGTTGCTCTTTTCTCACAACTCCAAGAGAAAAAGGGATTGTAAAAGATATGGTGCAACCCATCATAGACGAAACTACCAGAGCATTGAACATTCCGATTTTTTCGTTTGCCGCCATCTCCACAGAAAGCGATGCCCCACCCATATCGTTTGCAAATAGTGATGCAGGAATAACAGAAGGGTCGATATGCAGCACTTTCTCAAACATATTAGATAAGGGTATCATAATATCGGCTATGAATGGTGATATAACTATCATACCAATCATGGAAAGAGCCATAGTTCCAAGAAGCATAAAAGCTTTGTCAAATTCCTTTCCTATGCCAAAGCGGCTGCCAAATATCTTATCAAGCGCTCCAAGCACAGAAAATATTAAAATAATCAAGGTAAGAATATTCATTTTGCACCTCATTCAATCTATCATAAGTATATTAAGCTCTTCAAGTTTACTGCACGCATTTTTCACTCTTGCGGCATCGTAATCTTTTAAATCGTGCCCGTCAAAGCCAACGCTGAGCGAAAGATTATTTCTTTTAACAGCATTTATAATTTTTTCGTTTTCAAAAAATTCGCTTACGTATTTATGCTCTTTGTAGCCGTGAATTGAATCGTAGTTTACGTTAAGCTCCCAAAACATATTGCGTTCTGCCATTTTTTTAAAGAAATCATCCATGTCAAGCCCTTTTTGGGTTATATACAATGGCAAATCGATATGCGCAAGCCCTGTTTTTTTGCATCCGCATCGCGCCGCAAACTCAAGCACATCGGCCACCGTTGTTTCTTCATACTGAATATTTTCTATAAGGCAATAATCAAACATTGAAACATCCACGCCATCGGGAAGCAGTGTATACCCCAAATCGAGTGTAGTTATTTCAACTCCGCACCAAACCTCTATACAGTCTTTGTACCTTTCTGCAAGCTTTTTTATATGATTATAATACCTTTCAAGCGCTTTATTATGAAGCACTGTTTTATAATCCCCGTTTTCATATGATATTCCGGGACTTGCAAGTACAATCCCATGATAATGGTCTGATATTCCCACTTTCTCTATTCCATTTTCTATTGCATTTTTTATAACATCTTCCGGTGAATCTTTTCCGCAATATGAATAATATGTATGTGAATGTAAATCCTGTATCATAATTATTCTCCTATAAGCATTTCGCATGTAATGCCCCATTTACCAAGAACTTTTCCCTAGAACCCGCAGGAATGTTAGATTTTCCTGCCCGATATGTGAATATTTATTATCGGCAAACTAATGTATTAAATTGTATTGACTTGACACGAGTAAATATTATGGATTTATTCCTTTGCGTTACAAAATTTATACTCTTTTTTAAAATTTACGGACCAAGATAAATCCATAAGTCTTTCTTTTCGCCCTTTGTAACACTAACACTATTTTTATCTGCATAATAACTTCCCTGTGTATTAACCTTTTCTTCGGCTTCGACATATATAATATCATCTTTTTCTGTAACTGAGATTTTTACATCGTATTTATTCACATGCCACCAATTGGCGTTAAAAATGCCGAATTTTACAGTCACATATTCATATTCTGGAATTTTGTATTCAAAAAGGTTCTCTCCATACATGCCGTCTGGGAATTCAAAATTTCCGTTTTTAATTTCATCAGTATATGTATACCATTCAATCTCTGTTCCGTCTATATTAATATTTTCTCCGTTAACAAAAAGGTTTATCGCTCCACGGTTATGCGATAAAAACACATTTATTCCTGCCTCGGAACCAAAAATCCACAACAAGCAATAAGCAATCGTCAAAACTATTACACTTATAATTATACCAGAAATTATCTTCTTTTTCATTTTCCCACTTCTTTCTGCTCTATTCAACATAATTCCTACTCGTGTCAAGAGTGGAGAACAGTGAATAATAAGAACCGTCACGAAATATAACGAAATCAAAGATTTCTATATTTTGGAGAACCTTGATACTCGCAAGCTCGTATTAGGACCTACTAACTTTTCCCTATTTTTTCAACTGTTTTTCTTTTAACACTTTTTCTTAGAACCCGCAGGAATATCAGATTTTCTCGCTCCCGTTACCAGAAGTAAAAATGCTTGCTTGCAAGGGCATTTTTGCGACGCCGTCAATATTGCAAATGTGCGAAGCACATTGGCGACTTTAGTCGCAAAGACTTGCATCGCAAGGCTTGTTGCATATATTATAATATATGTAAATATCAAAATCGGCAAACTAATGTTTAAATTGTATGGACTTGACACGAGTAAAATTTATAGATATTTCGAAAACACATTAACATACCTTGTATCAAAGCTAACGGATGTTATTTTACTATAAGGAATTTCATACAACTCTTCTTCCCAAATTCCATCTGCATCAAAGTGTTGCATTACAACTTTTGTTTTAGTAGCTTTAATAATTCTTCCAATTACAAATGAATAATCATCTTCTTGAGCTTTTTCATTCTCGACTATAATATTTTTGTTTTGTTCTTTTAACGATGTAAATATTGTTTGCCAATCTGACATATCAATATTGGGTTCTAAAATTCTTTCACTAATTTTTTCCTCTTGAATCATAGAAAGAATTTTACCATCTTGATATTCTGCCTTAACTACATCCTTAAAACGCCTGATTGAATATCCATTTAAAATAAAGTCTTCTTCATTAGCACACAAAAAAAGTTTATCATTTATAAGCAAAGGAAAAACAAACCATGTATTATCGTCATAGTCAAACTTTACCCTACATAATTGTCTTTTTTCTATTGAATTATTTAAAAGTATTTTTATATCACTTTTTTTCATAATGTATTTCCTTTCGCAAAATTTGACAAAGTTCACACTTGTATTAATTATCTTTTTTATTCTTAACGGTGTTAATTGAAGACATCAACATTCTGCGAATTTGTCCGCACTCATTGAGTATAATCTTATATTGTTCATCAGACAAATACCCTGTCCTATTTAGAAGTTCTAACCAATATTCTGATTCATAACACTCTTTCAACGCTATCTGCATTTTAGCAATAAAATCTGCAGTACCATGTGCATATTTTGATTCATGAATATTCGCACCTATGGATGTCCCAGAACGCATAAGCTGATTTGTTAATACACTTTCTCTTTTTGTTTCCTTTATAGATTTGCACATATTTATAATTTCAACTGAAAAATCTTTTGCTTTTTCAAGCACTATACTTTCTGCCATAATATCACATCCAATAAATTATTTTAGCTAAATTTTGAACTAAAAGTTCAAAGCTAAATTATTCCGCTTTGCTACATAGCTAAATTACCCCTTTGGAGTAGCTAAATTAAATTCGCTTTTGTAGCTGACCGCAAGGTCAATTTAGCTACGAAGTAATTTAGCTGAACTTGTTCAATTTAGCTCGCGGAACGCGAATTTAGCTGCATTGCTTTGCAACGCTCATGTCAAGTCAGGATTAAAAATTTATATTATCAACGCACTTAAAAAGCTTCGGGGCAAAGTCCGTTTGAAATGAAATCGTTATTTTTCACAAGTCCCTCTCCGTATCCTGCCGGGCGCATATACTTTTTGAAAGGGTCTATATCCATCGAAATTGCTCCGACATCTTTTCCCATATCCTTAAGAATTTCTCCATCAGGTGCAACAATCATCGAGCATCCGCCGCGCTCGTTGCTATCCATAGAATAAGAAGACCTTAAAACATAAGCATTGCACCTGAAAGCCGCCAGCTTTGCCTGGGCACGGATAATATCTGTGCGTTCTCCGCGCTGATATCCAGGAACAAGAATTATATCGGCATTCCCTTTAGCGATATGTTCTATCTGCTCGCTGAAATACACATCATAACACGTCATAAAACCAAACTTTACACCATCGAGCTCGCACAAGCATTTGCATTTACCTGAAGCATTTCCTCTTTCCATACCAAGCTTGATTTCCGATGGTGGAAGATGCTGTTTATCGTAAACAAACGCAACTTTTCCGCTTTTATCGAATAAGTAGGTGCTGTTTTTTATCTTCCCATCGCGGCGCTCTATCACGTTTATTGAAACATACGCCTCTTTCTCTTTGGCTATCCTCGATGCGTTTTCAAGCATAAATTCTGCACGCAAAATTGCCGCAAGCTCACTTTTGCTATCAGAAAGTCCGCCCGCATTTGAATATTCAGGTGCTACAATAAGACCGCCTTTGGGAACTTTTTCAAGTTCTTCAATTATAAACTTTGCTATTTTTTCATCAGGATTTTCTCCTGAAAAATATTTTGGTTGAATAACTGTTACGTTCATAATTTTTATTCACCTCTGAATTTCTTTTATCACTTTCCATTTTTCGCAAAGCCTTTCAACAGACCATGCAGCATTTGCAGGAGAAGTGGATGGCAAACACAGTGCATCTCTTTTTATTTTGGATTTTGTATACTTTTTAAAGTATTTTTCTGCCGTTTTGCCATTAATAAAAATGGCTTTAATATCGGCTTCGTTTAAAATTTTTGAAAGGTCGTTTACTTTCACGTTTTTAATAGAACTATCCGCGCTTCCCTCTATCTCGCACGAAGCGATAACGTCCCACAAGGCAACGCCGTTTTCAAATAAAAGCTTCTTTTTTTCTTCGATTGTTTCAGGCACATCGCATTCAAACACAGCTGCTATCACTTTCCAGAAGCGGTTTTGCGGATGACCGTAAAAAAACATTTGCTCACGTGATTTTACCGAGGGAAAACTCCCTAAAATCAAAACCTTGGAGTCTTTATTATATAAAGGCGGAAACGGATGTTCTGTCATTTTATCACCTCATCAAAAGTTAGTTTTATTTTAGCACAAACAAAAAGAAATGGCAATGCCTTTTACGCATTGCCATCAGACCGTCGAAAAAGTCGGTCAACCACAAGCAAAATTATATTTTTATAAATTTGTAGGGTTCGGCGTCCTCGACGAACCGTTAACAATATAATTTTTATCAAAAAAATTAAAAGTTAAGAAAGCCCCTGAAAACGTGGTTTTCTGGGGCTTTTGCTTGCTTCTGTCCAATACAATCTCTACCGTACCATCGTACGCCGACGAGTTTGTATTGAACAGATTTACCTTCCTTTTTTCCAGTCTGCCAGCGTGCCGATAGGTTTATCGACACGCTGATGGCAATGCCTTTTACGCATTGCCATTTCCTTTTATATAAATTTCGGCAGATAATCTCCGTGAGCTTCAATCAGCTCGTCCGTCATTTTTTTGATTGTATCAATATCAAGCTCCGCTGCCGTATGCGGGTCCATCATAGCCGCCTGATAAATGTATTCTTTTTTGCGGGTTTTAGCCGCCTCTATTGTAAGAAGCTGAACTGCAATGTTTGACATATTCATTGCCGCGCACGCAAGCGGAAGCGTTCCCACGTGGCAAGGGGTAATTCCCGAACCGTTTACAAGGCAGGGCACCTCAACGCAGGCATCTTCAGGGAAATTCGTTATTAAATGGCCTTTATTCAGCACATTACCGCCTATCTGATAAGGTTTGTTTTCCACAATGCTCTGCATTATGTGGGAAGCGTATTCAATGCTTCTCTCGTGCTCCTTAACGCCGTTTTTAAGAAGCTCCTGATATTCAGTTTTCCACGCCTCAATCTGGTTTACGCAACGACGCGGGTATTCGTCAAGCGGAATATTGTATTTTTCAATAAGCTCGGGATATCTGCTTTTAATATAGAATGGATTGTATTCGGCATTATGCTCGCTCGATTCGGTGCAGTAATAACCAAAGTTTCTGATATAGTCCATACGAACTTTATTATCAGCTTCGGGATTTTCCATATATGCATCGATTTTCGATTTAATTTCGGGATACAAATCGTTGCCGTTTTTATCCTTGATTTCAAGAAGCCACGCCATATGGTTTATACCTGCGATAACATCGCGTACCCCTTCAAGCTTATCTTCCATACCAAGGCTTTTGAGCAGCGATTTCGAGCAAACCTGAACACTGTGGCAAAGCCCGATCGTATTAACAGGTGTGTGCTTTTGCATATAACCCGTGAGTATTCCCATAGGGTTTGTGTAGTTCAACAAAAGTGCATCGGGGCAAACCTCTGCCATATCGCTTGCAAATTCTTCCATAACGGGGATTGTGCGCAGTGCACGCATAATTCCGCCTATTCCAAGCGTATCGGCAATTGTTTGCCTTAAGCCGTATTTTTTCGGTATTTCAAAATCTATGATTGTGCATGGGTCGTATCCGCCAACCTGAATGGCATTCACAACGAAATCAGCGCCTTTAAGTGCCGCTTTTCTCTGGCTTTCTCCCACATAGCATTCAATTTTTCCAAAACCGCCCTTAACCTTGCGCATAGCCTCAAGAATTACGCGGCTTTCCTCGATGCGCTCGCCATCAATATCGTAAAGAGCAAAAGTGCTGTCTTTTAAAGAATCAACGCACATACAGTCGCCAATTACGTTTCTTGCAAAAACGGTGCTCCCCGCACCCATAAATGTAATTTTCATAGCAATTCCTCCTCACCTCGATTATAGTTTGACAACAAGTAAAAGTAAATGGTATAATATGATTAAAATTTGTCATTTTGTTGTTTTTTGGAGGAGAGTTATGTTTCATTCTGTTATAGTGAGCGACGAGGGATACCGTGGCTTAAACCCTGTGGAATTTGGCTTTGAAGAGTGTGAAAACGGGCATTTTTACGGCCCTGCCATCCGCACATACTGGCTTATACATTTTGTTGTTTCAGGGTTTGGCATTTTCAGAATAGAGGGCAAAGAGTATAATATAAAACCGGGCGAAATGTTTATAATTCCTCCATACGTTGAAACCTACTACAAGGCTGACGACCAGAATCCGTGGAGTTATATATGGATTGGATTTACCACTGATATGCCGCTGCCGAAAGCTCTTCCCCACACGCTGAATCTGCCCGATGCAGCAGAAATATTTAACGCAATGAAAAACTGCGAGGATTTTTCCAGTGGCAGAAGTGCCTTTCTTTCCGCCCGTTTATGGGATTTATTCGCACTTATTTCAGGCAAAGAAAAAAAGCAGGGCGATTATGTGAAATCAGCGCTTGATTGCATTCATTCGCAGTATATGACGGGGATTACGATAGACGAAATTGCAACTAAACTAAATATCGACAGAACATATTTCTACACACTTTTCAAAAAGAAAATGGGCGTTTCCCCAAAACAGTATTTACTTAACCACAGGATGAATATTGCCGCATCGCTTCTTTCAGAGCAAAACACCTCTGTTTCAACTGCAGGCTATTCTGTGGGTTATAGCGACGTGTTTACCTTTTCCAAAATGTTTAAACGCCATTTTGGTATTTCCCCCTCTGTATACGCCAAAAAAGAAAGAGAGCATTTATAAATAATCAAAGCCATACAAACAGATAGCTGTTTGTATGGCTTTTGAATTTTCTTATATGCTTTTCTTAAGTTTTCTGATTCAACAACGAAGAACTATGTCTGAATCCTAAATTTTGAAACAAACAAGGCAGCTATTGCCTTAAGTTTCCCCGCAAAAGTCAAATCTCCAAACCGCAAAACTCCAAATCCATCGTTTTGATAATAAAGATTGGTTATAACTATATCTTCTGTTTTTAGAAGTTCAACCTTTTCATTATCAATTTTAGTTTCAGTAATTTTCTTTTCTATAACGGCAACATACTTTCCCTTGAAATCAAGCTCAAATTCTTTATTGATTTTCAAATCTCTTGGGCTGCAGATTGCATTAATACAAACATATTTATTTTCTATATCTTTGTTTGTGGATTTTTCCACTCGCCATGATGCACCTGTTACATAGTCATAATCTAAAACACAGATATCAACGTCTTCTTTATCGTGTTTGCTTTTCAGTAGTTCATAAACATAATCTTTATCTTGTGGAGTAACAGAAAATATCTTTATTTCATTGATAAGAAACATCAATATTATAATAACAAATAAAATTACAATCGCATATAACTTTTTATGTTTTTTCATAATCCTACCTCTTTCAGGAGTGGTATAAACTATTTTCTCAGTAAACTTATTAAGTAAAAAATATAAGTGCACCAAGTGTTCCAGTTAGAAAAAATATGTATAAACAGCATTATCCACAGCAGTATTAAAGACGCTTTTCTGTTTTTCTTGAAAACAAAAACGCACATAGCTATTACAATCATTATATTCACTATCGCCCATATCAGGTCATCCAAAGTAAAAAGGCCACTTATAAGACACAGTGGAAGTAAAATATCGTACAACAAAGAAGAAATGCAGCAATGGATTACTGTTACTATAGCAATGATTTTTGATGCAAGGAACTTATTATTATAAACAAAAATCAAATTCAAAACATTTAGCAACAACCATAATACCCACATATTTAAGCCACTCCGTTCATATTCGATGAAATCATTATACCATCCCCCACATTCAATCACAAGTTTTTTATTGACCTTTTTTTCAATATTCGGTATAATATTTGAAGGAGTTGAAACAAATGGATATTCGTGATTTAAAAAATACAGATAATAAACATATGCCCTCAATAATATGGGATTGGTGTGCCAAGCCAACTGCTGAAGAAATTGATTCAAAGCTTCAGGCTTTTTCCGATATGGGAATTAAAAGGGTGTTTGTGCGTTCTACTACCTCGCTTGTTATTCCCTATCTTTCCGATAGCTTTTTCGAGCTTGTGAGAACGGCTGCAAGAAGAAGCGCTAAATATGGCATAGAGCTTTGGCTTTTCGACGAGAATTCAAATTCCAGTGGCAGAGGTGGAAACGAAATAACAAGCGTTGGAGAATATTCATTGTGCGAATTTACATACGCAAAGGAAGACGACCGTTTTTCAGACGACACTGCAATTTCAGATGCAATTGTTCTCCGCGATAAATCTCGCCACTATAACCGCGAATATTCTTCATACCCCGATATTTGCGATGATTTTGTAACGCAGTGCTTCACAGAAGCAGTATACGACAAATATATTATGCAGTGCAAAAGATTTATTGGTTACGAAATAAAAGGTTTTGTTTCGCAGATTGATTTACCTGAAAACTCGGTTTTCTTTTCGCAAATTGCATACGACAAGGTTTCAGGCGATGAAAATTTATTAAATTTAGCCGATAATCTTTTAAGCACCGAGCCTTGCGATAAGTCCCTTAAAAACGAATATCTTAAAGAGATAAGCTTTCTTGCTTCATCAAATTTTACCGCAAAAATCAAGGATAAATGCAGTAAAAACAATTTAATGCTTTCCTTTGGCGTAAGCGGTGCTGATTATATCAGTCGTCAGTGTATGTATATGCTTTCGGATATGCCGTTTGTTACTACCAGCGATAGCCTTGATATCACCCAAATCAAGCTTTTAACAAGCGTGTGCGAGCAGTTTAATAAGCCATCACTGGCTCTTCTTAAAACTAAGGCATTTTCAAGCTGTGCCGAAAGATATATGGCTGCAATGAATTTGATTTCTATGGGTATTAACGAAATTGCTTACGACAGTATTGCTTTCTCGCTTTCCGATTCACGCAAGCACGAAAAATATGCCAGCATGTTATCCCCTCTTTCAGAGCTTGACATATCGCGCCGCACTTCACGTTTATTAAACGTTGTAAACGAAACAAAAACAAGTGCAGATATTCTTTTATTTTACCCCACATCAGCATTAAACATTCTTCATTCAAACGATATTTCAAAGGAAAAAGCTCTTTACAATTCATTTAATGAAAAGGTTTCCTCGCTTATAAAGAATGGCGTATCATTCCATATTTCCGATGAATATATGCTCCTTAATCACGGTGCAATAACAAAGGATTCCATAAGGATAGGCGACTGTGAATACAAAACTCTTGTTATTCCCGATGCCCCATATTTCAGTGAGGATATTCTTAAAGTGATTGAAACCTTCAGTGCTAACTGTGCACTTTTATCGGAAAGCTCTCTTTTCCCTGAACTAAAAGTGTTTGTACCATACGAAAACGAAGATTTTTCTGTTTCGTGCGAGAATGAATTACACATAAACTACAGAAAAGACGAAGAAAACACATATGCATTAATAAGCGCCCTCGAGTGCGACTCAGTTATAAACGTTTCTTCAAAAACGAACAAGGAAATATTCTTTGCAGATATTTCTTCGGGAGAAATTTATAAGCTTGCAGGCGATGGCTTTACACTTCCGAAAGGGCAAACCGTAATGCTTATTGCATCAGATTCTCTTTCAGCAGATGTCGCTCCGCCAATCTTTGATAACATAGTTACCAGGGAATACGAAAAGCTTTACGATGCTCAGTTTTTCCTTTCCTCTGCCGACGAAAATATTTATCCTATTAAAACTGCAAACGTGTGCCTTGGAAAGAAATCGTATATAAATGCCGATATTGATACGCTCCATAAGGAATTCTATTCTCTTTCAGAGGGCGAAACCGTTAAGGTTAAATATCAGTTCTTTACAGCATCAAAGAATATAGAAAATCTTTCAATGTATCTTGAAAATGCAGATGGAATTGAAAGCGCTTTAATCAATGGCAAGCCGCTTCCGCCTTTTATGCCATCGGATAAAGACAAGCATTTCTCGGGATGCGATATATCTTCTTATATTGCGCAAGGGAAAAACACTGTTTCACTTGAATATAAAAAGTATAACATATATTCTCCATCTCATCTTTCCCCCTCCCACACCTATAACTACACCTACACACCCTCCTCTCTTGAGGCTTTATACCTTGTGGGAGATTTCGATATTAACGATGGAAAGCTTTGCGAGGCTACGGAATATGAAAGTGATGTTTGCGCCTCGGGAATGCCAAACTACTATGGCGAGCTGACTTATTTATCTAAGCTTCCTGATGATACGCTTCGCAATAAAATACTTACCGTAAAGGGCAATTTTGATATTTGCCGCATTAAAATAGGCAAGCGCGAAGAAACATTTTTCTCGCCCACACCTGTAATGGAGCTTTTTGATCTGGATAGCCTGGGCGTTGCCGAAATCACAATTATAAATACGCCATACAACCTCTTTAAAAGAGCAACAGAGCCCAGTAAACCATTTGGAATTGAAGAAATTTATATTGCACAAGAAAAAGAAGATGCTTAAGCATCTTCTTTTTCTTGCATGGAGATAGGGGAAATAGTTTGTTTTTAAGCCTTTTTGCATTCTGGGCGATTTATTCATCCCCCTTTAACAAATCAGGTCGTTTTTGCTTAGTTCTTAATATGCTTTGTTCCTTTCGCCACTTTTCAATATTGGCGTGGTGGCCGCTGAGAAGTATCTCGGGCACTTTTCTTCCCATAAATTCGGGAGGCCTTGTATATTGAGGATATTCTAAAAATCCATCGTAATGGCTTTCTGCAGATGCAGTTTCGTGGCTGTCGAGCACACCGTCTATCATTCGCGAAACGCAATCAATAAGCACCATACAGGGAAGCTCTCCCCCTGTTAAAACATAGTCGCCTATAGATATTTCTTCGTCGACAATTTCTTCTATAATTCTTTCGTCAACGCCCTCGTAATGCCCGCATAAAATTACTATATGCGGAAGTTCCGAAAGCTCTTTCGCTCTTTTTTGTGTTAATGTTTTTCCCTGGGGCGACATATATATAACATGTGGCTTATCATCCTTTGCCACGCTCTTATATGCATCGTAAATCGGCTGAGGCTGCATTACCATTCCACCGCCTGCTCCATATGGATAGTCGTCCACTCTGCGATGCTTATCCTTTGAATAGTCGCGTATATTAACATATTCGGTGCTTATAATTCCTTTTGATATTGCTCTTCCTATAATGCTTTCCCCAAGGGCACTCATCATTTCGGGAAATAGCGTGAGCACACTAAATTTCATCATCTATCAATCCTTCAATGGGCGTTATATGTATCTCGCCTTTATTTGTATCAACTTCTTTTACAAAAACGGGAATGTTGGGAATTAAGTATTTCTTTCCGCTTTCACTTGTAAATTCAAGAAGATTCGAAGCATTATTTTCTATAACCTCGGTAACTTCTCCAAAAACTTTGCCATCGGGCAGAATTCCTTTTAATCCGACAAGCTCAAAAAAGTAGTATTCTCCCTTATTAAGCTTTGGTAAATCCTCTTTTTTTGCGTAAAGCTCTGTAGTTTTAAGGCGCTCGGCTTCATCCATTGTGTTAATACCCTCAAGCTTTAAAAGAACAGACCCTTTCTGGAATCTCCACGAAAGTATTTTAAGCGGCGTACCATCTTTTTTATAAAGCGTTTTCACCTTTTTAAAAAACACATCTCCATCGGTATAGTGAAGCGCTTTTACTTCCCCGTGCACGCCGTGTGTATTTACAATTTTAACAACTAAAATCATATTATAAACCTCCTCTCTTAGGTATTATATCCTCTGCGAAAATCCTTGTCAACTTTATTATTACATTTTGATTACATATATTGAATTTACTTTTCTTATAGAGTATAATGCACGTAGGTGATATTAATGGACAGTAAAAAAATCGAGCGTATAAATGAACTTGCCAAAAAGAAAAAAACTATTGGCTTAACAGAAGAAGAACTTCTCGAGCAAAAGGCTCTCCGCGAAGAATATCTTTCCTCTATACGCCAGAATTTCAGGCAAACTCTTGAAAGCATTGAATACAAAGATTAAATTAATTGCCAAAGCGCAGATTGGAGAATTGTTATGATAAGCTACGAAATATTTTTAAAATCAATTGTCGACATTAAGAATTTTGTAAACGTTGTAAACACTTACGATTTTGATATAGATCTTGAATCAGGCAGATACACAATCGATGCAAAAAGCATTATGGGCATTTTCTCGCTCGACCTTTCAAAGCCTATAAATATGCACGTTCATTCAGACGATGCAGAAAAAATTGAAGCTGATCTTCAGAGTTACATAACAAAAGCTTTAGAATCTGAAGAAAATGAATAATTTTTCTTGACATTTCCTCGCTAAACAGTTATAATAGATGGGTAGCGTGAATAGGGGTATGATGTAATGGTAACATGCCGGTCTCCAAAGCCGTGTCCCTATGTTGCAAATATTGCATAATAAAAACTTAATATGGCGCTCTTTAGGGGTATGATGTAATGGTAACATGCCGGTCTCCAAAGCCGTGTCCCTATGTTGCAAATACTGCATAATAAAAACTTAATATGGCGCTCTTTAGGGGTATGATGTAATGGTAACATGCCGGTCTCCAAAACCGTTCTTGAGGGTTCGAGTCCTTCTACCCCTGCCAATATA
>JAFVPB010000013.1 GCA_017505525.1 Clostridia bacterium
GAGGAAGAAATCCTGAATACTAAAATGCGGGTTCACGATGAAATGGGCAGATGCCTTATCGCTGCACAAAAGTATCTTAAAGAAGGAAATACTGACAGTATTCCCGCAAGCCTCGCAACATCGTGGCAAAGAGCTGTATCAATGATTAAATACAACAATGATACACCGGATGAAGATATGCTTTTACAAATTCGTAAAACCTGTGAGTTCGTAAAGCTTGATTTCATTAAAACCGGAGAACTGCCGAAATCGGAAAAGGTCGCCTATATTCTCACTTGTGCTGTTCGTGAATGTGTAACCAATGCAGTTCGCTATGCTGAAGCGACAGAGCTTTATGCAGAATTTTCTGAAACTGAAACCGAAGCAAGTGTTACCTTAACCAATAACGGAAAGCTGCCTGAAGGAGAGATTGCAGAAGGCGGCGGACTGTCATCGCTCCGAAAACGAGTTGAGCGTGCAGGCGGACAGATGATTGTAGAATCACTTCCGGTATTCAGATTAACCGTTACAGTACCCAAAGGAAAGGAGGACATAATGTGAACAAAGTATTGATTGTAGAAGATCAGAAAATGGCACAGGAAAATATGGAAGCCATCATAGATTCCAGTGAGAATTACAGTCTTTCCGGCATAATTCCAAATGCCGCGGATGCAGAGCTGTTTTGTATGCGTGAAAAAATTGACCTTATATTGATGGATGTTTGCACAATGCGTGACGAAAGCGGTATTGAAGCTACTGCTATTATCAAAAAGAAGTTCCCGAAGATTAAAATTGTCATTGTAACTTCTATGGCAGAACATACATTTATTGAAAAGGCAAAAAAAGCAAGGGCTGATAGCTTTTGGTATAAGGATGCAAGCCACGGCGATCTGCTCTCTGTTATGGATAGAACTATGGAGGGTGAGCATATATTCCCTGATAAAACTCCGGAAGTTAAGCTGGGGCTTTCCACAAGCTATGAGCTTACGGATTCTGAGCTGAATGTCCTTCGTGCTATTATGCAAAGTACAAGCGATGAGGATGCAGCAGAAATGCTTGGTTGCAGTAAAGCCAATGTTCGCTGGCATATCGGCAAAATTTTGGATAAGACAGGCTATCGTACACGAATGGAGCTTTTAATTGCAGTTGCACAGAAAAACCTTATTATTGTTTCGCCTGATAAGGCGTTGGATGAAGATAATTACTAAGTATTATTTCGGAGGGATTATGAAAAAATATTTTATTTCCCTTATGTTTCTTTTGATTTTATCTGTGTTTTCCGGTTGTGATTATTATGACGATGTTGATATTAACATTAAACTGACCGAACCCGATTCGCTTGGTCTTGTTGAATATAACGCCGGAGTCAGCACGAAAGAAAATGCCGCAAGACTTAATTTATTAAGATATGAGCTTGATGTGATTGATGACGGTCAGATAAAAATTACATTTCCTGAAAAAATTAAAGATGATTCAGGAACGGAATTTGCTATCGACTCGTTTGGCGGAGCGATCGGACCTAACGCACCCTTGCAGAAATTTGATTTAATAATCAATGTTCAGGAAAAGGCAAATACAGACAATCCGATAACGCTTACAATCGATGCAGGCTCGTTGCCCTTAAATACGAGTAATTGGAATGATATACAGATTTCTTATCTTACAGATGATACAGTAACCGTAATTCCTTTGGAAGAGCTTGTTTTCGTTGGGGATGAGCCCTTTGTTTATTCTTTGTATTTGAAGGAAAAAGACAAAAGTGGCTCAACATCGGATGCCACAAACTCCGACAAATGGTACGAAATCCCCGAAACACAATGCACAGGCGGAGAAAAAGTAATTGTCAAAGTCAAGCATCCCGGTGAAAACACCAAAAGAAGCTTAAATATGGGAAACAAGCCTTTAGAACCCGTAACAGTTAAAAGTGAGTATGCTCAATATGAGTTCATTATGCCGTATCATAATGTTTCACTCACTATTGTAGATAAATAAAACTAAACTCTTATGACCGTTTACCGATTTTGGTAGACGGTCTTTTTTTGAAAAAATTTTCAAGAAATTTTCGAATACTATTACTTGTGCTAGTGACTTATTCTGAAAAAAATCTTAAAATTATATACGGGTAAGGGAATTTATACCCATCTATTATTCTCTTATGAAAGAAGGTGACGCTATGAGACGGATTGTAATCAATATGCAAAATTCATTGTTCTGTAACGCTATTTCCGAAACGCTTAAGAACTCCGGAAATGAATTTGATACATATACGGTTGATTCCCCCGACAAAGTAATCGACGACTGCAAATGGATTGAACCGTATGCACTTTTGATGGAAGTTACAGGATATGTCCCCTGGAGACTGTGCGAAAGAATGAAAATCCGAGATGCCGTAAAAGCACAGCACCCTGAATGCAAGATCGTTCTCATTGTAGATGAAAAAGCGGAAAAAGAGGTTGCACAAAAGGTAAAGACGGCAAAAAAAGAAGGCGTCATAGATCAGTTTATTTACGGCTCAATCTCTGCAACCTATCTTGCAGACATTGTAGATAGCTTGTGAGTGTTAGTGTAATAAAATGCTATCAAAATTCAAATCCACATATTCGAATAAAGGAGGTAAACTTTATGGACACAATCAACAGCTACAAATGCCCATGTTGCGGTGCTCCACTCGTATTTTCAGGTAACGAGCTGCACTGCGACTCCTGCGACAACACATTCCCGGTTGAGACGATGCAGCAAATGAATGAAGGAATGGAAGCCGCAGGCGGTGAATCCAAGTACGATTGGGAACATTACGAACCAAGAAGCTACGAGGACACAAGCGAGATAAATCTTGCAAATTACTCCTGTCCATCCTGCGGAGCGCAAATTTCAGGCGACGACACATTGGGTTCAACGGTTTGTCCTTACTGCGGACAGTCAACCATTGTGAAAGGTCAGTTTGAAGGAACACTCAGACCTGACTACATCATTCCATTCAAGGTTGACAAGAAAGCGGCTATGGCAGCATTTGAAGGAGATTTCAAAAATGCACCGTTCTTGCCTGATGAATTTAAGAGCAAAAAGAAAATCGAAGAAATGGCAGGCGTTTATGTTCCGTTTTGGATGTTCGACTGCGACTGCAATGCGGCAATTACATACAATGCAGAACGTATTACAAAATGGAGCGATTCAAACTATAATTACACAAAAACCGATTACTTTAAGTTATTCAGAGCCGGAAGCGTTGGCTTTGCAAATATTCCGGTTGACGGCTCAAAAAAAGCAGACGACACTTATATGGAAGCTGTTGAGCCTTATAATTACGAAGATGCGGTTGATTTTAACGGTGCTTACCTCTCAGGCTATCTTGCAGATAAGTATGATGTATCTGCCGAGGAAAGCATTGTGAGAGCAAATGAGAGAGTTCAGAACTCAACGGTTGCCGCTTTCAATGATACAACGGGTACATATATGGCGGTTTACCCCGAATACACGAACATAAACTTTGAAAACGGTAAAATCAGATATTCACTCCTTCCTGTATGGATGCTGAACATTAAATACCTTGATAAGATGTATCAGTTCGCAATCAACGGTCAGACCGGTAAGGTAGTCGGCGAATATCCGGTAGACAAAGGTAAAAAGTGGAAGTATTTCGCCAAAATTGCAGGTATATGCTACGCTGTGGCAGCAGTTGTCGGCTACTTCCTGCTCGGTTAAGGGGGTGATGATATGAAAAAAGTAATTTCATTGTTATTTGTAAGTTTAATCTGCATAACCCTTATTCTTCCCTGTTATGCGGCTGAATTTGAAAATCCACCGATTGTAGATACGGCGGAGATTTTAAGTGAAAGCCAGCTTGAAGAATTAACCGAAAAAGCCGAAGAGGTTCGTCAGAAATATAATTTCGAGGTTGCAATCGTAACTGAAACCGAAATGTCCGGCTATGATGCAATGGCAACAGCTGATGATATTTATGATTACGAAGGATACGGTGCAGGCGAAAATGATGATGGCATCCTCCTTTATATTTCGGAAATTCCGAGAGAATATTGGATTACCACTCACGCATACGGGCTGACAGTTTTCAACGATAACGGCATCGCTTATATGAAAAAGCAGATTCTTCCTCATCTTGAAGATAACAACTATTATCTTGCAATGGAAGCCTTTATCGAAAATGCCGATGAGCTTTTAGAAATGGCAGAAAACGGTGAGCCGTTTAACAAAAAGCAGTATGATACAAAAACCTTACTAATTATAATTGGTTGTTTAATACTTGTTCCTCTTATCATCGCATGGTTTATGATGAACGGAAAGCTTGCAAAGATGAAAACGGCAGTAGAAAACGACTACGCAGCAAACTATGTAAAGCCCGGCAGTAAACGACTTGATGTATCAAGAGATATTTTCCTTTACAGTCGAGTAACAAAAACGGAAAAACCAAAGAACAATTCAGGCAGCCATAGGTCATCGTCGGGCAGAACCCACGGTGGCGGCGGCGGAAGTTACTAAGTAAAAGGAGGTTTTTGAAATGAAAAGAATTTTATCACTATTACTGGCACTTACAATGTGCATCAGTATGACGGCAACAGTTTTTGCCGCAGAAATGAAATTCACAGATGTGAAGACAAGCGATTGGTTCTATAATGATGTGAAAAGTGCAGTTGAAATGGGACTTATAAATGGTAAATCTACCACAACATATGCACCGAACGATAACCTTACCTATGCAGAAGCAATCAAGCTTGCAGCTTGTATGAATCAGCTCTACAATGAAGGTGCAATATCTCTTGCGAGCGGAAACCCCTGGTATAAGCCTTATGTGGACTACTGCATAGACGAGGAAATCATTGATAAAGAGTATAACTACGAAGACTTTGCAACAAGAGCAGGTTATATGGGAATCTTTGCAAAGGCACTTCCAGATGAAGGCTTAGAGGCTGTTAACAATGTTCCCGACAACTCTATCCCCGATGTTCCGTCATCCCGTGCATATGCTGCAGGTGTTTACAAGCTTTACAGAGCGGGCATACTTCAGGGTGTTGACGATGCTCACAACTGCAATCCTTTAGCTAATATCACAAGAGCAGAGGTTGCGGCAATCCTTACCCGTATGATGAACGAATCAAAAAGAATCAAATTCAGCATGGGAGCTGATTCGGGTTCAGGCTCAGGTTCTGGCTCGGGCTCCGGTTCAGGATCTGGTGAATCAACAACTCCCGAGACAGAACCCCTTACCATAAAAACTCAGCCTGCAGGCTCAACTGTTGAGCTTGGTGCAAAAGCAGAAACAAGCATCAAAGCTGCAGGAGGCAAAAAGCCGTATAAATATCAGTGGCAAATCTTGGCAGTAGCTCCCGGCGGAGTTGAAACATGGTTTAACATTTCGGATAACCCCAATTTCTCCGGTGAAACATCAGACACACTCTATAGCGGTATAACAACTGCAGGCGAAAAGAAAGTTCGCTGTCTCGTTACAGATGCAAATGGCGATAAAGTCATCTCCAAAGAAGCTACACTTGTATTTACTGAGGAAGAAGTTCCTTTGACGATCAGTGTTTCAGAAAAAGACCTGACTGTTGAAGCGGGCAGCTCTGCCACACTCACAGTCAAGGGAGAAGGCGGAAAAGCTCCTTATACCTATCAGTGGGAAATAGCAACAACAGACGGTAAATGGACAGAAATTTCAGACAATCCTTTCTTTAGCGGAGCAACAAATTCTTCAATGAAAGTTGCATTGACCGAAGAAACCACCGAAAAATTCCGTTGTGTAATAACAGATGCAAAGGGCAAAGAAGCCATCAGCGAAGAAATAACCTTGAATGTAAAAGAAATTCCGGCTCAGCCTCTTTCGATTACTGCTCAGCCTGCTAACATAACAGATGCTGCTCTTGGTGATTATGTAAGCTTCACATTTTCGGTATCCGGCGGAAAAGCACCCATCAAATATCAGTGGCAACAAAAAATTTCAAGTGCTTCCGATTTTAAAAATCTTACAGCCGAGTCCACAGGCACAATGGCAAATGAAGGCTTTGATACAAGCACTCTTACCGTGAAAGTAACAAATGTTGGTTCAGACAGATATCAGTACCGTTGCATAGTTACCGATGCAGATGGTAATTCGGTAACCACAAACGCTGCCTCATATAAGATCGGAAGTACTGTGAAAGCCCTTGCGGTAAAGACTCAGCCAACCGCAATAGAAATCGCAGTTGGTGAATCCGGAACCCTTTCTGTTGAGGCAGAAGGTGGCAGTGCACCGTACACATATCAGTGGCAGTTAAGTGCCGGAGGAACCACATATCAGAATGTCGGCGATAATGCGTACATAAGCGGTGTAAAGACAAACACAATTACACTTCAGGAAAGCAAACCCCTGCGGGCATATTTCCGTTGCGTAATTACCGACGCGAACGGAGACACGGTTACAAGTCAGGGAGTAACGGTAACCGTTGTCGAGGCAGTAGTACCTCTTCAGATTAAAACAAACCCCACCGGTGGTACCGGAAAGGTAGCATTTAATGCTAAACTTACTGCGGAAGCAACCGGCGGAAAGACACCCTATACCTATCAGTGGCAGACCAAAATCGGCACAAGATGGGAAAACATTTCTGACAATGCCATGCTCAGTGGCACACAGAGCAAGACTTTAACTTTTAAACCGTTAAGTACAGGTACCGTTGAATTCCGTTGCGTTATAACCGATGCAAATGGAAACTCGGTTACAAGTAAACCCGCGACGGTAGTTGTTGTAAACTAAATATAGTCAGATTTTAGGAGGATTTGATTATGGGATTTTTCGATTTTTTTAAAAATATGTTTAAAAAGCAGACTTGTGCATTTTGCGGCGGCGAATGCGGCGTTATGAGCAGAACTAAAATCAAGGGCGATGAATACATCTGCTCCACCTGCGATGATATGTGCTCACGTTTTATCCGCAAAGGCAGATTTACAAAAGATGAACTCCTCGGTCACATGGAATATATGAAACGCTGCGACAGAATTTATAAAGAAGTTATAGAGCCGAATGACAAGAGCACTATCAACGATATTCTTCCTCATCCTACAAAGGTAGAGGGTATTCACTTCTTCGATGATTACGGAATGTTCAGAATATGTCACGCATCCCGTGACAGAAAGCCTGAATATCCGGTTGAGCTTTTCCGTTACGACCAGGTGGCAGGCTATGAGCCTTATCTGGAAGAAAGAGAGGCATCCGAACCCGGAAAACCGATGGAATTCAGAGAATGCGGTCTTAAGCTTACATTAGTTGGCGGACTTGACGTTCCTAACGAAATCAGAAAAGGCGCTACAGGTCATCCGTACATCACCGATCCGATTAAAGTTCCGTATGCAAAGAGTGCTTACGATAAGGAAAATGCTATGCACGAATTAGAAAGAACAGTGATTCACTTTGACAATATCTTCGGTGTTCACGACGATAGAACGGCATTGTTCAGCTTTGGAATGAGCAAAAAAGAAAAGCGTGACCTTATGGGTGCAGTCGGCTTTGCGAAAACTGCAATGGAAGCAGTCAAGGTTGCTAAAGCAGGCGGAGAAATGTCTGAAGAGCAGATTGCCCAAGTTCAGAAAAATATGGACGCAATAAACGATGCACAGACCGGTGGACTTTCTGTTTACACAAGACGTGCAGACGAAGCAGAGGCAAAAATAAAGTAAGTAAAAATCAAATTTAGGAGGATTTTCATTATGAAAAAGCTATTATCAGTTATTTTAGCAGGTTTAATGGTTCTTTCACTCGCAGCTTGCGGCGGCGAAAAAACGAATAATAATGAAAACACCCAAAATCAGACTGAAGCTGCACAGTCGGGTGATTTTGAAAAACTCAAGACGGAGTTTCAGAAAAAGACAGCAGAAGATCTTGTAAAAGAATGTTTCGCAGATAAAGCAAATCCTACAGCTCAAGAATTTGCAAAGCTTTATGAAAACTATGCATTTTTAGATGTAAACGAAGAATATGACTTTGATAGCCAAAATGTAATTGCCGATGCTGTTAAACTTATCAAAGATGGCGGTGCAAAGACTGTAAATGCAGCTAATCCCGAAGTAATAAGCTACCTTATCAACAGTAAGTATGACGGTGCAAGAGTATACGCGTACAGACAGCAGTCCAGCAACAATATTGACGCAAGTGCATCAATTTACGCTCCGCTTCTGGAAAAGGCACTTTCCGAAACAGAGCCTGCTGTGGTATACGGTGTGCTCAGAGGTCTTCCTCAGTCATACGGCAATAACGAAGCATTCTGGAACTTTGCCATTTCTCATGCAAAGAGCGAAGATGCCAATATCAGAAGAGCCGTTGCTATTGCTTTTGACAGATTTGAACTTGAAAACAAAGATGCAGCCGTTGAAGCGGCTATTGCCCTGATGAATGATGCAGATAAGAGCGTTAAGCAACACGCTTTGAATTATGCAGGCAACATCGGTGATGACAGAGTCGTGGATACATACAGAGCTGTTCTTATGGACGAAGCACAGGCAAAAGATTATCACGGCAATGCACTTATGGGTCTTGTTAAGCTTTGGTATGGCTATCCCACACACAAGAATACATCTGAAGCAGGTTACAAACTGACAATGGAATACCTGACTATGGAAACAACAAATCCTGATATTCCTTCCTGGAACGGCATGACTGCCTTTAAGATGAAAGGTGCACAGAAGTCATATGATGAATGGAGAGCTGCTGCAACATATTTTAATGAAAGAGAAGTTGTTGCTGCTATGCTGAAAATTGTAAGTGATGCAGAAGCTTCTAGGCTTGTTAAAACCAGTGCAATCGACATGATTGCCGCATGGGGTACAGTTGAGGATGCACAGGCAGCTAAAGCAGCGGTAGAAGCTTTACCGGATGACAACAAAGATAAAAGCAGTCTTATGAGCAAGTGTGATAGTGCGATAGCAAAATTCTAAAACAAGCATGGCGTACGGGAGTTATCTCCCGTATGCCGCCTGAAACCAAATGAGGAGGTGTTAAATTTGAAACGGATTATTTCTCTTTTACTTACGCTTATTGTTCTTTTTGCCTCTGTATGCACCGCTTTTGCCGAGCTGATACCGCCTATAGAATATACCGTTACCGAGGATGGCGTAATAACCGAATATTTCGGCGAAGGTTATGTCAATGTTCCGGCGGTAATCGGTGATACCGAAATTCAAAAAATCGGCGACATGGTATTTTTTGATTTAGGGATAGAAGCTGTATATATGGAAGAAGGTATAAAGGAAATCGGCACAAGTGCCTTTGAAGGCTCTAACATAAGGACTGTCGATATTCCGGGAAGCGTACATACAATAGGAAAATCTGCTTTTATGAATTGTGATAGTCTTTCTTATGTTCACATACACTCAACAGACGGTAATGTTTTATTTAAGCCCGATGCGTTCTATAATACACCTCATATTTCTCTTAATATCTATTGCACCGCAGATGCGGAAGTTCTCAAAGAAAAATTCGCTCTTGCAAAGGGCGATGACAACTTTGATATAGTCGTAGGACACAGAGGAATGGCAGATGGAATTGAACAGGTGGGAAAAGCTGAATTTCCGATTTCAAGATGCATTGACTGCGGATATTTCACTCTCTCATTCCCAGGCATAATGGGGCATCCGTTTACTGATGTCGATAATGCTGCGTGGTACGCCGAAGCGGTTGATGCGGCATATAATACCGGCATTATAAACGGAAAGACAGAAAATACCTTTGAACCCGATGCGACAATGACATGTAGCGAAGCGGCAAAAATTGCAGCAAGCATTCACGCACTAAAGAACGGAAACAATGTGTCAAAGCCTGAATCGGATGCGTGGTATGTACCATTTGTAGACTACTGCTACAATTACGAAATCTTTGAAGAGCATATTGAGTTTGACTGGAACGCACCAATCACCCGTGCACAGATGGCATATATGTTCTCAAGAGCAGATGCGTCTTGTGATTATATCAATGATGTTCCGTTTATCGACATTCCCGACGTTGAAGAAACAACGACCTTTGCTTATGAAATACTTGATTTGTACGACAAAGGCATTGCTGTCGGTGATGAATCAATGAGCTTCCACCCCGACGATAATATCAAACGAAGCGAAGCTGCTGCAATCATATCAAGAATTCTTTTCTACGATATGAGAATAGAGCTTGCGAAAGGATGATTGAAGGTGAGGCTGATGAAGATTATGGCAATACTCGCAATCCTTGCATCGTTGTTTGGTTGCGGTAAGCATGATCCGTATATTCTTGACGGTCCGGGAATGGTATATGTCGACAGCGAATACAGAAACGAATATGCCAACTGCCTTCCCTTTGAAAACGTACAAGGTTCACCATATTTGGCAATCGCCTATCTTGGTAAGGGTGAAGACGGTAAGGCAAACAAAGATGTTTACATAAATAAGATTTTTGAAAGCCTTGATGACGAAATAATCAGTCATATTAAAACATTTGAATTTGATGGTGATGATTGGTTTCTTGTTATTCCGAAATACAGAAACTTTGTTTCTCTCATAAAAGACGATGCGGAGCTTGCTCAGGCGGCTCACACCGGTGAGGCATTTGCTTTAAGATGCAGTCAGGATGTAATCGTAAACATTTTTGAGACTAAAGAAATAAACTATTTACTCTCCGTTACCGAAGCCGGAGAACTTCAAGGCACAGACGAAAATGTGTGGGACATCACAAACATAGACGAAATTTTGAAAAAGTAATTAAAACCCGAAAGGAGAATCATTATGGGATTATTAAAAGCAGGTTTAGGTGCTATGGGCGGCGTTTTGGCTGACCAGTGGCGTGATTATTTCTATTGCGACAGCTTAGATGCAGACGTCCTTGTTCAGAAGGGCGAAAAAAGAGTCGGAGGACGCTCTTCCAACAAGAAAGGAACCGATGACGTTATTTCAAACGGTTCAATTATCAATGTAAATGATGGTCAGTGTATGATTATCGTTGAAAGCGGCAAGGTAGTTGAAATCTGCGCTGAACCGGGCGAATTTGTATATGACACAGGCACAGAGCCGAGTATTTTCTACGGAAACCTTGGTGAGAACATCAAAAAGAGCTTTGCTGAGGTTGGCAAGCGTTTTGCTTTCGGCGGTGAGCCTGCAAAGAATCAGAGAGTTTATTACTTTAACACAAAGGAAATTATGGGAAACAAGTACGGTACACCTGCTCCTATTCCTTTCAGAATTATGGATGAAGCTATCGGATTCCCGATTGATGTTTCAATCCGCTGTCACGGTGAGTATTCTTACAGAATCACAAATCCGCTTTTATTCTACACCAATGTTTGCACAAATGTAGCAGACAGCTTTACCCGTGACGAAATTGATAGTCAGTTGAAATCTGAACTGTTATCAGCTCTTCAGCCTGCAATGTTCAAAATTTCGCAGAACAACATCTACTATGCGGCTATTCCTGCATACACAATGCAGCTTGCAGACGAACTCAACGAAATTCTTTCTTCCAAGTGGAGAGACAGACGAGGCGTTGAAATCGTAGAATTCGGTGTATCGTCCGTCAGTGCAAGCGAAGAAGACGAAGCAAGAATTCAGGAATATCAGCGTTCTACTGCTATGGGCAGAGATGCAAATATGCTTCGTGGTCATATGGCGGGTGCAACAGCTCAGGCTATGGGAACTGCTGCTGCTAATCCTAACGGTGCTATGGCAGGCTTTATGGGAATGAATATGGCAGGTAATATGATGGGTGGTATGTCAGGCTTTATGCAGGGCGCAAACAATAGCCAGAACACTATGGTTAATCAGCAAGTAGGCGGCGGTGCACCAAGTCAGGGTGGCTGGAAATGCGAATGCGGTACGGAGAACACAGGTAAGTTCTGCCCAAGCTGCGGTAAACCGCAGCCTGCACCGGCGGTAGGTTGGACTTGTGAGTGCGGTACAACCAATCAGGGAAAATTCTGTCAGAATTGCGGTAAGCCAAAGCCTGCAGGCGCACCACTCTATAAGTGCGACAAATGCGGATGGACTCCTGAAGATCCTCAGAATCCTCCGAAGTTCTGTCCGGAATGCGGCGACATTTTTGACGAAAACGATAGATAATTAAAAACATATTAAAAAGGAAGGCGAATATTATTATGAAAAAGAAAATCTTTGCGTTGTTATTGGCTGTAACTATGATGGGTACATTGGTGAGCGGAGTATTTGCAAACTCTGTGAAAATTGATACGGATATTCCTATGATAGATGTAACAGAGCTTACAAGCGACTTAAAAAAAGACCAGAAATTTACTTTGGCAGACCCGGCTCCATGGGATTTAGATGAATTAAAGCAAGTTGTAAACATCAAAGACCCAAGAAGCGTTGCAGCATATTTTGTATGGGCTGTAACACGTCTGGTAGATAACTATGATGATGGTATGGAAATGATGAAATATCTCTTTGCTGATATCGAACCATATGGAAGCGGCTATACAGAAGGCGGAATGAGCGGAAAAGCAGGATGGGATACATATATGAACGAACGTCTCAAAAGCAATGACTATAAATGGCTTCCAAGAGCATATTTTGAAGGCGGCACAGGCGATAATGGTTTTCAGCCTACAAGACCACTTACATTAGAATTATATTATAATAGCACAAATACAGAAACAATCAATGCTCAGACATTTGACCAGTTTGGAAGATTAAATATTGTTTACTGGGTAAAGAGTCATGCGGCAGGTAATCAGGTAAACATTACAGTGAGCAGATTTGACGGTTCTGACAGATGGTATGTAACAAGTGGAACAACTTCTGCGGCTTTATTCTATGACCAGAGAGGTGGTATAAATAACACTGCAAAAAACCTCTTAAAAACTGCGCCTAATGACACAAGTACAGAAGCAGAGCATAAAAAAGTTTATGGCGGAACTGAACCCCTTCCGTTTACAGATGTTAAGGATACAGATTATTTTGCAAATGCTGTTGCATGGGCATATAATAATAATGTAACAACAGGAACTAGCGAAACAACATTTGGTTCTTTTGATAACTGCACAAGAGGTCAGGTTGTAACATTCTTGTGGCGTGCAGCGGGAAATCCTGAACCGACAAGCACAAATAATCCGTTTACAGATGTAAATTCAAGTAATTACTTCTACAAACCGATACTCTGGGCTGTTGAAAAGGGAATCACAGCAGGAACATCAGCAGATAAGTTCTCGCCAAATGCAACTTGTTCAAGTGCTCATATTATCACATTCCTTTACAGGGCGGCAGGAATCGGTGAAAATGGTTGGTATGAAGATGCTAAAAACTGGGCAAGCGAAGCAGGTTTGTTAAATGGAACAAATATATCTGTAGCTCCTGATGAAAACTGTCCGCGTGGAGCAGTAGTAACATTCCTTGAAAGAATGTATAACAAATAATATATAAAGATATCGCAAATAGAACTGAACTTTTCAAAAGATCAGTTCTATTTGCTAAAAAAGCGGAGGTGCTTAGCTTATGAATAAGAAAAGTATTATTTTTATAGTAATAGCAATCATTCTTGCAATTGTAGGTTTTTCATCTACAAACACATCAAAACAGACTGATGTTATTTCTAAGGCGGTTTATGTAGAAGACGGTAAGGTTCTTCCCGAAAACGAAGGTAAAATTGTTATCGTTCCCGGTAAGCTTGAAGCAGCAACTCCTTTAGTGGATAAAATTACCGGCGTAGAACTTCCCGGTGTAATTGCAAAAAGAACCGTTGAGCGTTACGAAAAGGTTCAGAATTCAGACGAAGATAACGGAATATATTACACATTGGAATGGAAAAACACGATACTCGGCAAAGATAATGAGTTTAGTGATATAGTGTCATCTTCTCTTATAGCAGAAGCTAAAATAGGTGAATTTACCATTGACAACAACGCACTTCATCATGTAGCTGTAGGAAAACCGTTTAAGGATTTCGATTATCAGGAAGTGAATCAAAGGGGTTATAATGTGCATCCGACCACAAGCGTTACATACATAAGCAAGATGACGTTTATGCCTGCCGGCAAGCAGAATTATAACTCTACCATGCAGTATAACGGCAAAAAAGTTTATTACATGGATTATGAGAATATGCCTCGTATCAGCTATGTAACCCAGAGAGATGAATCAGGCGAATATACATTTATCGGAAAACAACAGAACGGTAAGATTATGTATGACAAAGACCTCGGTATGCAGGCGGCTTTTGATGGTCTGCAAAATCCCACCGAGCTTGCAGAAAGAGTTGAAAGCGGCGGAATGACCGGCGCGATTGTTGCATGGGCACTCGCTGCGTTCTTTGTATTGCTTGCTGTTCTT
Source organism: Clostridia bacterium (assembly GCA_017505525.1). Classification (GTDB taxonomy): domain Bacteria; phylum Bacillota; class Clostridia; order UMGS1883; family UMGS1883; genus UMGS1883. The sequence goes on from JAFVPB010000013.1 coordinate 14,260, forward strand.
GGTATGAGAAAGAAAAAGGAAAACTAATCTGAATCCATTAAAATATATGAGGGGCGTGATGATATGAAAGGCTTTTTGCTATCGTTTTTGTTTAACCTGATATTCAATGCAGAGCTTTTAGTTTTGGCTGTTATTGCGCTCCTGCTCCATATATTTTTGAATTTTCCCATAGCTATCGCATATGTGCTTTTGGGATTATGGATTTTATGGGCGTTACTTATTACAGCGGGGCTTGGTGTGCTCTCGAGGGGCACGCCACCCCCGCCATTTCAAAAAAATGTGAACCCTTATTCAAAGACAACAAAAGACTTTACGGACAACTCTCAAAATAATGATAAAGAATCAGAATCATAAAACCGCAGATGTGTGTTATTGATACAGTCTGCCTGAAGAAAAGGAGGCAGGTAAAAATGAAAAAAAGAATATTAGCACTTATATTAAGTGTTTTGACGATAATGAGCTTTACAGCGTGCAAGAAGGCAGAGTTTGCGGTTAAGCCTGAAATCGGCACGCAGCACGATGCAAACGATGGTATTAAAACCATTCAGATTATTACCGGAGAAGGATATAAAGAAGAATATGATGAGGATAGTTATGACACGATTATCAAGGTAGCTTATCCGGTGGTAATGCTTTACTATGGAGATGAAAACAATTACTCCGGGCTTTCAAAAGCTTTGGAGAATAACAATAAATCGGATAAAGAATATCTGCTGAACTTCCTGGATGAAAACAAGGATTATGCAACTGAGTGTTATCTTGAAGGAAATGAATATTTTTCACCCTTTGAATCATCTGTAACATCTTATGTCAGAAGAGCTGACACCCAAGTTACAAGTATTTTGTACTTTGGGTATGAATATACGGGCGGAGTACACGGCAATTACTATTATCACGGCAAAAACTATGATACAAAGTCAGGCAAAGAGCTTGTACTGTCAGATGTTATAAATGATAAAGATAAGCTTGCTAAAGCCGTTTCCGAGCAGCTTGACAAGCATTGGAGCGATATAGAGTTTAATGAATCCTTTGATATTGCAGAAATTATAAATGACGAAACAACGATTTCCTGGACACTTGATTATAACGGAATAACAATCTATTTTATGCCGTATTCCATAGCAAGCTATGCATCCGGCGTACAGATTGTAACCATTTCAAACGAGGAATATCCTGATGTTTTGAAAGCAGAATATAAGAACACTCCTTCCTCTTACGGCATCGAGCTTTCGTCGGATACACCTTTTTACTATGATGTAACCGGAGATGGTGTCATAGATGAAATTTTTGCAGGTGGATATGAAAGCAATGAAGGAGATTCAGGGTGTATAGATATTACCGTTAACGGAGAATCATTCGAGGAAGAAGAATGGTTCTATGGCTATGATGCTACCTTCGTTCATACGGCTGATGACAAAAACTATATTTACTACGAAATTTTAAGAGAGAACGACTACAGAGAAACGGTTTGCTATGACCTTTCCTATGGCGTTAAAAAGGCAGGAAGTGTTGACGGCGGACTTCGCAGAATTTTCCACGAAGGCGGAGACTTTTTAACCACGCAGGATGCTTTGACAAATCCCGAAGGCTTTTACCTGAAGCAAACAACGCAGAAACTCTCAACTGTCTCAGGCTACAAAGAGTACCGCACAGGTGATGACGGAATACCTGTAACCGACGATACCTACTTTACATTCGATGAAGAAAGCACATTTACTTTCACGCTCCTTCAAGACCTTGAAGCTGAAGTATATGATGAGAAGAAAAACACGGTAAACGGCAATAAAACACTCAAGGCAGGTGACGAAGTGCTTTATTACAGCACCGATAACGAAAGATTTGCTCTTTTGAAATGCTCTGACGGTACAATCTGCCGTGTTGAAGCAGTATATGATTCTGATTTAGGTTATATAGCTATTGACGGAGTTAATATTGAAGAAATATTTGATGGCATAATATTTGCCGGATAAGGAGCAGCCTATGAAAAAAAGATTACTTATATTCTCACTTTTGTTATGTGTTATGTTGACTGCTTGCAGAAAAACAAATGTTAATATACCTGACAATGCAGGCGACAAGACTGATGCAGAAACAAAGGTTGACTATGCCCTAAAATATGAAGATGTACTTGCAAAGACTTACGAGTTCATTAAAAACATTGATAGTAAGGTTGGTCCCGATGACGGGATGGCAGGAATATGGGATGCGGCGCTTGCTTTAGAAGATGAAGCTCTGAATGAAATTGGTTATACCTTTAAGGATTTAAACGGTGACGATGTATCCGAACTTTTAATAGGTTCATTTAACAACGCAGATGATGCTTTTGTAAACAATGAGATTTATATGATTTATACGCTCAAAAATGATACTCCTGAATTTCTTTTAGAAGGTATGAGTCGTAATATGTATTCATTAAAGGATGACGGCAGCTTATTCAATATGGGTTCAAACGGTGCGGCATACAGTATTATCGGAACTTACCACATTTCAAAGGATAACGAAGTTGTGTGTGATGATTACTACTTTACATACCCTGACGACAACGATCCTTCGATAATTGAGATTTATCATAATAACACAGGCATTTATGTCCGGGATGATTCCGAAAAGCTTGATATAACTCTTGATGATTTCTGGACACTTCAGGAAGATGCCGCAAAAGGAACCGTAAAACTCACGGCAACACCCTTTGCAAAGCTTGATAAAGCTATTATAGAAAAAGCAATGGCGGTTCCACCTGCCCCCGATGTATCACTTTTAGACGGAGAATGGGTTTTTGCTTACGGAGAAACCGATGGCTATGAATTTACTGCTGAAGAAGAAGGTATTGAAAGTGGAATTTCAATCAATATTTCAGATTCTACTGCAAAGTATTATAGCAAAACTGAATTTACAGATGAAAAGTTTGATGCAGAGCTTGAAATTATAGAAGAGCCTGTTTATGAAGGCTGCGGCAATGATGAGTGGAAAGTAAAGTTCAATACATATAACAGTACATTTGGTGAAGACGAGGAATTTTATGCAACCTTGATTGACGAAAACACCTTGTTGCTTCGACACTTATTCCCATTTGACGGCACGCAAGGTGTAAGCCATCAGACTTATACACGCAAATAATTAAGCAAAGGAGGCATGGTTATGGGAAAACTAACAAGAAAATACGTTGAATGTATTGAAGAATGTAAATATATTGAACGCGGTACGCTTTGTGGAGTCTGCGGCAGGAAATTAGGATACTTTTACGACGGCTTCTGGAGCGTTAACTCAAAAGACAGACATTTAATTGACGGTGTTTTATGCGGAAAATGTCATAAGCATTTTAAGGATTTGATTGAGGACAAAAAATGGGCAAGCAAGGAAGTAAGGAAAGAGCCACAGTGGGAAAAATTTACCTCTCTTATTTCCGAAAGCTATACGGCTGAAGATATTAAATGGTTTTTCGAGCAGAAAGAAAATTCGGATAAAGAAAATCTTTCAGCTTACGGAAGCGAAGCCTGCGGGCTTTTCAGAATCAAAGTTCCCTTTGAAATTGAACCTCATCCCCTTCAGGTAGGAATTGTAAGAGCAAGAAAGCTAAAGAACAAAATGGTGGTTTTCGGCAAGGTTGAGGAGGGAATTTTCAGGAAAAACGATAAAGTCAAGCTTGATATGGGCGGAAATATAATTGAAACAACAGTCCTCGAGGCGTTTGTTTTTGATCCGGATGCTTTTATAAAGCGTGATATGTATGCAGATTTCAACGATACGATTGCCGCCAATTTGAGATATACAAGAAAAATCAAAGAAAACAGGCTGGGCTGGCTGATACTTGATGTAGGACTTTTAGGCGTTTTGGAAGGCGACCTTGTTATAAAGACTGGAGGAAAATAACCATGAATGAAAACGGAATAAATTTGGAACTCGGAACTCCCGAACTCACTCTTGAATCTCAGGCGCAGGCTCCCGTTATTCCCGAACAGAAGGATATCACGGAGCATTATCTCGAAGAACAAAAGTTATCCCCCGAAGAACAGGCACAGGTTGACTCTTTTTCAGAGAAAATTGACCTGAATGATTCAGTCATTATTCTCCAGTACGGAGCAGTTTGTCAAAAGAAGATTGCCGCATTTTCGGATACGGCACTGGAGGGTGTACGCACAAAGGATTTGGGCGAAACCGGAGATATGATTGCAGACCTCGTTACAGAGCTGAAGGGTTTTTCTGTCGATGAAGAAGATGACGGCGGATTTTTGGGATTCTTCAAAAAAGCAGGAAATAAAATTGCAAAGTTAAAGGCTCGCTACGATAAAGCCGAGATAAACATTGATAAAATTGTGGCAGAGCTTGAAGGACATCAGAATCAGCTTTTGAAGGATATTATAATGCTTGATAAGATGTATGCCGCCAATCTTACATATTTCAAAGAATTGACTATGTATATTCTGGCAGGCAAAAAGAAGCTTGAAGCAGAGCGTGCGGTAACAATTCCGGAGTTAAAGCGAAAAGCAGAAGCCTCCGGCGAAGCGAATGATGCACAGGCGGCAAATGACTATGCTCAGATGTGTGAGCGTTTTGAAAAGAAGCTTTATGACCTTGAGCTTACCCGAACCATCAGCATACAGATGGCTCCGCAGATAAGACTTATTCAGAACAACAACACGCTTATGAGCGAGAAAATCCAGTCCACCATCAACAACACTATTCCCCTGTGGAAAAATCAGATGGTGCTTGCACTGGGGATGGCTCATTCAAAGGAAGCAATGGAAGCCCAGCGTGCAGTTACGGATATGACAAATGAATTGCTTAAAAAGAATGCGGACGCATTAAAGCAAGGAACTGTTGATATTGCAAGAGAAAGCGAAAGAGGTATTGTTGACCTTGAAACCGTTCAGCACACAAATCAGCAGCTTATCTCTACTCTTGACGAGGTTCTTAAAATTCAGGATGAATGCCGTGCGAAACGCCGTGCGGCAGAAACCGAGCTTGTCCGCATTGAATCCGAGCTGAAAGCAAAATTACTTGAAATCAGAGAATAAATAAAGGAAGTGATAACTTATGAGTAACAATAATTCTTCATCCGGCATAGGCGGACTGCTTGGCATCGTTGCTTGTATCGCTGCATTTTTTGTCGCCCGTAAGTTTTTTCCTTCTCTTGGTAAGCTTCTGCTTATAGCCGGAATTGTTTTGGTTGTTTTAATCGTGGCAATCGTTATAATCGTTATAGCGTGTTCAAAAAGCACGGCAAAGGACAAAAAGAAAACCGGTTTATCGGATGAAGCGAGTGCCGTTCTCTCCAAAGGACGCACGCAACTTATGGATTTAAGACGGAACGGTATGTGTATTAAAAATCAGCTGATACGCACCGAGAGCGAAGTAATCTGTAAAAGCGTGGATAAAATTTTAAGAACGCTCAGAGAACAGCCCGAAGACATACCGGAGGCAAGACAGTTTTTCAACTATTATCTTCCTACCTTCGGGAAAATAATTTCAAAGTATTTGATGCTTGAAAAAAGCGGCATCCCGGCACAGAATGTTACGGACAGCACAATAAGCTGCCTTGCAGACATTAAGACGGCTCTGGAAAAGCAGCACGCAAATCTTTTTGAGGATGATATGCTTGACCTTTCCGTTGAAATGGAAGCCTTGAAGGTAAACTGCAAGCGTGACGGTCTTCTTGCCGATGAAGATTTCAATACAAGTGAAGAAACAATACCATTAACTTTATAAGGAGGAAAAGAAAATGGCATTTTTCGATATGTTGAAAAACAAAGCTACTCAGGCAGCTCAGGTCGCATGTGCAAAGGCAGTAAACAATTTTGGGCAGGCTACAAAACAAGCAGTGGCAAACGTAGGTAACAAAACCTATACAGTAACTTTATCCGGCATTCCTGCAAATCTTGCAGAGCTGAAGGCAATGCCTGAAGGTGCATTAAAAGAACCTCAGCACGCAGCGGCACTTACAGTTGCGGCACTGTGTATGTATCCCGTGGATAAGGAAGCCTCTTTTGAAATGCTGAACTATCTTCACGGTCCCCGTGGTTTGTCGGTAAGTGATAAACAGTTTATTCAAGACAGATTCAGAGATAAAGATTATGTTCCCCGTTCATACTTTGTAGGTGCTACACCTGATAACAACTATGAACCAAGCGAGCCTTATACAATTAAATTTTTTGAAAATCCATATGCAAGACAGAATATTGATGAAGGTTACCTCACATTGCAGGTTGAGTCCGGCGGTGCAGATTCTCCCCGTCAGATAAGACTTCGCACAAAGCCGTCAACCGGAGAATGGTTCTTGTGGGAGCAGTTTATATTATCGGATATCAGACCTCCAAAGTCTGCTGATCCGTGGGCATAAGGAGGATTACATATGAAAAGATTTATTTTATTACTTCTTGCCTTTGTGCTTGTATTAGGATTGGCAGGCTGTAAAGAGAAACCCGCTTTAGGCGGTGAAACCAATAAGCCTGAAGTTCAAACAGAATCGAAAGAGCTTACAGAATTAAAAGATAGAATTAAAGCCGATGGCAAGCTTATTGGTGTTGCGTATCTTGGCTGGATTGAGGGTGATGCCGAAACTGCAAAAGCAGAGCTTTCAAAGCTTGATTATGTCGAAGATATTTCGTTTATCAAGGATATAGAAAAATATGCTGAAAACGAAGGTTACAGAATGTATGCAATCGTTCCGGCAGATAATCAGGTAACAATTACCGTATGTAAATGTGAATTTGGCGAAGAATATTTGCCTTATGACGGCGAAGAGCTTATTGAAGCAAACGAACCAATTCTTGTAAGAGGCAATATCAGCGACACAATTCCTAACCTTTATGTAATAGCCAAAAAAGGCTCTGAAAAGATTGAGTACACTCCGGTGCAATCAGGTATGGACGGAAGGTTAGAAAACAACGAAAACAAAGTTTATGATTTCACGCCGTATGATTTTATGGCTGAGTTTTCTGCCTATGACAGAGTTCCCGATGTGGTGTTCTGCGGAAGCTGGATAGCTTTTGAAAACGATGGTAACGGTGAGGAAAGAGCATTGGGGCTTGAACTAAACCCTGACGGAACGGTGAGCTATGTCTATGGAATTGGGAACAGTGAGGTTTTGGAACAGTTTGAAGGAACATGGACACTTGATGAAAATGACATTCTCAAATTAGAGCTTGTTGGTGGTCCGCCTGAAAGTGTTGAAAATCCGGTTGTAGCCGAACCTTACGATTGCAACCCGTCATTTGAATGGGAAATGACAGCAGAAGGCTTAAGCCTTACACACATAGACGGCGATGAAATTCTCTACGGAACCAAAGGAAACACATTTGAGTTTTATATAAATGAGTATTAAAATGTATTAAAAAGTGGCATAGCCTGTTTTGTATAGGTTATGCCACTTTTGTGCTATGATAGAATTAATTTTCTTGCAAGTATAAATAAGCTGTTATCAACTGATGGAATATCTCTTGAAAGAGGATCTTTCATATATTCAACATTGGGATTGAATGATGGATTTACAGATTGATAGATTTTCACACGGGCATCAAATTCCGCTTTGACATAAGTAATTTTACCGGCATATCCCAACCCGTTCTGCACTTCGGTTAAAATATCACCGATAAAACTTTCAACAACGGTAATTGCTTCATTTGTAGCGTTGCAGGGTGCCGATTCTCTCGTTACCTCTGCAGCGCTTACAGAAAAGAACTTATTAAAACTGATACGATTGATATGATGGATATGATTGATTTTTTCATTTTGAAATACCTCCTGCATAAACAATGTCCTCAAACACAAATTCTTCTGCTGCATGGCGAATGTTATTCATAGCACCAACCCAAGCCATTTGGTCTTTTGCTTTGAGTTCTTCTGTGATACCTTGCTTGACTGCCATATCTTTTATAAGCCTATCAACCATTTCCTTTGCGTTTGTGCCGGGTGGACTCGAACCCCGAGGGGGCAGCGAGCGTAAATAAAACGATGAATTCAGATGACGTATTTTATTTTTTTTTTGATATGAAGAAAATACTTTATCTTAACCTATTGAAAAAGCTTTTAAAAAGTGATATAATACTTTCAAACTTAATAAACGGGAGCTTGTATTACAGGCTGAGAGGAAGGTGCGACCTTCGACCGAGAACCTGATTTGGATAATGCCAACGTAGGGATGCCTGATACATAGTGTTAGGAGGAACAAAGAATTTTTAGGAAGTTACCAAGTCGGTAACTTCCTTTTTTGTTTGGCAAGGTTTGTTGTTAAGTTAATAAATAGCCGATGATTACGGCAGAAAGAGGTAAATTATGTTAGGAAAATGTCTTGAAAATGTGAAAGAGAAAACACCGCTTATTCACAACATCACAAACTATGTTACGGTTAATGATGTTGCAAATGCACTGCTTGCATCAGGCGGAAGCCCCATTATGTCAGATGAGCCGGATGATGTTTCTGATATTACATCTATCTGCGGAGGACTTAACATCAATATCGGAACATTGAACAAAAATAGCATAGAGGCTATGTTTATTTCCGGTAAGAAATCCAAAGAACTTGGTCATATTGTTCTTCTTGATCCCGTAGGTGCAGGCGCAAGCAAGCTTAGAACAGAAACTGCACTTAAAATTATGGAAGAAATTAAGCCCCATATTATAAGAGGAAATGTATCGGAAATTAAAACTCTTGCCCTTGGAAGCGGAACAACCAAGGGGGTAGATGCAGATGCCGCAGATGTTGTAACAGAAGAAAATCTTGATTCAATGGTTGAGTTTGCAAAAACGTTTTCCAAAAAGTTGGGAGCGGTTATAGCGATAACCGGTGCTATAGATTTAGTAGCAGACAGTGAAAGGTGCTATGTAATTCGAAATGGCTCACCTATAATGAGCCGTATAACAGGAACTGGGTGCATGCTTTCGGGCTTATCTACTGCGTACGCAGTCGCAAATCCTGATAATATAACCGAAGCAGTTGCAGCATCTGTGTGTCTTATGGGGCTTGCCGGCGAAATAGGTGTATCAAATATGAAAGACGGTGAAGGGAATTCAAGTCTTCGTAATCACATTATAGATGCAATATATACTATGGACGCAGAAAAACTGATTGAAGGAGCAAAATATGAAGTGCGATAAAAAATCATTACTTTTATATGCGGTAACTGATCGCGCATGGCTTAACAATGAAACATTATATGAGCAGGTTGAGAAAGCAATAAAAGGTGGAGTGACATTAGTTCAGCTTCGCGAGAAAAACCTTGATGAAGAAAGTTTTCTGAATGAAGCTTTGGAAATACACAAACTCTGTAGAAAGTACAATATCCCTTTTATTATTAATGACAATGTTGAAATTGCAAAAAAGATAAATGCTGATGGTATTCATGTGGGACAGAGCGATATGAAAGCCGGAAATGTGAGGGCAATTCTTGGTAAAGATAAGATACTTGGCGTATCGGTTCAAACTGTAGAACAGGCAGTGCTTGCTGAAAAGGAAGGCGCAGATTATCTTGGGGTAGGTGCAATATTCCCGACAGGTTCAAAGGCAGATGCAGATGATGTAAGCATAGAAACACTTAAAGCAATATGTGAAGCTGTAAGTGTTCCCGTTGTTGCTATCGGCGGCATTGGAGCAGAAAATATTTTAGAACTAACAGGCACCGGAATATGCGGCGTTGCTGTTATCAGTGCTATATTTGCTGCAGGCAACATTCAAAAAGCTGCTACAGAATTAAAAAAACTGGCAAAGCAGGTGGTGTGTAATGATTAAGGGAGCAATATTTGATTTAGACGGAACCATTCTTGATTCTATGTTTATCTGGGACACTATTCCGGAAGATTATCTTCGCTCTCTTGGGAAAGAACCAAAAGAAAACCTTGCCGAAGTTTTCAAGGCCTTTACACTTGAACAAGCTGCAGAACATTATCGGAAAAATTATGGCATTAAACTATCGATACACGAAATTATAGAAGATATAAATGATATGGTGGCGGAAATATATAAGACAAAAGTAGTTCTTAAACCGGGCGTTAGTGATTTCTTAAAAAGATTGCAGAACATGGGTGTAAAGATGTGTGTTGCGACTGTTACAGACAGATCTATTGCGGAAGATGTTCTGAAACGATTGGGTGTTCGTGATTGCTTCTCTGAAATATTTACCTGTGCAGAAGTTGGTTTTAGCAAAGAAAATTCTGAAATTTACAGACAAGCTCTAAAGCATCTGGGAACGAAAAAAACTGAAACAATAGTTTTTGAAGATGTTCTTCACGCACTAAAAACTGCTAAAGATGATGGCTTTATGGTTGCGGCGGTTTATGATTTGCACGAAACAAAACAAAAAGAAATAAAAGAAATCTCAGACTACTATATAAGTGATTTCGGAAGTTTTTGCTTTAAAACGAAAATGAAAACCGCACTCTCTATTGCAGGTAGTGATTCAAGTGGAGGTGCAGGTATTCAGGCAGATATTAAAACTATGACAATGAATGGTGTTTATGCTATGAGTGCAATTACGGCACTTACTGCTCAGAATACTCTTGGCGTACGGGCAATTTTAGATTCAACACCTGAATTCTTAAAAGAACAAATTGATGCAGTGTTTGAAGATATATTCCCTGACAGCGTAAAAATTGGTATGGTATCATCATGCGAGTTAATAGATGTTATTGCAGACCGTTTGAAATTTTATAACGCAAAAAACATTGTTGTAGATCCCGTAATGGTTGCAACAAGTGGCTCTGCTCTTATAAAGACAGATGCGATAAAAGCATTGGCTACAAAGCTACTGCCCCTTGCAACGCTTGTAACACCAAACATTCCCGAAGCAGAAGTGCTATCGGGTATGATTATCAAGAACAAGGACGATATGATAAAAGCAGCGGAATTAATTGAGAAAAGCTATGGCTGCAGTGTTTTGTTAAAAGGAGGTCATAGTATAAACGACGCAAATGACCTTTTGTGTGAAAATGGCAGATTTGTGTGGTTCGATGGGAAAAGAATTGATAATCCTAACACTCACGGAACGGGATGTACCTTATCAAGCGCTATTTCATCAAATCTTGCCAAAGGATTTAGCCTTTCAGAAGCTATAAAGAGAGCAAAGGAATATATCTGTGGTGCACTTGCTGCGGGTCTTGACTTAGGAAATGGTTCAGGGCCAATGAAACATAATTTTATAATTGACCGTATCATATAAAACATTAAGCTCTTCCAAAATAAAAAAAGCACTTCGTTGAAGTGCTTTTTTATTTTCTCTGATTAATTTCAATCAAATAAATCCTCAATAGCAACATTAAGAATTTTTGAAATAACAAAAATCTCTTTATCCGTTGCACTGCGCAGTTGCCCTTCAAGTTTTGAGTAGCTTGTAGGGTTCATATCGCATCCCATAACCTGAATCTGCGCAATGAAATCTTTTTGCTTAAATCCTTGTTCTTTTCGCAAACGTTCAATGTTTTTACCTACAATATTTTTATTTCCGTATGATTGCTTTCTTGTTTTCATAAAGCATATTTCCTTTTTAGAATATTTAATGTTAGTATATTCTAAAATTCGCTTGACATTATTCCAAAACAGAATTATAATTAAAGATAATTCCGATTTGAAATTAAAAATCAGAGAGGAGAAAACATGAATATAAAACTTGAATTATTAAAGGGATATATATCTGATTTTATAAACAGCAACTTAAAAGATTTCGAGATTGATGCAACAGAGATATGCAATACAAACTCGTCGGCGTACAATGGTACGGTAGAGATTGTATTGAACAGAAGCAAGCAAAAGCCCCTGAAAACTTGGTTTTCAGGGGCTTTCTTAACTTTTAATTTTTTTGATGAAAATTATATTGTTAACGGTTCGTCGAGGACGCCAAACCCTACAAATTTATAAAATTATAATTTTTCTTGTGGTTGACCGACTTTTACGACGGTCTGAAAGCACTTCGTTGAAGTGCTTTTTACTTTCCCTTGTGGTGAAGCTTTTTATACTGAAGCGGGGAATTTCCCATATGTGCCTTAAAGGTTTTGCTGAAATACGAGGCGCTTGAAAAACCAACCGACTGAGAAATTTCCTCAATTGATAAGCCACCTTTTTCGATTAGCTTGATAGATTTTTCAATCCTTTTTCTCTTTATATATTCGCTTACGGTGCAGTTAAACTTTTCGTGGAAATATTTATAAAGAACAGATTTTGAAACGTTTGTGCTTGCCGAAATTTCCTTTATTGATAAATCGCGTTCAATGTTTTTGTCGATAAAATCTATGGCAACACGGAAACCATCGTTTAATGCAGGTTTAAGCATTTTTTCAAGAAGGATATGTTTAACAAGCATAGATGCAAGATTTGTTATGCTTTCAATCTTGTTGGGTTTAAAAAGTAAAAGATTGGAGTAGCATTCCTCCATTTTATCTGTGTCAAGTCCAAGGTCCTTTATATAATCCTTAAGAACAGAAAAATCGGTGTCGGTTTTTATTTGCCCGAATATGATGTAGCCTATAATTGTATTGTCGTATAAAACGGGAGTTGCAATATCAACTAAACCTGCATGGCAGATATGAACCTGTGTTTTTTTTGTTGCCTTACACTTTTCAAGAAGTTTTGTATCAGACCAGATGCATATGCTTTTGCCGCGTGAGCACGATTGAATAGCCAAGCAATAATCGCAAATTTCGTGTTGATTGGAAGTTATGGGAGAGAAATCGTCTTTAAGCAAATCAATTCTGATGCCGATAGCATTATAAAAGTCTGAAAGTGCTTTGTCAATCTTTTTTATATCGTAATCAATCGTCATTTTCATTCCTCCATGAATGCATTTTAGCATTAGAAATAAAAAATGTCAATAATTGCGTGGAAAAAGGAATATATTACAAAAAATAAGGAAGATACTCTCTTTTTTTTTATCTAACTTTCTGCTAAAATTAAATAAAGAGCCATACTAATAAAATAGCAAAGGAGAATAAATATGGGTAAATCAACCGATTTCAGATATAATACAGGAGCGACACGTGTTCCGTGGGCAGCGGTAGGCGAAAACTACAACGTGCAGGACCTTATGGAAATCATCCGCTTTTTAATGCAAGGTGAAGGAAAAGAATATGACGAGGCGCTCGAGGCGGTGTGGCAGCAGGTTAAAAAGCTTGATAGCTTAGCAACTCCTCCGGGAAAGCTTTCACTTGGAAGCAAGGTTGAAGAAGCTGAAAATCTTTGTAATGAATACCTCGGCACGGAAACATCAACATTTGTTACAAATGCAACCGCAGGTTTTGAAATTGCATATAAGTATGCAAACTTAAAGCCCGGCGATGAAGTTATCGTTCCTGCAATCACATTTGTTGCTACAATGGCTTATCCTCTCGCTGTGGGTGCAAAGCTTGTTTTTGCAGATGTAGACCCCAAAACAATCAATATGGACCCCAAAGATGTTGAAAGAAAAATTACAGATAAAACAAAGATGATTGTTCCTGTACATATTGGCGGTTACCCTGTTGATATGGACCCGATTATGGAGCTTGCAAAAAAGCACAATATCCTTGTTCTTGAAGATGCGGCGCACGCATTTGGTGCAATGTATAAGGGCAAAAAGATTGGAACAATCGGTGATTTTGCGGCATTCAGTATGCACGAGGTTAAAAATATCACTTCGTTTGGCGAGGGTGGTATTGCAACAACTAATATCCCCGGATTTGGACCTGAAATGAAAAGAGCACGTTTCCTTGGCCTTGATTTCACTTGCCCTATAAAGGATTGGCTTTATAATATCACACCGATTCAGGGTAAGTATGCACCCTTTGTTCCGGGTAACGCATCTACCACAGAAATTCAGGGACTTGGTTTAACACTTCAGATTGCGCGTAACGAAGAAATTATTGAAGCAAGAAGACGTGCAGCAGCATATCTTACAGAAAGATTCCAGGAAAATGATGCAATTATTCCTCAGGATATCGGCAATGATGAAATTAAGCCAACTTTCCATTTGTATCTTCTTCAGATAGATCCCGCTAAGGCAGGTGGAAATATTCAGGTTCTTAAAAAGAAGCTTGAGGAAAGAGGCGTTACACAGATTGCACACTTCGGTCCTTTATACAGGTTTAAGATTGTTGAAGAAATGGGCTACAATCCCGAAGAAATTGCAAAACAGTGCCCGAATTGTGAAGAAGTATTCTATAAGAGGTTCACACATTTGCCCCTCTATGGCTTAAGCGACGAACAGCTTAAGTATATGGCTGATTCAGTGCTTGAAGCTGTTGGAGAAATGCAACAGGGCAAGTAATATAAATTAACAATCTCCTCATTTTTGTTCATAAATAAAGGGTAGGCGGCAGCTTCGGCTGTCGCTTTTCCTTTGTATAAATAAAACTTGAAAAAGAAGCGCGAAAGAGGTATAATAAGCTTAAATTCTTATAAAATTTTTTTAAGAGGTAGTTTATATGAAAAAAATAATAAGTCTTCTCATATGCATAATATTTACTGCAAGCTCGGCATTTGCCTACACAGATATTTTTGTTGAAAGGGAATATCTTGGTAAAATGAGCGAAGAAAAGCAAGAAGAAGTATCCTTTATTGTAGAACTTGAGGGCGGTGGATTGCTTTCAAGGAAGCAAAGCTCTTTTTATGGGGCAAGCGTTGAAAATTTTGAGGAAAATATTCTTTGTTCAATGGAAGAAGAGGCGCAAAATCCAATAGCAGAGGCAGAGAAGATTACGGGTGAGGAGATAACGGTGCGATACACCCATCTTTTAAACGGCTTCAGCATAGAGGGGGATATATCTCTTAAAGATGAACTTGAAAAAATCGACGGAGTTAAGCACGTTGGTATTTCGCAAACATTATATTTTGAAGCAACAAACGAGAATAACCTTATTACGTCTCCCGACCATGCAAAGCAGGACTTAAGAATCGGTCTTACAGAGGAACTGAGGGGGAAATATACGGGCGACGGAATTGTTATCGGTGTGATAGATTCCGAGCTTTGCACCGACCACGAGGCCTTCAACACCGCACCAAAAACTATTGCTTTAACAAAAGAGAAGATCGCGCAGATTTTAGATTCTGAAAACCTTATAGCAGAAACTAAGATTGAGGGTCTTAATGCAGAAGATGTTTATAAAAACAACGGCAAGGTGCCCTTCGTTTTTGACTATGCTGAAAATGATGCAGACCCAACGAGCTCATCAAGCAATATTCACGGGACACATGTTAGTGCCATAGCTGCCGGAAACAGTGAAAACTTTAAAGGCGTTGCACCTGATTCGCAGATTGTTTTTATGAAGGTTGCAAAAGATGGAGCATCTTCTGTGAATGAGATATATATAATTGCTGCACTCGAAGACATGGTGAAGCTTAAGGTGGACGTAATCAATCTCAGTATAGGTATCCCCGCAGGGTTTACAGGGTTATCAAATTACAACAATGTTTTTGAACTTATCCGTAATGAGGGCATTGTGGTTTCAATGTCGGCAGGAAACAATGGCAGATTTGGAGAAAAACGCGTAACGTTTGCACCTATGGCAGATTTCCCCGATTATGGTATGATTTCAATCCCGGCGGCATATGAATATCCCACTGCTGTTGCATCGGTGAATGTAAGTGAGGCGGAAGAAGAAAGCAAAATGTCTTCTTTTTCAAGCTGGGGAGTGGCATATGATTTAAGGCTTAAACCCGAAATTACTGCAGCGGGAGGTAATATTGTTTCGGCAGGCCTTAATGGGAAATATATGTATATGAACGGAACTTCTATGGCAACACCTCAATATGCAGGCTCGGCAGGAGTTATGCTTCAGTATTTAAAAGAAGATGTTAATTCAGCATACCCGAAAGCAACTGCACAAAGCATAGCACAACGGCTTTTAGCTTCAACGGCAGATATAGAATATGATGAATCAAAGCCTGTGTCTCCAAGAAAACAGGGGGCAGGAGTAATTAATCTTACAAAGGCAACAAACGATTTAACTTTGATTTATAACGGAGATAAAACGAAAATAGAACTCGGAGAAATAACAAATGATGCTGATGGATTAAAAACAGCAAAGCCTTTCACATTCACAATACAAAATTTATCGGCAGAAACGGTTGATTACAATTTAAGCGCAGTTGTTATGACGGATGCTTATGAAAAGAACTCTTCCAACGTGAATATAGTTAAGGATGCAAAAGTTCTTGAAAATTCTGAGTTGGCTTTTAAAATTGATGGAGTAATTGTTTCGGAAATTTCACTTGAACCATTTGCTTCAAAGGAAATAACGGCAGAAGTGTTGCTTGATGAAAACGAGATAGCTGAGCTTACACAAGTTTTTAAAAACGGTTTTTATATCGAAGGCTTTATTACTGCGGAAAACGATGCAAAAGCAGTTTCAATTCCATATATGGGTTTTTACGGAGATTGGGGAAAAATACCTGTGTTTAACGGAGATGTAACCGAAAGTAAACCAGGATACGTTGGACACACGGGGCTTTATTCAAAAGATAATAAAAACAACATAGGATTTTTAAACTATAGTCTCAATACTGATAATTTATATTATAGCCCCAACGGAGGAGAAGATCTGATACTTTTCAGCGATAATATGCGAAATCTGGAAAGACTTAATATAGTTATAAAAGATAAAGATGATAAAACCGTTTTCAGTGGCGGAAAAAGCTATGTTTACAAAAATTACGAATTGGTTGTGAAAAATTCGCAGGGAACATATGAGAGAAGCCTTAGCCTTGATAATTCAGTTGTTCTTGCGGATAAGGAAACACAGCTTTCCGACGGAGTTTATAATGTTACATACACAGGCATCCTTCCCGATGGCATAAACACAGAAAGCGGAAGCTTTAATCTTTGTGTGGACAGCGTATATCCATATATTAAGGATGCGTATTACAAAATTGAAAACGGTAAGGCATATTTGTATGTTCTTGGCAAGGATAACGCTGTTAACCCGCTTGCGTATATAATAGATGGTAACAACAACAGAATTGACTATGCTTCAATAGATGAAAACGGTTATTTTATTTTTGATATGACGGGTTATTCTATGCCTTCGTGCAAAATTGCTGTGGCGGATGCTGCAGGAAACGGCAGAGCTTATAATATTTTACCTGCAAACGGATATGCAGCGGCATATATGGGAAATGCACTCAGCAGAGTAAATAAATTTTCGGCTTTAGTAAGCGGAGGATTAATATTAAATAAGCCCGTCTTTACGCCAGAAGAGGGCGAAAGAGTAAGATTTTTCGCGTGGAATAACAAGTTGATGCCTTTAACTTCAGGCAATTAATTCAAACAGAGGGAAATTTGGTTTCACAAATTTTCCTCTGTTTTTATGTTTTTGTCTTGACAGTTTGCATAAAAAATAATATAATATATGTGTGTTTTTTGCACCGTTACATCACAAGATGTAGTGTAAAAAATTTAATATATAGGAGGTGTCATGATGGAATTGGTTATTGCTGCTGTAGTTGCGGTAGTTCTTGCAGTTGCCTCCGGTGCGATTTGCTTTCGTTTCGGAATATCTTACAGAAAAAAGATAGCAGAAGCAGAAATCACAAGTGCAGAAGCCGAAGCGAAGCGTATTGTTGATGAAGCAATCAAGGTTGCTGAAAATAAAAAGCGTGAAGCTTTAATCGGAGCTAAAGAAGAGATTATTAAATCAAGAAACGAAGCTGAAAAAGAGCTTAAGGAAAGAAGAGGAGAAATCTCTCGTCAAGAACGTAGACTACAGCAAAAAGAAGAAGCCCTTGACAAAAAGACGGAATCTTTAGAAAAGAAAGATGAAATTCTTACAAGAAAACTCAAGGAAGCAGATGAAGAAAAGGAAAAAATTGCAGGCATCCACAAGGCGCAGATAGAAATACTTGAGCGTCTTTCGGGGTTGACAGCGGAGGAAGCAAAGGAATATTTACTTCGTAATATTGAAGATGAGGTTCGTCACGAAGCTGCAATGCTCATCAAAGAAATTGAAACTCAGACGAAAGAAGAGTCTGACAAGAAGGCAAGAAATATTATAAGCGCTGCTATTCAGCGCTGTGCAGCAGACCATGTTGCAGAAACAACTGTATCGGTAGTTTCTCTCCCGAACGACGAGATGAAGGGAAGAATTATCGGTCGAGAGGGAAGAAATATAAGAACTCTGGAAACACTTACAGGTATCGATCTTATTATCGACGATACTCCCGAAGCAGTTATCCTTTCGGGATTTGACCCAATCAGGCGTGAAGTTGCAAGAGTTGCACTTGAAAAACTCATCACAGACGGCAGAATTCATCCATCAAGAATTGAAGAGATGGTTGAGCGTGCTAAGAAAGAGGTTGATGCAACTATTAAGCAGGAGGGTGAACAGGCTACATTCGACACAGGCGTTCACGGACTTCATCCTGAAATCATCAAGCTTTTAGGTAAGCTCAGATTCAGAACAAGCTATGGTCAGAATGTGTTAAAGCATTCTATCGAGGTTGCTCACGTAGCAGGTATTATGGCAGGCGAGCTTGGTGTTGATGTTACACTTGCTAAGCGTGCAGGTCTTCTTCACGATATCGGCAAGGCAGTTGACCACGAAATCGAAGGAAGCCATATATCAATTGGTGTTGATATTGCTAAGAAATACAACGAAAATCCTGAAGTAATTCATGCAATAGAGGCGCATCACGGTGATGTTGAAGCAAAAACGGTTATAGCTTGTATTGTACAGGCTGCCGATGCAATCAGTGCTGCAAGACCTGGTGCAAGAAGAGAGAATATCGAATCTTACATAAAGCGTTTGCAGCAGCTTGAAGAAATTACCACATCGTTCACAGGCGTTGAAAAATCATATGCTATTCAGGCTGGCCGCGAGGTTAGAATTATGGTTAAACCTGAAGAAATCGGCGATGGCGATATGGAATTTGTTGCAAGAGAAATTGTTAAGAAGATTGAAAGTGAACTTGAATATCCCGGTCAGATTAAGATAAATCTTATCCGCGAAACAAGAACAACGGATTATGCTAAATAATCAATTTTCTTAAATGATAACAAAAAAAGTCTGTAATACTAAATGTATTATGGACTTTTTGTTCCTAAAGGTATAAAAGTTTATGGGAGCTTTATAATGAACATTTTATTTATTGGCGATATTATGGGAAGATGCGGTCGTGATGCAGTGTTTGAACTGCTTTATGAGGTTAAAGAAAAATATAATATTGACTATACGATTGCGAATGGGGAAAATTCCTCGGGTGGTCTTGGAATGAATGCAAATTCATATAGCGAGCTTTGCCGCGCGGGAGTTGATTTTTTCACTATGGGAAATCACACCTATTCTAAAAAAGAGATTATCTCGCTCTTTGAACAGGGCGAAAATATTATAAGACCTGCAAATTATAAAGAGGATTTGCCCGGTGAAGGTATGGCAATAGTAAATCTTTCGGGCGGAGTGAAAATTGCAATTATAAACCTTATAGGAAGAGTTTATATTGATGATGAAAATAATTCACCTTTTCTTGTGGCTGATGATATGATTAAAAAAGCGAATGAGAAAACGCCCATTACCATTATAGATTTTCATGCTGAAGCAACGAGTGAAAAAGAAGCTTTGGGATACTATCTCGACGGACGTGCCACTGCAGTTTTAGGTACTCATACTCATGTTCAAACGGCAGATGAAAGAATTCTTCCCCACGGAACTGCATATATTACAGATGTGGGCAGAACGGGCGCAATCGATAGCGTTTTAGGACTTGATATAAATGCCTCTCTGGCAAGATTTATTGAAGACCCTACAAAGAAAAAACCACCCTTTAACGTGGCTAAAGGAAGGCATCAGCTTTGCGCCGTTTGCATTACAATTAATGAAGAAAGCGGTAGAGCGGAGGATATAAAAAGAATATGTGTTTATCAGAAATAAACGGAATACATTTAAATCAAAGTGAAGTTCTTTTAAAATTTAAATCACTTGTTCATGGATTTACAGCAAGAACTGGCGGCGTAAGTGAGGGCGAATACAAAAGTCTTTCTTTAAGTCCGCACCGCGGGGACGATATAGAATGTGTAAGAGAAAATGAAAAGATTTTATGTAAGGCTCTTGGTTTCGACCATAAGAGGCTTACATCAACTTGTCAGGAGCATACTGATAATATTAAAATCATTGAAAAAGAGCACATCGGATATGGTATAAGTTCTTTGTGGGATGAAGGCGTAGACGGAATTATAACTCAGCTTAAAGAGGTGCCCCTTATTTGCTACAGTGCCGATTGTGTGCCGATTCTTTTCTTCGCTTCTGATATAGAGGCGATAGGTGCCGTTCATTCGGGTTGGCGCGGAACAGATAAGAGAATAGCCGAAAAAACAGTGAAAAAAATTATAGATATGGGAGCAGATGCCCGAAATATTTATGCTGCTATCGGGCCATGTATCGGCATTTGTTGCTATGAAGTAAGCGAAGATGTTGCAAAAAACTTTGAAAGGGTGTATTATAAAGAAAAGACAGGCGGAAAATATATGCTCGATTTAGGGAAAATAAATTTCGATTTGATAAATAAATGCGGCGTTCCAAAGGATAATATTTCTCTTTCGGGGATATGCACAAAGTGCAGAAACGATATCTTCTTTTCCCACAGAGCACAAAACGGGAAAAGCGGAACGCTTGGCGGAATTATTTGTATGAGGTAGAACAAATGAAGAAAATATGTTTTGCTTTAATTATCTCTGTTGCATTATTGTTGTGTGGTTGCGGAGATGATAAAGCCAAAAAACAAAATATAAGTGAATCAGACATAATTAATCTGCAAATGGGAATGCCCGATAACCTTAACCCTTTAAAAGCACAAAAGCAAAGTGTGCGCGATGCAATGCTTCTTTGCTATGAGCCTTTGTTTGAGGTTGATGAAAAAATAGAGATAAGCGGAGTGCTTGCCGAAGACTGTAAGATTTCAGACGATTCTTTTTCTGCTGTTATTAAGCTTAAAGATTCAGTGCTTTGGCACGATGGGAAAAAATTCACCTCGGGCGATGTTTGTTATACCATAGATTATCTGAAAAACAATCCCGATTCACCGTATGCTTTTTGCGTGGAATATATTGAATCGGTAACTGCTATTGATTCGCTGATGTTGAGACTTAAGCTTTCACGTCCGTATGCGCAGATTGCACATTCGCTTTATTTCCCCATAATTCCTGCACATATCGAAAATATCGATAAGAAAATAGTGGGAACAGGGCCGTATATCTATAAAAATTATATAGAGGCAAGTTCGCTTGAACTTGCAGGGAATGAAAATTGGCATGGCGGCGAGGTTAAAACAAAGAAAATAAAATGCTCAGTTGTAAGGGATAACATTGCATCGGCAACGGCGTTTAATACAGGCATAATTGATGCCGTTACAAAAGATTATTTCGATCTTTCAAATAATGTTATAAAATCAAATATGCGAAGTGTGAGATTTCCTTCTTCAAAATTTGAATTTATGGTGTTTAATCACAATTCACCGCTTCTTAAATCTTCGGCACTGAGAGTTGCAATATCGCTTGCACTTAACAGAGCAGAAATAGTGGAAGACGCATATGGCTCAAATGCTGTTGCGGCAAATGTGCCAATACATCCCGAGTCGGAGATTGCATCGGCACTCACTTCAACCGAGTATAACTTAAATAATGCACTCGAAATGTTTTTCCTGGAAGGATATTCTAAAAACGAGAAAACAGGCCTGCTTCAGAATTCAAGGGGAGAAAAGCTCAAATTTACTATTAAGGTTAACGAGGAAAACTCACAAAGAGTGAAATGTGCCGAGCTTATTAAACAGCAGCTTTTAAAGGCGGGCATAGAGGTAAGAATAGTAACTTTAAGCTTTGAAGAATATCAAAAGGCCATAGAAAGTGGGCAGTTTGAAGCGTATATAGGTGGCGTGAAGTCGGCTAATATATATGATTTTGAGTATCTGCTTTCCAAAAACGGCACTCTTAACACATTTGGTTACGACAGTAAGTATATGGAACTTAGCTTATCGGCGATTGCAAATGCACCGTCTGTAGATTCACTTGAAAATGCACTTATGAATTTTGACGAGGTATACACCCGCGAACAGCCAATTTGCACGATAGCATATTTGTCCGATGTTTTAATAACTAACGACAAGGTAATGGGTAAGCTTCTTCCAAGGCTTAACAGCCCTTATGCAAACATTAAAAACTGGTCGGTAAAATAGAGAAAAAAAGCACCTTTTTATGTATTAATTAATAATATATAGAGAGGTGTTTTCATTATGGATATTAATATTCTTATTATTGGCGGAGATTCAAGAATCGATTATTTGATGCATCAACTTGTATGTGATGGATATAAAGTGAAAAAGTTTTCAGACAGTGATACACTGAAAGGAGCTCTTGATAATTGCGATGTGGTTCTTTTGGGACTGCCTGCAAGCCGCGATGATAAGACGGTGGATGCTCCAAATCTTAAAGAAAGTGTGCTTATTAAAGATTTAATGCGCCTGATGGGAGAAAATAAGCTTTTGCTTGCGGGGAAAATGTCGGAAAGAATGAAGGCCGTTGCAGATGTGTTTTCCGTGAAATGGGTTGATTATTTTATGCGTGAAGAACTTGAAATTTTAAATGCTATCCCAACGTGTGAGGGCGCAATCCAAATTGCTATGGAGGAACTTCCCGTAACAATTCATTCGTCGAAAGCTATTATAACGGGGTATGGAAGAATAGGCAAAATTCTGGCGAGAGAACTTAGTTGCCTTGGCGCAGATGTAGTGGTTTGTGCCAGAAAGATTTCGGCAAGAGCTCAGGCACGTGCTGATGGGTTTAAAGCCATCGATTTTAGCGAGCTTAAAGAAAATATAGCCGACAGCACAGTTCTTTTTAACACGGTTCCTCATATGGTCATCGACAGAAGCATATTACTCGAGGCTAAAGGCACTTTAATTATTGATTTGGCATCAAAACCGGGAGGAGTGGATATGGAAGCTGCCCGAGACGCAGGAGTTGATGTTGTGTGGGCACTTGGACTTCCGGGGAAGGTTGCTCCTGTAACTGCCGCAAATATCATAAAGGAAACCATCTACAATATATTCAATGAATTAGGTGAGTAGTATGGATGTAGAAAAAATACGGCTTGGATTTGCTTTTACAGGCTCTTTCTGTACGCTCAGAAGTGTAACAGATATACTGTATAAAGTAAAAGAGTGTGGCTATCAGATTGTGCCGATTATGAGCGAAATGGTATACTCTACCGATACGCGCTTCGGGACTTGCAGAAGTTATATAGAAGAAATTGAAAGCCTGTGCGGAAGAAAGATAATTTCAACCATTAAAGAGGCAGAGCCAATCGGCCCGAAAAATCTTTTGGATGCCCTTGTGATTGCTCCCTGTACGGGCAATACTTTGGGTAAGCTTGCTTCAGGAATAAACGATGGCTGTGTGCCGCTTGCATCAAAGGCAACATTGAGAAACAACCGCCCTGTAATTATTGCACCGTCGACAAACGATGGTCTTGGAGCAAGTGCAAAAAACATAGGACTTTTACTTAACACAAAAAATATTTATTTTGTACCTTTTGGTCAGGATGCACCGTTTGATAAGAATAATTCGCTTGTTGCAAAGTGGGAAATGCTGATTCCTGCAATTGAAGCAGCACTTTGCGGAAGGCAGCTTCAGCCTGTATTACAATAGGCGAAGTTATCTGCTTTGAAAAATTTCTCCTATTCCCTGAAAAAGAGAGAAGGACTTAAAAACTTTGTGTTTTTAAGTCCTTCTCTCTTTAGGAATTAGAACATGGAAAACGATATATAGTTACATATAACTTATATGTTTTCAACTTTAATAATATTGGTGTTTCCCACTTTGCCGTTTACAGTGCCTGCCGTCATTACTATACTGTTGCCTTTTTTGAACTTAAGGTGTTCACTGTGCGTGCCGTGGGAAAAAATAAGCCTTGCCACATTAAGACCTGAAAGGCACATGCGCGTGAAAACCGCCTCGTCGAAGCTAGCGGGGCCGATTGTTCATACTATTTTTGTTTTACGCATAAAAACTTTCTTTACTTATCAGAAAGATATTTTCTGAAAACTACTTCTAAAATTTCGTCGCGTTCTACCTTTGTGATAAGGCTGCGGGCACCCTTATGACCTGTGATATAGGTTGGATCACCCGACATAATGTAGCCCACAAGCTGGCTGATGGGATCGTACCCTTTTTCAATAAGCGCAGCGTGAACACGGCATATTATCGCATCAATTTCAGTGTCGCGTGTTTTACAAATATCAATATGATGAGTTTGCTTTCTGTCTTCCATATGCTCTCTACCTTTCAGAAAATTGCAAATTTACTTTTCTGATTATATATTACACTATAAACAGTAAGATTACAATAGTGGTAACAAAAACGTAATATTATCTTTACCAAACCTTAATGCTGTATTGACTTTTTTCTTGTGTGATGCTATAATTACGTTGGCTTATATTCTGTATTTTTAATTATTTTAAAAGAAAAAGGTGCTCAAAATGGCAAGCTTTTCCCATATCCAGAAATCAATACCGATACCAATGGAATTTATAAATAAATATATGATAAATGCAAACGCCACATATGTTAAGGTGTATTTATACGGGCTTTTAAAGTGCTATGAAGAATGCGAAGTTACAAATGCCGAAATAGCTGAGGCTCTTGATATACTTGAAACCGATGTAAATAAGGCATGGCGCTACTGGAAAAAGGTGGGCCTTGTTCATTCCGAAAAGAAGGGAAGCCTTGTTTTTGATATTATTCCCGCGGAAGAGGTTAGTTTATCCAAAAAAGAAGAAAAGCAGGAAGATCTTCCAAAGGAAGAGAAAACTCAGCAGGTTTCAATGAAAGATATTTCGCAGTCTATGGCAATTAATCCTTCAATCAAGGAAACGATAACAACTGCTGAAAAGCTTCTTAAGAAAACACTCACTCAGCGCGAAATCACAGCAATATATAATTTTATGGACTGGTACGCTATGACGGGCGAAATGGTGCTTGTGCTTTTAGAATACTGTATAAATATCGAAAAAACAAGCTTCGCTTATATTGAAAAGGTTGCTGCTAGCTGGAACGAGCAGGGAATAAACACTCTCGATGCTGCAGTGAAGGTGTTGAACCGTCAGATAAAGGAAAATAAAATCCAGAATAAGTGCAAGAAGATGTTTGGCATCGACAGGTCGCTTTCGGGGACTGAGGCAAAATACATATCATCGTGGGTTTTTGAATGCTCGATGAGTGAATCGATGATTAAAGCGGCATATGAAAGAACAGTTAATAATACAGGAAAGCTTTCTTTTCCATATATGAACACCATAATAAAGGCATGGTTTGAAAAGGGAATTAAAACTGTTTCACAGATAGAACAAAAAGATGTGAAGAAGATCGTGAAGAAAAACAATGCCGACTATGAGGCTGACGAGATGGCGGCAATAGAAAGAAAGCTTAGATTAGAGCGTCATAAACGCTGACAGAGGTGGAAAAAATGGCTGAATCTATATACGATAAGGCTTCGAAAATTATAAACAGCAGAAAAAGGTCGCGTGAAGCAGAGCTTGAAAGAAGACGTACGGAAGTATTTGGCAAGGTTCCGCGCCTTAAAGAAATCGAGCTTGAACTCGATCGCTACGGAATTCGTATGCTTAATCTTATAGCAGCGGGCGAGTGCGATGAAGAGAGCGCCGTAGCAGGAATTATGAAAGAGAATAAGGCATATATAGAAGAAAGAAATGCTCTTCTTATAAAAAACGGATACGGAAGCGATTATCTTAGTTTGCCCTTTGTTTGTAAAGATTGCCACGATACGGGCTTTATAGGTGGAAGTATGTGTAAATGCCTTGAAAAAGAAATCCTTTCGTGTGCATTAAGCGATGCCAATCTTTCGGAAAAAATGGCAGACCAGACGTTTGAAAATTTTAAACTTTCTTACTACAGCGACGAATACGACCAGAATTTTGGTTGCTCACCAAGAAAAAATATGGAAGCGATACTCTCAGACTGTATTGATTATGCTGAAAACTTTGAAAGAAGTTGTGAGAATCTGCTTTTCTGCGGAGGGTGCGGGCTTGGTAAAACATATCTTTCTTCAGCAATTGCCAATGCCCTTATAAAAAAGGGAACAGATGTGCTTTATGTAAGCAGTAACGCACTTTTCCCCATCCTTGAGGATATGCATTTCGGGCGCGATGTTAGTGAAAGGGCAACATATATTGTTAAAAAAATTAACGAGTGCGACCTTTTGATATTAGATGATTTGGGAAGCGAATTTGTAACACAGTTTACCTGTGCCGAGCTTTTCAGAATTATAAACAATCGTCTTCTTAGTGGAAGTAAGATGATTATATCAACAAATTTAAACAGAGACGGGCTTTCTGAACTGTATACACAGAGAATTGCTTCAAGAATATCGGGCTCGTTCAGTATTTTTGAATTTTTCGGCTCTGATATTCGAAGAATTAAAAAGCTTGAAAACAAATGTGGGTAAAGTGAGGCAAAAATGAAAGAAGAACTTAAAAAACATATATCGCAGCTTGAGGAAATACTTATTGAGTTTAGAATCAGCGAAGAAAAAGCGCAATCACTGCTTGCCGATTTTCTGGGAGAACTTAAAAATGAAAAAACAGACAGTGAAAGTGCTTATGGAGTTTGCATCTATAATGTGCTCGCAACAATCAATTCGGTTCCGTGCCTTACAAAGAAAAGCGCTCAGCTTATGAATGCTTTGATGGAGGCAAAGGAAGAAATGAGTATAATTAGCGAAATATTGTAGAAAACTGCCGAAAAATTTGTAAAACGGCCGTATTTTCGGTTGACAAAAAAGCGCTATAGTATTATAATTAGATAAATAGAGGTGTACGTTATGATTATGGCAACTTTTAATGCAGTTATAATACTTGGCATTAGCGCTATTATTATTCTAAATGTGGTTTCAGAATCAGGTAGCGTTTGTTGTCGTGCAGAGGTATATTAATTAGCAACATGATTATTGTTACCTGCGGCAATGCGCCTCAGGTAATTTTTATTTAGCTTATAAACAATAATTGAAAGGAAGTAATATAAATGTTAAACATCAAAATCGAAAGAACTCAGGCTCCTAAGGAAAAGCCTGCAAAAGGCACAAAGCTTGGCTTTGGTAAAATCTTTACAGACCATATGTTTGTAATGGACTACACAGAGGGTAAGGGCTGGCACGATGCAAGAATCATCCCTTTCCAGGACCTTGTAATGTCGCCTGCGGCAATGGTATTCCACTATGGTCAGGAAATGTTTGAAGGCCTTAAGGCATACAAGGGCGTTGACGGAAAGGTAAGACTTTTCCGCCCCGATATGAATGCAAAAAGAACTAACGATACTAACGACCGTCTTTGCATTCCCAATCTTCCTGTAGAAGATTTTGTTGAGGCTGTTAAGGCAGTTGTTAAGGTTGATGAAGACTGGATTCCCACAGAAGACGGCACATCTCTCTACATCCGTCCGTTCATTATTGCAACAGACGAATTTTTAGGTGTTGCTCCTTCAAAAACATATAAGTTTATAATTATTCTTGCTCCAAGCGGTGCTTACTACGAAAGCGGTCTTGCTCCTGTAGGTATCTGGATTGAGGATGAATATGTAAGAGCAGTTAAAGGCGGTATGGGCTTTGCTAAAACAGGCGGTAACTATGCTGCAAGTCTTATTGCTCAGGTTAAGGCACACGACGATGGCTACTCACAGGTATTGTGGCTCGATGGCGTTGAAAGAAAATATATTGAAGAAGTTGGCGCTATGAACATCTTCTTTAAGATTGACGGAAAGATTGTTACTCCAATGCTCAACGGCAGCATTCTTCCGGGTGTTACACGTAACAGCGTAATTGCACTTTGCAAAAAGATGGGTTACGAAGTTGAAGAAAGAAGAATAAGCGCACAGGAGCTTATCGATGCACAGAAATCAGGCAAGCTTGAAGAATGCTTCGGCACAGGTACAGCGGCTGTTATTTCTCCTGTTGGAAAGCTTCGCTATATTGACGATGTTATGATTATCAACAATAACGAAATCGGCGAAGTAAGCCAGAAGCTCTACGATACTCTTACAGGTATTCAGTGGGGTAAGCGTGAGGATGATATGGGATGGACAGTAGAAGTATAAAACGCATCACGATTTTCAGCGGTCATTACGGCAGCGGAAAAACAAACGTTGCCGTAAACTACGCCCTATGGCTTAAAACAATGAAAGAGAATGTTTCTATTGCTGACCTCGACATTGTAAACCCGTATTTCAGAACAAAGGATTCTATGGCGGTTCTTAGCGAAAACGGAGTTAATTTAATTTCATCTGAATATGCAAACAGTAACGTGGATGTTCCTGCGCTTCCTGCAGAAACCTACGGTGTGCTTCAGAATAAGGAAATATATGCCGTAATCGACGTGGGCGGCGACGACAGAGGGGCACTCGCACTCGGGCGCTACAGTGAGGGAATAATTGAAGACGGAGATTACGAGCTTTTGTTTGTAATCAATAAATTCCGCCCCCTTACAAGAAACGCGGATATGACGCTTGAAATTATGGCAGAGATTGAAAAGGCGTGCCATATGAAATTTACCCAGATAGTAAACGATTCAAACCTTGGCGACGACACTAAAGCAGAAGATGTTTTATCATCAGTTGCCTATGCAAAAGAGGTTTCCGAAAAATCGGGTATTCCCATAAAAATGACCACTGTAAAAAGTGAACTTTATGATGAATTAAAGGATAAAATTGATAATTTAATGCCCATCGAACTATATGTCAGACAAAGCTGGGCAGAAAGGAATGATATATAATGGCAAAGGTTACCTTTAACAAGGATTTGTGTAAGGGTTGCGGACTGTGTGTAACAGCTTGCCCCAAAAAGATTGTTCATCTTTCAGATGACCTTAACAAGCGCGGTTATCATCCCGCACAGGTTACAGAGCTGGATAAGTGCATCGGTTGTGCTTTCTGTGCAACAATGTGCCCCGACTGCGTAATCACAGTAGAGAAATAAGGAAAGGAATGAAAATAAATGGCTGATAAAGTTTTGATGAAAGGTAACGAAGCTTTAGCAGAAGCTGCTATAATGGCAGGCTGTAAGCACTACTTCGGTTATCCTATTACTCCGCAAACAGAGGTTGCGGCATATATGGCAAAGAAAATGCCTAAAACAGAGGGCGGCGTTTTCCTTCAGGCTGAAAGTGAAATAGCAGCTATCAATATGGTTATTGGTGTTGCTTCAACAGGTAAAAGAGTTATGACTTCTTCTTCAAGCCCGGGAATAAGCCTTAAGAGTGAGGGTATCAGCTACCTTGCAGGTTGCGACCTTCCAGCTCTTATAATTAACGTGCAGCGCGGAGGCCCCGGTCTTGGTGGCATTCAGCCCTCACAGTCAGACTATTTCCAGGCTACAAAGGGCGGCGGACACGGCGATTTCCATCTTCTTGTTCTTGCTCCAAACAGCGTTCAGGAAATGGTTGATATGGTGTTTAAGGGATTCGACCTTGCTGAAAAATACAGAATGCCCGCAATGATTCTTTCTGATGGTACTATGGGCCAGATGATGGAACCTGTAAGCCTTGAAAAGGGCATTATCAACGAATACGATAAGTCTTGGGCACTCACAGGTACTAAGGGCGAAAGAAAGCCTAATATTGTTAACTCTCTCTACATAGCTCCCGAAGAACTTGAAAAGCTTAATTTCGAGCGTTACGAGCGATATAAGAAGATTGAAGAAACAGAAGCAATGTATGAAGAATACCTTATGGACGATGCTGAAATCTGTATCGTAGCATACGGTGTAGCTTCAAGAGTAGCAAAGAATGCTATCGACACTGCAAGAAAAGAAGGCATCAAGGTTGGCATGATTCGTCCCATCACTCTCTGGCCGTTCCCGAAAAAAGCTCTTAATGAGGCTGCTGATAAAGTTAAGAAATTCATCAGCGTTGAGCTTTCAATGGGTCAGATGATTGAGGATATCGAGCTTGCAATCCGTTGCAAAAAGGAAGTTCTTCTTTGCAACCGTACAGGCGGTATGATTACAACAACTCAGGATGTTTTAAATAAGATTTATGAAGCGAACGGAGGTAAACAATAATGGTAGTATTTGATAAACCCAATGCACTCACAGAAAACACACTGCATTATTGCCCCGGTTGCACACACGGTATTATTCACCGCTTAGTTGCAGAAAGCCTCGATGAACTTGGAGTAACAGGCAGAACAATCGGTGTTGCATCGGTAGGCTGCAGCGTATTTACCTATAACTATTTTAATTGCGATATGGTTCAGGCGGCTCACGGCCGTGCTCCCGCTGTTGCAACAGGCGTTAAGAGAAGCGATAAAAACAATATCGTATTCACTTATCAGGGCGACGGCGACTTAGCTGCTATCGGTACAGCTGAAACAGTTCACAGCGCTGCTCGTGGCGAAAACATCACAGTAATTTTCGTAAACAATGCAATTTATGGTATGACAGGCGGACAGATGGCTCCCACAACACTTCCCGGGCAGAAAACACAAACATCTCCCTACGGACGTGATGTTGAAGCAGTTGGCTATCCTGTAAAGGTTTGCGAAATGCTTTCTCAGGTTGATGGTGCAACATACCTTGAAAGAGTTGCAGTTAATAACGTAGCTAATGTTAAAAAGGCTAAAGCCGCTATTAAAAAGGCTTTCCAGAACCAGATTGAAGGCAAAGGCTTCTCACTTGTAGAAGTGCTTTCAACCTGCCCCACAAACTGGGGATTAGCACCCGACAAGGCTATCGGCTGGCTTGAAGAAAATATGCTTCCCTACTATCCTTTGGGAGTATATAAAGATAAGTACGCGGAGGAGAAATAATCATGAATAAAGAAATATTGATTGCCGGTTTCGGCGGACAGGGAATTCTCTTCTCGGGAAAATTTCTTGCATATGAAGGTCTTATTGATGGTAAAGAGGTAAGCTGGCTTCCCTCTTACGGTCCTGAAATGCGCGGAGGTACAGCAAACTGCAGTATCATCATCAGCGACAGTGCGGTTGGTTCTCCCATAGTATCTAACCCCGATATTCTGATTGCGATGAATCTTCCATCGCTTGATAAATACGAAAAAGAAACAAAGGCAGGCGGACAGATTTTTGTGGATAGCTCTCTTATCGACAGAAAGGTAGAGCGCACAGATGTGGAAACCTACTACATCCCCGCTACAAAAATGGCTTCCGACGAAGGACTTACAGGACTTGCAAATATGATTATCATTGGTCATATGATTGCAAAGAGCGGTATTGTTCCCGAGGAAAATATTGAAAAAGCAATGCACAAGGTTGTTCCTGCTACAAAGCAGAATATGTTCGATCTTAATATGAAGGCAGTAAAATTAGGCTTTGAATATTGATAATTTAAGAAAAGGCTTTTTAAAGCCTTTTCTTAAATTATATAAATTTTAAAAGGAAGCAACTTTATGATTGAATATACTATTTCCAAAAACGATTCAAACATAAGAATAGATAAATTTTTGTTTAAGGCAACTACTGCCCCAAGCTCGCTTATCTATAAAACATTCAGGAAAAAAGATGTTAAAGTAAACGGAAAATGGGTGCGAGAGGATTATCTTCTTTCGGAAAACGATGTTGTAAGAATTTTTATATCGGAGGAATTTAAGGCGAAAAAGAAGTATAGCCTGTGCCCACTTGAAGCTAAGATTGAATATGAGGATGAAAATATAATTGTATTTAATAAAGGTGCAAATCTTCCTTGTCAGCCCGATGCCAAGCATAAAAACGGCACTCTTTCTGATATGCTTAAAAGCTATTTATACGAAAAAGGAGAATACGATTTTGAAAATGAAAATTCTTTTTCTCCTGCGCTATGCAACCGTATAGATACAAACACAACAGGACTTGTGATAGGTGCAAAAAATGCCGCAGCACTTCGCGAAATGAATTTTCTTATTAAAACAAGACAGGTAAGTAAATACTATAAATGCCGCGTTGAGGGGAAAGTTTTAAAAGATCACGATGATATAAAAGCATTTATCGTTAAAGATGAAAAAACAAATATAAGTAAAATTGAGAGCGATGGGAAGCCTGTTTCAATGAAATATTGGGTAACGGGTTTTTTTGAAAAAGAAACCGAACTTGAAATTTTACTCAACACAGGAAGAAGCCACCAGATAAGGGCATATTTCGCGTCGATAGGCCATCCGCTTGTGGGTGATAAAAAATACGGTGCACAAAAAGGCGGCGGACAAATTCTTTGTTCCTACAGACTTGTTTTTGATTTTAATGATGATTACAGAGGGATTCTTTCGTACTTAAATGGAAAAGAAATAAAAATTTAAGTATTATTTTCGTTCATACGGACACAATAATTAAAGCAAATCGATCAGCAAAGCTTGCAGCTTTGTCGGTAAACGGCAAAAGCAAACGATGCCGACGGATTTGCAAGCTTAATAAAGAAACGCCAAGCGGAGGTGACTGTAATGAGCGAAAATAACAAGAACAACAACCAGAAGAACAACCAGCAGGATCAGAACAACAAGGATAACAATAAGAATAACAACCAGAAAAACAATCAGAACAACTAATTGTTCGGATAGTGTTTGATTAAAAGGAGATGCAGAATTTATTCTGCATCTCCTTTTATTTGTATAACGAAAACCACGCGATAGTCGCGTGGTTCAAAAAAGGTTAACCGATGAGCAGATAACGAAGTACAAGATATTCCAAAAAGCAAATTATTATTGTAATATTGCAGTATAGCACAAATAATTTGTTGGAAAGCC
>JAFVPB010000014.1 GCA_017505525.1 Clostridia bacterium
GCATTTTCTCTTAACTGTTTTTCAAAATTATATTCAAGAGCATCTCTTATAGGTCTGATTTTATACTTTAAATTACCATTCCGTTTCTTGCCGTTTTTCAAAATAACTTCAGTCGGCTCTGTGGAGATAAGACATTTTTCTTCAAGCTCTGCAACATATTTTGCCACCGTATTTTTGCTTTTTATTTTAAGGGCTTTCCCGATGGTTTTGTAGCTTGGGTAGCACTCATATTTCTCTCGGTCTTCTATGTATATGAGATAACAATAAATGGCTAATGCTGTTGAGCTTAATTCTAAATTCATAACATAGTTTGAGAGTATAAAACAATTACTCAATTTGTTTTGTTGGTTATATAAATAATTCATCGTCATCCTCCTTTCCGGAAGAGGACTCCGATACATTATCTCCGTATTCAATTTTTATAAGTTCTTCCTCATTATGTTTCAGAAGGTCATACAAAACCGAGATGAGGTAGGGAACGGTATCTATATTTTTCTTCTGCCAAATGCCATTAACTTTTTCTCTTGGCAGTCTGTTATCTGCACAGGCAATATGCTCATAGCTGATATTTTTTAATCGCTCACGAACCAATTCCTGCGGAATTTTTTCGCCGTAAACTTTTATATATTTTTGGCGATACATTCTTTCTAACGCTTCTTCAAAATCAATTTTTAATTGACCTTCAAGATTATATGTTTCTGCCTGATCCATCAGCCTTTCTATTGATAAGGATTGATTATTTATAAAATCTTTAGTATTTTTATTTGAGTATTTATATAGTCCGTCCTGCATACTATCCGGTTCTTCAGGGAGACTATCACGATGTCCTTTTGAAATACTATCCGTAGTCTTTTCGGCAGACTGTTTTTCATCTTTATAGTATTCCTGACATACTGTGTAGAGATTAGAGCCTTTTCCGCCACGACCTCTTGTTCGGTTTTCTTTTTCAATGTAACCTAAATTGATGAGGCGGTTGATTATATTTGCTGTTTTGGAACGGCTTATATTCATGTTGGTAGCGATGGTGGAGTAGGAAGGAAAACATATATTTTCCTCGTTTGATAATTTGCATAAGTAGCACAGCACTCTGAACTCGTATGTATCGAGTCTTTTGTCCAGAATTGCTTTGTTAGGTATTGTGGTGAAGTTGACTTTTAGTTTTTTCATATTGGCCTCCTTAATTCCAAAACAAAAAGCACAGAGCATTTTTCAACTCTGTGCTTTGGAACTGATTTTGAATTAAGGGCTGGGGTTCAACTCCTTACGAAAAACCTTCGACAGTAACGAAAATAGTGTTTTAGAGGAACACCACTTGAACCCTGAAAAACCGCATGAAAAAGCGTGATGACACTACTGACAGTAATATCATCACGCTACTATGGTGGAGGAGGATGGATTCGAACCATCGAAGTCAGTGACAACAGATTTACAGTCTGCCCCCTTTGGCCGCTCGGGAACTCCTCCTGGAGCTGGTGATGGGACTCGAACCTACAACCTGCTGATTACAAATCAGCTGCTCTGCCAATTGAGCTACACCAGCATATTAAGTTAGCGCATCTGCACGACACGCATATTATAATAGCATATGCTTTCGTGTTTGTCAATATGTTTTTTTAAATTTTTTTATTTTTTATCAGGAATTAAAAACGACGCGCCCTACGGTTTATATAAAAAGAAGAACATGTTATTATTGTAGGGGAGGGTCTCTGTGCCCTCCCCTACAATAATAACGGGACGTTCGTGAACGTCCCGTACAATTATCTTCTTCTGCGGCGTTTGTTTCTCTTCTGCTTGTTCCTTATTCCAAATAATAAAAGCACTGCCAGAATAAGAAGGACCACCGCCATAAGCACATATGTTGTTGCCGACATCTCGTTACTCTTAACTGAGCTCCACATTTCAAGCACTTTTTCGTTTCTGTCGCCGAAGTCTTCCATTATACCAAGACGAGCCGTTTCGTCCTCGCTTGGGTACTGTGCAAAAAGCTGACGGTCAGTATCGTTTGTTTTTATAATAATTCTACCATCTTTATTGTACTTATCTTCGCTTAATGTTCCTTTAAAGAAATATGTTACGTCGCGTTCAAGCTTTCCGTCTTCCACGCCATAGTTATCACAAACCATATCGTAAATATTGTCGCCTGCAATAACGCTTGTATAGCCGATATAGTTCATATTTCTTGCGGCAATATCAGGTCTGCAAAGGAAATCCACAAAATCCTGCGCAAGCTCTGTGTTTGCGCCTGTGGGCATAATCCATCCGTCGAACCAAACGGTGCTTCCTTCTTTGGGAATAACAAATTCAAGCTTTTTATTGTCTTCCTCTTCTGCTAAATCCATAGCATAAACGGCATCACCGCTCCACGCAAGGTTAGCATCGATTTTTCCTGAAACAATATCTGTTTTTCCTGTATCTACCTCAAATCCGTAGATATTCTTTTTCATTTCGGCAAGCTCTTTTTTAACCATTTCTATGGTAACATCGCGCGTATCGTTTGCAACATCGTTTACCGCCTTTTGAAGCTCTTCTGCCTTCATTTCGCCCTTCTCGTAAAGGCCTACAAGGTTTTCAAGGTCATCGCTGTATGCGTGAAGAGCACCTATAACATAGGCATCACGCGAAACATCCTTACAGGTGCTTCTGTTTTTATAATCGGTATTCCAGAAAATATCCCACGTTTTAACATCTTCTTTTTTCACATTTTCGGGATTATATAAAATACCAACCGTACCCCACATATATCCCACTGCATATTCTGTCCATCCATGATTTTCAAACATATTTGCAATGTAGGGCGAAACATATTTCTGGTAGTTTTCCATCTTTGATAAGTCGTATTTTTCAAGTGCTATCGTTTCGTCTGTGCCGTCTTTTGTAGCGGCAATCATTTTCTGGATAACGTAGTCCGACGGGCACGCCAGATCGTAAGATGTTTTGCCTGTTTTAAAGGTGTTGAGCATTGTTTCGTTTGTTTCAAATGTATCGTACTGAACGCGCACTTTTCTGCCCGTTCTGCCGTAGAAATCTTCTTCCCACAGCTGTATAACCGATTTATCGATAATGGCACCATCGTCATCCTTGCCCTCGTCGATATAATCCTGCCAGTTATAAACTCTTAAAATTTCTTCTTCCGCTAAAGCCCCCGGCATAACGGCTAATAAAAGCAAACAACATATCAAAACTGATATAAATTTTTTCATCTTTTGTTTTCCTCCTTTTTATCGGAACTGTTGATATTCACTATAATTAGAATGATAAGTGCAATAAGTGTAATTACAGTTGTCAGCGCACGAAGAGATGGCGGCAGGCTTCCTTTTTTGCTTGTAACACCATACACATATGTACTCAGCGTCTGGAATGCCGTATTGCGCGTAAACGCTGTTATAATATAATCATCGAGGCTTAAAGTAATTGAAAGAATAAAGCCCGAGAAAACGCCCGGCATTATTTCGGGAATCACAATTTTTCGAAGTGCCTTCGAGGGTGTTGCACCCAAATCGAGTGCCGCCTCATAAATATTCGGGTCCATTTGCATAAGCTTTGGGCGCACGGAAAGCACCACAAAAGGAATTGTAAGCACCACGTGGCCTATTAAAAGAGTGAGGAAATTAAACTTTATTCCCGCAAAAACAAAAAGTATTGTTAAAGAAAGTGCCGTAACAATTTCAGCGTTCATAACAGGAATATTTCCCACTGCATCCATTATAGCCTTTGTTCTTTTTTTGCTGTAGAAAATACCTATAGCACCGAATGTACCAATAACGGTGGAAACAACGGCAGAAGAAACTGCAACTAAAAAAGTGTTTGCAAACGCCTGCATAATCTCTTTATCCTTAAAAAGAGCACCGTAGAGCGATAAACTGAAACCGCTCCAGTTTCCTATTAACCGACTTGGAGTAAAGCTGAAAATAATCAGTACTAAAATAGGAGCATACAAGAGAAGAAGAAGAATATAAACATAGAATTTTGATAAAAACCTGCTAAAAGAATTCTTTGTATTCATCACCAGAGTCCTCCTCTCGCATTTTCCTCGCCACTGTCGTCAAAAAAGGCGGTAACACTCATTAAAACAAGCATAATAAGAGCAACAAGGCTTCCCATATGCCAAAGTCCCTGGTCGAAATAAAGCTGAATGCTGTTGCCGATAAGCGAAATTTTTCGCTCACCCATAACGTCGCTTATAACAAAGCTGCTCATGGTGGGCATAAATACCATCGTAGATGCTGAAATTATCCCCGGCATCGTCATTGGAAGAAGGGTGCGCACAAATGTCTGCACCTTGTTTGCGCCCAGATCATACGAAGCCTCAAGAAGGCTTTTGTCAAGCTTTGTCATCGTAGTATAAAGCGGGAGTATAACAAACGGTAAATAGTTGTAAACCATACCAATCATAGTTGCAATATAGGGATGCTCTCCGCCGTTAAGACCTATATTAAAGAGCAAATCTCTTGTTGCAGCTGTTCTTAACACAAAGTTTATCCACATAGGCATCACAAATAAAAGTACTGTAGCCTTACCAAAGCCAAGCTCTTTTTTCGCAAGGAGCATTGCAACAGGATAGCCGATAAGAAGACATATAAAAGTATTTAAAAAGCCTATGAGCACGCTGATGAGAAGCGTGTTTATATTGTGTGCTTCACTGAAAAATGATGTGAAGTTATTAATTGTAAAGCCACCATCTGAATCGGTAAAAGCATAAACAATAATAAGAACCAAAGGGACAACTACGAAAAGCAGCAAAAACACAGCATATGGCACAGCTAAAACTTTACGTGAAAAAATGCTACTTTTTCGCATATTTCTTTGCCTCTCCTTTCAGTTTAAGAGATATATCCTTAGCCTTCACCTTAAGACCGACCACATCGTTTTCATCGTATGTGTATTCCGTATCAAGCACGAAATCTTCGTCCTGCTCGGTGCGGATTGTAAGCTGATAATGGTCGCCTTTATAAATAATCGAAACAATTGTTCCGCTTACGGTTGCATCCTCAACATAGTCAAGAATTTCAATATCTGTAAGGCCAATTTCTGCAATAACATCGGCATCGGTAAAGTCATAGCTTGTACCGTCAGGACCTGTAACAGTGCCGTCTTCTTCAAGGCGCGAGCCTTTAACAAGCTTTGTTATATCACAGTCAAATGCCGCATCAGAAATAACAACCTTGTTGTTTTTATCAATGTAGGCGTCTGTATATGTATTTGTATGAAGTTCTTTTTTCATTATGTGAATTCCGTCGGGCTTAATCTGTAAGCCATAGGTTTTTCCAACCTCACGGTCCTTTGTATCTACCACAACAATTTCGTTGCGGCCAACCATCAGTATATATTCATAATGAATGCCCTTAAAAATTTTGCTTACAATTTTACCCTTAACAAGGCTTTCATCGTCGTCCTTTTTAAGGCGCACATCCTCAGGTCTTATAACAACGTCGACCTTTTCATTTTTGGGGAATTCGTCAACGCAATCAAACACGTGGTTTATAAAGCGCACCTTTTTCTCGCCTGCTATAGTACCGCTATAGATATTGCTTTCGCCGATAAAGTTTGCAACAAACGCATTTTCAGGCTCGTTATAAATTTCTTCGGGGCTGCCTATCTGCTGAATCATACCGTCCTTCATAACAACAACAGTATCAGAAAGCGTAAGTGCCTCTTCCTGGTCGTGCGTTACATATATAAATGTGATACCAAGCTTTTTGTGCATTTCCTTAAGCTCGAGCTGCATATCCTTGCGCATTTTTAAATCGAGTGCGCCAAGCGGCTCATCAAGCAAAAGAATTTCGGGCTCGTTAACAATAGCACGCGCAATGGCAATTCTCTGCTGCTGTCCGCCCGAAAGAGTGGAAATATTTCTCCATTCATACTCCTCAAGGTCAACTATTTTAAGTGCATTTCTCACCTTTTCATCAATTT
Source organism: Clostridia bacterium (assembly GCA_017505525.1). GTDB lineage: Bacteria > Bacillota > Clostridia > UMGS1883 > UMGS1883 > UMGS1883. Next base: position 5,914 of record JAFVPB010000014.1, read on the forward strand.
CATCTGTTGTAAGACGGCGCATCTTATCTCCGTCGGACACTTTTTTAAGCTTCAAGCCAAAAGCAATGTTATCATAAACATCAAGATGAGGAAAAAGTGCATATTTCTGGAAAACCGTGTTAACAGGTCTCTTATACGGAGGCAGGTAACTTATATCCTCGCCATTTAATAGTATCTGCCCCTCATCGGGAAGTTCAAATCCCGCAATCATTCTGAGCGTCGTAGTCTTACCGCAGCCGCTCGGTCCCAAAAATGTTACGAATTCACCTTTTTTAATTTTCAGATTAAAATTATCAACAACATTCGTAGAATCGTAATGCTTTGATACATTTTTGAGTTCGATAATAGAGTTCTCTGTCAACTTAAAAAACACCTCGCCTTTTAATTATTAGCATACAAAAAAATTCTATAACAAAACACACCTTTTTGTCAATACATTTATAACCTTCTGGCCCTAAAAAAATTGGTATTTTTTACAGATTATATATTGATTGTTTGTTTTTTTAATGTTATAATTAAATCATAATATAAAATGGAGGTAGAAAAATGAAAAAGATTTTTGCTTTATTACTTACTTTTGTTCTTATGTTTACTTCTCTTTCGGTGTTTGCAGCCGATATTAAAGTAAACGTAAACAGCGAGGCCGTAGATTTCGACATTCAGCCCGAAAACACCGAAACTGCAGTTTTGATCCCGCTTCGTTTCGTGCTTGAAAAAATGGGCGCGGTTATCAGCTGGCATGGTGAAACAAAAACTGTTTTTGTTGATTTCAACGGAAAAGTTTCAACTCTTCAGATAGGTAACGAGCTTCTTTTCCTTGAAGAAGGTTCAGTTGCTCTTAGCGCTGTTCCTGTTCTTAAGGAAGGCAGAACTCTTGTTCCGATGGATGTTATCAATCACGCAACAGGTGCAACAGTAGTCTTTGATGCTGCAAACAACACTGTAAATATCACAAGCGCCGCAGAGTAACATTTTAATCCTCCCTCATATAATGTATAGGGAGGTATGAAAAATGAATAGTTTAAATTTCTTTCTCGGTGCTAATTCAGATAAAGGGTTTGTTTCTTATTTTAACGAGCTGCAGGATTTTAGTGATTTCCTGCAGCTTTTTATTTTAAAGGGCGGGCCGGGAAGCGGTAAATCCAGCCTTATGAAAAAAATTTATAAACACGCCCAAAACCTTGGGCACAGCGTTGAAGCAATTAATTGCGCATCGGACCCAAACTCTCTCGATGCCTTTATCGACTACACACAGGGCATCGCTATGGCAGATGGCACGGCACCGCACAGCTTTGATCCTTTTTTGCCCGGTGTTAAAGAGCATATAATTTACACAGGGGAGTATTGGGATACTTCTCTTCTTTTAAAAAATAAAGAAGAAATTTACAAGCTTAACGAAGAAATTGCCGATTGCCATAAAAGCGCAACGGCTTATATAAAAGCGGCGGCATCTCTTATAAAAGAGAATATGGATATTGCCAGAAAGCATATAAATAAAAAAGAGCTTATGGAATTTGGAGAAATGCTTGCATCGCTCTTCGCAAAAGGCAGCTCCGCGCGGGAAAAAAAGCGTCTTTTAAGCGCAGTTACGTGCGGTAGGGTTGAGTTTTTTGAAAGCACTCTTTCCTCGCTTGCCGATAAAATATATGTTCTCGACGACCCTTGGGGAGCAAGCTCTGATATGCTGCTGTCTTCCCTGCGCACAAAGGCATTAAGCAACAATCTTAAAATTATAACCTGTCCGTGTTCCGTAATTCCCGATAGGCTCGAGCACATTATAATTCCGTCTGAAAAAACAGCCATTTCCGTTAAGAATTCTTTCCATGGCACACAAAAATCCTTTGCCGAAACGGGCGGATTTTACCATCCTTTCGACGAGAGCGCTCTTAAAGAACGCCAACAGAGTGCGCACAGTCTTATTAATAAAGCCACAGAGTGCGTTAACAAAGCAAAATCACTTCACGACGATCTTGAACGCCACTATGTTAATGCTATGGACTTCTCACATCTTGAAACCATTGCAGAAAAATTAAAAAAACAGCTCTATCTGTAAGGAAAAAATATTGACATGTTTTTTTTATAGTGTTATAATATCCCTATTATAGACGTATTCAGACAAAATTTTACATGGAGGTTATAGCAATGAAAAATCAATATCTCAATCGCGTACTTGAAGACGTAAAAAAGAAAAATTCTACAGAGCCTGAATTTATTCAGACTGTAACCGAGGTTCTTGAAAGCCTCGAAAGCGTTGTAGATCAGCGTCCCGACCTTGAAGAGGCAGGAATTATCGAAAGAATGGTAGAGCCTGAAAGACAGATTATCTTCCGCGTTCCGTGGGTAGATGACAATGGCAAGGTTCAGGTTAACAGAGGTTTCCGCGTGCAGTTTAACGGCGCAATCGGACCTTTCAAGGGCGGACTTCGTTTCCATCCCACAGTTAACCTCAGCATTATGAAGTTCCTTGGCTTCGAGCAGACATTTAAAAATTCTCTCACAGGTCTTCCCATCGGTGGTGGTAAGGGCGGCAGCGATTTCGATCCCAGAGGTAAGTCTGATGGCGAAATCATGAGATTCTGCCAAAGCTTTATGACAGAGCTTTACCGTCATATCGGTCCCGATGTTGACGTTCCCGCTGGTGATATCGGCGTTGGCGCAAGAGAAATCGGTTACCTTTACGGTCAGTATAAGAGAATCAAAGGCACATGGGAGAACGGCGTTCTCACAGGTAAGGGCCTTTCATACGGCGGTTCATTAATCCGTCCCGAAGCTACAGGCTACGGTGCTACATACTATGCTTGCGAAGTTCTTAAGCACTTCGGCGATACAATCGAGGGCAAAACTGTTGCAGTTTCAGGCTTCGGTAATGTTGCATGGGGCGTTTGCTCTAAGGTAGCACAGCTTGGCGGTAAGGTTGTAACAATTTCAGGTCCCGACGGATATGTTTACGATCCCGATGGTGTTACAACTCCTGAAAAGATTAACTATCTTCTTGAAATGCGTGCTTCAGGCCGCGACCGTGCTCAGGATTATGCTGATAAATTCGGTTGCGAATTCCACGCAGGCGAAAAGCCATGGGGCGTTAAGGTTGATATTTGTATGCCTTGCGCAACACAGAACGAAATCAAAGAAGAAGAAGCAAAGAAAATTATTGCTAACGGCACAAAGTACTACATCGAAGTTGCTAATATGCCCACAACAAACGAGGCTGTTGCACTTCTTAAAGCAAGCGGTCTTATCGTTGGACCTTCAAAGGCTGTTAATGCAGGCGGCGTTGCAGTTTCTGCTCTTGAAATGGCACAGAACTCAATGCGCTACAGCTGGTCAAGCGAAGAAGTAGACGAAAAGCTTAAGGGCATTATGGTTAATATTCATAAGGTAAGCGTTGAAGCTGCTGAAGAATATGGCCTTGGATACGACCTTGTTGCAGGTGCAAACATTGCAGGCTTCAAGAAAGTTGCAGAAGCAATGCTTGCATACGGCGTTTGCTAATTAAATATTTACTAACCTATAAAGAAGTCAAGAGGAGTTAAAACCTGAATGGTTTTAACTCCTCTTTGTTAATTGTCGGAATGTAAAATTTGTAGGGGCGAGCGTCCCCGACGGCTTTAATGGAAAATTGAAAAAGAAAACCTTTAGGTTTTCCTCATTCATTCCGCATTTCGCATTCCGAACTCCGCATTTTTTAATAGTCGTCTTCAGGAAAGCCGCCCGCATTAAACCACTGCGGCACAAATTCCTCTGTTTCATCTATTGCGGGAGGCTTTGGCATGGGAATAAACTCCGCCATTTTCTCGCGCGGGATTGCATAAGTTATGTAGCACATATATTTTTCTTCGTCCATATCTTTTCACCTCGCTACATTATATTCTGTTTTTCATTTAATATTGCGTTTTTTTCATTTTAGGTATATAATATACATATTGTTTTGCGAAAGGACTGACAAAAAGTGCTTGAAAAAATTAAACTTGAGGCAGAAAAAGCTACAAAGGAACTTATAAAAGAAGCTTCACTCAAAAAGGGCGATGTGTTTGTTGTAGGTTGTTCCACAAGTGAGGTGTGCGGCGATAAAATAGGCACAAATTCAAACTACGATGCGGCAGGTGCCGTGTTTGAGGGGATATACAGCGTGCTTAGTGAAAACGGAATTTACCTTGCGGCACAGTGCTGCGAGCATCTTAACCGCGCAATAGTTATCGAGGAAGAATGCCGCGAAAAATTCTTCCTTGACGAGGTTAATGCCGTTCCTCAGCCAAAAGCGGGCGGCTCGTTTGCAACGCAAGCCTACCGTGCTTTTAAAAACCCCGTCCTGGTTGAAAACATCCGTGCCAATGCGGGAATCGATATTGGAGGAACGCTTATCGGAATGCACATCAAGGCAGTTTGCGTGCCCGTAAGATTATCGGTTAAAACAATCGGCGCAGCAAATATTATCTGCGCGAAATCGCGCCCGCGCCTTATCGGCGGAGAAAGAGCCGTATATAAAGATTAAACATTGAATATAATTCAATGAGGTGTGTTATGGTAAAAGAAAATAAAAAACCTTCATTCTTGATGAATGTGCTTACAATTATATTTGCCCAGATTGCCGTTAAGCTTTTAGGCGTGGTTTACCGTATGGTAATAACAAACATTGATGGCTTCGGCGATGTTGGAAACGGCTATTATAATTTTGGTTATCAGATTTATACGCTTCTTCTTGCAATAAGCTCAATCGGTATACCAAATGCCATTTCAAAGCTTGTATCGGAAAGATGTGCTCTTGATGATTTCAAGGGTGCTATGCGTATATTTAAAACTGCGCTTGCGCTCTTTAGTTTAATCGGTGCATTTTTCTCGGTTGTGATGTATTTCGGGGCAGAATTTATTGCAACAAATATTTTCGATGCTCCGCTATCGGTCTACACTATCAGGGCGCTTTCGCCTGCACTTATCTTTGTTTCTGTTTCAAGCGTAATCAGGGGATTTTTTGCAGGTCAGCAAAACATGCGCGCCACAAACCGAAGCCAGGTATTAGAGCAATTTTTAAAGTGCATATCATCAATACTTATAGTTCTTGCCCTCGTTGGCGCAAAGCCCGAATATATGGCGGCAGGCGCCACTCTTGCAACAACTATTTCAACATTTTTAAGCTGCTTATACCTGTTTTTATTCTATAAGCTTAACTCAAAATCATTAAAAGAAAAAATTTCTGTTGCACCGCCATCAAAAATAAAGGGAAATTTCTTTAGCATATCAAAAATTATTCTTCTTGTTTCAATCCCGATTTCTTTAAGTGCGATCGTTGCTTCATTAAACCGCGTAATCGATATTATGACGGTTGTGCGAAGCGTAAAAGTTGCTCTTGCACCTCAATTCACAAGCGAAACTCTTTTAAACAGTGAGGCTGTGCGCCTCAGCGGAATACTCAGCAAGGCAGATGTGCTTATAAATCTTCCCCTTGCGCTCAACACCGCCTTTTCAACGGTACTTGTGCCCACAATCGCAGGTGCGCTTGCAGTTAAGGATTATAAAACGGCAACAGGCAAAATTTCGTTTTCTCTTTTAATTTCAATAGTTATTGCACTTCCGTGCAGTGCAGGTTATATGGTATTGGCTAAGCCTATTTTAGAGCTTATCTACCCCAACGCAAGCGACGGTGCGCTTCTTTTCTCGATGGTAGCGCCAACTGTTTTCTTCTCGGCAATGAGCCAGACAATCTATGGCTCGCTTCAGGGAATGGGAAAGATATACATACCTGCCCTGAGCGTATTTTTGGGCGGACTTGCAAAAATTATTCTGAATCTGACGCTTATTCCAAACCCAAGCATAGGAATTTACGGTGCACCAATCGGCAGTATTGCGTGCCAGTCGATTGCATTTTTCGTAAGTTTTTATGTGCTGAGGAAAAATCTTACGTTTAAGCTTGATTTTAAAAAATATTTTATCAAACCGCTGTTTTCTTCAGCACTTATGGGCATATGCGTGTATTATATATATGAATTCACATCGCAATACCTTGGAAAAATCTCCACTCTTCTTTCTATAGGATTAGGCGTAATAATATATTTTGCAGCTATTTTAAAATTAAAAGTTTTTTCAGAGGAAGAGCTTAAATCAATCCCAATAGTCGGGCGATTTATTAAAAATTAACAACTAAGAAGATGTAAAAATTTTTACATCTTCTTTTTTTATTTGGGAAAACTACAAACGAAAGGATGAATGAATATGATAAAAAATCACAAACTGCTATTTATTATTGCGGCTTTTGTTTCTTTATATATACTGAAAATTATCGCTCTTTCGGGCTTTTCGGGCATAAACAGCGCCGCAACACTTATATAAGAAAAGAGGATTTTTATGAAAACCATATCTAAAAAAGAGTATTCCAGGCTTGTAAAAAAACACTCACAAAACTCGCCTGTTTTCACAGATACGTTAAAAGCCTTTGTGGTTGGCGGAATAATTTGCACTATAGGTCAGGCTTTCCGCAATTTCTATTTTTCAAAAGGGCTTGATACAAACCTGACGGGAACTGCCACATGCATATCGCTTATTTTGATTGCATCAATCCTCACGGCACTGAATATTTTCGATAAAATTGCAAAATTTGCAGGTGCGGGTACGCTCGTTCCCATAACAGGATTTGCAAATGCCGTTGTTTCGCCCTGTATGGAATTTAAAACGGAGGGGCTTGTGCTTGGAACTGCAAGCCGAATGTTTGTTGTTGCAGGCCCTGTTATAGCTTACGGCACAATTTCTTCAATTATTGCAGGATTAATATACTATTTTTTAGGAGCATAGAATGAAAAATATCAACAGTACACTTATTTTTGAAAACAAACCATCTATAGCCTCTTTCGGTGCAGTTGTAGGGAAAAAAGAGGGAGAGGGTCCTCTTGGAAAATACTTTGATTTATGCGAAAACGATGCATACCTCGGCAAAAAAAGCTGGGAGCAGGCAGAAAGCGGTTTTCTTGGCGAATCAATGGATATTGCCCTTAAAAAGGCAAGTCTTTCTAAAGACAACATCGATTTTGTGCTTTCGGGCGATTTAATGAATCAGTGCACCTCTTCAGGTTATGCAGCAAGAGGACTCGAGCGCCCGTTTTTCGGGCTTTACGGCGCCTGTTCCACAATGGCAGAATCGCTTCTTTTAGGCTCTGTACTGCTTGATGGTGGTGGCGGAGATTACATTCTCTGTGCAACGGGGAGCCACTTTTGCAGTGCAGAAAAGCAGTTTCGCACACCTCTTGAATACGGCGGACAAAGAACCCCCACCTCGCAATGGACGGTTACGGGAAGCGGGGCAGCAGTGCTTTCACGAAAAGAATGCCCCATTAAAATCGATTGCGCCACAGTTGGCAGAGTGGTCGACTGGGGAATAAAAGATGCAAACAATATGGGCGGTGCGATGGCACCTGCCTTTGTAGATACTCTCAACCGCCATTTCAAAGCCACAAACCGCCCACTTGATTACTACGATTTAATTTTATCTGGCGATCTTGGACACACGGGCAAAAGCATAGCAAACGAGCTTTTCCACAAGCAGAAAATGGATATATCGCGCTACTTTGAGGATTGCGGCGTTTTGATTTTCGATAAAGAAACTCAAGACACTCACTCCGGCGGAAGTGGATGCGGATGCAGCGCAAGTGTTCTGTGCGGATATATTCTTCCCGAAATGCTTAAGGGAAAATACAGGCGCATACTTTTCGCCGCTACGGGCGCACTGATGAGCCCCACTCTCACAATGCAAAGCGAAACTATACCATCTATTTCCCACGCCATATCAATAACAATCGAATAAACAGAAAAACACTGTAATATAAATAGTGTGAAAGGTTTGATTTATATGAAAAATCGTTTATATTTTTTCACACTTTTAATTGCAGTGTTTTTACTTATTTCAGCTATAATTATTTTTGGCACTGTTTTTGCCAAAGACGATATTAAAAAAGCCTATATAACTTTCGACGACGGACCCACCTTAAACACACCTACCATCGTCAGCATTTTAAACAAGCACAATGCAAAAGCCACTTTTTTTGTGCTTGAAGAACGAATTGTAATGTATCCCGATTATATAAAGGATATACTCTACAGCGGCCATGCCATCGGGCTTCACGGCGTAAGCCATTCTCCCGCAATTTACGAGGGAGAAAGCTCACCTCTTTGCGAAATGCAAAAAACAAATAATTCTCTGAAAGCTTTAACAGGTAAAGAGTCGCGCCTTGTGAGGGTGCCTTTCGGCTCTTCCTATAAGCTGACGCACGCACAATACAAGCTTCTTTGCGACAATGGTTTTCTATTGTGGGACTGGAATGTTGACCCGCGCGACAGTGTGGGGAAAATCTACCCCGATAAAATCCTTGCAAACTTAAGGCGCGACCTTTCAAAATGCAAGGACGCGCCTATAATTCTTTTTCACGACAGGAAATCAACTGCCAACTTAATCGAAGAGGTAGTTATCTACCTTAAAGAGCAAGGCTACGAGCTTTGCGCTTTAAGCGAAAAACAAACGCCCTTAAATCATATGGAAAATTAGTTCTTTATAACTATTTTTCCGTCTTCCGCCGTAACTGTTACTCTATCGCCTTTATTTATTTTTCCATCAAGCATTTGTTCTGCAAAAAGGTCTTCAACCTTGGATTGGATTGCGCGACGAAGCGGTCTTGCGCCATATGCTTCATCAAACCCCTCTTTACTGAGAAGGGTTATTGCCGCATCATCAAATTCAGGGTGTATATCGCTTTGCTCAAGCCTTTTTGTAACGTTCTTAAGCATAACCTTTGCAATTTCTTTAATTTCTTCTTCACTAAGGCGCGAGAATACGATAATATCGTCGACCCTGTTTAAAAATTCGGGGCGGAACATTTTCTTAAGCTCGTCGGTAACATTCGAGCGTATATTTTTATCAATTTCTGCCTTATTACTCTCGGTCGCAAACCCTACCGACTTTGGTTCTGTGATATTTCTTGCACCAACGTTACTCGTCATAATTATCGCACAGTTTTTAAAATCAACTTTTCTTCCCTGGCTGTCGGTAAGCACGCCATCGTCAAGAACCTGCAAAAGAATGTTAAACACATCGGGATGCGCTTTTTCAATTTCGTCGAAAAGAATAACGCTGTATGGCTTACGGCGCACCTTTTCTGTAAGCTGACCGCCCTCTTCAAACCCCACATATCCGGGAGGCGAGCCAACAAGCTTTGAAACGGAATGCTTCTCCATATATTCCGACATATCTATTCTTATCATCGCATCTTCGTCGCCGAAAAGAGCTTCGCACAGTGCTTTTGAAAGCTCTGTTTTACCAACACCCGTAGGGCCGAGGAATATGAACGAACCTATCGGGCGCTTGGGGTCTTTAAGTCCCACTCTGCCGCGGCGTATAGCGCGCGATACTGCACTTACTGCCTCGCTTTGCCCAATAACTCTTTCGTGAAGCACGTTTTCAAGATTTTTAAGCCTTGCGCTTTCTTCCTCTGCAAGCTTTTTAACGGGAATTCCTGTCCATCCCGAGATGATTTCGGCAATATCCTCTTCGCCTATTTCTCCCACTGTGCCTCTGGAATTTTTCTCCCATTCGTCTTTCATTTCCTTAAGCTTCTCATTAAGCTCTTTCTGTTCGTCGCGGATAGTACCCGCTTTTTCAAAGTCCTGCGTGTTTACCGCCTCTTGCTTTTCCTGTTCAAGCGCTTCAATTTTTTCTTCAAGCGTTTTAATATCGGGTGGCATCATCATCGCACTGAGGCGTGCACGGCTTGAAGCCTCGTCCACAAGGTCGATTGCCTTGTCGGGTAAAAAGCGGTCAGTGATATAGCGGTCGCTCATTTTTGCAGCAGCAACTATTGCCTCGTCGGTGATTTTCACGCCGTGATGCGCTTCGTATTTTTCGCGGATACCCTTTAAAATCTGAATTGTTTCATCAACCGAGGGTTCTCCCACAGTTACAGGCTGAAAACGTCTTTCAAGCGCAGCATCCTTTTCCACGTATTTTCTGTATTCATTAAGCGTTGTTGCGCCTATCAACTGAAGTTCTCCGCGCGCTAAGCTTGGCTTTAAAATATTTGAAGCATCTATTGCCCCCTCTGCCGCACCCGCACCGATAAGGGTGTGCATTTCGTCAACAAAAAGAATTATATTTCCTGCAGAAATAATTTCATCTATTGCCTTTTTAAGTCTTTCTTCAAATTCTCCGCGATATTTCGCACCTGCAATAACGCTTGAAAGGTCGAGCGAAAACACTCTTTTATCCTTTAAAAGCTCGGGAACATTTCCCGCTGCAATTTCCTGTGCCAATCCTTCTGCCACCGCAGTTTTTCCAACTCCCGGCTCACCTAAGAGCACGGGGTTATTTTTTGTTCTTCTTGATAAAATCTGTATAACTCTTTCAATTTCCTTTTCTCTGCCAATCACAGGGTCAAACTTTCCGCTTTTCGCAAGTGCCGTTAAATCCCTGCCAAACTGATTAAGCGTTGGTGTGTTTTTCCCTTTTGATGCGCCCTGCACGGCTCCCTCGTTCACAGAATTATCCTTTAAAAGCGCTGAAATTTCGTTATATAAATTCTGCGGCGCGCCAAACGAAAGCAGAATTTTAAAAGCAACGCTATCGGTTTCGCGCGCAAGCGAAAGAAGCAAATGCTCTGTTCCTATATAGTTACTTCCATACTTGTGGGCTTCAACAATACTGTTCTGCAGGCATCTGTTTGTACGGGGAGTAAATCCCTGAAAGCTTCCGCCCTGCATCACGCCCTGATTATAATATACTATTTTTTCTCGAAGCTTATCTTCTTCCATTCCCAGATCCTTTAAAAATTTGGCGGCAAACCCGCTGCCCTCTTTAAAAAGTCCGAAAAGAAGATGCTCTGTTCCAACATAGCTGCAACCCGTTTCGTTTGCACATTCCTGTGCAAGAGAGATGGCATTTTGTGCCTTTTGAGTAAATCTATTTTCTATTCCCATGTGTTGTTCCTCCTTTAGCTATCAGCTAACACACTCTGCAGAATTTGCGCGCGCTTAACATCTCGGTCGCGCTCTTTTAAATTGCCCTCGTTTTTTAGCAGTGTGGCGGGCATCACCGTAAACAAGGATTTTCGGAGTGCGTTATTATCTATATTCTTTATTATGCCTGAATTTGCACCAAGGCAAACATTGGAAACAAGATTCATTGCCTCATTACTTGAAATCATATAGGCATTTTTCAATATTCCAAGGCTTCTTAAACATTTATCGCTGAGATCGTATTTATTTCTTTCAAACAAATCGGCGCAAATTCTTCTTTCTTCACTTATAAGCGAGCACGCCGCAGCGTTGAAACGCGAAATAATTTCTTCTTCCGATATTCCCAGAGTAATCTGGTTTGAAAGCTGAAAAAGTGCTCCGCTTGCTTTCGAGCCTTCGCCGTATAATCCGCGCACCGTCATTCCAAGGTTTGCCGCCCATTTTAAAAGAGGGCTTACGTTTTTCGTGGAATTAATTGCGGGAAGATGAAGCATAACCGATGCTCTTAGTCCCGTTCCCGCATTCGTGGGGCACGTTGTAAGGTAGCCAAACTCTTCGTCTTTGTCAAAGGTTATTGTTTCGGAAAGAACGGCTTCAATTTTCCGTGCTGAATCATACGCCGTTTTAGTATCAAGTCCCTCCGAAAAAACCTGAATTCTTATATGGTCTTCTTCGTTTATCATAATACAGATTGTTTCATCACCGTTTATTATAACAGCCGAGGGCACCTTTGAATTTTCAAGCTCTGTGCTTATAAGATGGCGCTCCACCATCGATTTTTTCTCTAAAGATGAAAGCTCATCCATTCTGTAAAGAGTGAGAGTACTTTTAATCGGCAGATTATCAAAAGCATCCCACACTGCCTTTATCACATTTTCAGCCTGTGCCGCCGTCATTTTTCGGGGATAAGGAATTGATTTGATGTTTCTTGCAATTCTTATTCTGGTTGTAACTGCAATATCGTTTTCATTATGCACTGCGCTCATTTTTCATCCCCCTTTTCCATTTCGCGGATAGCATCACGAAGACGCGCCGCTTCCTCAAAGTTTTCTTCTTCAATTGCCGCTTTAAGCTTATCCTTTAAAGCTTCAATTTCGCTCTTTGGCTTTTCTTCCTTAAGAGGAGTTTCTTCTTTCTTCTCGGCTATATGCTTTGAGGTTCCGTGTATTTTTTTAAGCATCGCATCGGCATTTTTTCTGAATGTTTTATAGCATTCTCCGCATCCGAGCCTGCCCGTTTTTGAAAATTCACTAAGCGTAGTAGAGCACACAGGGCACATTTTAACCGAAAATTCTTCCCTTGGCGAAAAGCTTAAAAGCGAGCCGAAATTTTCAAATATCGATTCCTGTGCCGCACACGCCGAGCAGATATGAAGAGTGCTTTTCTGCCCGTTTATTATCTGTGTATATAAAACCGTTGCATTGTTTTTTCCGCATTTTTCACACAACATAAAATCATCTCCCAATCAAAGTTGTTATCATATTCTTAAAAATTCTTGCCCTTGCCCTGTCGCGTATTTCAGATGGAAAGGGGAGAGCGTTATCGGTTAAAGCACCAAGCATAATTCTTGCCTCGCGCTCCGTAATGCATTCGTAATCAAGCAGATTTCTTATAAAAACTGCCGCGGTGCGGTAAGATAAAACCGAGCCTACCGTATTAACTATATGCATCGGATAGTTCGAGTTTTCGTGAGAAACACTTCTTATCGTTACTCCTCCGCCACCACCTCTGCGGCTTTCAATTGTATAGCCTCTTTCTGGGGTAAAGCGCGTTTGTATAACATAGTTTATCTGGCTTGGCACGCAGTTAAGCTCGGTTGCAAGCGTGTTTCTTTTTATCATCACACTGCCGCCCGCCTCTTTAATCATATCGAGCAATAATTTTTCGATAGCATCCGACATATTCATCCAAAATCACCTCTGGTTCGACTTTTTAATTTGACTTTGACTTTCTTTGACTTTAATATAACACTAACTTTATCTTTTGTCAACACCTTTTTACGTAAAAATAAATTTTTTTCTGCATAACGGCGTGTCGGGTCGCCACGCCCTACATTATAAATTAACAAATCCCACCTCAATCCGCAGGGAAGGGGCTCTGTGCCCTCCCGAAAACAAAAAAGGGGATGTTTAAAAACTTTTGTTTTTAAACATCCTCTTTTTTTACATTCCCTACTTTAATATAGGCTTTTAAACTCATAAGTCGCGCCGTTTTCCGTTATATTAAACGAAAGATACTTAATATTTTCAAGCGTTGATTTAACGCTTGTGTAATCTCCGCCATCGGCAAGCGAAATAAAGCGCACATTTTCATTTTTTATCACAACAGTATTTTTTACTCCGTTATAAACAACAAAAACGTTTTTATTGCTTTTTGAAACAACATCCATAAACGCATCTTCTTCAAGCTTGTTTTTAAGCTGAAGTTCACCGCTTAAAAGAATAAATAAGTTCTTTTTGGTGCTGCTTTTTACTGCACTAACTATTTTATCCCATTGGGAATTAACATTAAGTGTTTCTTTTTTCTGCTCAATCGTTAAAACAGTAGCATTTTTATAATTTTTTTCACTGTAGCCATCCGTTAGAACAGGCGAAAGAGATGATGGAGTGAGCGTGCTTTCGATTTTTCCGCCCAGAACGGCTGAAATATCAGCTTCGTTTAAAACGGAAGTTGCCCTTAAATAGCAAAGGCGCTGCATAAAGGTATCCATAGGCATTCCGCCAAGAATATTAAATGTTTCTCCACCTTTTTCACTTTTATTTAAAGCATCATTTATTTTAGAGCTCACAATGTCCGCCTCGTAATCACCGCAAATAAATGTAATCGTGTGGCTTACATTTTTATGGGAAAGCTTTAAATAGCTTACTCCTTCTTTTAAAGCTGTAATCTTTCCATTTTTAATGGAAAGCATCTGTTTGTCGTATTCAGGATTTAAAAGCATTATATCGTGAACAACCGCTGTTTTTCCCGAAGCATCAAAAACCTTTATCATCCCGTCTGTGTCAAGACTTTTTCCCAAACCGATTTTATAGCGTGCATAGGCATCGAATCCTGCAATTTCGTCAAGCACAGCATACTTCAAATCAGCCTGCCATATTCCGTTCACATACAAGGATACTGTGCTTTCTCCACCACCCGATGAGTGATAGATATTATCTTTCACAAAACCTTTTCCATTGGTTACTTTCCATTCATACTGCGCAGAGAATTCTTTTGGAGTGTTAAAATTTTCATCATACGGAAAAGCTTCTATTATAGCTTTTTCGCCTGAAAATATAACGTTGGTATCTGTTTTAAGTTTAAACCCTGCAACTTCCTGCGGCTCGGCATCCGAAACAATACCCAGTGCATTAATCACCTTTCTGTTTTCTGAGGGGGAGTTGAATGTGTGGGTGTTTTGATTATACACAGTTTTCCCCACCATATTTGTAGAACCGCCACCATCCAGATTTATAGCATTTACGCATCCAAGCTCAAGGCAAATATCGCCAAGCTCGGAAAGAGTAACACCTCGGCTTTTACTTTGTCTGCCATCTACGGTGATCATATAAACAACTGTGCCATCCTCGTTTGTTCCAATAGCACTACGCGGATTATTACCCGCAACATTGTGTGTAATTTCTGTTTTTTTGCCGTCTTTCAAAAGAAGCGTTCCACCGCCGAATGCAGTTTTTATGCCCTCCATATCAGGCGTCATTGAAACGTTTAATTCAATCTTTTCCCCTATGTTTGTATTTATGTCAAGGATTGGCGTCATAACATCGTCAATCGCAAGAATATAGCCATTCTGGGGAATAGGCACAGTACCCCCAAAGCTTGTGCCCTTTGCACTTACCACATTGTTTTCCACTGTTACAACGGTAATTCCCATAGGAAAAAACGGGGAAATTCCGCCGTTGAAATCCGCCGTATAAACTAAAAGCGCCCCATAATAATCCGTTGGCTTATTTATGTGTGAAACATTAAGCACTGCTTCGTTCTCGCAAGTAATGGTTGCATTTAACTTTATATAAGTTAAATCAAGAGCGTTTTCATCCCAAAGACCTGCCGCCATAGTATCCTGAATGTGCGATTGTAGAAGCTTTTCATCTTTAATCTCAATTCCAAGGCTGAACGACTGACCATTTTTGTAATCAGAGAAAAAATCGCCGTTTATTGCAGCTACCACTCCGTTTTCCGTTTTGGAAAGATTTGTAACGGTATCTTTTTTATCAATTCCCTTTCCGTTTTTCAAAAGGTCAAGCTTTAAATCGGGGTTGGAAAGGTCAGCCGTAACACAGCTTATATTCAGCGAATAGCTTCCGTAAAATTTCTCTATATTCTTAAGTGTTACTCCTTTTGTTACCTCTGCTTGCGTTTCACGCGAATAAATTTCTGCTCCGCTTGCAGCAAGAGGCATCATCATCAGTATTAAAATAAGCGAAACAAATTTTTTCATAATCTTAAAATTCCTTTTTTTCCTGCAACTTATAAACAATCCTCGCCTGAAGGCTATCGGGAATAAAAGAAGAGAAAAATCTTAAACACGCCGTTTTAAAATCGGGCGTGATAACCCTTTTTCCCTTAAGCATTCCGCGCACGGCACTTTCTGCCGCATCAAAGGCAGAGATAGCTCCTATGCCAAACTTAACGCCTGCAGTGGCATTAAATTCCGTTTTTACCGGGCCTGGGCAGAAAACGCTTACTGTAACGCCTGATTTTTCGCGTCTTAATTCTTCAGAAAGCGCAACGCTTAACCGATACACATATGCTTTTGAGGCATAATACGAAGAAAATTTAGGACCGGGGAAAAATGCCGCCGATGATGCCACGTTAAGAATTTTTCCGCCCCCGCGCTTTTTAAACTCTGCCAGATAAAGCTTCGTTAAAAAATGCACTGCTTTAATATTAACGTTTATCATCTCGTCCTCGCGCGATAAATCTGTTTTGTCAAACTCGCCGAAAACGCCAAAACCGGCATTATTCACCAGAACATCTATATCTTTATTTTCCTCAAAAAGCCTTTTTATATCTTCTTCTTTCGAAAGGTCGGCACACACAATTTTGCATTCACCTTTTATGGATGAAGCAAGCTCGCAAAGAAGATTTTCTCTTCTTGCCGTAATTACTATGCTATAGCCTTTTTCCGAAAGAATTTTTGCAATTTCTTTTCCTATTCCCGAGCTTGCGCCCGTAATAAGTGCTTTCATTAAAAACCAAGCTCCTCATCAACCAAAATAACGTTTATTCTACCCTTCTTTCGCTGAAAGCTACTCACAACATAGCTGCAGCAAATTCTGTTTCCCGCGCATCCATCTGCCATCGAGCCATCTACTCCCTGGCATTCTCCCGCATGGGCACAGTACGAATCTATCCCAAGCCTTGTGCAGTTTGCGGGTGCCACAACCATCTTCACACGCCTAATTGCATCATCAACACTGTGCACAATTTTATTTCTTCCCACAATCACAATCACTGTTTTCGGTCCATAGCAAATACACGCCACACGGTTTGAATTTCCGTCGACATTATAAAGCTCACCGTTTTCCGTTACCGCATTTGACGAGGTAAGATAATAATCGGCATAAAATGCTTTTCTGAAAATCTCGTCAACATCGCTTGCACCCTCGCGGTCAAGATATTCGTATTTGCCCGAGCGCAAAACATCCATCATTCCGCAATCCATAAGCGTTTGCGAACCGCCGCTTCCTACAAGCGTGCCCTCTTTCATAAGGCTTTTTGCAATTTCGCAAGCTTCCGCCGAACTTTCAGCTATGTAGGCATTCATATTGTTTTTTTCAAGCGCCGCCTTAACCTTTTCAAGGCGTTTTTTGTTTATCAAATCTATATTTTTATTCATTTCTTTCTCCGTTTACTGATTTAAACATATCTTCAGGAAGAATTGTTATCGAAACGTTTAATTCTTCTCCCACTTTCTTAAGCTCTGCCTTTAATCCATCGAAATCCACACTGCTGTTGCTTAAATCAACAAGAGAAATCATAGTGAAAAGATTTTGCATCAGCTTCTGCGAAATATCGAGAATATTAATGTTTTTTTCATAAAAAAGTCCGCTAACTCTTGCTATAATTCCTGTTTTGTCCTTTCCAACAACTGTTACAACTGCACGCATATTAATTATTCCTTTCTATAATAAATTTTAGTTATCTGTTTTGCCTTGCCGCTTCGTATATAAACAGTGCCGCCGCCACCGAAGCGTTAAGCGAATTAACATTTCCCTTCATAGGAATTTTAACTTTAAAATCGCATTTATCAAGCACCAGTCGGCTGATGCCTTCTCCCTCCGAGCCTATAACGATTGCCACCGCACCCTTAAGGTCCGCTTCATAAAGCTCGCGCTCGCCCGAAGCATCTGCACCTGTTACCCAAATATTCTGCTTTTTCAGTTCGTCAATTGTTTTTGCAAGGTTGTTCACTCGCGCAACGGGGGTGTACTCCACTGCTCCTGCCGAAGCCTTTGCGCAAACCGAGGTCAGCCCCACAGAATCGTGCTTTGAGATTATCACACCGTGAACACCTGCGCAATTTGCCGTTCTTATAACAGACCCAAGGTTTCGCGGGTCTGTTACCCTGTCTAAAATCACAATAAAAGGTGGTTCTCCCTTTTCCTTCGCAATATTTAAAATATCTTCAACAGTTTTATATTCCGCTGCAGCACAAAGAGCAATAACGCCCTGATGTGCGCCCGTTTCACTCATAGAATCAAGCTTGTGGGAATCTACCTCTGTTATCTGTATCCCTTTCTTTTTCGCCATGGCAATAATGGGAATAATACTTCCCTGATTCTGCCCTTTTTTTATGTATAGCTTATCTATGTTTCTTCCGCTTTTCAAGGCTTCCGCCACAGGGTTTCTGCCCTCTATTCTGTCTTCCACTTATACCACCTCTTATATATTTCTCGTTGCCGAAGGCAACATATCGCGCACTCATGCATATCGCATCCGCAAGGATATATCGCAAATTCCACCGGGAATTTATATCGCTGAATTTATTTCATAAATTCATTATATCATAAAAATCAATGATTTCCACTGTTATTATTTATCTTTTTAAGAAAAATTTCTGCTTTGCCTTCCCCTTGTTTATTCCACCAAGCATATCTTCTTCGCGCGAAAATGCCGTACCGTGGCAATAATAGGTGGAGTTAATTATTTTTCCGCTGTCATACACAGCTTTAATATCCTCGTTTGTAAGAGAATGCAAAAACACCGCACTCTCTGTTTTTCCATCTATTCTTGCGATTGTATTTTTCGTTTTTACGCCCGTTTCTTCATAGGAAAGCGTAAGCCCTTCCAATTGATACTCCTGATTTTCCTCAAGAAGAATTACTTCTGCATCCGTTTTTTCCATTCTTTTCATAACGGTATTTCCCACTATTCTTTTATTAAGAATAACCTTTTTGGCGCACCCTGCCTCTGCCAGTTTTAAAATTTCGCGCGCATCGCGATGCGTCTGCATAACACATTCAAATTTCCCCGAGGAATAGCGCTCGGCAAGGGATAAAGCATCTTCCGAATCCACACACCCCACAATCATACTTTTTCCTCCCTCAAGCTCTATGTAAGCCACACCATCGCAAATATAGTCAAGATATTTTACGCGAATTTTTCCGCTTTTAAAAGCCACTGCAGCCACACACAAGCAAACAGCCGCAGCCGTTATTTTTAAAAGCAGATTTTTGTGTTTTGGGTACACCTTAATCACAACAAGCAAAGCGCCAAAGCATAAAAGCACCCCAAGGCTTAATCCGCCTGTGGAAACAGAGGCATAAGGCAGCCTTGCCATAAAGCTACACACCCATATAATAGTATGTGCGGCGGCTTCTGTCAATGCACACAGAACGGTTGAAACTATCGGCACCCACGAAAACGCAGCCAGGGCAATTCCCGAAACCACCACCACAGTTGCAAGAAGGAAAACAAGTAAATTGGCAATCAATGCATATGGCGTTAAAACCCCGAAATAATACATAACTGCAGGAATAACCGTCATCTGTGCCGAAGCACACACTGCCGTTGCACTTGCAGGCGTTTTTGGCATTATTTTCATAAAAAAGCAAGTAAATTTTTCTGTATATAAAATTATTCCCAGCACAGAAAGCACCGAAAGAATAAACCCTACGTTATTAATCACAAAGGGATTATATAATGCCATCAGAAAAGCAGAAGTGCAAAGAGAAGTTAAACTATCGCTCTCGCGGAACAAAATCTTTGATAAATGGTATATAACGCACATTATACACGCCCGCAGAACGCTTGCGCCCGCGCCTGTAATAACCGTCATAAACAAAACGGCGAAAATACAAATAACATTTCCGATTCTTCTTTTGCCGAAAACAAAGCCTAAAAGCATCATTACCACCGAGGTCATAACGGAAAGATGCATTCCCGATACAACGGCAATATGGTTTTGTCCCGCTTTTTGAAGAACATCTTTAAGGTTTTGCGATAAAAAACGTTTATCCCCATAAACCATTGCGTTATAAAGGCCCTTTACGTCGCCCTTAAAATATTTTTCCGAAATTTCTCCCAGAGTGCGCCTTATTTTATAAACAGTTCCGTTTATAATGCTTTCATCCTGCGATACTTTGGTGCAGTCTTCCGCATATCCGCTTATAAAAATGTTTCTTCCGCTCAGGTAAGTATTGAAATCCGTTTGGGAATTTCTGTCTTTCTGCGGTGCACTGAGGCTGATTTCTGCTTTTACTATATCGCCCGGAAAGATTTCGGGGCAATTTTCTATGTATATATATGCCTTAATTTTTCTTCCATCTATCTTCATTTGTGCGGGAAAGGAATTATTTGAAGAAAAATCGGTTGCCGTAAGCTTTGTATTATAAATTTTTCCATCATAAGCTTCTACATGCCTGTCCCTTTGGTGCATTCCCAGAAGCATTCTCCCCTCACCAAGGAAGAATACCACAAGTGCCGCAAGTAAAACGGAGAGAAGCTTTGGTTTGTAAAAAAGAGCAAAAATGCTTATTATTAAAACAATCAAAGAAAGATAAATCAAACTAAATCCACTTTGTGCAAAAAATATTCCCAAAATGAAAAATATCGATGTAAAAACAAGCGGCCTTTTCAAATTTTTCTCCTCCGTATATTAATTCTGTTTCTACTGAATTTCTTTATCAACATAGAAACAATCTTTCTCCCATTTTAAAACATTTGAGTCTATATATTCCCATATTTTTTCATAATCATTCTTGTTGCGTATAATATGGTCATTAGATCGCGACTGCCAAATGTTTTCCCCGTATTCCTTATTGCAAAATCGTTTAAACGTGCTTATAAATTGTGCAATTAAAGAATTCGTAGGGACCGGCGTCCTCGACGGTCCGTTTGGTTTAGCCATATCTGTCACTTGAATCAGCATATGAATATGATTAGGCATAACAACAAATTTATCTATTTTAATATTTTCATAAAAATTGCTCATATTAATAAGATGCTTATTAGCAACTTCTCCATA
>JAFVPB010000015.1 GCA_017505525.1 Clostridia bacterium
CCAACAAATTATTTGTGCTATACTGCAATATTACAATAATAATTTGCTTTTTGGAATATCTTGTACTTCGTTATCTGCTCATCGGTTAACCTTTTTTGAACCACGCGACTATCGCGTGGTTTTCGTTATACAATAAAAAAAGAGAGATTCCTCTCTTTTTTTTATTTAAACTTCTCAATATAATAGTCGCATAGCTTTTTCAATTGTTCTTTATTTACTCTGCTTCTTCCATCTGAAACTCCGCAAACTGCAAAGCCCGCTGATTTTGCCGTTTTAGCAGCCTCTAAAACATCTTCAAAAACAATGCATCTTTCAGGAGGGGCACCACACTTTTCTGCCGCAATCAAATACACCTTAGGCGATTTTTTGCCAACGCCCGTTTCATTTGTATCTGAAAAAGCATCAAACAAATCATATACTCCATTGTTTATCAGAAGAGGCTTATAAAAAATTTCGGGAGAGCTTGTGGAAAGCGCTATTTTTTTATTATTCTTTTTCAATTCACAAAAAAATTCTTTAACACCGTCTTTTAACAACAAGCTGTGCGAATACTCGTAAACTGCCATCTCCGTCCATTCTTCCATAAGACTTTCGGGAGAATCGGGAAGATTAAACCTTTTTATAGTGTAATCTGCCGTTTCTTTGAAGTTCATTGTGGAAATAGCGGTGGAATAATCTTCAGGCACTTTTATAGCGCGTTTTTTCTCTAAAAACTCACAGTCGATTTTTTCCCACACACCCAAAGAATCAACTATTGTGCCGTCCATATCAAAGATGAATGCATCATAATTTAGAATTATATTTTTCATTTTCTGTTCCTTTTCTGCAATTATAAAGCCGCTTCCTTTCGGAAGCGGCAAAAAAATCAACCATTTTCTATAGCATCTTCAAGCCAAAATTCTGCAATATCGATGGCTTCGTAAAGACTTTCTCTTGTAGCCTTTTTTATAACCTTTTCTTTTCCTGTGCCTTTATTTGTGCAAAGGTCGATAGTAACGCTTTCACTCACTTCGAGTCCGTTAACATCTTTCTTTGATTTTATAGTAAAGATTATAATATACTTTTCGCTTAAATCACCATAATATATCACATCTCCGCGACGAACCATCGGCTTACCTTTGTATTTAAAAATTTTCTTTTCGTCCATAATTACACCCCTTTTAAAAATATTAAAAGACTTTATTTTTGTATTATAGCACAATTTTCATTATTAGTAAAGACTTTTTCTCTAAAATAAATTTATCTTTACTTTTTTATTTCGTTATGCTACAATTATGCGTAATATGAAATCTAGGAGAAAAATATGAAACATAAATCTCTTATAATGGATGAATCGGCTTTGGCAAGAACGCTTAAAAGAATATCGCACGAAATAATCGAAAGAAACGAATCTGTGGATAAGGTTTGCCTTATTGGTATTAAAACGCGCGGAGTGCCCCTTGCAAAAAGAATTGCAAAGCTTGTAGGAACTCTTGAAAACAGGGAAATTGAAACGGGCGAGCTTGATATAACGCTCTACCGAGATGATTTACCTCCTGAAAATAGTGATACACCCAAGGTAAATTCTTCCCTTATTCCTTTCGATATAAACGGAAAAGTTGTTATCCTTACAGATGATGTTATCTACACAGGCAGAACGGTGAGAGCAGCGCTCGACGCTGTGATGAAGCTTGGCAGACCTGCCAAAATCCAGCTTGCAGTAATTGTAGACCGCGGCCATCGCGAGCTTCCAATAAGGGCAGATTACGTGGGCAAAAACATTCCCACCTCAAGAAGCGAAATCGTAAAGGTGAGCCTTAAAGAAATTGATAATATCGACAGTGTTGATTTAATGGAATAAAAAAAGAGCTTTTCAGCTCTTTTTTTATTCCATTAAATTTCGTGTTTTGTGCCTTTTTGCGCTCTGGCCGCCTTAAAGGGCGAAGGAAAAATAGTTCAGAACGGACAAACTGAGTCAAGCGAAGCTTGAGTTACCCGAAGCGACGTCAAAACAAAGCAGACGATGCTCCGTTTTGCTTAAAAGCAAAACTTACGCACTATGCTTTATTTTTCCTTCTCCCCAAAAAGCATTGTCTGCTTTTCGGGGTCCCCGAAAGTCGCAAGACTTTAAGGGGAAAAGGAGCAAACGAGCGATAAGTTTAAGTTTTCCTAAAACTTAAACCTTAGCGAGCCTTGCGACGTGCGAGAGGCGAAGTTTGTTCGTAGCAAAAAGGATTAATAATATGAAAAAATCTAAAAAACGAGATTTTTCTACCATAATCTGAAAAACCTCATTCTTTCTGCTAATCACGTTTAATATTTTTCCTGCCTTTTTGCGCTCTGGACTATTTTAACAAGCCCTTTTTTACAACACAAAAAGGCATTCCTTACAGAATGCCTTGCTTGAACCTATTTACAAAGAAATCAGATAGCTCTTACAACTTTTCCGCTTCTAAGACAACGGGAACAAACATGAACTGTTTTTGGTGTGCCATTAACGATAGCCTTAACTGTTTTTACGTTGGGCTTCCAAGCACGGTTTGATCTTCTGTGTGAGTGGCTTACCTTAATACCAAAAGTAACACCCTTACCGCATACATCACATTTTGCCATATCTATTTTACCTCCTTAGGATAGCATTTCTTTTTAAACGCAACTAAGTTGCTTTTCATACGCAAAAGATATTCTAACAGAAATAAACCCAAAATGCAAGCATTTTTTTATATTTTTTTTAAATATATTTCAGCGAGTGCTTTTTTCTTGATTTTAAAGGGTGAAATATGTATAATATGTATAATAGTAATTAGTGCGGAGGAGTATTATGATTTCAGATAAAAAAAAGCTTCTTATAATAGACGGGAACAGTATTGTTAACCGTGCTTACTACGGCGTGCGCCCTCTTTCCACCAAGGCAGGAATTCCCACAAATGCAATATACGGCTTTATGAATATTATGCTTAAATATCTTGACGAGTATAATCCCGAGTATTTATGCGTTGCTTTCGATTTAAAAGCTCCCACCTTCAGGCATAAGATGTATGATTTATATAAAGCCCAGCGCAAAGGAATGCCCGATGACCTTGCCGCACAGATGCCACATCTTAAAGAGTTGTTGCATTCAATGAATATAATGCAGCTTTCGCTTGAGGGATATGAAGCAGACGATATTATCGGCACTGTAAGCCGAATTTGCGACGAAAACGGAGTGTGGTGCGGAATTATCACAGGTGATAAAGACGACCTGCAGCTTGCAAGCGATAATACAAATGTGCTTTTAACCACCACACGTATGGGACAGACCGATACCGTTATATTCGATTGGGACAAGGTTATCGAAAAATATGGCGTTACCCCAAAAGAGTTTATAAGCGTTAAAGCACTTATGGGCGATTCGAGCGACAATATCCCGGGAGTTAAAGGAATTGGCGAAAAAACTGCTTTCGACCTGCTTGGTAAATTCCACTCACTTGATAATCTTTATGAAAATATTGAATCAGACGAAATCAAGAAAAGCGCACGCGAAAAGCTTATCGATGGAAAAGACGATGCTTTCCTTTGCTACAAGCTTTGCGAGATTGATAAAAACGTACCCATCGAGTTTAAAATTGAAGATGCAGCTTTAAAGGAATATAACCTTTCCGCACTTTCAGATAAGCTTGAGGAACTGGAATTAAAGAAGATAGCCACACGCCTCGGGGCAGAGCCTGTGGAAAAACAGGCAGTGTATAAAGAGGCAGAGAATGCTGATGAGAATATCATTAAAAGCTTCTCGGCCGACGAGCTTTATTTCCTGCCCGATGGTGATTATGTTACTTTTTTATGCGGAGAAAACGCTTACAAGGCAAACATCACAGATTTAAAGCATCTTTTTGAAGATGAAAAAATCAAGAAAATAACCCATAAATATAAGGATATGTGCCACAAGCTTTCTTCCCTTTCAATAGAAATGAAGGGCGAATTCTACGATACCGAGATTGCCGCATATATAATCGACCCAACTAAAACAGATTACAACATAGAAGAAATGTTTACAGAGCTTTCTTTGTGTGTTTCGGCTCAATCACTTCCAAAGCTTGTGGAAAATCAGCTTGAAATAATTTCTTCACGCAATCAATCGGAGCTTCTTTACGATATAGAGCTTCCTCTTTTAAAGGTGCTCTATGAAATGGAATGCTTCGGCTTTAGAATTGACAAAGACGAGCTTTCATCTTTTTCCGTTACGCTTGGAGAAAGAATAAAGTCTCTTGAAGAATCTATTTATTTTATGGCGGGAGAAGAGTTTAACATTAATTCCACAAAGCAGCTTGGAAAACTGCTTTTTGAGGATATGGGCCTTCCCGTTGTCAAAAAAACAAAAACAGGCTATTCCACTGATTCGGCAGTGCTTGAAAAACTGAGAGGGAAACACGAAATTATCGATTGTATTATAGAGTACCGCCATCTTGCAAAATTAAAATCGACCTATACTGATGCGTTTTTACCGCTTCTCGACAGTGAAAACAGAATACACTCCACACTTAAGCAAACTGTTACTCAAACGGGCAGAATCAGTTCGGCAGAACCTAATCTGCAAAACATTCCTGTTCGCACTGATATCGGGCGAGAGCTTAGAAAAATGTTTGTTGCAAAAGACGGGTGCGTGCTCGTGGGTGCCGACTATTCACAGATTGAATTAAGAGTGCTTTCGCATATGTCGGGCGATGAAACAATGTGCGACGCTTTTATAAACGACAAGGATATTCACACGATAACGGCATCGCAGGTTTTTAATGTTCCCGATTTTCTTGTAACCGATGATATGCGTTCGAGAGCGAAAACGGTAAACTTCGGCATTATCTACGGACAAAGCGAATTCTCGCTTGCGGGCGAGCTTAAAATAACGCGCAAAGAAGCCGCGGCGTATATAAACGGCTATTTTGAAAAGTACAGTGGCGTAAAGGAATATATGGATAAAACCATAGAAAACGCAAAAAAAGATGGTTTTGTTACCACGCTGTTTAACCGCCGTCGCTATATTCCCGAGCTTAGCGCAAAAAATTTTAACCTGCGCTCGTTTGGCGAACGCGCCGCAATGAACACTCCCATTCAGGGAAGCGCGGCAGATATTATTAAAATGGCAATGGTAAAGGTGCACGATGCACTTAAAAAAGAGTGTCCTTCTGCCCGCCTTATACTGCAGATACACGACGAATTAATTGTTGAAGTACCCGAAGCCGACAGTAATCTTGCTGCAGAAGTTCTGAAAAGGGAAATGGAAAATGCAGCAAAATTATCTGTTCCGCTTATAGCAGATGTTAAAATCGGAAAAAGCTGGTACGAAACGAAGTAAAGGGATTATTATGAAAATGTTAGTTGGACTTACAGGCAAAACAGGAAGCGGAAAAACTACCGCTGCGCAAATATTCACACGTCTGGGTGCTTTTGTAATTGATTGCGACGAAATAGCCCACAAAGCTCTTTTTGATAAAGACGTTATAAAAAAACTTCTTTCAGTTTTTCCTGAAAGCATTTGCGAAAACGGGGAAATCGTAAGAAGCGAACTTGGACGAATTGTTTTTTCAAACAGTGAAAAGCTGCAGATTCTTAACAGCATTGTACACCCATGGATTAATAGTGAAACATTAAAGCTCTGCGAAAGCTCTCACGCCGATATCGTTATAATAGATGGCTCTGAACTTGAAGCAAGCGGTATAGATAAAGAATGCAAACATATAATAGTTATGGAATCTCCCGAAAGTTTGCGACTTGAAAGAATTACAATGCGTGATTCAATTTCAGCCGATGATGCGCAAAGAAGAATAAATGCGCAAAAGGACTATTCAAAAAAAGCAATCGTAATTACTAATGATTCAACTCAAAGCGAGCTTGAAAAGAAAATTGAAGAAGTATACAAAAAATTATCTGCGGAGCTTTGATTTATGAAATCTTTTTTAGCAAAACCCTTTAAAATTATTGTTTCCCTGCTTTTAATAATAACCATTATTTTTGCAAGTGTATTTATATTAAAAATAATTTTTCCCGATGAATACGGAACGCTTATCAAAAAGCATTCAAAGGAATACGGAATTGATGTGTATACCGCGTTTGCTCTTATTAAGGCAGAAAGCAACTTTAACCCCGATGTGGTAAGCCATGCAAATGCCAAGGGACTTATGCAGCTTACCAACGAAACCTTTCTCTTTTGCAAAAGCAACACATCTCTCGGTAACGATATCTTTAATCCCGAAAATAATATAAAGGCGGGAATGTGGTACCTTTCGTTTTTGAATAACAAATTCAATCACAACACAGAAAATGTGCTTGCCGCATATAATGCAGGTGCTTCAAACGTTATTAAATGGCTTAAGAATGAAAATTATTCAGCCGATGGCATATCCTTGGAAACAGTCCCCTATGAAGAAACCCGCAACTATATAAAAAGAGTGCGCAGCTACAGAAAAATCTATTATCTACTTTATCCTCAATACAGGTGATACAAATGAAAAAATTACCTATTTTTCTTTTAATTATTATATTTCTTTTATGCTCCTGTGCTGAAAAAAGAATTACAAAGCAAACCTTTTCCTTTGATACAGTTATAAATATCACCGCAGATAAAAGCGACGAGAAAAAAATAAGCGAAGCACTTACCAAATGCCAAAAATTCGAAAAAATTTTCAGCAGAACAAATCCCGAAAGCGAGCTCTATAAAGTTAACTGCGGTGCCAAAGAGCTTAAAAACGAGCATCTTTCACACGTCATAAACTTTGGTATTGAAATGTCGCGTTTAACAGACGGAGCGTTTGATATAACCATTGCACCGCTTTCTGACGTGTGGAACATTAAAGAACGCACCGCCCCTCCAGGGAAATCGGAGATTGAACAAGCACTAAAAAACGTGGGATACGAAAAAATTTCTTTTTCCCCGTTTAATCTTAACAACACAAAAATTGATCTTGGAGCGCTCGCCAAAGGCTACATAGCAGACAGGCTTCGGGAAGAATTTGTAAAAAGCGGATGTGAAAACGCAATAATAGATCTAGGCGGAAATATTGCTCTTATCGGAGAATACACCGTTGGCATCCGCGACCCTGAATCCCCCGAAAAAATATTTGCAACAATCAAGCTTAAAGATAAAAGTGCCGTAACAAGCGGAAGCTATCAGCGGTATTTTGAATATAACGGTAATAGATATCATCATATAATCGACCCCCGCACAGGATATCCCACAAGTAACTCTATAGCTTCGGTTACGGTAATTTCCCCTTTATCGATGCACGCCGACGCTCTTTCCACTGCCATTTTCGTTATGGGAGAGGCCGGGCTTAAGCTTTTAAAAAGCTTTCCCGATACCGATGCTTTAATTCTATTCGAGAACGGAGAAATCCTTACAAGCGATGGTTTTAAAGAAAAATATGACCTTAAACTAAAAAATAATTAATTAAATTGAAAAAAAAACTTGCATTTTACAATAAGTTGTGCTACAATACGATGTGTTTCATTATGCGTTGGAGGTGAAAATTAAATGCCTAATATAAAATCAGCTAAAAAGAGAGTTCTTGTTATCGACAAGAAGACTATGGAAAACCGTATGGTTAAGTCTACTATCAAAACAGAGCTTAAGAAGTTTGAAGCTGCTGTAGCAGAAGGAAATAAGGCTGCTGCTCAGGAACAGCTTAACCTCTGCGTTAAGAAGCTTGACCAGGCAGGCGCTAAGGGCGTATATCATAAGAATACAATCAGCCGCAAAAAGAGCCAGCTTGCTAAAGCATTTGCAGCTCTCGCGTAAGTATAAATAAATACTTAAAAAACAACCCAATGCAGAATGCATTGGGTTTATCGTCGTTGAACGGGAATGTTTAAAAAGTTCAGACCGCAAAAAGTTTAAATCGCAAAAAGTTCAGGCTCTCGCTTTATTTACTATCTTGTAAATAATCCAGTAGAGTGAGTTTTGTTCCATCTTTGCTTTTGTAAGAGCCTCAAGGGCTCTTTTTTCGTCTGTTATTTCAATTTTTATTTTGGGATTATTCATTAAATCCCATAAAATATCGTTTGGCGTTTCTATAGTTTTTTGGGGTTCTTCCCTTAAAAGCGGCAGCAAATTCTTCTCGAAAGCCTTTCTGGTGTTCCCGCCAAAGAAATTCACACCGGGGCAGGTTTTAAGAGAAGTTTTTTTATTATAGTCTCCTATAAATCCCGCCGAAGAATACCATGCGTGATAGACAACTGCGCTTTCAGGTACAAGCTTGCACTTTTTTAAAAGCGCTTTCATCACACTCACTATTGTATTTTTTTGTTCTGTGGGCATAGTTTCAGCATCAAAATTTCCAAGGCATTCAATACATATTGCCCCCGTGTTGGCATTTGTTATGCCTGCAGGCTTAATATTTAAATCACGCCCCGAAACAACTGTTCCATCGGGAAATATCGTTAAATTCTGCGCAATGTCGCTGAATCCTCTTGATTTCACATGGTAATTTTTCATTCCCTGCTGAAGTGCCATATGATTATTTACTGAAAATGATTTTATATTTGGACTGTATGTGTGATGAAGCTGAATTTTTGTAATTTTCCTTTTAAAATTAAAAGCATCTATGTATTTTACATATTCTTCTGCCGTATATTTTTTCATAATAAAACCTCTATTCTTTTTTATCCTTTATTGCTTCTAAGGCTTTTTTTATAAATTCGGGATATGGAACTCCCATTTTAGTTGTGTTTTCAACGATACTTAACCCCTCGTTCCCTATGAAAAACAGCATAGCTGTGTTGCGTATATACTCCGACCCCATAACGCTATCAATGCATACGCACAATGCTATCAGGCATAAAACACAAATCTTCTTTACTATTCCCTTAAATCCTGCACGTGAGCTTGCCTTTCCGCTTTTGGTTTTATTGCTTTTGTGAAAAACAAATGCAAGCAAAAATCCCGTTATGTAGTCAATTACCATACAAACCAAAAGTGTTGCTAAAAGCTTGTCCCATCCGCCGAGCAAGGCTGATACAAATCCGCCAATTCCCGAAACTATACCAAGCAAAATATTTTTAACGTAATACGCTTTCACATTCATCCTCCTTTACTGCATAAATTTCTCTTGGGTTTTCCTTAAAGTCATAGTTTGCAAGCGTTGTTACAAGCCCTGTTGTATAGCCTTTTATAATTTTGCCTGTTTCGTTGCCGTATTCATCGGTTGCAATTTCATCACGGCTCTTCTCGTGCAGTTTATAACCATCGCAAGGAAGTATTGTGTAGTTGACTACATCTCCGTTCTCATTTACACGTTCCTGCATAATGGTGTTTTCTATTTTTGTTTCAATATCTCTGTACATAAAATACCTCCTACGCCAAATTCCAACCAATATCGGTTATATAGGCATCGTATGTTTTGTTGTTAAATTCAGGTATCGCCCCTAAGTTAGCCATTGCTGTTTTGCAAGTATCTTTAAGAGTGAGAGTATATACACCTGCGTTTTCTGTTCCTGAATAATCCTTCAAATGTAAAATTATATCCTTAACACTTTCCACACTTAACGGACTATAAGAAATTGATAAATTTCTTCCTATCTCACCCTCAAACCTTACATTTTTCAATGAACTGCAAACACTGAATGCAGATTCAAAATGAGTATCAGCGTTTGAACGAATTAGCTCAATAGTGTGTAATTTACCACACCTTGCCCAAGTATAATAGTAGTAGCCTGCGGGCATCCCTACATCTTCAAATTCTTCTAACGCAGTGCAATAATGACATATTTGTCGGTTTCCCAGTTGATGAGTGGTTTGACTAATATTAAATTTATCTGTATTTATATTTGAGAAATCAAAATATTTTTTCTCAACCTTTTTAATATAGCTGTTGTAATGAAACATATAGGCATACGATGGAATGTTGTCAGCAGTAGCACAACCACGAGGCACTATCTTACGATTAGGTCTTATACATTCATCTGTAAAACCAATAAAAGCATAGGCATACCAATTTCTTTCGCCATTCTGTGTAAATTTATCCCAAAAGGCATTCTGCTCGTCTGTTCTGCCTTTATCATAAACCTCATTTATTCCATTTGCCATACCATCAAGGCTCAGTGCCTCTGTGCCGCCTGTTTTAGAGCGGATATTATCCGCAATAACCGTCATTTTTTCATTAAATTTCATTACCATTCACCTCCTGAAATAGCATTTTCAACGTAGCACTTTACTTCCTCTATCTCCTGAGTTGTAAAATAGTCCACCCCTTTTATAGGGGCATCTCCCTTAACTTTTCCCACATTGAATGATGAAAGATTTTCTCCGAGGTTTAAAATCAACTCGCCGTTTTCATTAAGACTCACCCCGGGAGGATTCTCTTCGTCGGGATAGTGCACCCATAAATCGCCGTTTTCATCCACCGAGAAAGAATAAAATCCGTTTACGGGCACAATTGCACCACCTAAACCCTGCTCGCCTCTTTCTCCCTTATCTCCTTTTTCGCCCTTATCACCTTTTTCACCCTGGATGCCTTGCTCTCCCTGTATGCCCTGAATGCCCTGTTCGCCTTTTTCACCTTTATCGCCTTTTGAAGCAATCATAAGCCAGTAGTTTTCATTCTCTGGCGAAACTCCTTTGCATTCTTTTATACAAACAAAGCATCTTCCTTTGTAAACTGCTTTATTGTTTTTTTCGTAGAAATACTCTTCATCGTATTCATCCCAAACGTTCATTGAATCAGAAAGCTTTTTTATTTCTTCATTTGCATCTGCAAGCTTTTTTGAAACCTTTGGCATAATTTCCTCTATTTCCTGCTGAAGCTGAAGCGTTTGGCTTGGAGTTGGCTCGCAAATATTTAAGCCCCCTTCGCTTTCACTTACAAAAAGAGTATCACGCACACTTTTCAGAATTTTTGTTGGAGCGGCACTGTAGTATCCCTCCACAGTAAAAGAACACCATCCCGTTTCCTTTGTTGCTTCGGGAGGAATTTTTGTTTCATATATAAGGTTGTTCTCTTGGGCATTTGGTTTAAGAACAACACTTACCGCATTTTCGCCCTTAGCATCGCGCCATATAATTCTTTTGCCAAAGCCAAGCCAGCTCTCATCAAAAGTTATTTCTACATTTTGTGAATTCCCACTGCCTGCCGCACCTGCATTCTTGTTATTTTTTTCAACAAACTGCCCATTTATTTTTATTTTTATGGTGTTATTCATCTTGTCCTCCTGTAAAATTTTAAAAAAATCCCCGTGATAAATTTATCACGGGGATTTGATAATTTATTTTAATTATTCTGTTTTTTGATATAGTCGTCAATCGCTTTTGCTGCTTTCTTTCCTGCGCCCATTGCAAGAATAACTGTTGCTGCGCCTGTTACGGCATCTCCGCCTGCATAAACGCCCTCGCGGCTGGTCTGCCCAAATTCTCCGTCGGTTACAATACAACCGCGCTTGTTCGTTTCGAGACCGGGAGTGGTTTTTCTTATTAAAGGATTGGGACTTGTGCCTATCGACATTATCACCGTATCAGCTTCTAGCACGAATTCGCTTCCCTCTATCTCGCAGGCTTTTCGTCTTCCACTTTCATCAACTTCGCCAAGCTCCATAGAAATGCAACGCATAGCACATACATCGCCGTTATCATCACCAAGAATTTCCACAGGGTTTGTAAGCGTTTTAAAGATAATTCCCTCTTCAATCGCGTGCTCAACTTCCTCTTTTCTTGCGGGGAGCTCGTCCATAGAACGGCGGTATACAATATAAACCTCGTCCGCGCCGAGACGAAGAGCACTTCTTGCGGCATCCATCGCCACGTTTCCACCGCCTACCACACAAACCTTTTTGCCCTTTTTAATAGGTGTTTTCGAATTGGGCAGATACGCCTTCATAAGGTTAATTCTTGTTAAATATTCATTGGCACTGTAAACACCTTTAAGTGCTTCACCCTTAATATTCATAAACCTTGGAAGTCCTGCACCGCTTGCAATGTAAACCGCCTCAAATCCGTTTTCAAAAAGCTCGTCTACGGTTATGATTTTTCCAATAACCATATTGGTCATAATATTTACGCCCATTTTCTTAAGCTTTTCTATTTCGCTGTTTACTATATCCTTTGGAAGACGGAATTCAGGAATTCCGTAAACCAGCACGCCACCTGCAGTATGAAGTGCTTCAAAAACTGTTACCTCGTATCCGAGACGTGCAAGATCACCTGCCGCGCTTAATCCCGATGGGCCGCTTCCTATTATTGCAACCTTGTGTGAATTCGATTCTATCTTTTCTGTTTCATTTCCACTATGCTCTCTGTGATAATCGGCTACAAATCTTTCAAGTCTACCTATAGCTACACTTTCACCTTTAATTCCTCTCACACAAACACTTTCACACTGAGTTTCCTGAGGGCAAACTCTTCCGCAAACTGCGGGAAGCGCACTCGAACGGGAAATGATTTCATAAGCGCCCTCCATATCTTCGTTTGCAACCCTTTCAATAAACTCAGGAATATCAATTCTTACAGGGCACATTGAAGTACATGGCTTATTCTTACAATTCAGGCAACGCCTTGCCTCTTCTACTGCCATCTCGAAGCTGTAGCCCTCACTGACTTCTTTAAAATTGCTTTTTCTGACACTTGCATCCTGCACAGGCATAGGGCATCTTTTTGGATTCATATTTCTTTCCATATTACTGTGCCCCCTTTTTAAGAAGATTGCAGTTTTCTTCACGCTTCATATTTTCCGCTCTTTTATACATTGTGCCACGGCTGATAGCTTCATCGAAATCCACAAGATGTCCGTCGAAATCAGGTCCGTCAACGCAGGCAAACTTAGTTTCTCCACCAACCGTAAGGCGGCAGCCTCCGCACATTCCTGTCCCGTCAATCATTATTGGATTCATCGATACAGTTGTTTTAATATTATATTTTTTTGTAACAGCACAAACAAACTTCATCATCATAAGAGGGCCTATTGCAAACACTTCATCATATTTATTACCCTCACAAATCAGCTTTTCAAGAGCCTCGGTAACAAGTCCTTTTTCTCCGTAGCTTCCATCGTCTGTCATAATTTTAAATGTTTGGCTTACGTTTTTAAATTCCTCTTCTAAAATTACAAGGTCTTTGTTTCTGAATCCCGCAACAGTGTGAACAGTACATCCGTTTTCATATAGTTTTTTTGCAACGGGGAAAGCTATCGCCGAGCCTACTCCACCGCCTACAACACAAACCTTTTTCAGATTGTCAAGCTTTGTGGGCGAGCCAAGAGGCCCCACAAAATCGCAGATGCTTTCTCCCTTCCCCAAAGAATTAAGCTCCATCGTTGCCTGCCCGATAACCTGAAAAATTATAGTTACGGTTCCGTTCACCTTATCACTGTCAGATATTGTAAGCGGCACACGCTCTCCATCGGGCGTAGCACGAAATATTATAAACTGCCCCGGCTGTGCTTTTTTAGCTATAAGCGGTGCGCTTACCACTATTTTTGTAACACTGGGGTTAAGTGAAGTTTTTTCAATAATTTCAAACATAAGTTTCTGTCCTTTCGAGTATAAACCTACTCTACATTATACAAAAAACCTCGCCTTAACGCAAGTGGTATTTTTAATTTGAAAAGACAACTTTCTTCCTCTTTAGTCCTTAACACGTAAATTGGGTGAAAGATTTAAGATTTTGGCACTTTCAGAATCAAGATATCCAAGCGTTTTCCACTTATCAAGTGCTATTTTAATTTTATCGAGTTTTTCTTTATACTCACGGTCTTTTTGAGAATCTTCCTCGTCTTTAAGTATTTTCTTCAGTGCCAAATCATAATCACTAAGATATTCTGCCTTTTCGTTTTCAAATTTATCAAGCGAAAGATTATACTCTCTGTCTTCCACTTCCTTTTTGCGTTCTGTTTCACTTTTATATCGTTCGTTCTCAAGCTCTTTCTCGCTTTTGTATCTTTCATTTTCGAGCTCTTTTTCACTTACGTATCTTTCTTCTTCGATTTCTCTTTCCTTCCTGTATTTTTCGTCTTCCAGCGAATCAATAAACTTTTTATAATCAAATTCACGGTCTTTTTCAAAGCTCTCTACTCTGTCGAGATATTTTTCATATTCGTTTTCTGAAAGAGTATTAAGTGCTTCAAGTTCTTTAAAGTCATTGCTTACAGAATCAAGATACATATCATAGTTCAAAGAGTAAAGCTCGGGAATAATATCGGCAACCTTTGAATTATAGTAATCTGCCGCACTGAGTGCCGCACCAGCAGCATAGCTGCTTACGTTGCCGCCCGTGTTTACGGAAAGCTTACCCAAAATGTCCTCCATACTGCGCTCTCCCTCACGAAGATAGGCTTCTTTATAATATTTATAAATATCGTCCTCAAAGGGATTATACGAAAATTCTTTCCTCTTTAATATCTTATTTAAGAGGTTGTTTATATCTTTTGAGTAGCTGTTTTTATATTCTTCTCTTTTTCCGCTTGTTCTGAAATCGTCTGCACCCATTATATATTTTACTGCCTCATCATACACATCGTCGTAAGCGTAATGTATAAGGCCTTCGGTACCGCTTGCTTTTTTCACTCGCTTTTTAAGAGTTTTTGAAACCGTATCTCTTGATGCACCGCTGTTCATCTGCTTTTTCAGCACAACACTGTAGTCGGTATCATCAAGCCAGCCTGAGTACCTGTTTGTTTTTTCATAATCAAGGCCTTCACTGTCGATTTTTTCGTTACGTGTTTTTTCAAGCTTTGCCGCCGTAACATAGTCGCCTTTTTTTACCGCCTCATTAATTTGTTCTTGATAATCGGTATCTTTATTATAGCTCATTTTCTCCCCCCTCGTAAATTCTGGTTTTACTTGTGTTTATTTCTATGATATTTGAACTGTCGAGATGCGTAAGTATATACTTCAGCTCTTCTTCGTTCGCTCTCAGGTAATTTTCTATTACCCTTATTTTTTCTTCGGTGCTTTTATCCTGTAAATCTGAAAGTGAATGAAACATTTTTTCTCCTCTTCTACACAATAAATTCGCGTACTATTGATAAGATATTGCATCGTCCTCTGCCCGAAATCCTAAGCATCATTTCGTGGCATTTTCCTACGCCAATGGGAATTGTGATATGTTCTTTATTTTTTCCGTAACGCACCATAATTTGCTCCCACGTGCCGTTATCTCTTTTTATTTCGACCTTTATCCATGAGTTTTCAAAAAGCTCAGCAGATACCCACATTTTAGTATATTTCTTTTTAAGATGATAAAACTCTCTGAAAGGCTGAAGCGTTACAAACCACTCATCGTCTGTGCAGTCCTCCTCTGAAAAACGGTAGAGCCCGCAATCGTCTATTGCATATAGCTCTCCGTTGTGATAAGAAAATGCCTTTATTTTGGTATTGCCACAGATTGACCACAACGATTTTTTCATATCATAAGCAAACAGCTTCCTGCCATCCGTTGTGTCGGCGGCAAGATAATATATTTTCCCATTAGTGCCACCGGAGCAGTTTTCCATTTTTATATTTTCAATTTTCCCCGAAATCAAACTTGGAAGACCTCCGCAAAAAGAGTAAACACCGCCAATTCCTGAATAAAAAATTTCCGACCCGATGTTTACAAGGCTGTTTTTTCCGTGTGCATCTATCCCGCTCCCTATGCTTTCCACAAGCTGAAAATTAGATGGTTTATCCCCATAAAGCTTAAAAATGGAATCGCTTTTAAAGAAAACGCAATAATTTCCATAAGAAACACACGCGTTAAAATCTTCCCTTGAATTCGCACTCACGCTGTAGCTATCGGTAGAAAGCATTCTGTAGACAAAGAAATTATACGGATCACCAAGTTTCGAAGCATAAATGGTATTTTTTTCGCACCCCCACAGTCTGTTATTGTGCACGCACACACACGAAAAATCAGGTATTTTTCTCTTCACTGTAATTTTTCCTGTTTCCTGAGCCTCACTGAGTGCTTCCTCTTCAAAAACAAGTGTATGGTCCCCTACTTCCTTTACCACAAGAATTTTATTATTTGCTTCATTTTCGCATCCCGAAATTTCAATGCCATCGCCTTTTCTTATTTTTGAAAAAACATTTTCGTATTCATTTCTTAACGTATAAAGATAAGTTTTCAGCGTATATTTGCCTGCATCATCTTTTTTTGATGAAAGCACTTTTCTGTACTGACTGTATGTACACTTATCTTTAATTATTGTTCCTGGTAAAATTTCCTCTGCGAATACAGGGGCATATGTTCCGAGTTTTATGCTTCCTTCCGTTATTTCCGCCGAAGAATAAACTGAAAGTTTTTCATTTTCAAAAAACACAAGCTCATCTTCCACAACATCTGTAACCCATTTTTCTTCAGGAACAGATACAGAGTTTAACCCAAATCTTACTGTGGTATCTGAAAAAGTGTATTCCGCCTCTAAGCTTTCAAAAACTTTTGTTTCCGTATTATAGCAAACCTTGTCGGGGAAAATTAAAATCATATTTCCCATTACGGCAATTTCCTTTTCTCCCGAAGTCAAATTTCCAACCTTTTCTTTCCCATAGAATAAGGCTCCGCTATCTATAACGCATTCCTTTTGCGAAAAAGCAATGCCCTGCGGTGATTTATAAAATTCATCCCTGATAAGCTTGTTTGATTGTGTTAAAAAAGGAAAGTTTTTATGCGAGATTCCGCTGCACTCCCTTATCTCGCCCTCTAAGTAATTGTTTGTAGTATTAAGGCCTCCAAAACCCGATATTTCTTTTTTATATTTTCTGGTTTGTAAAATATTAGGTAGCTTCATTTTTTCTCCTTTAAATTCTGATTTCGCACTGTGGAGGAATATGTGTGCGGATATAGTTTTTTCTGAATTCCTCGTATGCACGCATAAACATCGCAGCACTAACGGCATAAGATGCCGTTTCTCCACTGTGAAAATCTCCCATTGCAATAATATAAAGCTCGTAAATGTTGTCGTACGGAGCTTTTGCTAAAAGCTCCGTTTCTCCGCTATCCGGAAATTCATATTTTTTGAACTGAGGTAAATGCATAGTTTCAAGTGCAATTTTTCCGTCGAGTTCGCTTATCCATTCTGACTTTTGTTCGTCGGTAAATGTATCGGGATGCAGCCTCATTGCCCTTTCAATAGCCTTATTAATTGTCAATCAGAATGCACTCCTTCCACTTTTCTCCATCGAAAATATAAATTCCGTTCTTTTCTTCACAAAGCTTTACTGCATGATCAGAATTAAATTCAGCATTTTCAACTAAGGTATCACCGCTTAAAACAAACATCGGTCGGTAGCCGTTTTTTTCCGTAGCTTTTACGCTTTCAAGTTCTCCCTGACTGTTAATTATTGCATTATTACTGCTGTAGAGACCTCTTGTCCAGTAAGCAGAGTATGTTCCGCCTGTAACCATTGCCCTTTTGGAATTTAGCGCGAAATACTCAAATTCTCCAAGTTCAACGCTTGTTGGCAGAAAAACCCTTCTTTTCCCTGTGCTTTTAACATCTATTTTCACAATCTTATTCAAAAGATTTTTGCCTAGAAAACTTACATAGATTGATTCAAGAAACAAATCTGCAGTAGATAAAGCATACTCTGTTTTTCCCGCTCTGTCGAAGCACACTTCTTCGGGAAGAATTTCGTTTCTTAAAAGTGCAACCATTCCGTTACCTGTGTAATTCTTATCCACGATTATATAAGGGGTTTCAACTCCGTTTTCCATAACAATCAGCTTGGTTCCCGTTTCCTGTTCTCCCAGCGTGATAGAGCTTTCTTTTTTTGTACTTATAAATACATCTCCGATGCGGGCATCTTCGGGAAAGCTTGGGGCAACAGCAATATTTCTTACACACAACTCTTCTTCATCCACAGAATAAGCTTTTACTTTTCCTGTGAATTCCCCGCCGTTTTTCTT
The DNA here is from genome assembly GCA_017505525.1 of Clostridia bacterium. Lineage (GTDB taxonomy): Bacteria > Bacillota > Clostridia > UMGS1883 > UMGS1883 > UMGS1883. The sequence goes on from JAFVPB010000015.1 coordinate 17,819, forward strand.
CATAGCATTATCAAAAAGTGAATCTGCATACTGAAACACATCGCATTTTTTCTCGTTTGAGTCGTATATAGATGAAATCATATCTCCCAGAGCATCTTTCCCTTTTTCCCCTTTGGGAATAAAAAAAGTTAAAAGAGGGTTTTTTATGTTGCTTGAATCAATTTCAACTCTTGCGTTCTCGTTATCTTCCACTGTAATTATTTCCTTTATGGAAAACACCGGAGTATATCCACTTACACCCTGTGCTCCCTGCACACCTCTTTCCCCTTGTGCACCTCTTTCGCCCGAACTTCCTGCTTCACCTTTTTCGCCTTTTATTCTTCCAAGATTAAAGCTTGCCATAAAATCAACTCCTTAAATCTTTCTGGCTTCAGCTTCGGCAAAAAATTCGCTTGATTTGTTATCCATAAGTCTTGCTGTTTTAATATCCTGTCGCATTGAATTTTCTAAAACATCGGCAAACTTCTTTTTGATTTTAACCTTCTTGCCTCTCTGAATAACACAGCTTTCCCCGTTTACTGCCACAAATACATTATCCTTATAATCCTTGTTATCCCTGAAAAGCTCTATTTCGACCAAAGCTTCCTTTTCTTTTGATTTCATATTTTTTGCTGCCATTTTTTACATCCTTTCCTGTTTTTACTTTCCCTTAGTTTTTTTGCAGGGGCGGACACCCTCACATTTCCGCAAAATACAGATCCCACGGGCGGATGTAGGCATCCGCCCCTACAATTAATAATTAAATCAGTTTTTACTGAAAAATATTTTTAAAGTTCCAAGTGATTTAAACATCCTCTTACCAGAAGAGGATAGGAGAAATTGCTTGAAACGGACAAACTGAGCCAAGCTATGCTTGGGTTACCCGAAGGCGTACACAGGTACGCCGAGAGGCGAAGTTTGTTCGTAGCAAAAGGCTTAATAATAAAGAAAAATCGAATTCAGTGAGATTTTTCAACCAAAACACAATGTTTCATTACTTTGCGCTTATTTCTTTATATCTATCTTTGCCTTTTGCGTTCCAAGTAATTTAAACATCCCCTTACCCAAATGTGCTTGCTGTTTCTACCCTTACCATGTATGGTTCAACAAGTCTAACCGTTGCTTTTGTAGCCTTCCAGCCTGCTGTTGCACGCTGATTGAGCGGGTCAGCAGTTCCTGCTGAGCCAAGCTGCTTGATTATATGTGTGAGGCCACCGCCCACAATTTCTGTTGTGCCATAAGCATTTTCACCGAAAATAAGTGTTGAATAAACATCTCTGCCCTTGTATCCTGCTTCACCGGGGTAAATAACCATTCCTGCTGAAATTGTATTTTTGGGTGCCTTTGCAAGATAAAGAGCCTTTTTATCTGCATCGATACCTGAAATTTCAAGCACTTCGGCATCACTTTCAGAATAGATAATCTGAATTTTTCCGCCTGCAAGTCGCTCTGCATCTTCCAGAGTAATTTCTTCCTTAATTTTTAATTCAAATGTTGATGATGTTCCGCAGCCCTCTGCAAGTGTTGGGTTGCTATCGAGAACACTGTAGGAAGAAGCTGTAAGTTCACGCGACTGCGCACAAAGATCTTCTGCATGGAAAACCTTCGCTTCACTTGATTCCACAAAGCGAACATTTTCAATCTTACCGATTTCGCCCTGATAAATACCCTCGGGATCGGAATATGTTTTAACGTTAATCCACTTGGGATCACTCATAAGGTCGTATGCTGTATCAGGGTGAATAATACCCACATAGCTGCCATCGATAGTTTCGGCACTCATCTTCTTAAGATAGCGCACTGCCTTTCTGACAGCGTCGACCGTAAGATAGTGATTTCCGCTTTCTTCTCCTCCGTTTAAAAGTCCTCTTTCATCAACCTGACCTTCGCTGTACTGCACATTTGTACCGCCTGAAAGCACCTCACGGGTGATTGTATCAAGAGTTCTTCCCGCCTGACCACCAAGAAGCTTTGTAGCCTGTACAAGATTGTTGTCAACTGCAGTAAGCATAAGCATATCTGAAAGCTCAATAAATCCACCATACTGCTTAACATCTGCAGAAACAACGCCCATATCAAGCTTCTGTCCTGATGGGGTAACGCCCTCTGCAAGAGGTGTTGTCATTTTGGGAAGCGGGTCGTACTTTCTGAATTCTATTGTCTTACCGTTTCCCTTCGGAATAGGGCACTTCTGTCCAAACTGGTCATGGACAAGTTTAGGCTCTGCCATGTCAATAAGATAATCCGAGTAATATGTTCTCATTTCCGCACTTAATCCACCGTTTTCACCGTAAGGAGTGAATGCGCCTGTTGTATTATTAGCAATACCTGCCGTTGTGTTTACAGTGTCGCCTGCAGCAAAAAGCTGCAAGTCAATAATTCTTTCTGTCTGTTTCAAATTTTTCATCCTTTCCTTTTACATTTATCAGAAGCTTATTTTTTCGCCTCTTGCCGCACGTTTTGCAATCTCTTTGCGGTCTTTTTTGCTAAGCCTTGAAATATTATTTTCGAAAATCATTCCGCTTGTAGAGCGCGAGCCGTTTTCAATGGGGCGCACTCCCTTAGATCTGATTGAATCCACAATTTTCTTCTCAGCGTTTTTTGCATTCTTTTCAAGAAGCGTATCCATATTTGTAACTTCGTAGGCATGCTTTACGCTTACTCCCACCCTGATAAGGCGTACAAATTCAGGATTTTTAAGCTGCTCTTTAAAATCGAAATCGCTGTATTCCTTTTTTGTTTCTTCAACCTCAGCGCGAAGCTTTTCTGCTCTGGCCTTCGACTTTTCGTCTCTTTCGCTGTTCTCTCTCATCTTCTTAAGATAAGCGTTCTCTGCAATCAGTCTCCTGATAATGTCTTCGTATTTGTTTTCATTGTTGTTTTTGGTGTTTTCCATCTCGCCTGTTATCTCCTTTTCAAGCTTTTGTGCATTGTTATCATCAATGTTGTACTTTTTCATAAGCAAGTTTATGATATGTTCGTTTTTGTCGAGAGTTTCTTTCAACTTTTTCACCTCCTTGAATCTGCGGTCGATAATTTTTTGCACTCTTTGAGCAAATTGATTTTTAAATTTGCCGCTTATAAGCTTTTCAAACTCCGCATTTTTTTCTTTTTCGCTTTCGGCGTCAAAGCCTTCTTTTTCTTCGCCCGTATGCAGTTTGCCTGTTTCTGCAGTTTTTTCGGCATCTATACCTTCCCTTTGCTGCGCGCTTTGCTCGGGGATTGCATGCTTTTGTTCTTTTTTCTTCATTGTCATCTTTTCCTCTCAGTTTTAACTATCTTAATGTTTTCGGGAAATTGTCTTGCAAGCATCGTGAATCCTTCAAGCGCCATTTTATATGCTCCTCGGCATTCACGCCCTCCTGAAAAGCTGATTTCTCCAAGCCCTTTCTGGGTATTTGTTTCAAGCGAAGTAACAAGGGCATCCTTTTCCGCTGCTGCCACTAAGGAATAGTATAAAATACTCACAGCACTGCAAAGAATATCTTCTCCCTTTGAATACATAGCGTGCCCTTTTATATTTACCTTAAAATTATTTGCCCTTTTAACTGCCTGAATTTCTATCATATTGCTTCCTCTCTTTCGGCTATCTGTATGTCTCGTATCTTTGCTTCTATGCCCGCTTTGCCCTCAAAATCCATAAGCTCAAGAGCGCAAAGTGCCTGTTCTTTATATTCAGGATTAAAAAAACCAAGACCAAAAAGCTCCTTTGCCATTTCGTTTTGCGATAGCCTGCTGTATGGACTTTTCTTTTGAGCTTTCACACTGATATCAAAAACAGGTTTTCTGAAATATTCATCAGATTCTCCCTGCCCCTTAAGTTTTTCATTACTGTAATCTGAAAACGTGTATTCACCTGAACTGTCTGCAATTCTGAAAGAGCGAAGCTCATCGTAAAACTGACGGATAAGCTCTATACAAAGGTAATTTATCTTTGAAAATGCCCTGTAGGTAGATTTAAGCATATCTCTGCTTGTTTTACTTCCTGCCTCCTGAAGTGCAGCAATTGCAGATGCTGCCGTTACTCCGCCCTGGGTTGTTCCGCGTGAAACATCATTGTTCGAGCTTGTTTCCTTAAGTTCTTCAATTTTCATTTGAAGAATACTTATGCAAGATTGCGGCACCTGTGAAATCTGAATTTGGCGCAGTCTTTCTTCGTTTATATCACCCTCAACGTGAACAATCGGTTTTCTCCAATCGAGAAATTCCCCTTCGTTTATTCCTGCACTCACCTTTGCAAAATACCTCGGTTTGGCACACATTATTGCGTTTTCAAGTATCGCCTGATTAAGCTTATCTATATACATCTGCGGATTTTTCGTTACTGCAATGAATCCAAATCCCGTGGGCGTACCCTCCTCGGGAAAAAGGGTATCGAAAATTATTGGGTATTCCCCATGGTCGTACCAGCCTTTTTCCTCGTATTCTTTATGATTTTCCGATGCAAATAAAACAGTATCTCCCACAAACTTGCAGTAATGAAGATTAACTCTGCCATTCTTTTTCACTTTATAGTACCAGTCCACAATAGGGATTTTGTCTGCTATGTCCACATTATCATCGTATATGTACTGTTTAACATCAATTGTGCCTCCGTCCAACTTTCCGCGGAGCACCGGATATTCTTTTTCAAGCACATCTCCATCACACAAATCCACAATAAACAGATTACGGCTTTTCTGAATATCAGTAACACCCGGCTCCCAGAAAATATTTAGTAAATCAAGCTTTTTAATCTGTATATCACCAAGACCATTTTCAAGCTCACTGTTCCAGAAAACTCCCATAGCACTCGTTCCGTGCTTAAGCTTGTACCACCAGCAATCGGAATAAATATCCTCGTAATTGTTGTGCTCAAGAATGCACGGAAGAATACCCGACAGCCGCTTTGCTTCCTCGTAATCGTTTTTTTCCCTTGGAAGAATACTTGCCTCAGGGAAATTATCCATGGCATCGGCGTGCTTATTGATAAGCGAATTAAAAAGCCACGCACTGACGGCTTCTCCCTGCCCTGAATCTTTACGCGAGGAGTCCATTTCCCTATGGCGAAGTTTCCACCACTGTTCGTCCTCAACTATTCTCTCTTCGAGGCTTGTTTTGGCTTCTTTATATTTCTTAAGCTTTATTGCCGCCTCTTTAACTTCTTCTTTTCCTATTTTTTTATGGAAAACACTTTCTTTCTGCTTCACCCTTTTTCCTCCTTAATATCGGGCAGTATTACAACTCCCGATTTTTCATTTTCTTCATCTTGTTTTTCTTTGTGCTTCGCCTCTTCAATTTGTAGTTTCCTTTCATCAAGAGGAGATACAATTCCATACATAACGCTTTTTATCTGTTCGAGCGACTCAAGCGCCTTTATTGCCGAGCCTAACGATTTCATATCAATTTTATTGAAAATCTGCTCTTCAGTAACAGTGGTGCCGTCGCTTCCCTTTTCTTTTATGAGATAGCGCCTGAACTGATCTTTGTCGCTAACGGCTTCATCAAGAATTCCCGAAAGCTTATTTGCAATATCAAGCTCCTTCGAGAGCTTTATTGCGGCAATATATGCGGCCTTATCGGCACACTTTTCCATCACGCTCCCAAGATATTCCTGCCTTGCCTCCTGCCATCTTTCTATCTGATAATGACGATAAAGCGTTGCAGGATGTATCCCGTGTTTTTTACTGAGTGCCGCTGCCGATATATCGCTCGTTACAAATTCTGTTTTAAGAGCATTCCAATCATATTTTTTCTTCATTTTCCCCTCCGCTACCTTATTATTGTTTTTCCGTATTGTGCGTATTCTTCTGTGTTAAGAGGGTTGTAGATTACCTGAGGTGCTTTTACCGGTGGCGGATTGATGGGATTTTCCATTGCAACATATCTTACTTCGTCATAGATATGGTCTTCTGCCTGAGTATCGATATCTTCAACATCGCTTGCACTATACACAAGGGCGGGAATAGTCCTTATAAAATTCTTGCAGGTAGAAAAAACATAAAGCATCGGAATCCCGCGTTCGTCAAACGCAAGACGGTTATGCAGCTGCATTTTTCCCGCCATTCGGGTGTTATCGGCTTTTTCAAAATAAACTCCTGCCCTCTCCATCATTGATGCCACACTCTCCCCACGGCTTTCATCAAAAATTGATGGATCGGCAATTCCCGTAACGTAACGTCCTTTAAGATTAATGTCTTCTTTTTCCACCCTTGATATATTTTTTGCTATTTCCAATGGTTCCCATCGCACCCCCTCGTTGGGAGTTCCCGTGCAGCCGTAAAGTTCCCTTATCCGATACATTCTTCCATCGTGGTCAACCGCATACCAACCCACAGAAAACGGTCTTGAATAGCCAAAGTCAAATCCGCGGTATATTTTCCACGAAGCCGGTACCCGAAATGGCTCTATCACGTGAGTATCAATATGCGTTTTATAGCCATCGGGATTATTCTTCCACTCTGTAAAAACCTGACCCGAAAAGCTGTCCCAGTCTCCGTATAAAAGAGCTTTTCTTTCATTTTCAGGAAGAGAAGCCAGCCTCGTTATATATTCAGGGTCGTTACGAAGAAGAATTTTATTATCAAACACGCTCGACGGCACAAATATTCTTGATCTCTGCCTTTTCTCGCTGTGTCCGTCGGGAAATATTATATTAATATCCTCGTAAATTGTTGTCATTGGCGGTGCAGGAGTTATAAATCTCTCCTTTACCCAGCCGTGGCCAACTCCTCCGGGGTTTGCCTGTGCCCTTATATAGCACCTTGTACCGGGACCGTTTGGTCTGTTACGACTGAAAAGATAACTGTATTCATCCCAGGTAAAGTGTGTAAGCTCGTCAAAATCTATAAAGTCGTACCTTTTTCCCTGATAGTTTGTTCTGTCTTTGGTGTGTTGCATTGCCCCAAAATATATTTTTGCTCCGCTTTTAAATGTCCAACAGTGCTTTTGTTCATTATATTTCGCATCGGGAAATGCACTTTTATAAATCTCGCGACTCCTGTCGATTAATTCTGAAAGCTGAGGATACGTTTTTCTTAATATTAACCCCCTGTAGTGAGGGATATTAACCTGTCTTAAGGCTTCTGCTAATGCACAGTCGCTTTTTCCCCCACCGGCGGCGCCACCGTAAAGAGCCTCATTTTCAAAACGCTCCATAAAAATCTTTTGCCTTGGCTGAGGCGTCCATATTACGTTTTTCATATGTTTTCACATATTTCCAGAATATAATTCCCCTCTTTGTCTTTTGTTGCAAAAAGCCTGTAATTCCCAAGAACATTCTTCACATCGTCTGCGCTTATCGTTCTTTTTCCTCCCTGTTCTTTTACAAGCATTACAATATTTGCCGCTGCACAGTCAAGAAGCTGGCGCATAGCCTCAATTTCTTCCCTTAGCTCCCCTATAAGCTTTTTATCGTCGGCGATTTTCTTATCACGCCTTTTAATTTCGTTATTCATTTTTATTTCCTCCGCTGTAGTATTCTGTTAAAGATGAAGCCGCACTGCATTTTTTCCAGCAAGCATTGTTTGCGCAGTATTTTGTTGTATACTCATTTTTTAATTCCCCGTTATGAAATCTTAATATACCACCCTCGCAATAAATTTTCTTTCTGCTCTCTCTTTTATAAAAAGGACAATCTATCACTTTTTTCAATTTGTCTCACCTCGCAGTGCCATATACTTACCATAGGAAAGCCCCATTTTCTGTGCTTTTTGTTGTAGCAAGGTTAAATCCTCATATGGCAGTCTCACACAGTCTATGTATGGAGCATATCCGCATTTTTTTCTTTTGTAGCAAAACTTACTACACGTTATTCTTCTTAACGAAAGCTCGGGGATACGTCTCCCGCAAACAACACAAAACTTAAAATCTCTTTCCATAATCTTTCCTTTCGCGTAAGTTAATTTTTGATGGTCTTACGTATTACGTAAGTGAGTATATATTACCAAATATCAAAAGTCAATACTTTTTACGTAAGTTTTTTAATTTTTCTTGCATTTTAGGAAAGTTAGTGATATAATCCATTTGTAACACAGGTATTTTTGTAACAGAATTGAGGATTAATTATGAAATTACAAGACAGAATTAAAGAACGTCGCCGCGCACTTGGGCTAACACTTCTTGAGGTAGCAGATGCTCTTGGCGTGAAAGAAGCCACCGTGCAAAGATACGAAAGCGGAGAAATAAAAAATTTAAAGCTTGAAACAATAAATTCACTTGCAAAGCTTTTCAGATGCTCTCCCTCTTATCTTGTGGGGTGGGATTTTGAAGATTCACTTCCTCCCCAGGTCATGGAAATAAAAAACGAAGAAGTGCCTATGGTAGGCGAAATTGCCGCCGGAAAACCCATTCTTGCAAATGAATTTGTTGAATACTATTCACCTCTTAAGGATACAGGTGCCGATTTCTGCCTTAAGGTTAAAGGCGATTCTATGATTGGCGCCGGAATAACCGATGGTTGTACCGTTTTTATCCACAGGCAGGATATTGTGGAAGACGGTGAAATTGCCGCAGTGCTTATTGATGACGAAGCAACACTTAAAAGGGTGTATATATCTGAAGATTCTATAACTCTTGTTGCTGAAAATCCCAAATACAAGCCAATGATATATTCAGGCGAGAAATGTAGTGGCATTCGTATTCTGGGCAAAGCCGTTTCGTTTATGTCTGCCTTATAAATTAAAAATATAAATTTTGGAAAAAAAGCTTGCAAAATAGTTTTTTTGATGATATAATACTTTTGGTTAAGTAAGAGTGGGGTTTCCCACTCTTTCGTATTATATGGAAAACAGAGGTGATTGAATTGTCTAAAATTGAATCTGCACTTGAAAAAATTGCTCTTCCTGTTTGCAATGAAGCCGGTGTTTATATCTACGATACCGAGTATAAAAAGGAAGGAGCAAACTATTTTCTCCGCCTCTATATAGATAAAGAAGGCGGCGTTACAATCGAAGATTGTGAGAATGTAAGCCGCAATTTAAACCCGCTTCTTGACGAGGCTGATATAGTTAAGGAAGCTTATATTTTCGAGGTTTCCTCCCCTGGGATCGACCGTTTGCTTACAAAACCGTGGCACTATGAAAAAGTAATCGGCGAAGATGTAACAGTTAAACTTTTTTCGCCCATCGATTCTAAAAAGGAGCTTGAGGGCACACTTTTAAAAGCTGATGACGAAACTTTTACCATCAGCTCAGAAAATAAAGAGATTACAATTGAAAAAAAGCAGGCGGCATCAACCCGTTTGGCGTTTAAATTTTAATAGGAGATGATTAGAAAAATGAACAGCGAACTTATCTTGGCACTTGATGCACTTGAAAAAACCAAAAATATTAAAAAGGAAATTATGTTTGAAGCTCTTGAAGCAGCACTTATCACAGCATATAAAAAGAACTTCGGCCCCGGCTATAATTGCTTTGCCGATGTTAACCGCGAAACCGGTGATATGCGTGTGTACTGCACAAAAACAGTTGTTGAAGAAGTAAATGACGATTGCACCGAAATCACACTTGAAGAAGCACAGAAGGTTAACAAGCGTTATCAGATTGGCGACCTTGTTGATTTTGAGGCTTCTCCCGCAAAGTTCGGCAGAATTGCTGCTCAAACTGCAAAGCAGATTGTTGTGCAGAAAATCCGTGAAGCAGAACGCGGAAATATGTATGATGAATACCAGAGCAAAGAAAACGATATTATGCTTGGCAAGGTTGAAAAGCTCGACCGCAAGGGCGTTATGGTTGACCTTGGCACTGCCGAAGCTCTTCTCACAGAATCAGAGCAGATTCCGGGTGAAATCTACACTCCGGGAAAAAGAATTAAGGTTTATGTTTACGAAGTTAAGAAAACTCCTAAAAACGTTAACCTTATGGTTTCAAGAACTCATCCCGGTCTTGTTAAAAAACTTTTCGAACAGGAAGTTCCCGAAATTGCCGATGGCACAGTTGTTATCAAGAGTATTGCGCGCGAGGCAGGAAGCCGCAGCAAAATTGCAGTTTTTGCTGAAAACCCCAATATCGACCCTGTAGGCTCTTGCGTAGGACAGAAGGGTACAAGAGTTGCTTCTATTGTTGAGGAGCTTAACGATGAAAAAATCGATGTTGTACAGTATAGCGACGATATCGCAGAATATATCAGCGCTGCACTTAACCCCGCAAAGGTTTTAAGCGTAAGTGTTGACGAAGCAAACAAATCAGCACTTGTAACTGTGCCCGAATTCCAGCTTTCTCTCGCAATCGGTAAGGAAGGTCAGAATGCACGCCTTGCCGCACGCCTCACAGGTTGGAAAATCGATATTAAAAGCGATGGCGGTGCACTTCAATGAGCACTCCACTGAGAATGTGCGTAGTGTGTCGCGAAATGCTTCCGAAGGATAGCCTTGTACGTGTGATTAAAACAAAGGAAGGCGCAGTTTCTATCGACAGCACAAAAAAAGCAAATGGCAGAGGTGCCTATGTCTGCAAAGGCGAGCGTTGCCGCGAAAAGCTTATTAAAAGCCGTGCACTGCAAAGAGCACTTTCAATAGAAATTCCCGAAGAGATACTAAATAACATAATGAAAGAACTGATTTGATGAACGATAAATTGTTGGGAATGCTTGGCCTTTGCGTAAGAGCAGGCAAAGCCGTATTCGGAGCATTCAGTGCGGAAAAAGCCATCGAAATGGGCACTTGCCGCCTTGTGATATTAGCCAGCGATATCGGGCAAAGCAATAAACGCTCGATTGAGTACAAATGCAAAAGGGATAACATTCCCTTAATATATTATTCAGATAAAGAAACCCTGAGCCGGGCAGTAGGCAAAAAGGACATACCGATTATTTGTGTATGCGACGATAATTTTTCATCTGCCATAATTAAAATTCACGGAGGTGTTGCCAAATGATAGCAAAGCAGAAAATAAGTGCAGTTTCAAAAGCAATTGAGATCCCGAGTAAAGAAATTGTTAAAATGCTTTCAGAAGTATTGGGCGTAACAAAAAGCACAGCAGCAAGTCTTGATGTTGAGGAATTAAGCGTGGTGTTTGATTATTTCACTCAGCAGTTCGACGATCACACTCCTATGGAGGACTATATTAATTCTTACCATAAAGAAAAACAGGAAAAGGAAGCAAAAGAAGCAGAAGCCGCTATTGAAGAAGCAGCAGAAGCAATCACTCCACAGAAAAAGGTGCGTTATGTTGATACACGCAGTAACGCAGTTGACCTTGATGTGCAGCTTGCAAAGGAAAAAGCTGAAGAGCTTGCTCCCGAAATGAAAGATACCGATACCAATAAGGAAAGAATCAAGAAGAGCAAAAATCCCAAGCAATCTCAAAAGAAAAATCAGCCTGCAAATAAAATGGAGGCTCCAAAGCCGAAGCCTGAAAAGAAAGAAAAGCTTCACGTTGTAATCGGCGATACTATCACAGTAGGCGATCTGGCACAGAAGCTTAAAGTTGCAGCAACAGAGGTTATCAAGCGCTTAATGCAGCTTGGTATTATGGCGGCAATCACTCAGGATATTGAGTATGATGTTGCGGCTCTTATTGCCGAGGATATGGATGCCGAGGTTGAACGTGAAATAATCATCACTGAAGAGGACCGTCTTTTTGGCGATGCCGATGCTCCCGATGATGAAAAAGACCTTGTTCCCCGTCCACCCGTTGTTGTTGTTATGGGCCACGTTGACCACGGTAAAACAAGTCTTCTTGATGCTATCCGTTCAACAAACGTAACCTCAAGCGAAGCAGGCGGTATCACTCAGCACATTGGTGCTTATATGGTAAATATCAACGGAGAAAAAATAGCATTCCTTGATACCCCCGGTCATGAAGCATTCACAGCAATGCGTGCCCGCGGTGCTCAGGTTACCGATATTGCCATCCTCGTTGTAGCGGCAGACGATGGTATTATGCCACAGACTGTTGAAGCTATTAACCACGCTAAAGCTGCTAACGTAAGCATTATTGTAGCTATAAATAAAATAGATAAAGACGGTGCTAACCCCGACAGAGTTAAGCAGGAGCTTACAGAGCACGGCCTTGTTCCCGAAGAATGGGGCGGCGATGTTATCTGTGTTGAAGTTAGTGCAAAACAGAAGAAAAACATTGATCAGCTTCTTGAAATGGTACTTCTCACAGCTGAAATGAAAGAGCTTAAGGCTAATCCAAACCGTCGTGCAAAGGGTACTGTTATCGAAGCAAAGCTCGACAAGGGACGCGGTCCTGTTGCAACAGTTCTTGTGCAGAACGGCACACTTCATCAGGGCGACATTATCGTTGCAGGCACTGCAGTTGGCCGTGTGAGAGCTATGCTTGACGACAAGGGCAAGAAAATCAAAGAAGCTATGCCTTCCACACCTGTTGAAATCATCGGGCTCAGCGAAACTCCCGATGGAAACGATGTGTTCTACTGTGTTGAAGACGAGCGTGCTGCACGCCATGTTGTTGAAGCAAGAAAGCAGAAAATCAAAGACGAAGCAAACAAAGCTAAGCAGAAGGTTAATCTTGAAGACCTCTTCAGCCAGATTCAACAGGGTGATGTGAAAGACCTTAATATCATTGTAAAAGCAGACGTTCAGGGTAGTGTTGAAGCAGTTCGCCAGAGCCTTGAAAAGCTTTCAAACGAAGAAGTACGCGTAAGAGTTATCCACGGCGCAGTTGGTGCCATCACAGAAAGCGACGTTACTCTTGCAACAGCATCAAATGCTATTATCGTAGGCTTCAACGTACGTCCCGACGTAGGCGGAAGAAATGCCGCTGAAATCAACAAGGTTGATATGCGTATGTACAGAGTAATTTACGAAGCTATTGAAGAAATCGAAGCTGCTATGAAAGGTATGCTTGCTCCCACATTCCGCGAAGCTGTTATCGGCCACGCAGAAATCCGCCAGACATTTAAAGTCAGCGGTGTTGGTACAATCGGCGGCTGCTATGTTACAGATGGTAAAATCCAGCGTAACTGCGGCGTAAGAATTGTGCGCGACGGTATTGTTATTCACGAGGGCGAGCTTGATTCACTCAAGCGCTTCAAGGACGACGTTAAGGAAGTTGCAAGCGGTTACGAGTGCGGTATGGGCTTTGTTCGCTTCAACGATATTAAAGAGGGCGACGTTGTAGAATGCTTCGTTATGGAAGAAGTTAAGAGATAAAATCTCCAGATTGTGATATACTAAAAAGAAAAAGGAGTTTGTCATGTCATTTAAACGTACCGACAGGATATCCGAAGAAATAAAAAAAGAATTATCAAGTATTATCCGCGATCTTAAAGATCCTCGCATCCCTATGATGACGAGTGTTGTAAGCGTTAATGTAACAAACGATCTGCGCTATGCAAAAGCCTATATCAGTGTTATGGGCAGCGACGACGAGAAGAAAGATGCTATAAAAGCTCTTTCTTCTGCCGCAGGCTTTATAAGGCGCGAAATCGGCGGAAGAGTTAAGTTAAGATGTGTGCCTGAATTCACCTTTGTGCAGGATACTTCTATAGAATATGGCGCGCATATTAACGACCTCTTAAACAAAATTCAAGGGGATGTTTAAATTCTCCAGAACGCAAAAAGGCGAGAATAATCAAAATTCAGAATGCTTATAAGCCTAAACTGTTTATAATTCGGTTGAAAAATCCAGTTTTTCGATTTTTCTTCGTTTTTAATCCTTTTTGCTACGAACAAACTTCGCCTTCGAGGTATACCAATACATCTTTGGCTCAGTTTGTCCGTTCTGAACAATTTCTCCTATCCCCTTTTTTTATGGGGATGTTTAAATTCTCCAATCAGCTGTTAAAGGACTGATTATATGTATAAAAAAATTTCCAAACATCTTTTTTCGTGCAAATCAGTTGCACTTTTTGTTCACGTTAATCCCGACTGGGATTGCATTGGAAGTGCCTTGGCACTGAGAAGTGCTCTGCGCGGAAAAAACATTAAATGCGATGTTTTCACAGAAAAAGAGCTTTCAAAGCATTTAAGCTTTATGGAAAATGATGTTATTGTGTTTTCCGAAGAAAGCGCCATGCCCGATTACGAATGCTTTTGTGCAATCGATGTGGGCACTCCGTCGCGTTTGGGCGCATGGGGCGATTTCTTCACCAGAAAAGAAAACACAGTTTGTATTGACCACCATTTATCCAGCGGACCATTTGCTTCTCTTTCAGTTATTGAAACTGAAAGAAGCTCTACGGGTGAGCTTGTTTTTGAAATACTTTCTTCTTTAAAAATTGAAATAACAAAAGAAATTGCAAGCTATCTTTACTGTGCAATTTCTTCAGATACAGGCTCTTTCCAGTATTCAAACGTGAAACCAAGAACTTACGAGATAATCATTTCTCTCACCAAAGCAGGTATCGACACATCTTACCTTTCGAGTATGCTTTACGAAAGAAAAAGCCTTACTCAGCTTTATCTTGAAGCCGAGGCTATTAATTCTTTAAAGCTTTACCACGATGGAAAGATTGCAACTGCACACGTAACTAATGAAATGCTTGAAAAGTATAATGCCAAAAGAAGCGACACCGAGGCACTTGCCTCTCTTCCCCGCAGTATCGACGGGGTAATGATAAGCGCATTTTTCTCGGAGCTTCCAAATGGAGATATCCGCGTAAACTTAAGAGCACAGGGCGATTACGATATCGAGCCTGTTGCCCGCTTTTTTGGTGGTGGCGGTCATAAAAAGGCAGCCGGATGCACACTTGAGGGCGTGGATATGGAAAAAGCACAGAATCTTGTTGTAGGTGAATTAATTAAATTATGAATGATTTTAACGGTGTAATTATTATAAACAAGCCTGTGGGGGGAAGCTCACACAGGTGCGTGAGTATAGCGCGCCGTGCACTGAATATGAAAAAAATCGGTCACACAGGAACTCTCGACCCACTCGCAAGCGGGGTTTTGCCTCTTCTTGTAGGAACGGCAACCCGTGCGGCTGATTTTTTGTCATCTGAAGATAAAAGCTACCGCGCAACGTTGCTTTTAGGCACGCGCACCGATACTCTTGATATTACGGGAACGGTGCTTTCCACTTCTCCCGTAGATGTAACTGAAGAAGAAATCCGGCAAGCTGTTTCCTCTTTTATCGGGGAAATTTCGCAGATTCCTCCAATGTACAGCGCAATTCAGGTAAATGGCGAGCGCCTTTATAACCTTGCACGCAACGGTATTGAAATTGAGCGCAAGGCGCGTCAGATCACAATTTTTTCTATCAATATAGTGAAAATCGATTTGCCTGAAATTGTTATCGACGTACATTGTTCAAAGGGAACATATATCCGCTCGCTCGCCTCTGATATTGGCGACAAGCTCGGTTGCGGAGGAACCATCAAGGCGCTCGAGCGCACACAGTGTGGCATTTTCTCCATAGAGAATGCTATTACTCCCGATGAACTTATGGAGCTTTCTGAAAAAGGCGAAATTGAAAATTCACTAATTAAAGTGGATAATCTTTTCGAGAGCTACAGAAAAATAAAGCTCGACAAAAAAAGAGCCGACAGAGTAAAAAACGGCGTTCCGATTTACTATAAAACAGGCTCGCAAAATGAATTTTTCAGAGTATACGATGAAAACGACATTTTTATCGCTCTTTCAAAGAGCGATATTGAAGACGGCAGAGAATGTCTTCGTCTTATAAAGGGGTTTTATAAATGACGAAAGTACAAGCAAGTATTGCTCTCGGTTTTTTCGACGGAGTACATACGGCGCACAAAGAAATTATCCTTTCGGCAGCAGATACCGCCACAAAAAAAGGAATGCGCCCTATTGCCCTCACGTTCGACCGTTCCCCGAGAGAGCTTCTTTCAAGTGAAAAAATTGAATATATTTCCCCGTTTTGCGATAAAAACGAAATTATCAAAGCGCTTGGATGCGAGCTTCATCTCCTTAACACCACACCCGGGCTTTTAAATATGGAGCCTGAAGAATTTGTAAAAACAATACTTGTGGGAAAATTTAACGTGGGGCATATTTGTTGCGGATATAACTATCGCTTCGGAAAAAAAGCAAAAGGCGATACCGCACTTTTGCAGGAGCTTAGCAAAACCTATGGCTTTACCGTTTCCGTTTTTGATGCTATCGAGCTTTTAGGGGACACCGTTTCCTCAAGCAGAATACGTGCTCTTTTAAAAAAGGGCGAAATTGAAAAAGCAAACACTCTTCTGGGCAGAAGCTTTTCACTTTCGGGAATTGTAACAGAAGGTAAGCACCTCGGAAAAACAATCGGTTTTCCCACAGCAAATATCTTCCCCGAAAAAAATCTTGTTACGCCAAAACGCGGAGTGTATAAAACGATGGTAACAACGCCGTTGGGTTCATTCCCCGCTATCACCAACGTGGGAATAAACCCCACAGTTGGCGCAGAGGAAGCACACCTTGAAACTTATATCCCATCGTTTTCTGCCAATTTATATCAGGCAGAAATAAAAGTGGAATTTGTAAGCTTTTTAAGAGAAGAAAAAAAGTTTGAAACTTTGGAAGAACTAAAAAATCAAATACAAAAGGACGTTAATATGCTGTGATGCTATTGTAGGGGAGGGTCTCTGTGCCCTCCCGTTTTTATTGTAACCCTCCAACAATCAAAAAAAGAGTTTAAAACATAACGTTTTAAACTCTTTTTTGATTACAACACATCAGTTTTGCTGATACTCCTACTATAAAGACTGTATAATTTAGATGTCAGCATCAGAGGCTCTCTTGAGGCTCCCTTGTGTAAAGGGAGCTGTCAGCGTAGCTGACTGAGGGATTGTTTACTTTATTCATTTACAACCCCTCCGAGTTTGCTTCGCAAACCCACCTCCCCTTACACAGGGGAGGCTTTCCGTTTCGACTTTTTTCGACAATCTTACTATGTTTTTGTCAAGTTAGGGACAAAATTTTTGTCGATATGCAAACTAAAGTTTGCTCGATATTTTCACTTCGTAAAATCGATATGTTTTCCCTTCGGTCAAACTCGATATGATATGAATTCTCGTTGCGTCAGCAACATATCGAGAATTCGTTAGAATTCATATCGATGCGTTGCCACCGCAACGCTTACGGAACTATCTCCATAACGCTATTATACGTTTCCCAAAGCTTTTCCACTGTAAGTCCGCCTGCACGCGTATGCTTTTTTGCAAGCTCGTCTGTGTAGTCGCTGAGCATATATGCCTTATACTTTCCACCCGAGGCGTGTGTAACGGTTGGAAGCATTTCATAGCTTTCTACTTTCGTTACTCCGTTTTCCTTAGTTATAGTAACGCTTGCCATACCGCCAAGAATTTTACTTAATCCGCTCTGATTTGAAACGAAATTTCCAAGCGAATAGAAAACAACTGCCTTGTTTCCGTTTTGTGAAACGTGCTCTGCCGTAGGCTGAATAACGTGGGGATGGCCGCCAACTATAACATCGGCACCGTTTTCACACAGAAATTCAACATCGCGTTTCTGCTCGGATGTGGGAGTATGGGTATACTCTGTGCCGAAATGAACAAATACCACCGTTATATCAGCAATTTCCTCCGCCTTTTGAAGCAATGATTTATTAAGCTCTCCGCGGTCTAAAAGATTTACAAGATAAGGCTTGTCCGCAGGAAGCCTGTAGCCGTTAAGACCATAAGTAAAATTGAGCATAGCAATTTTAAGCCCGTCTTTTTCCCACACAAACACCTCTTGTTGTTCGCTTTCGGTTTCGTTAATTCCCAAAACATCAACATTCTTGTGAGAATCCCAATACTCTATTGTATGCATAAGCGCGTTGTACCCGCGGTCGTAGGTGTGATTTGTTGCATGGGTAATAAGATTAAACCCCGATTTTACCAAACTGTCGCCAACCTCTTCGGGCGTTCCAAACGAAGGATAGCCGCTGAAAGCTTCTGTGGCTTCCACAAAAATTGTTTCCTGATTAATAGCCGCAATGTCCACATCTTCAATATAAGGAATAATATCTGTATAAATATCGTCGAAATTATATCCGTTTTCCGTTTTGCACGATTTGAATATCGGCGAATGCATTAGATTATCCCCCACCGCACGAATTGTAACGCTAACCTTTTGCGGCACTTGTGCTTCCTCTGCAGTGTTATTTGTTTTTGCCGTTTTTTCCTGCGGATTAAACAACAAAACAAACAAAAGAATTATCGATACCGCCATTACACTAAATGTTATTGTAAGCTTCTTTTTATCACTTAATTGCATTTTTTATCCTTTCTATGGTGCGCTTTTCTCCAAGCACCTGCTGAATGCACCAAATATCGGGTGAATTTGTTCTGCCTGTGATTGCCACTCTTATAACGCAGCTCACATCGCCAACGTGGCCCTTATAAAGCTCGGGATTTTTCTTGTAAAGCTTTGGCTGAGGAGCATATCCAAGCTCTTCACCAATAGCGCGGATTTTGCCAAACCATGTACTCTGGTCGTCTGCGTGATCGTATGTTTCAAGATACTTTTCAAGAATAATCTTTCTGTCTTCCTCGCAAACGTTTTCTGGATAATCTTCTTCCATCTTAAAGAGAGTATCAAAGAAGAAGCTGTAAAAATCTTTCGACTGCTTCCAGCAGCTTATATCTTTTCTTGGTTTTTCTCCGCCTCTGCCAATTGCAATCATGCCCTTTGAAAATTCTTCATCTTCACAAAGAAGCTTGTAGTATTCTTCATCGCACTCCTTTGCCCACTCGCAGATATAGTTGTAAACAGTATCGGCATCAAGCGTTGCAAGATAGTTTTTGCTTACGTCGTTTAACTTGTCAATATCAAAAAGCGAGCCGCTTATTCCCATTTTCTTTGTTGTAAATTCAAATTCACGAACATTTGCTTCGGGATTTTCCTTTCTCCACTCTTCGTAGTTAGAGTTAAGCACCGTCATCATATATTCCCAAACGGCACCCGGAAGATAGCCCTCGCTCTTGTAATAGTCAAGCGAAAGCTCGGGATCCTTGCGTTTGCTGAGTTTTCTCTTAACTCCGTTATCAATCTTCATAAGCTGAGCTGTGTGGCAATAGATTGGAGCACGCCAACCCATAGCCTCGAAAAGCTGAACGTGAATAGGAAGAGTTGCAAGCCATTCTTCTCCGCGTACAACGTGAGTTGTTTTCATAAGATGGTCGTCTATAACATGTGCAAAATGGTATGTTGGAATTCCGTCTGATTTTAAAAGCACCACGTCCTGCTCATTCTGTGGCATTGTAAGCTTTCCGCGGATAGCATCTTCTATTGTGAATGTTTTCCCCGAAGGCTCGGGCGCGCGGAATCTTAAAACGAAGCTCTTTCCCTCGTTTATATTTTTCTCGGCTTCCTCAAAAGTTATATTTCTGTGAACTGCCCACTTTCCGTAGTAGCCGAAGTTTTCCTTAAGCTCTGTCTGCTTTTCACGCATAGCCGTAAGTTCTTCTTCTGTGCAGAAGCAAGGATATGCAAGACCTCTTAAAACAAGGTCTTTAGCAAAGGTCTGATAAATTTCAGCTCTTTCACGCTGACGGTATGGGCCGTAATCTCCCTTTTCTCCGTCTTTTAAAGCGCCCTCGTCAAATTCAACGCCGAAATAACGAAGAGTGTTTATAACAACCTCCACTGCGCCGGGCACTTCGCGCTTGTTATCTGTATCCTCTATTCTTAAATAGAACACACCACCCGATAAATGCGCCAATCTCTCATCGCAGATAGCACCAAAAAGGTTACCAAGGTGGATAAACCCTGTGGGGCTTGGTCCAAGGCGCGTAACCTTTGCCCCCTCGGGAAGGTTTCTTTCGGGATAAAGGTTTTCATAGTAATCGGGAGTTTTATCTATATTCGGGAAGAGAAGCTTTGCCATTTTTTCGTTATTCATATCATTTATTCCTTTCTAATCTGTCGAAATATCCTGTGTATTTTACTTTTGGTGCATCAGGCAGAAGATATTCGCACAAATCTATAAAATAATCGTCTGTCATTGATGCAATATAGTCTGCCACAATATCGTCGGGCGAGTTTTCCTCAATGTAGCTGCCCGCACCGTAATAGCCACGCCGCGTGTTGATATAGTCTATATGATGCTTATAAATAATGCTTTCCTTATCTTCCTTTATTAAATCCTCGCGAAGCTTTTCATAAAGCATTTTAAACATAGGCTTCAGGCATTTATCATACTGCTCGCTCACGCTCTGCGAAAGATAGATAGTTTTCATATTATCGCTCTTTGCATTTTTAAGAAGCTCGAAATAATCATCATCCATCTTTATATATGGCTTTTTATAGCTGTTTTCAACTATATTAACAATAAAATTATTTATCGTGTAGGAATTATAGCTTCCGTCGCACTCAAGCTCCATTCCCGCGCGCTGGGCATCCTGCCTGTCTTTACCAACATAGGCTATTATGTCGCTCACGCGCACCACACACCCCTCAAGCGTTGAGGGAATAAGCTTTTTAATATTCGCCCTGTCTTTGTAGCACGATTCCACCTTTTTATCAAATTCCTCAAAACCTGAAATCGGCTTGGGGCTATACTTTTTCAGTTCAAGCTCGCCGTTGTGGCACAGTATGCCATCGAGCGTATCGAGGCTTATATTAAGATTGAATATTTTATCAAGCACCCTCACGCTGTGAACATTGTGATTGAAATACCTTTTTGTGTGAGCATAGTAGCTATCATTTAAAAGACTTTCCCCTGCATGGCCGAAAGGCGTGTGCCCTATGTCGTGCCCAAGTGCTATGGCTTCTATTAAATCAAGGTTAAGATTAAGCATTCTGCCAATGTTTCTTGCAATACGCGAAACAAGCTGAACATGAAGCGCTCTTCGTGTTATATCATCTTCCTTATAAAATGAAAAAACCTGTGTTTTATCGGTATATCTGTTATAAAAAGGATGGTGCATTATTTTTTCAATGTCCCTCACATAACAAGGCCGCCATAGGCTCGCCTTATCACGGTCGGAATTTCGCCTTAATGCTTTTCCCTCTGTAAGCTTAAGCTCGTATTCAATTCTTTGTGATAATTCATCCGATAGTTTTAAATAGTCATTCTTCGCCAAAGAGACCCCGCCCCCTTTTTATAATTATTCCTGCAACAATTCCCGTAAGAACTCCTGCTATGCATCCCGATGCACAAAGCACAGGAACATAATAAATTGCACCCTTCCCCACAAGGAAATATGCACACATAAGCTGACCTAAATTATGGAATATGCCGCCGACAAGGCTAACTCCAACCACTGAAAAGCAGCGCATCTTCTTTGCTGCAAGCATCGCCAGAAGGCTAAGTGCCGCACCCGAAAGGCTGTATAAAAACACAGTGGGGCTTCCAAAAAGTGTACTGCACAAAAACACCTTTAAAAGTGCTACTATAACCGCACTTTTGTACCCTAAAAAATAAATCGCCAAAAGCACAGTAATATTCCCAAGCCCAAGCCTCACTCCGGGGGCAGGCGTGGGAATTAAATTGTCTATTCCGCCTAAAATCACCGCAAGCGTCGCAAAAAGCGAAGCAAGCGCTATTTTTTTATTTTTTATCATAAAAGCACATCCGCTTCAGTTTCTTTTGTTTTTCCCTCCACAAGCACACTCACTCTGTTTGGAAGACAAACAATGCTTTGCCCCGCCTTACTTATCTCGCCCTTTTGGCACAATTTATTGGGGCAGCTCGTTTCCTTTATATAAACCCTGCCGTCATCAATCACAACGGTTGTTTTTCCGTATTCCGTTTCTATTTTCACTTTTGCGTTTTCCTTTAGTGAAAGCGTTTTATAAACCTCGCCATCCACATAGATGGAAACCTTTTCTCCGCCCGATGTAAACGCTCCCCACACTAAAAGCAAACCAACCACAAAACCCAGAACAATAAAATCTGCTTTTTTCAAATTATTTCATCCTTTTAAAGAAAAAGATAGGTATATATATTATATACCTATCCCCCCTCTATGTCAAGAAATGTATCGTTTAGCGGCATAGCCTACAATCCCCTCGTAATTCACAACATACCAGTCGCGCCACGCTCCCAGAACGGTAAGATTTGCGCCATTTGGCATCGATGCAAGAATCCGCGAATTCAGGTTTGGACGATTCCTCAGATTAAGCGTTCCACTTGATATATCTACCCTTGCCCGCCTCGGTGCCTGAGGATCTACAAGCGGTATTCCAAAATACTCTGCAACGGAAAGTGCAAGGTTTCTTCCTATAGCATCTATGTTATTCTTTATCCACTCGGCATCCTCCACATTATCGTGGTAACCAAGCTCCAGAAAAATTGCAGGAGCTCTTGTTTGGGTAACTTCTCCGATTTCTGTTGTGGGAAGCGCCCTCACATCACTTGGCACGGGATAAATCTTCTTAAGATTGCGCACAAAAATATCGGCACCTCTTCTTCCAAGGATGCTCCCGGGCGAATAATACACGTCAATTCCCCTATAATCTCCGTACTGCCCCTCGGGAGCTGCATTAGTATGAATGGCAAGGTGCAAATCATAGTTTCCGCTGTTTGACTGTGCTATTGATGAAGCTGCCGTCATATCCTTTGTGTTTCTTGTATACTGCACCCCGCTTGATTGCAGATACCTCACCATCGCATCAGCGATAAGATTGGCATAGAATTCCTCGCTTCCTCCTGTAACATACATATTTCCTTCCTGTGTTGATGGACTAAGATATATTCTTGGCAAATTATCACTCCTCTACTTTAGTATATGCATTCTCCCTGAAATCGCCCCTGATTTGACAAAAATGCTGTATTGCTGTATAATACAGTGTGAATTTTCAAAATTTTTATATGGAGATTATTTTATGAAAAAATTTATATCATTAACCCTTGCGGTTTTACTTGTGCTTTTAAGTTTTCAAAGCGCATTTGCCGCGCCAAGAATTCCCGTGTATAAAGTTGGGAATGTTTTATACTTTTTCGATAAATCATCGGGAACAATCACTGGCTTTGCGGGAGAGCCGAAAGACCTTATTATCCCTACAGAACTTAACGGACATAAGGTAGTTTCAATCGGAACGGGAGCATTTTCATCCTGTCCAACGCTTTCAACGCTTTCAATTCCCTATGGCGTATGCTCGATTTCTGCAAATGCGTTTTCGGGATGCACCAATCTTATGTCTGTTGAGATAGGGGCCACTGTTTCGTTTATAGGCGATAGCGCTTTCAGGGATTGTACATCTCTTTCACGCGTAACATTTTTAGGCTTGCTTGATAACATTGAATCAAATGCTTTTTACAACACTCCGTGGATTACAAATTCCACCGATGAATTTGTAATGCTTGGCGGAACAACACTTATTAAATACAACGGAACAAGTGAAAGAGTTGTTGTGCCCGCGGGCGTAAAAAAAATTGAAGCTAATGCCTTCAGCTGGAACCCCTCTATTAAAGAGGTTGTTCTCCCTTATGGCTTGCAGAAAATAGGCGACAATGCCTTTGTGCACTGCTACAGTCTTGAAAAAATAGAAATTCCGTCTACCGTTGCATATATCGGCACAGGTGCCTTTGACGATACAATATGGCTCAACAATCAGGAGGGCAACTTTATTTGTGTTAACGGTATACTTATTGCCTACCGCGGAAATGATAAAAGCGTAATAATTCCTGATGGCATAACGGGTATTGGAAGCGGTGCCTTTATGTCGAATGAAAGTCTTATGTGTGTTACCGTTCCTGAAAGTGTTCTATATATTGATACCCTTGCATTTTCAGGATGTTCAAACCTTATCTGTGCTAATATTTCCCATTCTGTAGAATGGATTGACGAATATGCTTTTTCGGGATGCACCAAGCTTTCTCTCTGTGTAACAGAGGGCACCTATGGCGAAAATTACGCCCAGAGTATGGAAATAATCATAAGCCGTCCTGTCCCTGCATATTACAACTGGAATCAGGTTATTTTCGACGGAGTCTATCCTCTTCTCCTGAATGGAACAGCTTATATTCCTCTTCGTGCCGTTTTAGAGGATTTGGGCTACACCGTTTTGTGGGATAATATATCAAAAAGCACTAAATGTGTTAAAGGAGATTATTATTTTATAATAGAGCAGAGCGGTAGAGTGCTTATCAATTCACAAATTGCATGGTTCACAGCGGAACCAATCAATATAAAAGGAAAAACGCTCTATCCGTCAAACATTGTGAGTCTTCTTACGGGAAACACTATAGAATGGAACGAGCAGTCAAAGAGTATTATGATATATTAATGTTTAAATTCTTCATGCCGCAAAAAGGCAGCAGATATAATACTATAAAATTAAAAAGGGGATGTTTAAGGCATCCCCTTTTTTGTTAAGGAGGCAGTTATGCGTAAGCTATTAAAAATTCTATTCAGCCAGATTGTTATAATCAGTCTTCTTTTAATTTTACAAATTGCTCTCATCGTCTACTCTGTTTTAAGGCTTAGCCAGTACTTTATTTATTTTGATTTATTTCTTAAGCTTATAAGCTTAATTGTCGTTATATTTATCATGAATCGCCACTCCAATCCTATTTATAAGCTTGCGTGGGTTGTTCCTATAGTAAGTTTCCCACTTCTGGGAGGATTTTTCTATCTCTTTATAATGGGTCAGCGTCAAACAAAAAATTTCTTTAAAAGACTTTCCACTATTGAAAAGGAAACCACAAAAGATTTTGTGCAGGATAGTAATGTTTTTAACGAAATTGCCCAGAATCACCCCGAAAGAAAATCTACTATCACCTATATAAACAAGGTTTCAGGTCTTAATGCCTATCGCCTTGATGAAGCGCAGTATTTTTCTGTGGGAGAGGAAAAATGGAAAGCACTTCTGTGCGAGCTTGAAAAAGCGGAAAAATATATCTTTCTTGAATATTTTATAATTAAAGACGGCACTATGTGGAAAAGCATTCTTGAGATATTGAAGCGCAAAGCAAAAGAGGGAATTGATGTGCGCGTTATGTACGATGGAATGGGAAGCATGGAAAACTTTCCTATATCATACCCTAAAACACTTGAATCCTATGGAATAAAGTGCCGTGTTTTCAGTCCTTTCACGCCTTTTCTTTCTGCCCTTCAGAATAACCGCGATCACAGAAAAATTGCCGTTATAGACGGAAAAACCGCTTTCACCGGCGGAATAAACCTTTCAGATGAATATGTTAACATTGACTACAAGCACGGCCATTGGAAGGATATGAGCGTAATGATTAAAGGCGAGGGTGCGTTCAGTTTTGCCATTATGTTTCTCCAGCTTTGGTCTATGGTAAGCGGTGAAAAGCCTAACCCCGCGCTCTACCGCCCTGAATACAGCGCACCGCAAGGCACAGGCTATGTGATGGGTTATGCCGATATACCTCTTGACAAATACCAGACGGGAGAGTTTGTGTATCTTGATATAATCAACAAAGCAAAAAAATATGTGTATATAACCACCCCCTATCTTATCCTCGACCACGAAATGGTGGTGGCACTTACAAATGCTGCCCTTTCGGGGATTGATGTTAAGATAATCTGCCCGCTCGCAGTCGACCACTGGTATGCGCGCGCAGTGGCTTACAGCTATTATAAAGAGCTTATCGAAAGCGGCGTGAAAATATACGAATACACCCCCGGCTTTATCCACGGAAAAACTTTCTGCTCCGATGGAGAAATCTGTGTTGTGGGAAGCATCAATCTTGATTACCGAAGCTTATATCTTCATTTTGAATGTGCTTCTTTGTTTATTGATTCTCCTGTTGTGCAATCAGTCTACAGCGATTTTAAGGAAACACTTAAAAAGTGCCGCCTTATAACCAAGGAAGAATGCGACAGTATCCCCCCACACAAAAAGATACTCTATGCAATACTCCGACTATTCGCACCTCTTATGTAGGGGAGGGCCTCTGTGCCCTCCCGTTTTTTCTTTACCTTGACTTTTTCTTTAAAACATAGTAATATGAGAATGATTATCAAATTGGAGGCGCATTATGAAAGCACCCTACAACACGAAGCAAAAATCTGTAATTCTTGAATTCCTTAAGGAAAACAACCGCCACTACACCGCACGCGAGCTTGCAGATAGCCTTAAAGATAAAGCTTCCACCGCCACGATTTACAGGCAGCTTGAAAGCCTTGTTGAAAGCGGACTTGTGCGAAAATTTATAACGGGAGATTCTGCCTGTTATCAGTATGGAGAAATCTGCGAGGAAAGTCATTTCCATTTAAAATGCACCAAGTGCGACACTCTTTATCACGTTGATTGCAGCTTTCTTTCCGAGCTTTCCGGCCATATAAAATGCCACCATAATTTCACTGTAGATAACAGTCGCACCGTTATGTATGGAATTTGCGAGAAATGTTCAGCCTCAAGCCGTTTAGGAGAAAACTTATGACAGATATTATAAAAGTAAAAAACCTCTCTGTTTCATACGAGGGAAAAAAAGTTATTGAAAACATCTCGTTTAACGTTGAAGAAAACGATTTTCTGGTTATCTTTGGCGAAAATGGAAGCGGAAAAAGCTCGCTGATAAAAGCAATGCTTTCATTGAAAGAGCCATCGGGAGGAGAAATTGAATTTTCGGGCGGTCTTTCCCCGCACGAAATAGGATATCTCCCCCAAACCTCGCTTGCTCAGCGCGGATTTCCTGCATCGGTAAGGGAAGTTGTAATTTCAGGTTGCCTTAACAAAATGGGGAAACGTGCGTTTTACGGAAAAAAAGAAAAAGCTCTCGCTGAAGAAAAAATGGAGCTTCTTGATATACAGAACCTTAAAAACGAAAGCTTTCAGAATCTTTCGGGCGGACAGATGCAGCGCGTTCTTTTGGCGCGCGCACTTTGTTCGGCAGGGCGTGTGCTTCTTTTAGATGAACCCACAAGCGGACTTGATCCCAGTAAAACGGCAGATTTTTATGAATTAATTTGTCGTATCAACGCTCAGGGCACTGCAGTAATTATGGTTTCTCACGATGTTCACAGCTCGCTTTCCGTTGCAAAGCATGTGCTTCATATCGGCAACCATTCTGCATTGTTTTACGGCACAGCTCACGATTACGAGCTTAGTTCTCTTATAGAAGATTAGGTGATTTTATGGATACAATAATTTCTCTTTTTTCATACGGATTTATATTACGTGCCATCATCGTTGGAATAATGGTAAGTTTATGTGCCTCGGTGCTTGGAGTAAATCTTGTTTTAAAGCGCTACAGTATGATAGGCGATGGTTTAAGCCATGTCTCATTCGGTGCGCTTGCCCTCGCTGCAGCACTCAATGCGGCGCCTTTGGCGGTTTCTGTTCCCATAGTAGTAATTGCAGCATTTTTTCTTCTGCGAATTACGGAAAACAGTAAGCTCAGCGGAGATGCCATGATTGCCGTTTTTGCTTCATCATCACTTGCTTTCGGTATAATTATAACAAGCCTTACTACGGGGATTAATGCCGATATCTGCAACTATATGTTCGGAAGCATCCTTGCAATGAGCACTACCGATGTGTTTATAAGCATAATCCTTTCCTTAATTGTGCTTATTATGTATCTTATATTCTACAATCGTATTTTTGCCATAACATTTGATGAAAATTTCAGCCGTGCAACAGGCGTTAAAGTAGATATTTATAATATGCTTATTGCCGTTTTAACTGCTCTTACAATCGTTCTGGGCATGAGAATTATGGGGTCCCTTTTAATTTCAAGTCTTATAATTTTCCCCGCCCTCAGCGCTATGCGGGTTTGCAAACTTTTTAAAAGCGTTATAATCACCTCGGCAATAATCAGTATTGTATGCTTCTTTTTTGGCATTATCTTTTCCTATACTCTTGAAATCCCTGTTGGAGCAAGCGTGGTGTGTGTAAATTTGTGCACATTCATCATATTTTTCATAGTTGGAAAAATTAAAGAAAAAAATTGAAAAACCTATTGACTTTTACACTTAAAGGCTTATAATACATCATAACAAGATGCGTCAGCCGAAAAACGCCGAAATTTCACCATTTCAGGCGGGTTTAGATTATTCTTTTTCGGCTAAGGAGGTTTTTTAATGAATGAAAAACACACCTATAAAGGCTTTTGGAACTATATGGCAAAATATCTTACAAGCTATAAAAAGGATATCGTAAAAACTGCCATTTTTTTACTGATTGTGGGCGTTTGCGTTGCCTGTCAGCCACTTGTAATCAAGTATATTGTTGACGATGGCATTTCAAATCCGCGCCTCAACGCAGGCGAAAAAATGTCGTTCGTAGGTATCCTTTGCGGTATATATATGTTTTTTGGCGTTCTCCGTATGATAACGTGGAAAACGGCACTTAAAAGCATGCTCAAAGCACTCGAGGGCTCAATTTTCAAGCTGAGAAGCGATTTCTTTTCGCACGTTCAGCATATGTGTATGAAGTTTTACGATAAAACCTCGGCGGGCGAGCTTTTCAACTGCATTATGGGATCCCCCATCGTAAATATGAAAACGTATATGCAGCAAATATTCATAAATGCCCCCTATCAGGCGGTAACGTTTGTAATTTCTCTTGTAGCACTCACTTCTTACGATATTTACCTCACACTTATAATGCTTTTAACGGCATTTTTAATGGCACTTGTAAATATTCTCTCGCGCAAAAAGATTAAGGCTGCATTTAAGGACTACATAAAAACAGAAACGGAAGCAAGCCACTATCTTAACGACACGCTTCACGGTATGGATGCCGTTAAGCTCTATTCTATAGAGGACTATAGCTTTAAAACATTCCAGCGATTTATTTCATCTATGTTTGAAAAAAGCTCCCACGCCGTTATAACCCAGGAGGTTGAGGCGCAAAAACCGCAGTTTTTCACATTCCTCGGAACCTGCACAATCTATATTGTGGGAGCTCTTTTCTGCATACGCGGAAGAATAAGCGTGGGCGAGCTCTATGCCTTTATTTCAAGTATGGGTACAATTTTAGGTCTTCTTACAACATGGCTTACAATCGGTCTTACGAAAAACAGCGCAGAGGTTGGCCTTTATAAAATCCTCTCAATTCTCGATACTCAGTCTTCAACTCCCGATAGTCCCACAGGTTATAAAAGAAGCGTTGATGTTGAGCGTGCAAACGCAAAACAAAACGATAAGCCCTGTATTGAATTTGAAAATGTAACCTTCGGTTATGATGATAAAAAAATATTCAATGGTCTTAACTGCAGCATTAAATATAACGAAAGCATTGCTCTGGTAGGTTCATCGGGAAGCGGTAAATCCACATTCATAAAGCTTCCAATCCGCCTTTATGATGTTAATGGAGGAACTGTTAAAATGCACGGCCAGGATGTGCGCGATTTCGATATTCACGATTTAAGAGTTTCGTTTGGTATCGTTCCTCAGAACCCGTTTATATTCTCGGGCACCATATGGGAGAATATCACCCTTGCTCATCCCGAGGCTACAAGCCTTGACGTTATAAACGCAATGGAAATTGCCCACGTTCACGAATTTGTGAACGAACTGCCCGATGGTTGGGCAACACGCGTGGGCGACGGTGCACTTAATCTTTCGGGCGGACAGAAGCAGAGGCTTGCTATCGCACGCGCCATTTTAGGAAATCCCGACGTTCTTATTTTCGACGAGGCTACAAGCGCACTCGATAATATTTCAGAGCACCATATTCAAGAGGCTATGGAAGAACTTATGAAAACTCACACCGTTATAATCGTGGCACACCGCCTTTCGACCATCCGCAACGTAAACAGAATAATGGTGTTCGACCGTGGCGAAATAGTGCAGGAAGGAAACTTTACCGAACTTCAGAATCAGGAAGGACTATTTAAGGAACTACTCGATGCCGCACAAACCAACAATTAAAAAAAGTGCTGAACGATTAAGCTCGTTCAGCACTTTTTTAATTGTTATAAATGACGTTGGGATGCTCCATATTTCCTGTGTTGTTATTAAATATACAATTATTAAAAACAATGCTTTTTGTTCCAAAATCAGTTATGTCTTTAAATTTGTTATCACTAAAATCGCAGTTTGTAAAGGTTATTTCAGATGGATAGTCTTCCCAATCCAGTGTGCTGATAAATCCCGACCACTCCGCACATTCTATATTACGAATAATACAATCGGCGCATTTTATAACGGAACTGTCAATTCTTAAAAAACCGCCGAAGTGGACGCTGTCGGAAAACTCTGTTCCATTTACAATAGCTGAAGAATTGTATAACCATATTCCTGAATACGTACAATCATATATTCTGCCGCCCGATACATTTAAGTATTTAACTCCATCTCCAAATATGCCCACTGCTCCGCAACCGTATAAATTGCAGTTTTCCACTTTTATACTATCGCATATATTAAATCTTACCACACTGCCTTCACATTCATATTCTTCAAGGCTTGTTGTATGCCCTATTGTTAAGCCTGACAGCGTAATCTTACCACACTTTTCAAATCTTAAAACGTCTGCCATCTTATCATCTGTAACAATCTCGGCGTTACCCTCAATAGTCATATTAACAACATTTTTAATAACATAGCTGTCAAGATATGTTCCATCGTAGTCAGGCTGCTTTTCAACGTGTTCGTTATTAACCTCTTTTAAGCCTGACAGATTATAATAATCCGATGTAAGCACTATTTTTTTATTGCTTCCTATAGCATTCAACAACTCAACAGGCGTGGCAACATACACCGTTGTTTGCACTGAACTTTCTTTAGTATAGTCAATATAATCACTGTAAATATTAATGGTTTTCATATTTTCATCCCATTTTACCTCACTATTGAGGACCTCGGATACTGCTCTTAATGGAATTAAAGTTCTTCCTTCAACAATCATCGCAGGACAATCCAATTCAACTTGTCCTGAAAACGTATCCATCAATAAAGCTCCTATGGTTACAGACACATAATTTCTTCCCTTAACGGCTTTTGCAGTTTTTGTAGCGTTATCCCATGAAACCTCAGCACCTATTTTTTCAAATATTGCTCTCATCGGAACCATAGTACTGTTATTTACTATCATCGGCTCCACATCAAACTTAATTTTTTTATTGTTCATATATACGCTTACAGGGGTGTTTGCAGCTGCGCATAACGAAAAGAACAATATAATCACAACAGAAAGAATGATAGATATAAATCCGCTTTTTTTCATTTTTATTCTCCTTAATATTATGTTTTCCGCTATATACAGTGAAAGTCCGCCAGCATAGAATTTGCGGTCTTGCCATTTCTCTTCAGTTTTATTCTATCATTATATTTCTTTACTTTCAATATTTTTCTTTATTTAAAACGGTTTAATTGTAATAAATATGAATAATTTCAAAATTTATGTAAAACGACTTGTAAAATAGTTATTATTAATGTATAATAAACAAGAATAAAAAAGGAATGGTTTCTATATGTTTAAAAAATTCTTGAATTATTATAAATGGCAAATTATCTTTTTCATTTTAATATTTATATGCGGTATGTTTGTTTTATCGAAAACAACTGTAACTTTTCCTGCTGATTTGCGCATTGCCTACACCAGCACCCACTACCTGAATTCTCAAACCTTTAACGATAATAAGTCGGAAATTGAAATGCTTCTTAACGAGGCAACAAACGACGATAAAAAGGTTGCAACAATCAAAACCTTTTCAAGCGACAATATAGATGAAGTGAAAAACAAGCTCAGGCAATACGTTAAATCCGATGTTTACGATATCTACATTGCTTCCAAACAGGCATTTGATGCAATTGAAGATAAATCTGTTTTTATTGATGTCTCGCGATATGAATCCCAGATTATAAAGCGCGATACCATGCTCGAAGATTCATCAGGCCGTGCTTATGCGGTACCTCTTGAGGGAAATACTATTATCGAACTCTTGGGAGGAACCGATACAAAAGGGCTTTATATTGCCGCAGCAGCTGAAAAAGGCGAAGAGGATGAAATATCGGCTTTTCGCAAAAACGGCATAAATATCTGCGGATATATAATAGAAAACAAAGATAAATATAATTACTAAGAAAGGATGATTTAAATGTTAACAGCTTTTGCAACCAACGCACAAAATGCTACAGAAAATGCTACACAGCAGCCCCCGGGAGGCGGCGGAATGATTTTAATAATGTATGCAATAATATTTATTGTATTTTATTTTATTCTTATCCGTCCTCAGAAAAAACGCCAGAAGCAGCTTGCAAATATGATCGACGCTCTTCAGATTAACGACGAAGTTGTAACAGCAGGCGGAATCAAAGGCAAAATAGCCTCAATCAAAGAAGATACCGTTGTTATTGAAACAGGCGCCGACAAGGTAAAAATCGTATTTGAAAAAAGTGCTATTTCAAAAGTGCTCACAATCCACGAATAAAGTAAAACACCTTCGAATATTATAGTTCGGAGGTGTTTTATTTTGAAAACAACAATTTCTTTTAAAAGCTACATATCCGCTCTTTTATTATCACTTGCAATCACTCTTCTTATTTTAGCAGTCCTTTCGGCACTATTTACCTTTTTTAATGTAAGCGAAAAAATAATTAACCTTTCCCCCACAATATTATTTTTCTTTTCCTCTTTTCTTTCAGGTTTTTTTGCTTCAAGAAAAACGCGACGCGCAGGATGGCTTACTGGAATTATTGCCTCTTTTTTCTATAGTATTATTGTTTTACTCCTTTCTATAATTTTTTCATCAGGCGCCCCCACGCCTACAAGCGCTTTAAAAACAGTTCTTTATTCTCTTCCTTTTGGAATATTTGGCGGTATTTTAGGGATAAACTCTAAATAACTATTGACTATTTTCCATATTTTTAATATAATAACAATGTTATGATTTTTTATGGGATGTGAGGGAATGAAGCACAAGCGTTTTTTGGCTATAGCTGTTTTATCAGTAATATTCTTCAGCACGCTTACTCTAGTGCCTCATATGGAAAGCAAGGCAACAAACGCCTGTTTAAACTTTGTTTCAACAGACATTGCCTGCACTCTCGCAAGCGATAATGTCGAATCCGATTGTGAATTTAAAAAGATAAGAACTTCACCTTTTTCACTGAAAAAAGGAAAAACAGAATTTCTTGTTCCGTTTAAAAGCACACATATTTTAACACAATCTGCTTTTTTAATCACACTAAAAAATGCAGATTCCCCTACGGACAAGCTTATTGAAAATATAAATTCAAGAGCTCCCTGATATTATTTGTTATCCCATTACAATCTTTCAAAATATTTAAGGAGGAAAACCAATGAAAGCAAAAAATCTTATTTCATTTTTGCTGGTTATAGTGCTTATCGCAGTATTTTCATACGTGGCATTATTTGATTTTAAAATCGGCAATATTGAAGTTCCCAGCACTTTCGACAAAGAGAAAGGCATTAAGCAGGGTCTCGACCTTGTAGGCGGTTCAATTATAGTATTTGAGCCCGATGTAAAAGACCTCAGCAAGGTAACAAACGAGGAGATGGGCAGTGCAGAAAGCATTATCCGTGCCCGCCTTGATGCTGCAGGCTACAACGAAGCAACAATTTCCCGTCAGGGTGCAACAGGAATCCGCATCGAAATTCCTAATATCGACGATCCTCAGGAAGCCGTTAAAATGATCGGTGCAACAGCAAAGCTTGAATTCCTTGATGCCGATGAAAAAGTAATTATGGACGGTTCAAAGAAGTATATCTCAGGTGCAAAAAGCATCTACGGACCAATTTCTGAAACATCAGGAAACGTATACTATGTTCAGCTTTCATTCAAGAAAGACGGACAGGCTAAGTTTAAAGAAGCTACAGAAAAAGCTGTGGCACGCGTGGGCGAAAACAAAAACTTTATAAGCATCGCACTCGACGGAAAGGTGCAGATGAGCCCCACAGTTAACGAAGTAATCAACAGCAACAGCTGTGTTATCACAGGCGATTACGACCAGGAGGGTGCCGACAAGGTTGCAAACCTTATCAACTCAGGTCAGCTTCCTTTCTCACTTAAGGATTCAGAGCTCAGAAGTGTTGGTCCAACACTTGGTTCAAAAGCACTTTCAACATCTCTTAAGGCAGCACTTATCGGCATAATTCTTGTTATGCTCTTCATGCTTATAGTATACCGTCTGCCCGGTCTTATTGCTGATATATCACTTGTTGCATATATCGCACTTGTAACCCTTATTATGGCAGGCTTCTTCTTCACAGATTTCCGCGTAACACTCACTCTTCCCGGTATTGCCGGTGTAATTCTTTCAATTGGTATGGCAGTTGACGCAAACGTTGTTATATTTGAAAGAATTAAAGATGAACTTCGCAGCGGAAAGAGCGTTGGTGCAAGCGTAAATGCAGGCTTCAAGCGTGCTCTTACAGCCGTTATCGATTCTAACATCACAACTATTATTGCTGCAGTTGTGCTTTATTTCTTTGGCACAGGTACAGTTAAGGGCTTTGCTGTAACACTGTTTATCGGTATTGTGATAAGCATGCTCACTGCCGTTACACTCACAAAGTTCTTACTTAAGCAGACAATTGGATTTGGTATAAAGAATCCCGCACTTTACGGATTATCAAAAAGGAGGGATGCATAATGTTTTCACCGGTAGCTAACAGAAAAAAATTCTTTATAATTTCTTCAATACTCGTAGTTATAAGCATTATACTTCTTTTCGTTAAAGGCCTCAACTTCGGTATCGACTTCACAGGCGGTACCACACTTCAGTTCGACCTTAACAAAACAAAGTACTCTGCTTCAGTTGAAACCGAAGTACGCGATATTGTTAAAAAGCACGTTAAAACAAACGATATTACCATCCAGAAAACTGGCGAAAATGGTATCAGCGTAAAAACAGTTGAGCTTACAAACGAACAGAGCGATAAGATTATCGACGATGTGAAAAAGGAATTCAATCTTAAACAAAAGCACGTGCTTGCAAATGATAAGGTAAGCGGTACAGTAAGCGGACGCCTCATCGGCGATTCTCTTAAGGCAATCTTACTTGCTATAATCCTTATGCTTATCTACATCACTTTCAGATTCGACTTCCAGTCGGGTACAAGTGCTGTTTTAGCTCTCGCTCACGACGTTATCATTATGCTTGGTTTCTATTCACTCTTTGGTCTTAATGTAAACACAAGCTTCATTGCAGCAATCTTAACCATCCTTGGTTATTCAATCAATGCTACAATTATTGTGTTCGACCGTGTTCGTGAAAATCAGCGTACAATGAAAAAGGCATCATATGGTGAAATTGCCGACAATGCAATCAAAGCTTCATACCTTCGTGCAATCAACTCTTCTATTACAACACTCTTAACTATCGGTCTTCTTTACATCTTAGGTGTTGCTTCAATCAAAGAGTTTGCTCTTCCGATTATCGTTGGTATCGTAGCAGGAACTTATTCTTCACTCTTCATCGCTGCTCCTTTCTGGGCATGGTGGAAAGACCAGGATAAGAAACAATAACATAAGTTAATATTTAAAAGCATAAAATACCACTGTGGAAACACAGTGGTATTTTTTTGTAAAGCCTTATGTTTTGCCCTCCTTGCCTAAAGGAGGGGGACCGTCAAAGACGGTGGGAGGATTCCTTGGATGTGTCCAGTCGCAGGCTAACGGCTCCTTCCTTTATGTTGGCAAACCATTATCGCGAGGTGTTTTATTTGAAACGTATTTTTTCCATTGTATTATCCTTATTATTCTTGTGTTCCTGTTCTTTTAATGCTACTTTAAAAAGTAGTTCTGAAAGCCTTTCTCTAAGCGAGAAAAAACAGGGCTGGGGTTTTAAAAAAACTGAAAGCGGCCCTGAATTTACAAGCTCACAAAAAGAAATAATGAAAAAATACAACTGCATATATCACGGAAATCCCGAAGAAAAAGTGCTTTACCTCACATTTGACGAGGGGTATGAAAACGGCTATACTCCCCTTATTTTAGATACTCTTAAAGAGAAAGGTGTGCCTGCGGCTTTTTTTGTTACAGGGCCATATGTTAAAAACGAACCCGAACTTATTTTAAGAATGGCAAAAGAGGGGCATATTATAGGCAACCACACAGTTAACCATCCCTCTGTCCCCAATATTTCCACCGAAGAGTTGGTACGCGAACTTTCAGAACTCGACCGCCTTATTTTCGGAGTTTGTAAAAAAACCACAAAATATTTCCGCCCCCCAATGGGCGAATACAGTGAACGTACTCTGCACGCGGCAACCTCGCTTGGATATATAAACACGTTCTGGTCGTTTGCCTATGTCGACTGGAATAACAACGTTTCAAAAGAAGAAGCCAAAAAAAATATTTTAAAAGCTTTCCATAACGGAACAGTTATTCTTCTTCACGCAGTTTCACGCGGAAATGCCGAGGCACTCGGCGAAGCTATTGATATTGCAAAAAAAGAGGGCTATGTCTTCAAAAGTCTCGATGAATATCCCGGGCAAAGATAAAATGCACAGACCGCATAAAGTTTCTTCTGTTTTAAAAATTCTTATCGTAGGGCAGGAGCTTGTTCCTGCCGTAGAAAAATAAATTTTTTTGTGATTTCATCCCTCCGTATAAAACTGCAAAAAAAGCACATCATAAAAAAGCAACTTTATTAATTCAAAGGAATAAACGTTATGAAGATATTAAAAAAACTTGCAACCGTTTTTTTTGCAGCTACTGTATCGGCATTAATACTATATGCCGATATTCTTTTTTCATTCCCGGCTCAAATCACAATGTACCGTGGGCAAAACCATAGCAAAAATATGGGCTCGGGCGTCTTTATAGGAAGCATATCGTCAGATATGAATGTAAGCAGTTCGGGAGAAAATGTTACCCCCCTCGAAACAGGAACATACGATGCCACGCTCAGCGCACTAAAAACAATTCCCTTTAAAAGCATAAAAATCAATGTTACTGAACCAAGCTATCTGTATGCCTCTGGAGAATTAATCGGTCTTCGCATTCACAACAAGGGTCTTATCGTTATAGATACCTCTCCAATTGAAACAAATGACAACCTCTCATCCCCCGCTGAAAATGCAGGGCTTGAAGCAGGCGATGTAATTCTTGAAATAAACGGCATTGCTGTGCAAAGTTCAGGCGATGTACCCCTCCTTTTAAAGACTGGAGAATCTGTTTTAACGGTAAACAGAAACAATCGCATCATAAAATTGAAGATAACCCCCGTAACCGACAAAAACGATTCACGCCCCAAGCTCGGCGTGTGGGTGCGCGACAGTACGGCAGGCGTAGGCACAATGACGTATTATAACCCCGAAACAAATTCGTTCGGCTCGCTCGGGCACTCTATAAGCGACAGTGATACGGGAATTATGTTTGATATTTTAAAGGGCACCATCGAAAAAAGCTATGTTGTTTCTTTAAGAAAAGGTGAAAAAGGAAGTCCCGGTGAAATCTGCGGTGGTTTTTCTGGCGGAAATATTGCAGGAAATCTTTTAAAGAACTGCGAAGCAGGTGTTTACGGTGTGCTTACTGAAAACGCCGATATTTCGGGCACGCTTCTTCCCACCGCCCCGATGAATCAGGTAAAAACGGGAAAGGCACATATTCTTTCAACCGTTGATTCCTCCATTAAAAAATATGAAATCGAAATTCTTCGCACAATGCCGTTTGGCTCTGCTGCAAAAGGCTTAGTCATAAAAATTACCGACCCTGATTTACTTAAGAAAACAGGCGGTATAATTCAGGGAATGAGTGGCAGCCCCATCATCCAGAACGGCAAGCTCATCGGCGCCGTAACCCACGTACTCATTAACGACCCCACGCGCGGCTACGGAATATTTATTGAGAATATGCTTTCAGAAGCAGAGAAAATTAAATAGGTATCATACCCGCCTGTACAAAGCAGGCGGGTCTTTTATATATTAATATGTAAACTGTGACAAAAACTATTCCATTCACAATCTAATATTAAAACGCCGCCTTTCTGAACGCAGTTGGCGAAATACCCATATGTTTCTTAAAAAAATTACTGAAATAGAATTCATCATCAAAACCGCATAGCATACCCACTCTATGGATGGGCAAGTTGCTATTTACAAGCAAGTCTTCGGCTTTTTGCAATCTCAATTTTAAAACATAGTTATATGGTGAGCAATTCATTGCACAATAAAACCGTCTGTAAAATTGCGCGTGAGAAAGTTCGCATACATCAGCAAGCTCATCCACATTAATTTTTTTGTTATAATTTTGATTTATTATTGCAATAGCTTTATTAACTGCTTTATCTTGAGGCTTAACATCAAAATGCGTGATGCCGTTTTCTATATGATGTTGCATAACTATATCGCAAAATAGCATCTTTCTGTACATGTGAAGGTCTGTAAACGGTATATTCTCTATTTTATCAAGCAAGTCCAGGGTAGATAATATCCTTTCGGTATTATGAAAAACTACCTTTTCATCATTAAAGCACAACATATCCGAATGATATCGGAACAAATACATGGTTACCGGTGTTAAAACTTTCCTTTGATAAAGCACATTACGGCGAAACAGGGCTCCCTCATTTTTTTGAACAATTTGTTTTCCCGACGAGCTTTCAAAAGAAAAAGAACCATCTTGCACAAGAACAAAAATATCGTCAGAACCACAGAATGATTCCATCTGAAAATTTTCCCGAAAAACTTTAACACATACTAAAAGTTTTATGCAATCCATACACTCCTCCTGATGATACGATTTTATATGTTTATGATATAATATTTTATTTACATTGTCAACAGCGCGCTTTATAATGATATAAAATTGTAAATTGTTATTTGTAATACAATAAAAAGAGGTGATATTATGGGCTACTGTTTTGTGTTTATTTCTTTGCTTGCGGGCTCAACAAAAGGTTTTTTAGGGAAGCTTTTAAGCAAGCATACTTCAAACTATAACAGTTCGGTATTTATGAATTTAATAAGAATGCTAATTTGTATTTTTATAGGGTTTGGCATTCTGATAACAGAACCGGCTATAAAGGTGGATACATCCGGTATTATTTTTGGTGTGCTTGCCGGAATAAGTATATCGGTATTTGTGATAACCTGGCTTTTAGCAATTAAATACGGAGCTTTTATGTTAGTCAGTATTGCCCAAATGTTTGGTGTTATTGTTACATTGCTTCTCAGTTTTATTGTTTTCGGTGAAAAGGCATCTGCACAACAGATACTCGGTGTTGTTCTTGTGGTAATCGCTATTTTAATTATGATTTCATATAACAACACCACAAAAGGGAAACTTACAAAAACTGCATCAATTTGCCTTTTCCTTTGCGGTCTGTCAAGCGGCTTACTTGATTTTTCGCAAAAGCTTTTTACTCACTATTCAGAAGGAAGCGTAGCTCTTTTGAACTTTATTACATACGTTTCTGCCACCATTTTGCTGGGTGCATATTTTATTGGTTTTTCCAGAAAGGATGCATCTGTTCAATATAAGAAGCTTTTTAAGGAAACCTTTTTGGTGATTTTTGCAATGTCAGTCTGTCTGTTTTTAAATTCATATTTCAAAGCTTTAGCCACCAGATATCTGTCGGCAACCCAAATTTATCCGGTTTATCAGTCCGGCGGTCTGATTTTAAGTGCGTTGATGTCCGCTATCTTTTTTAAAGAAAAAATTACTAAACGGTGTATACTTGGTATGTGTATTGCGTTTATTGCAATTCTTTTACTGAAATAGGAGGTTAAATTATGTCTTATTCAATGAAAAATGGAATTCTGTATGATAATGGAATTCCGAAATTAGCACTCGGGGCATCTTACTACCCGTCTTTCCATCCGGCTAAATTCCCCGTTCCTCCCGAAGGAGACAGGCTTGGGGAAATGAAAAAGGATTTAAAGCAGATGGAACAAATGGGCTTTAACTTTTTGCGCACAGCGGCATTGGGAGAAGTTTTTCTGGACAATGAAGAAGTGAAAACCAACACACCCTTTATAGATGATATGGCAAATGAATGTGAAAAAAGAAATATTGCATTGAGTGTTCGTCTGAATGGGTATATTACAAATTTAAGAGGCAATACAGGTTACGAAATGATAAATCACAAAGGTGAAGAAGCTGAAAAGGCGTGGAGTGTTTTTATTGAATTCTGTTTACACCACAAAGGAATACTAAGAGATGACCGAGACGCTACAAAGGCTCTTGCTAAGCACTTTACCGAGTTTCCGGCTGTAGTATCATACCAGATATATAACGAACCTCACTATCCGGAAAACGGTATTTTTGATTATCACCCCCTGGCGCTTAACGCTTATCGCAAGTGGCTTGTTGAAAAGGGATATATGTCCGAAAACGAAGCTGAAAGCTACATTCCTCCGTCTGAAAAGCCTACAGACATCAATGGCATAGAAGAATGGATTCGTTTCAGAATATTTTCAATGAATGCAATGTTAGACTTTTTAAATAAAACATCAGATTACGCCAAAGAAGTTGCTCCTGAAATTGAAACTTATACTTGCTACACCTGTGGGGAGGCAGGCAACAAACCTATTTCTTCAGGTGTGAGCTATTTTGGTGATGATATGGATGTTTTAGGTCTGACACAATATATAAATTTAGTGGGTTCAGACATCTATTCGGCTTTATACACCCTTGACTCAGCGGCATCTGCGGCAGAAGTAAAGGGAAATCGTGTTTGGATGATTGAGGCAGATGCCCGCGTTAAATCGCCCGCAAGGAAAATATATGCACAAACCTATATGATGCTTGGAGCAGGATTTAAGGGTATATGCTATTATGCCTGGAAGGGTGACTACCCATATGAAGGGACTCCTATTCCTGACAACTGCGGGTTTTATCACTATGATGGGACCCCTTCGCTGGAGCTTGAAGAAAAGAAAAAACTTTTCCCTATGCTTAATCGTTACTCCACTGAACTTGTACTCGCCGAAAGAATGCATTCGGGCATCGCTATTCTCCATTCAGATCATGGTGCTGCATATGGGGAAGCAGTTTCAAACTTTAATGCAAAGGGTATAAATCCTTGGCAAAAAGAAAGTATCCGCATTTATGCAGAGCTAACAAGAGAAGGACAATTGGTCGATTTTGTGCAAGCAAGGGATTTATGTAAGACACCATATCCTGTAAACATACTATTTGTTCCATTTTTTGAATATCTGTCTGAGGAAGAAAAAGAAATCCTTAAAGATTTTTCTGACAATGGAGGAAAAATATACTGTTCTGATCATAAAGTCACATTCTCATACATAAATGTGTTAGGATTTCGTGATTATAAAAAACCTAAATTGAATGATCTCACCGACGAATTTGGTGGAGCCTGTGAAATGGCTGATATACTGGAAGAGAATAACATTGAACCATACGTATCAACTAATCATCGTAATCTGTTTTACAAAATAACAAAAACAGATGATGGTCATTTTCTTTTCATAGTAAATAACAGTCCCACACATAA
Source organism: Clostridia bacterium (assembly GCA_017505525.1). Taxonomy (GTDB): domain Bacteria; phylum Bacillota; class Clostridia; order UMGS1883; family UMGS1883; genus UMGS1883. The sequence goes on from JAFVPB010000015.1 coordinate 58,928, forward strand.
GATTATAACCAATCATAGAATCAAAGTAAGGGTGCCTTTTAAAAATGCTCTTCTTATAAATCCTGCAGGCGATGACATACTTACCGTCTGTGATGATACTATTTTATTACCCGAGGTCAATTACGGGGCAATAATAAAATTAACCTGATCAAATGGCAAGCTTATCGGCGCCGTAACGCACGTACTCATCAACGACCCGACAAGAGGCTATGGGATTTTTATTGAGAATATGCTAAGGGAAGCATCTTAAATTCCCATATACAAAGAGGGTGTTTAAAACTTTGTTTTTAAACACCCTCTTTTCATTATTCAATTGTATCTATACCCTTAAGGAAATCACTTTCGCTATTTCCGATTAGTCCAAAGTTTGTTCTTGATTCTCCTTTAACCTCGCAAAGGAAATAATTTTGAATCCCCATCTCCTCTAACATGAGATCGCTTTCTGCAGTGAAGCATCTCGCCTCGTTTGCATAGGGAACAATGGCTATGTATTTACATGCAAGCTTAGTATCAGTTTTATAAAAAGTAAGAAGAAAAACGTCTTTTCCTGCAGGGGTTTTGGTATACTTTGTTTCAAATATATATTCAGCGCTTAGTTCTGCCTGCTTTAAAATATTATTATATGCTGAAATAATTTCTTCATCACTGATAACATCTACTAAAAACTCATATTCATATTGTGATTCAATCTGAATCGTCGCCACAAACTCGCAAATCAAATCATTCCATATTGCTTTTACAAGTTCTTCAATCTTTGGCTCCTTGCTTGTAAAAATAGCCTGCCAGTCTACACCTGCCTTCGTTAATTCATTTACATAAAACGGCAAATACTGCTGTTCAAAAGCATACCTGATATCACCATAGAGCGATTTCAACACTTCCATATCGGCTGCGCTCAATTCTGTCTGTTTATATGTTTTCGATGCGCTTTCATCCGTTGTGATAATTACTTTAAAGTTTTCTTTATCCCACTCAACCTTTGCGCCCAATCCTTCCGAAACAGCTCTTACAGGAACGAGTGTTCTTCCCTCTACAATCTTTGCAGGCACATCAAGGGCAATTACTTCTCCGTTTTTAAGCATTTGGTTACTGTTTGCCGTTATTTCAAGCTTAATTTCACCCTTTACGGCAACGGCTGTTTTTGTTTCTTTAACCCACTCAACCTCTGCACCAATAGCCTCGAATATAAATCTCATCGGCACAAGGGTTCTGCCGTCTTCAATAACAGGATTAACGTCAAATTCTATTTTTTCGTTGTTTACACACACCGTAACTTCTTTTTCGCTTGCAAGAGCAGATGCTGAGAATAAGAAAAGCATTGTCATGGCAAGAAAAAGCGATATGTATTTTTTCGCTGTGTTTGTTTTCATTTTAAGCAGCTCCTTTCCATATCAAATATAGCACAAAGCGAGCACCATTGCAACACTTTCGTTTTGGGGGCGAGGCAATTTTTGTTGCAAAAGGCTTAGTCATAAAAATTACCGACCCTGATTTACTTAAGAAAACAGGCGGTATAATTCAGGGAATGAGTGACAGACCCATCATCCAGAACGGCAAGCTCATCGGCGCCGTAACCCACGTACTCATTAACGACCCCACGCGCGGATATGGTATTTTTATTGAAAATATGTTAGTGGAAGCGGAGAAAATTAAATAATAAAAATGCTCGTCTATTTAATATAGGCGAGCATTTATTTTGAAGAAATATATTTTTCAACAAAAACAGATGGAGAGGTTCCGACATATTCTTTAAACTGGCGGCTGAAAAAATAGACATTGTCATATCCACAAAGCTCTGCAACCTGTGTTATTGAATACTGTTTTGAAAGAAGAAGATCACAGGCATGGTTGATTTTTAGTCGAATAATGTACTTTATAGGTGACATTCCAAACTTTTTAATAAAAAGTTTTTTAAAATAGGATTCACTGATTTTGCAAAGAGCTGCAAGATACGGTATTGATATTTTTTCGTCAAGAAAGTGGTTTTCTATGTAATTTATGGCAGGGCGGATTTTTTTATACTGACCTTCGGGAAGATAGTTATTTTTCTGAAGCTCCGAAAAAATTTTGTAAATCATAGACATAGTTTCAAAATAGTACCCTTCGCCCTTTGCCACCCACACTGCAAACATCTTTTTAAAAAGTCCGCCTATATGGGCGGCATTTTTTATGGCTAAAACAAAAGCTTCATCCGAAATCGCTGTATCCGTGTCAAAGCTCACAAAAATACATTCACCTCTTCTTTCACGCTCAACAATATACCTTTTGCTTTCGCCACAGGGCAGAAACCGCATGGTGCCGGGCATTATTTCAAAAACCTTATCATTAAAATACACCCTTGATTCTCCCGAAAAGTGAAAAATCAACTCGTTATGCTTTAAATCAGATGAAAAAACGGTCTTTTGATCCTTGTATTCGTACTTATCAACCATTGCAACACGGTTTATATTTGTTATCACAAATTTATTTTCCATAATATCACCACATCAATTATATCATTTTTTAATTATAAAAGCAATAAAAACACAAAGCATTGTACCGAAAAGTGCAAATGTGTTTTTTTAGTGTATTTACATTTCCCGGCTCAGGTATATAATCAATCCCGAGGTGATCTTTATGACAGATAGAATAGCTGAACTTACAAAACTTACTTTGGAAGGGAAAATGTTTGCCGAAATGACGGCTACGGAATTTGACCGTGAAGACATTTTTCTTTCAAAGCAGGAAATGGAATCTAAAAGACTTTGTGAACATATACTCAATCAAAAACCGGTTTTAACACAGTATCAAAAAATGACCGGATTTTTCCTTTGCCGCAACGGCATAGTTGTGGGAGATGCCTTCCACCGCCAGGGTCACAAGGCATGGGAAGAGATGCGAAAGGATTTTTATCTTAAAAACATCGACAATCTTTCAACTTTAGAGTGGCAACACGCAACAGCCGATTATAAAAAGGTTTTGGAAAAAGGCATAAAGGGTATTATTGCAGAAATTGACGACTCCCTTAAACTTCATACCGAAAAAGAAGAGCAGGAGTTTCTTTCTGCTCTGAAAAATGTTGCCGAAACTCTCATAAAATGGGCACACAAATGCTCGGAAAAAGCCCTCGAAATGTCTGAACAAACAGATATCCCCGAATACAGGAGCAATCTTAAAACTCTTTCCGAAGCTCTTAAAAATGTTCCCGAAAACAAGCCCTCATCATTTTATGAAGCAGTGCTTGCAATTTATGTATGCTTTTCGGCAGACCCGGACAGCGTGGGAACCCTTGACAGATACTTAAATCCTTTTTATGAAAAAGACCTAAAGGAAGGTAAGCTCACAAGAGACGAGGCAAAAGAATATCTTCAGGAGCTTTTCCTCATGCTTCAAGCTGCCACCCACATAGCCAACGGCAATTTCACACGAGGCGGCGAATCACATTTTTGCATCGGCGGTTATCTCCCTGACGGCTCTGACGGCTTTTGTGACCTTTCCAAGCTCATTTTGGAAGCTTTGATTGACCTTCCAACATGGATTCCACAGGTAACTTTAAGATGGACTAAAAAAACGCCAAAGGAAGTATTTCGTTTTGCTCTCGACTGTGAAAGAAAAGACCCAAACAAAAGAATTGCTTTCCAAAACGATGAAAAGCGATTAAAATGCTATACTGAAATATGCGGTTTCCCATTTGAAAAAGCCGTTGGGTATACAACTGTTGGTTGTAATGAGCCTGCCTTTTTAGGTGCAATTACGGGAAGCAACTCCAAAATAAATTTTGCACGCTGTATTGAAACTCTCTTCCATAAAAAAAGCGAAAAAATTATAAATACAAAGGATTTTGATGAATTTTATTCAGTATTCTTAGAAGAAATGTTTTCCGACCTTGAAACCGCCTACGAATATGATAATAAATACAATCGTATGCGTGCAAAGGATATAAATTATCTTTCAAGCATATTTTTTCAGGGTTGTATAGAAAAAGCCAGAAGTCTTACTCAGGGTGCAGGAGATGTTGTGATTGCCTCACCAATGTATATCGGAATTGCAAATGTAATTGATTCGCTTATTATAGTAAAGCAGTTTGTGTTTGACGAAAAAATTATTACAATGGCAGAACTTGTTTCAGCACTTAAAGCTGACTGGCAAGGATATGAAGAGCTGCATGCTTTAATTCTTAAAAAGGGCGATTTCTTCGGCAATGATACAGACCGCTCAAATTACGTAGCACAAAAATTATATCAGAGTCTGTATGAATTCCTGAAAGATAAAACCAATCTTTTTGGCTATCACTGGCTTATCGGCGACCTTATAGGCTATAATCCACATCATAAATGGTTTGGTGAAAAAATGGAAGCAACACCCGATGGCAGACATAAATGCGATTCTCTTAAATTTGGTTTGGGACAAAGCGAAGGAAAGGATAGAAACGGGCTTACTGCACTTTTAAATTCAATTGCCAAGGTTGACCCGAATGCAATCGGATGCGGTTCTACCGTTACCAATCTGATGATAGATGAACAACTTGTGAAAAATGAAGAGAATTTTGAAAAAACCGTTGATATGCTTGAAACATATTTCAAAAACGGCGGTGTGCATTTTCAGCTTACCTATGTTTCTAAGGAAGACTTGATAAATGCTAAAGCAACACCTGACGATTATAAAAATTTACGTGTTCGTGTATCAGGATTTTCTGATTATTTTGTAAAGCTTAACGAAGCAATACAGGATGATATTATCAAAAGGACGACGCAAAAATGAAATTACGGAATGAAACTATGAAAACTATAATTTTTGACATAGAAAGAAATTCTTTTGTAGATGGTCCGGGAATACGGACAACGGTGTTTTTCAAAGGTTGTAATTTAAAATGCAAATGGTGTCACAATCCCGAAAGCCAAAATCGTGAAAAAGAAATATTGTTTTATAAAAACAAATGCACATGGTGTGGAAGATGCAGTGAGTTGACTGTTGATGATGAACACTTCCTTTGCTTTAATGATGCAAAGGAAATCTGCGGAAAAGAATATACAGTTGATGAGGTTTTTGCTGAAGTAATAAAGGACAAAGCTTTTTACGAAACTTCAGGCGGCGGAGTTACTTTTTCAGGCGGCGAATGTATGCTGCAGATAGATTTACTTTTGGAAATGCTAAAAAAATGCAAAGAAAACGGCATACATACAGCGGTCGATACCGCAGGACATATACCCTGGGAAAGCTTTGAAAAGATTCTTCCGTTTACCGATTTGTTTTTGTATGACATCAAAGCTATGAATGAAGAAATCCATAAGGAATATACAGGGGTTACAAATACTTGTATCCTTGAAAATCTGAAAAAACTGCTGAAATCGAATGTTGATGTTTGGGTAAGGATTCCCATTGTTCCAGATGTAAATGATACAGAAGAAGAAATGAAAAATATCAAAGCTTTTTTCGAAAGCTATGGCTATCCTGCAAAAATTGAATTACTTCCGTATCATGCTATGGGAGAACACAAATACGAAGCACTCGGAAAATCTGTCGAAAAATTTGATGTTCCAGATAAAGAAAAAATTGAAAAACTCAAAAATATTGTTGTCCCATATTGACATCACTCGTGAGTGGCAGCCCCATCATCCAGAACGGCAAGCTCATCGGCGCCGTAACCCACGTACTCATTAACGACCCCACGCGCGGATATGGTATTTTTATTGAAAATATGCTTTCTGTAGAATAACAAAAAAGAGAATGAGAAAAACTTAGTTTTTCTCATTCTCTTTTTCGCAATCTGTAACAACGCAATCCACATCGCCGACAGGCATTAAATTATATGGCGCACTAACGCCGAATTTTGTTTTATCACATAAAAAAACTGATTTAGCACTTTGCGAAATAACTCGCGCGCGAAGTTGGGTTTCGGGAAGCGAGGTATCAACAATAATACCATTTTCATTAACTCCGTGGCTTGAAAAAAAGCACGTATCTATATTAAACCTGCAAATAAATTCTTCAGCAAAGCTTCCTGCATATGCCATAGAATTTTCAATCAGTTCTCCGCCTGTTGTATATGTTTTAATTCCTTTTTTAATTAATATCAAGGAAAGAGGTATACCATTTGTAATTACCATGATATTTTGCTTTGGCGATATAAAGTCAGCTATTTGCAGCACCGTTGTCGAGCCGTCTAAAAACACAATACTATCTTCTTTTATCAGCTTTGATGCAGCCTCGCAAAGTTGTTTTTTAGCACCGTGATTTACAGTTTCCCTAAACGCCAGGGGCATTACCATATATTCTCCATTAATTTTTCTTGCCCCGCCATGGTTTCTTACTATTTGTTTTGTCTTTTCAAGATAAGCTAAATCGCGTCGTATTGTGGGCATACTTACAAAAAGCCTTTTACTGAGTTCGTAAGATGATACATATTTTTCATCATCAAGAATTTTTAAAATTTTATCATATCTTTCATCTTTTAACATAACTACCTCTCTATTGAGCGTTTTTGAGCGATTATCATTATTAAAGCCGTGTGTTGACAATCGTTTGTGATTGTTTTATTCTATAATTAAAGATAAACTTTGTCAAGTAAGAGGTAAAATAATATGAATTTAAATTTTTTGAATGATAAATTTAAAAACTGCCCCTGCAAAAGAGAACACCTCTGCCCGATAGACTGCACGAACATTGGAAAAGGTGCAATATATGAGCTGGCATCTCTTTGCGAAAAATACGATAACATTCTTTTGGTGTGCGATAACAACACATACAATACAGGCGGAAAAGATGCAGAATTAATTCTTAAAGGAAAAATTGCAAGCACAATAATCCTGCAACCAAACGGAGCAGTGGTTATTCCGAATGAAGAAAAAATTTCTGAAATTGAATCATATATTACACCTGAAACCGACCTTATAATCGGTGTTGGTTCAGGGGTTATAAACGATTTGTGCAAGCACGTAAGCTTTAAGCATAATCTTAGCTACTACATTGTTGCAACGGCACCCTCAATGGATGGTTACGCTTCGGTAGGCTCGGCACTTATTTTAAAGGGCATGAAGGTTACGCTTAATGCCCGCCCTCCTAAAGCTATTATAGGCGATACAAATATTTTGAAAAATGCTCCGCTTGAAATGATTCAGGCGGGATACGGCGATATAATAGGCAAATATTCCTGCCTGTGCGACTGGAAGCTAAGCGCACTTATAAATAACGAATATTTTTGCGAAGAGATTTATAACCTCACACTTTCTCAGGCAGATAAGGTTAAAAATTACGCAAACCAGCTTCTTGAAAGAGACGAAATTGCCATAGAGGTGCTTATGGAAGCACTTGTTACTGTTGGTATAGCGATGAGCTATGTGGGAAATTCGCGCCCCGCATCGGGAAGTGAACATCACCTTTCCCATTATTTTGAAATTACAGGAATACTTGAAAATAAAAACTATTATCCCCACGGAATAGACGTGATGTATTCCTCCGCCGTAACAGCCAAATTAAGGGAGGCAATTTTGAATTCTTCTCCAAAACAATATAGTTTTAACAGGGATAAATGGTTAGAAGATATCAAAAGAATTTACCTTTCTTCTTCCGACGAGGTTATATCTCTTCAGGATAAGCTTGGCTGGTACAGCACCGATGAGATTAGCACCATAGAACAAAAATGGGAGGAAATAAAGGCAATTTTAAGCGAGGCGCCCTCATTTCCAGAAAGTATTGCCAGCCTTTGTGAAATTGGCTTATCCTATGATGACTTTATAGAATTTTACGGAAAAAATAAAATCAATGATGCCGTTTTATATGCAAAGGATTTAAAAGACAGATATACTGTTTTATGGCTTAATTACAAATATTTTAGGAGGGAGTGTTTAAATTGAATAACTTAAAATTGATTGCATTCGACCTTGATGGCACTCTTACCCAGCATAAAACTCCCCTTAGTCCGCAACACAGAGATATTCTATTTAAGCTTAAGGAAAAGCATATGCTTGTTATGGCAGGTGCTGGGCAAGCGCAAAGAATTTTTAAGCAAATGAACGAATTTCCTATAGACATAATCGGAAACTACGGTATGCAGTATGCAAGATATAACAACGAAACAAAAAAACTGGAAACAGTTTACGATATAACGGAAAAATGCAACCGCGCGGAATGTGAAAAAAGAGTAACTTTTCTACGGGGAAAATATGGCTTTACTGATTTTGCAGGAGATAATGTTGAGTATCACCCATCTGGGTGTATTACGTTTCCCCTTCTTGGAACAAAAGCGAAGCAGGAAGATAAATTGAAATTCGACCCCGACAGAAGCAAAAGAAGAGCTTTTTACAACGAGGTTAAAGAGCTTTTTTATGAGTACAACGTGTTTGTCGGTGGGTCGTCCTCTTTTGATATGGCACCGATTCCCTACAATAAATATTATGCTTTAGATAAATACTGCACTGAAAAGGGTCTTTCTCACAACGAGGTTGTATTCGTTGGAGATGACTACGGCATCGGCGGAAACGACGAATCGGTTTATAAATCTGATTTTAATTTTATAAAAATTGATGACTACACTCAATTCAAAGACAAAATAAAGCATTTGCTTTAAAATTAAGGGATGTAAAAACATCCTTTTTTCTTGCATTTTTAAACACGCTTATATATAATTAAATCAACTGATTATCGGAGGGAACACTATGGCTAAATATTCATTGGGCATTGATTTCGGTACGCTTTCAGCAAGAGCAGTAATTGTAAATATTGAAACGAAAGAAGAAATTGCATCATCAGTACACGAATACAAGCATGGCGTTATCACAGAAAACCTTCCTGAAAACTATGCTCTACAGCACCCCGCTGATTATATTGAAGCGCTTTATTTTATAATTAAAAATTGCATTGAAAAATCATCTGTCAATCCATCCGACATTGTGGGCGTGGGCGTTGATTTCACATCTTGCACAATTCTACCCGTAGACAAAAACGGAACTCCGCTTTGCTTTTTAGATGAATTCAGGGATAATCCGCACGCCTATGTGAAGTTGTGGAAGCACCACGCCACACAAAAAGAGGCAGACGAAATAACTAACCTTGCAAAGGAAACAAATGCTCCGTGGCTTGGGCAGTATGGGGAAACAACATCGTGCGAAGGAATGTTTCCGAAAATTCTTGAAATTTTAAAAGCCGACGAAAATCTTTATAATAAAACTCACCGATTTATTGAAGCGGGCGACTGGATTGTGTGGCTTCTTACGGGAAAAGAAACCCACAGCGTTTGCGCTACAGGATTTAAAGCAATATGGAACGAAAAAACAGGCTATCCCGATAAAGAATTTCTAAAAAAGCTTGATCCCCGCCTTGAAAATATTGTTGGCACCAAGCTTTCTACCGATATAAAGCTTTTAAGCGAAACTGCAGGATATATCACAAAAGAAATTGCAGATAAAACAGGACTTATTGAGGGCACTCCCGTTTCACCTCCGTTTATCGATGCTCATGCTGCACTACCCGCGCTTGGAGTAACTAAACCGGGCGAGCTTCTGATGATTCTCGGCACATCATCGTGCCATATAGCCTTATCCGATAAAGAAATGAACATACCGGGAATATGCGGCTACGTTAAAAACGGAATTATCGACGGTTTATATGCTTTTGAAGCAGGTCAGCCGTGCGTTGGCGACTGCCTTAACTGGTTCGTGGAAAACTGCACACCTCACGCCTATTATGTTGAAGCGGAAAAAGAGGGAGTAAGCATACATCAGTATCTAACCGAAAAAGCAAAAATAATCTCCCCGCACGAAAATTCACTTGTTGCTCTCGACTGGTGGAACGGAAGCAGAACGCCATATGTGAATGCCAATCTCTCGGGGAAGATACTCGGACTTACCCTTGCCACCAAGTCAGAAGAAATCTACCGCGCGCTTATCGAAGCAACCGCCTATGGCACAAAAAGAATTATAGATATATATGAAGAAAACGGAATCGAGATTAATAAAGTTTATGCAACGGGCGGAATTGCAGAAAAAAATGAACTGTTTATGCAAATATATTCCGATGTTACTGGAAAGGAAATCTTTTTATCCGATACTCCCTATGGCTGTGCCTACGGAAGCGCCGTTTTAGGTGCAACTCACTACGAAAAATATGGCTCGCTTCCCATAGCTTCGGAAAAAATGAAAAAAATAAAACCGTTCACGTATAAACCAAACCCCGAAAACAAAGAAATCTACCAAAAGCTCTATAAAAAATACGTATCGCTCTCTGAATATTTCGCAAAGGGAGAATTAAGCAATCAGAAAAAGAAGATGTAAGAACTTAGTTTTTTACATCTTCTTTTTTGCATAATTTTCCTGAAATTCCGCATAATATAGGCAGATGTTTCCTCCAAAAAAACACACAAGAAAACTTTTTACCATTTTTTGGTAAAAAGTTCTTGCATTAATTACCAAAATATGGTAATATACTAATTGAAAAATACAAAACAGGAGGATTTATTATGAAAAACAAGATAAAACTGCTTATGGCAGACAGCAACAACGAACTTTTAATGCAAATGACATCTTTTTTCGACGCTAAAGATGATATTGAGGTGGTTGGAAAAGCAACCGACGGAATTGATGCAATCGACAAACTGCGCACTCTTTCCCCCGATGTGCTTCTGCTTGAAATAGTTATTCCCGGAATGGACGGGATTGATATTTTAAAACGCGTTAAGGCGATGCCAAGAAACTCACGCCCCGTTGTTATAGTGCTTACAGGTGCAAAACGCGAAAACGTAACAAATCTTTGTATGGAGCTTGGAGCCGATTACTTTATGATAAAGCCCGCAAGCTTAGAAACGATTTACGAAAGGATATCGCTCCTGTGCACCCCGCGCATTACAATGGAATCACGCACAAGAGTTTCGCGCGAAGCTCCACCATCGGGCGACATTCCATCTGATAGAGCAATTGAAATATCGGTTACAAATACTATTCATTCAGTTGGCGTTCCCGCAAATATAAAGGGATATCAATATCTTCGCGATGCAATAATAATGAGCATTAAAGATACCGAGCTTATAAACGCCGTTACAAAACAGCTCTATCCCAAGGTTGCCGACAGGCACAACACCTCTCCCAGCCGTGTGGAAAGAGCAATCCGCCATGCAATAGAGGTTGCGTGCATCCGCGGAAACGAAGAAGAACTGTATAAGCTTTTCGGCTACACCGTAAGTAATAATAAAGGAAAACCCACAAACTCAGAATTTATCGCTATGATTGCCGATAAACTCAGACTGGAAATGCTTGTTTCATGACGAAAGTAAAAAAATTTTTTATCGGCTCTTTAGTCGGTTTTATTAACGGCTTCTTTGCCTCGGGCGGAGGAATTGTTGCCGTTCTTTCCCTGAAAAAATTTATGAAGCTTGAAGAAAAGAAAGCCCACGCCACTGCAATAGCAGTAATTCTGCCCCTTTCCCTTGCGAGCATAGTGGTATACACTCACGGAGGCTTTGGTGATTTCCCCTATATTGTGAAAGCATCAATAGGCGGAATAATCGGTGCTTTCATCGGGGCAAAGCTTTTAAACAAGCTTAAAAAGGAATATATTTCATTAGGCTTTGGAATAATAATGGTAATTGCAGGAATCAGGATGTTTTTTAAATAGGAGGATTTTATGCTTATAGCTTTAATCGGTCTTTTTTCGGGAATACTCAGCGGTATGGGTGTTGGCGGAGGGATGATACTCATTCCCTCGCTGATATTTTTCACTTCTTTATCACAGCACGCCGCACAGAGTATTAATCTTTACTATTTTGTTCCAACGGCTATTTCTGCCATTATTATGCACATAAAAAACAAAAACATCGAAAAAAAAGCGGCTCTTCCCTTAATTATATGGGGAGTGCCGTTTTCACTTCTGGGCGCATATACTGCTCTTAGGCTGTCTTCCGACCTTTTAAATAAATGCTTTGCAGTGTTTCTTTTTGTGTTTGGAATAATAGAAGCATTTAAAGGCATAAATTCTCTAAAAATTAGAAAAAATGGAGTAAAAACGCATTGACATTCCCCTTTTAAGAGAGTATAATAGGTGTAATTATATAATTAGGAGGCATATTATTATGGCAAGAGTTTACAATTTTTCTGCAGGTCCCAGCATGCTTCCGCTTGAGGTGCTTAAAACAGCTCAGAAGGAGCTTATCGATTACCAGAACAGCGGTATGAGTGTTATGGAAATGAGTCATCGTTCTCCCGTTTACGATGCAATTATTAAGGAAACCGAAGCTGATTTCAGAAAGCTTATGAATATTCCTGATAACTATAAGGTACTTTTCCTTCAGGGCGGTGCTTCAACACAGTTTGCGGCAATCCCTCTTAACCTTATGAAGACAGGCAAGGCTGATTATGTTGTTTCAGGTCAGTTCTCCGGAAAAGCTTTTAAAGAAGCTAAGAAGTATGGCGATGCAAAGTGTATTGCAACTTCAGAAGACAAAACATTCAGCTATATCCCTGAAATCACACCCGATATGGTGCGTGAGGATGCTGATTATGTTCACGTGTGCTATAACAACACAATTTTCGGAACCAAGTTCCCAGAAGTTCCTAACGTAGGCGACAAGGTTCTGGTTGCAGACATGTCTTCTTGCATCACAAGCGAACCCGTAGATGTTACAAAGTTTGGCGTTATCTATGCAGGTGCTCAGAAGAATATGGCTCCCGCAGGTCTTACAGTTGTTATTATCCGTGAGGATTTAATGGGAAATGCCCGTGAAGATATCCCCACAATGCTTGATTATAAAACAATGGCTGATAACGATTCAATGTACAATACTCCTCCATGTTACGCAATTTATATTGCAGGTCTTGTTTACAAGTGGGCGCTCAAAAACGGCGGACTTGAAGCTATGAAGGAAAGAAATGAAAAGAAAGCAAATATTCTTTACAATTTCCTTGATAACTCAAGCCTTTTCAAAGCAACAGCAGAAAAGAAAAGCCGTTCTATGATGAATGTATGCTTTGTTACAGGCGATGCTGACCTTGATAAGAAATTCTGCAAAGAAGCAGCAGAAGCAGGCTTTGTAAACCTTAAAGGCCACAGAAGCGTAGGCGGCATGAGAGCAAGCATCTACAATGCAATGCCAATCGAAGGCGTTGAAGCTCTTGTGGAATTTATGGCAGAATTTGAAAAAAACAATAAATAAAAAAGGATGACAACGTCATCCTTTCGAAGCGAAAAGTTTCTGCGAAAATATTTCGCTTCGAGAGAGGGGCTTTCGCTCACGCACCGCTCACCGCGGTAGCCCCTGCAAGGAGTTAAAAACGAGGTACACGCCCCCGTTTTTAACGAAATTTAAATTGAAAGGCATTTTGTCCTCTCAAAAACTTAAAATGTATTAAAAAGGATTTGTTGAACATGTATAATTTACTTACACTAAATAAAATTGCCGCATGCGGACTTAACAATTTCGACAAGGCAAACTACAATATAACAGACAACTGCGAAAACCCCGATTGCATTATACTTCGCAGCTTTAATATGCACGATATGGAGCTTGCCGATTCTCTTATGGCAGTTGCACGTGCAGGCGCAGGCGTAAACAATATCCCGATTGATAAGTGCAGCGAAAAGGGTATCGTTGTATTCAACACACCCGGTGCAAATGCAAACGCAGTTAAAGAGCTTACACTTGCAGGCCTTTTCCTCGCTTCAAGAGATATCACAGGCGGTATCAGCTGGGCACAAACTCTTAAGGGCAACGGTGCTGAAGTTGGTAAGATGGTTGAAAAAGGAAAGAGCAACTTTGCTGGCTGCGAAATCAAAGGTAAAAAGCTTTTGGTTGTTGGCCTTGGTGCTATCGGTGTTCTTGTTGCAAATGCAGCATACCACCTTGGAATGGATATTATCGGTTACGACCCATTCATTTCTGTTAAAGCAGCTTTAAGCCTCGATCGCCACACGACAATAGCTAAAGACCTCAAATCAGCACTTTCAGAAGCTGATTACGTTACAATGCATCTTCCTCTTATGGCAGATACAAAGGGTATGTTTAACGACGAGCTTTTCGGTGCAATGAAAAAAGGCGCAAAGCTTCTTAACTTCTCAAGAGGCGAGCTTGTTGATACAGAAGCTCTTAAAAAAGCTCTTTCTGACGGTGTTGTTTCAAAATACGTTGTCGACTTCCCATCTGATGATGTTTTAGGTGTTGAAAACGTTATTGCTATACCTCATCTTGGCGCATCAAGTGCAGAAAGCGAAGACAACTGTGCCGTTATGGCAGCAAAGCAGCTTATCGATTATATGGAAAACGGAAACATTGTAAATTCCGTAAACTTCCCTAATTGTGAGCTTCCGCGCACAGATAAAGTAAGAGTTACGGTTCTTCACAAGAACATTCCCAATATGATTTCAAGCATAAGCGCTCTTTTTGCAAATAATTCAATCAATATTGAAAATATGGTAAACAAGAGCAAGGGCGACTACGCTTGCACAATTCTTGACGTTGAAGAAGTAACCGATGCTATCTACAGCGAAATTTTAAAAATCGACGGTGTAATCAAAGCACGCGTGATTAAATAAAAATATTCCCGAAATGAACCCCCTTTCATTTCTTTCCTACTTATATTTGAACCCAAAAAGAGAGGATGTTTAAAAACAAAAGGTTTTTAAACATCCTCTCTTTTTAGGGGATATAAGAAATTTTTCAGAACGGACAAACTTCGCCTTTTTGCGCTCTGGAAAATTTAAGCATTCCCTTTTTATTTGCTCGCTAAATAATTGTTAATCTTATTTACAAGCTCGTCTACATCTGCTCCGTGAACTGCGCATGCCTCTTCAAGTGTTTCACCGCTTGCAGAGGGGCAGCCAAGGCAATGCATTCCTATTTCAAGGAAAAACGGTGCCGTTCCCGGATCAATAGAAAGAACATCAAGAATAATCATATCCTTTGTTACCTGTGCCACAAAAAACACCTCCTTAAAGAAATATCTTCGTATTGATATATGTATTATACAACAGATATCTCCGTTTTACAACCACAAATTTTAATTTTGTTTTATAAAAGTATTGATTTTTAACTTTTTTTATATTATAATGTAAAGGTCGTGTCGGTGTGTCGGAACTGGCAGACGAGACAGACTCAAAATCTGTTGTCAGAAATGGCGTGTGGGTTCGATTCCCACCACCGGCACCAAAAAAGAGAAACATCCTTTTTAAAGGGTGGTTCTCTTTTTTTTGTTCGGGAATCGAACCCTGAGAGGGCAACGAGCGTAAAGAAAACGATTGATAATCGTTTTTAGCGATGTTGGTGCGCAGATGGGTACTGCACGCTTGCGTGCGGTCGTCAAGCAGGCAAGGCGCGTAGCGACTGTTTCCCACCACCGGCACCAAAAAAGAGAAGCATCCTTTTTAAAGGGTGGTTCTCTTTTTTTTGTTCGGGAATCGAACCCTGAGAGGGCAACGAGCGTAAAAAAACGATTGATAATCGTTTTTAGCGATGTTGGTGCGCAGACGGGTACTGCACGCTTGCGTGCGGTCGTCAAGCAGGCAAGGCGCGTAGCGACTGTTTCCCACCACCGGCACCAAAAAGATGTGTAATTTTGATACAAAGTTACGCTTCTTTTTTTATGCTCAAAACCGCTTAAATAAAGGACTTTCAAAAAAAGATAAGTTTCTGCGTGAAATATATAATAGGAAAAAACACAGTTTTTATATAAGAAATAACCTAAACAAATTCACTCTAAACTTTTCTCAAAATAAAATGCACCGCTTTTTTGTTTCAATTCCGAAAAGCGGTGCATTTCTAGTAATATTATATACTGATAAATGAAAGTTGATTATTTTTTTCGGTTTCCTGATTTGATAGTATTTCTATTTTACTATCTGGGATCTCTAACCCCCAATTATCCCACCCAAAATAATTTTTTCGAGCGAACAATTCGATTTTTGATTGTTCTGGAAACATTTTAGTTATGCCATCAATTACAACTTCAGGTTTTTCGCTGTGTTGACCTCGATGCACAGAAACTAATTGTCTAACATTTCTTGCACCACGAGGCGTAGGGAATTTTCCTTTTTTGAATGCAAGCACAAATTCAGTTTGAGATAATGTATATCTTCCTGGATTATGAACTTGTTTGTCCCAAACAAATGCAACGGTTTTATATTCAAACCCCCAACTTTCGCCCAATTCTATCGAATTAGCAAATTGAGGACCAGTTGTCCACATAAATAAAATACAATTATCATCTGCAATGGATGATACATTTAATTTTTTTAAGTCATTTAATTTGACAGTAGGATATTTAAAACTTGCAGAACTAATAAAAACATTCTTTTCAAATCCGACATTTTCGGATTTTATGCAAGTTTTATCGTACTGCATTTTTCCACCATAGTCCCAAGGTGGGTCTGCATATATCACCTGATATTTTTTTTCGGGTAATACGGGATACAACTCGTCTAATGGGTTTATTTTTTTTCTTTTTTTTGCCTGTGGATTATATATAGAATATCCACTAATTGCAGAATTATTTTTTTCATTCATAATCATTTCACCTACTTGGATACATTATAACACATTCGATCTGTATTGTCAATGTAATGTTACTCATAATCCGTTGACTCAAAAACGGTATTTAGTGTAAAATTTTATCGAGAAAGGTGTGCTTTAGGATGATTAAAGAAGATTTTGGAAGAAAAGTTCAAGAGTTAAGAAAAGCAGGTGGGCTAAGCCAAGAAAAGTTTGCGCTATTAATAGATATGGATAGAACATATTTTGCATCCGTAGAATCTGGTAAACGAAACATTTCGATAGAAAACATATACAAAATAGCAAATGGATTAAATATTTCATTAGAAGAATTATTTAGGGGGATGTAGACATGGGAAAAAAAGCGTTAAGCGGTAGAGATAATTGGCAAGAACAAGGTGGATTTAAGGCAGCACAAGCAGAAACAAATTTGTATGATGTTTTTAAAAAATATTTCCGTGGAACGGAATATGTATTGCACGAAAAGCCTACACACTTAAAAAATTTATATGCTAAAGTTGTGTTACCTCAATCCGTGCTGAAACAGATATATAATCCTAAAATTGATTTAGAAAACACAAAATGGGGTGTTTCACCAGATTTTGCAATAGAAAATACAAAGACAAAGAAAATTTTATTTGGCGAAATCAAACGCCAAGATGGTTGGGTTGAAGGCAAAGATCCAAGTGCAGGTCGAGGCAATGCACACGAAAGATTATGCAAACTTTTCACACCTGGTCTCCTTAAGGCATACCGTGAAATTGGTGGTA
Organism: Clostridia bacterium; assembly: GCA_017505525.1. Lineage (GTDB taxonomy): Bacteria > Bacillota > Clostridia > UMGS1883 > UMGS1883 > UMGS1883. Next base: position 76,142 of record JAFVPB010000015.1, read on the forward strand.
TTACTAATAAAAATATACTGCCTTTTTGGGTTGTTTTTGAAGGAGATATTACAAGAGATCCTAAACGTAATCGAGAAGTTGCTTTTTGGTTCGATGAATTTAAGAATAACTATTTTATGTGGAGACCAGATATGACTGCAAAAGATTTGATTGAACATTTTGAATCTAATCTAAAAAGATATTTGGAATAGTAGCATTTTTGAATTTGTTAAATAGATTGTTTCACAGTGAAATAATCTATTGCAGTTTGCATCGCTATTATGTTTGTATGATAATTGACCGTTAGCACCCCAAAAAAGAGAAGCATCCTTTTTAAAGGGTGGTTCTCTTTTTTTTGTTCGGGAATTTTTTCATTTTTATCTTGCATTTCTTTTTTTAAAAGTATAAAATAATAAAAGGTATTGAGGAGTGATTTCATGAAAAATATTACCTACATAAAAAACGCACAGATAGTTCACGAAAACGGAATTGTCTGGGATGGTGCGCTTATTTATGAAGATGGCATAATTAAGGCTTTCGGCCCTGAGCGCGATATGGAAGCTCCCGCAGGATGCGAAGTAATTGATGCGGGCGGCGCATACGCAGGTCCCGGCTTTGTTGATATTCACGTTCACGGCGGGGCAGGATTTGATACTTGCCTTCAAGCAGAAAAGGCAGCCGAGCATTTTCTTTCTCACGGCGAAACAACCATCCTTGCAACGCCTGCCTACGACTTTAATTTCAAAGAGCTTATGGAAGCAATCGATTGCGCTAAAGAAGGAATTAAAAAAAGCGAAACAATTAAGGGGCTTTATCTTGAAGGGCCTTACACAAGTCCCGACTACGGTGCAAATGCAATCAACAACCCCTGGAGAAAAGAAATCCCTCCCGAAGAATTTATGGCTTTTGTTGATAATGCAGGTCTTTTTGCAAAGGTGTGGGCAATTGCTCCCGAAAGACCTGACCTTCTTCCTTTCCTTGAATATGCAAGAAAGGTTAATCCCGATTGTATTTTTGCCTTGGCACATTCTGAAGCTACTCCTATGGAGGTGCGCGCACTTGGAAAATACCGCCCCACCATCCAAACGCATTCTATGAATGCAACGGGCAGGCGCAAGGTTTACGGAGGCACACGTGCTTACGGACCCGATGAATACAGCTTTAAAGAAATTGATGTGTTCTGCGAGCTTATTTCCGATTCGTGCGGAATACACGTACACCCCGAAATGCAGCAGCTTCTTTTACACAATAAAGGAATTGAGCGCACAATTTTAATTACCGACAGCACAATAAACGATGATCCCAATCCCCCTGAATTTGCGCACGTTACCGACCTTAACTTCGATGCCTATGGTGGAATTTCGGGCAGCAAGATGACTATGGATAAAGCTTGTAAAAATATAATGTCGAGCACAAATTGCGGTATTGCACAGGCATTCTATATGGCAGCAACCACACCCGCACGTGCAATAGGTATGGATAATGAAATCGGTTCTATCTATCCCGGCAAAAAAGCCGATATAATCTTTACCGATGATAAATTCAGCGTTAAACGCGTTATTCAAAACGGAAAAATTAAATATTAATAAAGGATGATAAGATATGAGTAATTTAAAAGTCGGCTATAGCCAGTTAAATGTTAATCCCCCTCTTGGAATCGGCGTAAGCGGATATTACATTCCCCGATTTGCAAAAGGATTTCTTGATGATATTGAGGTATGCACTCTTGTAATTTCTCTTAAAGAAAAGAAAATTGCACTTATAAGCCTCGATGTGTGCGGAATTGATACCAGTCTTATAAACAGCTACAGCGAAGCCATTGAAAAAGAAACAGGTATTTCAAAAGAAGATATATTCCTTTCTGCAACACATTCTCACACTTCAGGGCTTTTAGTTCCCACAGCAGCATTCGAGGCAGATATTGATACAATTCACGCCTGGGCAAAATTCGTTGGCGAAAGAGTTGTAGATTCTGTTAAAATAGCTATCAGCGACCTTAAGGATGCTAAAATGGGTTATATCACAGGATGGGCACCTGAAAGAGTTGCCTACATAAGAAGATATAAAATGAAAGATGGCTCAACTATGACGTGTCCCCCTATTGATGACCCGAATATCGACCATCCTATCGGCACACTCGACCAGAGAGTGCATGTTGTTCGTTTCGACCGCGAGGGTGCAGAAAGCATAGTAATGTTTAACTATGGTCTTCACGCCGACACAATTAATGGCGATCTTCTTTCATCCGACTGGCCCGGCTGGACGCGTAAAACCATTGAAAAAGCGCTTGACGGAACAAAATGTATTTTCTTTAACGGTGCCGAGGGCGACGTGGGAAGCACAAATGTTCACCCCAAAGACGGCGATATGAACGATACTGAAATCAGCTTTGATAACGAAATGAAAAGTCCCGGTATGGCTCGTTTTGTAGGTCGCGCACTTGCAGGCACCATACTTCAGGTTTATGATAAAGTAAAATACGTTGATGTTGATAAAATCAACATCGTAAATAAAGTGATAAAAGTTCCGGCAAATGTGCCGAGCGCCGAAGATTTACCGCGTGCTCACGAATATAAAGAGCTTCACGATTCCGGCCGCGACGATCTTATTCCCTACACTGCTATGGAGCTTACAACTGTTGTTGCAGAAGCGCTCCGTATGTGCAGAATGGAGAACGGTCCCGAGCACTTCAATTTAAGATTAACAGGTGTTCAGCTTGGTCCCGTTGCAATGGTTGGTATCCCCGGCGAGCCATTTACCGATATCGGCGTTGGAATTAAGGAAGCCGAGGGCTGGGATATGATTATGCCGTGTGCTCTCACAAACGGTAACGAGGGATATTTCCCCGTTAAATCAGCTTACGACGAGGGTGGCTATGAAGCACGTACCTCGCCCTATAAAGCAGGCGTTGCCGAAGCCATAATCGAAGGCGGAAAAACACTTCTTGCAGAAATGAAAAACGCATAAGGTGATTTTAAAATAATCCCAACCGCAAATTAAATATAAACAGCAGAAAAAATGAGATTTTTCAATAACATTTGAAAAACCTCATTTTTTGATTTTTCTTTATTTGGAAGCCTTTTTACTATGGGCAAACTTGTAGGGGAGGGTCTCTGTGCCCTCCCGTTTTTATTTCTCACTTTGTATTTTAAACTGCCAAAGTGTTGACGAGCCACACCTTTCTGTGATATAATAAAGTGATAAATTATAAGGGTAAGAAGGTTTTGTTATAATGATAAAAAGTATGACCGGCTATGGCTCGGGTTCAGCCGAGGCACAGGGCAAAATATTTACAATCGAGATCAAATCGGTAAACAACCGCTACAGCGACTTCAACATTAAACTTCCCCGCATATACTCTTTCCTTGAAGATGCACTCAGAAAACGCGCCGCATCGGTAATCAACCGCGGAAAGGTTGATATTTTCTTCAACGTTGAATCTTCAGGCGAAGAGGCAAGCAACGTTAAGGTTAATATGGGTCTTGCAAAGGGATATCTTGAAGCGCTTAGAAGCCTTAGTAATGAGCTTGGAATTCAAAGCAATGCAAACGCTGAAACGTTTTTGCGCATAAGCGATATTTTCACAGTTGAAAAAGACGATGCCAATAGTGAAGAAATCGCAAGTGCAGTGCTCTCTGCACTTGACGAGGCTCTTGCATCCTACGATAAGATGCGTGCTGCCGAGGGCGAAAAGCTTAAGGAAGATTTAAACTCTCATCTCGATTTTATCGAAAACGCAACAGAAAAAATTGAAAACCGTTCGCCCGAAATCGTTAAAGAATATCAGGAAAGGCTTTACGCACGTGTGCGCGAGCTTTTAGAAGATTCAACAATTGATGATTCTCGCGTTCTTACTGAAGTTGCAATCTTTGCCGACAGAGTTAACGTAAACGAAGAAACAGTCCGTCTCAGAAGCCATATTGCTCAGTTCAGGAAAATGCTCGAAAATGGCGGAGTTGTTGGAAGAAAGCTTGATTTCCTTATTCAGGAAATGAACCGTGAAACAAACACCATAGGCTCTAAATCAAACGACCTTGAATCTTCGGAAATTGTGATCGATATTAAAGCCGAAATTGAAAAACTGCGCGAGCAGATTCAAAACGTAGAATAAAAAGGAAATGATTATATGAAGCTTATAAGTATTGGTTTTGGAAACTTTGTTTCCGACATAAGAATTGTAAGCATTGTAGCTCCCGACAGTGCCCCTGTTAAACGTCTTGTACAGGAGGCACGCGAAAACGGAATGCTTATAGATGCCACTTTCGGCAGGAAAACAAAATGTGTACTTGTAATGGATAGCTCACACGTTATCCTTTCAGCTATTTCTCCACAGAACATTGTGCAGAAAACCGACGAAGAAAGGGGAAATAAAGATGAAGAATAAAGGTTTACTTTTCGTAGTTTCAGGTCCGTCAGGCGTTGGAAAAGGAACAATCTGCCAGGAATATGTGAAAACTCACGACGATAGTGTTCTTTCAATTTCTGCAACCACCAGAGCGCCGCGCGAGGGCGAAAAACATGGTGTAAACTACTACTACATAACAAATGAAGAATTTGAAGCAGGTATTGCCAAGGGTGAATTTCTTGAAAACGCCGTTTTCTGCGGAAACCGCTACGGCACTCCGAAGAAAGCTGTACTCGAAATGCTTGAAAGCGGAAAAAATGTTATTCTTGAAATAGAGGTGCAGGGTGCTATGCAGGTACGCTCGCACTATCCGGAGGGAGTTTTCGTTTTCGTTATTCCCCCATCACTTAAAGAGCTTGAAAACCGTTTGCGCGGAAGAAACACCGAAACAGACGATGTTATAAAGAAACGTCTTGAACGTGCAAAGCAAGAATTTGCACTTTGCGAAAAATACAACTATATTCTTATGAATGATAATCTTGGCGATGCACTTTCCAAGCTTGAAGCTATTATGAAAGCTGAAAGGTGCTATATGCCCAGAAACATTGAATTTATTAAAAAAGAATTTTGCTAAAATATAAAAAAGAAAGGTTATGTGATTATGCTTTATCCTGAAATCTCAAAACTTATGGAAACCGAGGGAATCGATTCCCGCTACTCTCTTGTTATCGCTGCTGCTAAAAGAGCACGTCAGCTTGCAAGCGAATCAAAGCAAGATAAAACTGTATCTCAGGCTATTAATGAAATTGCCGAGGGTAAGATTATTTGCACACACGCAAAAAATCAGGCACCCGCTGAAGAAAACTGAAAATGATTGCCCGTGTATATATTGATACGGACAATTTGAATATCGATAAACCGTTCGACTATTTTGTTCCATGCGAGCTTGAGGAAAAAATAAGTGCAGGCGCACGCGTTAAGGTGCCTTTTGGCGGAGGAAACGTGCCTAAAGAGGCATATGTTACAGAGCTGATTGATAAAAGCTTTTGCGATAATCTTAAAAGCATAAAATCTGTAACCGACGCTCTTCCTGTGCTTACGCATCAGGCAATCGAACTTTGCTTTCATATGCGTGAAAGGTATTTTTGCACTTTTTCGGAGGCGGCACGCACAATGCTTCCGCCCGGAATCAATATGAAGTTTGAGGAATGGATTGTTCTATCCCACGGCTACACCGACAAAACAGGCTTTAAAAGAACAACATCGCAGGATTTATTATTGCGTTTTCTGGAAGAAAATGATGGATGCGGAGAATTTTCCCAGATTAAATTAATCTTGGGAAAAAGTGCACGTGCAACCGTAAATTCCCTTGTTAAAAAGGGTGTTTGCGAAAAAAGTTATCTCGACAAAAGAAAGAACAACGAAAAGTTTGTTCGTGTTGCTTACTGTGCTGATGGAATCGATGCGCTTAAAGAATCCGAAAAAATGGAAAGGCGCTCTCCCGCGCAAGCCAGAATACTCAGGCTTCTTCACGAAAACGGCAAAATGCAGATCCCCGATATAATAAATCTTTTAAAAACAACGCGCAATGCGGTAGAAGCTCTTTACGCCAAAAAACTTATAGAATACGGCGAAATTGAATCGCTTCGGAATCCGCTTGCGGGGAAAGAGATTGAAAAAACCGTTTCTCCCACCCTTACCGATGAGCAAAAAAATGCCGTGAGCAAGATTCTGGAACAGAAAAACGGCACTTTCCTTATACGGGGAGTTACGGGAAGCGGAAAAACAGAGGTTTATCTGAGCGTTGCTTCGCACTATTTTGCTTTAAAAAAGCAGGTTATTGTGCTTGTTCCCGAAATTTCGCTCACTCCGCAGATGACAAACAGATTCTACGGAAGATTTGGCGAAAAGGTTGCCGTTATTCACAGCGCACTTTCAATGGGCGAACGCCTCGATGAATGGAACAGAATTCGCCGCGGAGATGCCCAGATTATTGTAGGCGCCCGAAGTGCCGTTTTTGCACCGTGCAACAACTTAGGTGCAATAATAATCGACGAGGAGCACGAGCAAACGTATAAATCAGAATCCTCGCCAAAATATCACGCGCGCGAAATCGCCGCATTTCTTGCCGAAAAGCATAATTGCCCTTTGGTGCTTGCATCGGCAACACCATCTGTTGAAAGCTATTATAAGGCTAAAATCGGCACATATAATTTAATTGAGCTTGAAAACAGATTTAATAATGCACCTCTTCCCACAGTTACTATCGAAGATATGCGAAAAGAACTGCGGGATGGTAATAAAACAGTTTTAAGCCGCACCCTTGCCTGCGAAATACAGGAAAACCTGAACAAAGGCGAGCAAACAATTCTTTTTCTTAACAGGCGCGGCTATTCCACATTTGTTTCGTGCCGCGATTGCGGATATGTTTTCACGTGTCCGTCGTGCAGTGTTTCGCTTACCTATCATAAAAAAGAAACTGCACTCACGTGCCACTACTGTGGCTATCGCGAAGATATTCCCGCAAAATGCCCCGAGTGCGAGAGCACAAGGGTGAAGGATTTCGGCAAAGGAACTCAGAAGGCACAGGAACAAATCGGCGAAATCTTCCCCTCTGCATCTATGGTTCGTATGGATATGGATACAACAAGCGGGAAAAACAGCCACGAAAGGATTCTTGAACATTTTGATAAAGAAAAAATAAATATTCTTCTCGGCACACAAATGGTTACAAAAGGACTTGATTTTGAAAATGTAACGCTTGTGGGTGTGCTTGCGGCAGATGCTTCTTTAAACGCCGATGATTTCCGTGCACAGGAGCGAACTTTCGACCTTATTACCCAGGTTTGCGGAAGAGCAGGCAGAGGCGAAAAACGCGGAAGAGCCATTGTGCAAACCTATATGCCTGAAGACAGAACGCTTAATCTTGCAGCATCACAGGATTACAAGGCATTTTTTGAAGAAGAAATTGCATTCAGGCGTGAATTTGTATATCCGCCGTTTTGCGATATAGTGAATATTATTATAAGCTCAGAGGATAAAAATCTTGCCTCTTCCACTGCCTCCCAGATTGCCATGGAATTAAGGCTTGCAGTACGCGACGAGGAAAACTGCAGTATTTTTGGGCCCGCTGCGGCACCGATTGAAAAAATGCACAATCGCTACCGCTACCGCATATGGATGAAATGCAATGCCTCGCGCGAGCTTATAGCTTCGCTTCGCGATATAATTCACAATCAATACTATAAAAGAAAAACAGACATTATTGTATCGGCAGATATAAACCCATACAATATGAATTAATAAGTCATAGAACTAAAAGGAGAAAAGATATGGCTATCAGAAAAATCAGAGAAATAGGCGATCCTTGCCTTAATAAGGTTTGCCGCGAGGTTGAAAATTTTGATTCAAAGCTTCACACTCTTCTTGACGATATGCGTGAAACGCTTGAAAAGGCAAACGGAGTGGGGCTTGCAGCACCGCAGGTTGGTATTCTCCGCCGCGTTGTTATTATCGACAGGGGCGAAGATGGTATTATAGAACTTGTAAACCCCGTTATCACAGAAACCTCAGGAAGCTACACAGATATTGAGGGATGCCTCAGTGTTCCGGGCAAAGCAGGCGAGGTTGAAAGGCCAGAGAAAGCAACTGTGCGCGCTTTCGATCGCAACGGAAACCCAATAGAATACACAGGCGAAGAGCTCTATGCACGTTGCATCTGCCACGAGTGCGACCATCTCGATGGGCATCTCTACGTTGAAAAAGTTATAAGATTTATTGAACAAGATGAATTTGAGAATAGTGAAGAAGAGGATTAATATATGCGCATAATGTTTATGGGTACGCCCGAATTTGCAGAAAAATCGCTTAAGGCTATGGTTGAAGATAACCACGATGTTGTCTGTGTTATCACTCAGCCTGATAAACCCAAGGGCAGGGGCTACGAAATGGCTATGCCGGAGGTAAAAAAATATGCCCTTCTGAAAGGCATAGATGTTTATCAGCCCGAAACTCTTAAAGACGGTGCAATATTACCCTTACTTGAAAAATACAATCCCGATATAATTATAGTGGTTGCCTACGGAAAAATTCTTCCTGAATATATTTTGAATTTTCCGCCCTATGGTTGCATAAACATCCACGGCTCGCTTCTTCCCAAGTACCGTGGCGCGGCACCTATTCAGCGTGCTGTAATAGACGGAGAGGAAAAAAGCGGCGTAACAAGTATGTATATGGAAAAAGGGCTTGATACGGGCGATATGCTTTTAAAAGAAGAAGTTACAATAACGCCTGAAATGACGGCAGGTGAGCTTCACGATATTTTAGCAGAAGTCGGCGGAAAAGTTCTCTTAAAAACGCTTGACGAAGCTGAAAATAAAACCCTGAAACCCGAAAAGCAAGACGATTCTCTTTCAACATATGCCGCACAGCTTTCAAAGGCAGAGGGCGAAATCGATTGGAATCAGGATGCTCAAACAATAATAAACAAGGTGCGCGGTCTTAATCCGTGGCCCATGGCATACACATTTTTAAATGGGAAAAGAGTTGTGATAGATAAATGCACATTAAGCGACCTTTCTGCCAAGGCAGGCGAGGTAATTTCTGCCTCAAAAGACGGACTTATAGTCGGTTGTAAAACGAAAAGCGTTGTAATTGAAAATATTAAAATCGAAGGAAAAAAGAAAATGTCTGTTGAAGATTATCTTCGCGGACATACTATAGAAGAAGGAACTATCTTAGGAAGGTGATTATATGTTTTATTACGGCTACGGATTCGACAGCGGATATTTACTCGTTATAATTGCTGCGATTCTTTCTCTCGTGGCATCATCCAGAGTAAACTCAACATTTAAAAAATATTCTAAAAAGCACACTGTCCGTGGTCTCACCGCTGAAAGTGCAGCAAGAAGCATACTTGATGCAAATGGGCTTCACTCTGTTAGAATCGAATCTATAGCAGGAAATCTTACCGACCATTACGACCCGAAAGCAAACGTTGTACGTCTTAGTGATTCCGTAAGGAATTCCACATCTGTTGCGGCAGTTGGTGTTGCCGCGCATGAAGCGGGCCACGCCGTTCAACACGCAACGGGATATGCTCCCATAAAAGTAAGAAATGTACTTGTTCCTGCAGCAAATATCGGTTCTATGGTGGGACCGTATCTTATAATCATTGGTCTTTTGCTTTCAACCGCTTCATATTTCAGCGATGTTTTAATCAACGTTGGAATATGGTTCTTCTCGCTTGCAGTGCTTTTCCAGTTAGTTACTCTTCCCGTTGAATTCAACGCCTCAAGAAGAGCGATTAATATTCTTTCAGAGGGAATGTATCTTGAATCTGACGAAGTACCTGCAGTTAAAAAAGTGCTTGGCGCCGCTGCGATGACATATGTTGCCGCTGCAGCAGTAAGTGTTGCAAATCTGCTTCGTTTTCTGCTTCTGGCACAAAATCGCAGGCGCAGAGATTAATGGCACTTTCAAAGCCGCGCGAGGCGGCACTCAAAACGCTTGTTTCTGTTGAAAAAGACGGTGCATATATTAATTTAGCACTCAGGGATATTCTTTCTTCGTGTGATATGGATGCGCGCGACAATGCTCTTTCAACACAGATTGCTTTCGGTGTGATAAAAAACAAGCTTTATATTGATAACATTATAAAAAATATTTCCACAGTTAAGATAAAAAAGCTTTCGGTGTGGATTTTAAATATTTTGAGAATTGGAATATTTTCAATAAAATTTCTTGATAAAATCCCCGTTTCAGCCACTGTAAACGAATGTGTTAAGCTCAGCCGCCGATATGGACACAGTGCTTCGGCAGGACTTGTTAATGCCGTTTTAAGAAAGGCATCGCAAAGCGGTGATTTTCTGCCCGATAATAAAAATTCTGATGAATATTTATCGCTTAAATATTCATTTCCCCTTTGGCTTGTTACATTTTGGAGAAAACAGGGCTACGGCGAAGAGCTTTTAAAAGCAATTAACACCACTCCTCCGATTATAGCAAGGCTCAACACTCTTAAGGGAGATACGCTTTCTGAAAGCTTCACAAAAATTCCCGGGCTTCCGCACGCCTATGTATGCAATATGGGTGCAGTGGAAAACACCGAAGAATATATAAACGGAATTATAACAATTCAGGACAGTGCTTCGCAAACAGCCGTTTCACACCTTAATCCCAAGGAAAATTCGCGTGTGCTTGACTTATGTGCTGCACCGGGAGGAAAAACCACCTATGCCGCGCAATTAATGAATAACACAGGCGAGGTTATATCATGCGATATTCACCCGCATAAGCTTGAATTAATAAAAAACAATCTTTCCCGCCTGGGAATTACAAATACCAAAGTAATGGAAAATGATGCAACTGTATTAAACAGCGAATTCATAGATAAATTCGACTATGTTATTGCCGATGTTCCGTGCTCGGCTCTTGGCGTAATACGCCGCCGGCCCGATGTTAAATGGACTAAAAACGAAGAAGAACTTACAAATCTTACAGGCATTTCAGAAAAAATTCTCGACAATGCGGCACAATATGTGAAAAAAGGCGGAAAGCTTTTGTTTTCAACATGCACAATAAATAAAAGTGAAAACGAAGATGCCGCCAATGCTTTTCTTAGCCGAAACAAAGGCTTCAAGCTTGTAGAGTGCGAGCAGCTTCTTCCGCATATTCACGGAACCGACGGATTTTTTATAGCAATTTTTGAAAGGATATAACTATATGGTTAATCTTGGAGATTTAACTCCCGAAGAGCTTAAGTCATACATAAAAGAAATCGGCGAGGCGGCTTTCCGCGCCGACCAGATTTATAAATGGGTGCACTCGGGCGCAGAAAGCTTTGACGAAATGACAAATATTTCCCAAAAGCTAAAAGAAAAGCTTAGTGAAAGCTTTGAGGTGTTTATTCCCGAAGTTTATAAAAAATATGTATCGAAAATTGATGGCACTGTAAAATACCTTTTTAAACTTTCCGATGGAAATATTATAGAATCGGTAGTTATGGACTACCACCACGGTAAAAGCATTTGTGTTTCAAGTCAGGTAGGATGCCGTATGGGTTGCTCATTTTGCGCTTCAACCCTTAACGGACTTTCCCGCAACCTCACTCCTTTTGAAATAGAGGGGCAGATAATAAGAGCACAAAAGGATATGAATATCCGTATAAGCAATATTGTTATTATGGGAATAGGCGAGCCTCTTGATAATTTTGCCAATGTGATAAATTTTATAAAAAATACAAATTCAGATAAGGGACTTAATATCGGATGCCGCCACATAACGCTTTCAACCTGCGGACTTGCCGATAAAATTTACGATCTTGCTGATTGCAATTTACCAATTAATCTTGCAATATCGCTTCACGCCCCTACTGATGAGCGAAGAAAGGTTCTTATGCCCATTGCCAATGCCTACTCGATTAAGGCATTAATGGAGGCTTGTGATTACTACTATGATAAAACTCACAGGCGTATTACATTTGAATATGCCCTTGTTAAAGATAAAAACTCAACACGTGAAGATGCGCTCACTCTTTCAAGGCTTCTTCGCGGTAAAAATTGCCACATCAACTTAATTCCCGTTAATCCCGTAAGGGAACGCGAAAACACGCGTATATCAAAAAAAGATATGGAAATTTTCAAGAAAACACTTGAAGAAAACGGCGTTAATGCAACAGTCCGCCGAGAGCTTGGAAGCGACATAAACGCATCGTGCGGACAGCTTAGAAATCAGGAACTTTAATTAGTCGAAAGAGAGGTGGTTATTTTGCAATTTTACACAGTTACGGATTGCGGAAAAACAAGACCTAATAACGAGGATTTTTGTTGCGGAGAAGTGATAAACGGATTCACAGTAATGATTCTTGCCGACGGAATGGGCGGTTATCAGGGCGGAGAAATTGCCAGCTCAGGTGCTGTGGAAACAGTTGTTGAATATCTTAGAAAAAATCTTCAGAAATATTCTTCACCGAAGCAGATTTTCGAGGTAATGCACGCTGCGCTTTATTATGCCAATAAAAATCTTTTTAATATGGCAAACGAGAGCACAACACTCGAGGGTATGGGAACTACAATCGATATTGTCATCTCATCGGGGCACGATTTATTCATTGCCCACGTAGGCGACGGACGCGTATATAAGATTTTGGGCAACAAAAAAATCAAAAAAATCACACGCGACCATAGCTTGGTGGAATATATGCTCGAGCGTGGAGAAATCACGCCTCAGGAAGCAGCAGTCCATCCCCAGCGCCACGTTATAACAAGGGCACTCGGAACGGAATACACCATCAATGCCGATATGATAATGGAGAATATAACATCGAAAGACATACTGCTTTTATGTAGCGACGGACTTACGGGGATGCTCAGCGATGAAAAAATTCTTTCTGTTGTTGCAGAATCTGAAAGCCTTAATGAGGCGGCACAAACCCTTGTGCGACTTGCCAATGAGGCAGGCGGAAAAGATAATATAACAGTTATTATTGCACGCTTGGAGGAGGAATAATTATGGATGGAAAAGTTTTTGGAAACAGATACGAGCTTATAAATAAAATCGGAAGCGGCGGTATGGCCATAGTTTACAAAGCCAAAGATATACTTTTAAACCGCCTTGTTGCCGTTAAAATTCTTCGCGAGGAATTTAAAGAAAACGAAGATTTTATCCGCCGTTTTAATATAGAGTCTCAGGCTTCGGCAAGCCTTTCTCATCAAAACATTGCTCAGATTTACGATGTTGGCGAAGAAGAAGGAATGCACTATATAGTTATGGAATATCTTGAGGGAAAAACCCTTAAGCAATATATAAACGAATGTGGAGGCATCCTTTCGTGGCGTGAAGCGGCAAACTTCTCGATACAGATATGCCGTGCACTTGAACACGCACACTCAAAGCACGTTGTTCACCGCGATATTAAGCCACAAAACATCATTTTAACCGATGGCAATAAGCTTAAGGTAGCCGATTTCGGCATTGCAAGAGCGGCCAACAATTCCACAACGGTCAACACCGCTGTAGGAAGTGCTCACTACCTTTCTCCCGAACAGGCACGCGGAGGATACACCGATCACAGAAGCGATATCTATTCTCTTGGTGTTGTTATGTATGAAATGTTCACAGGAGTACTTCCATTTGACGGTGAAAACGACCTGGGCGTTGTGATGAAGCATCTTGAAGATGATGCTCCGCTTCCATCAAGCATAAATCCCGATATTCCCTATGGTATCGAGGCAATTATACTCCGCTGTATGACAAAGGAGCAGCGTCTTCGCTATGAAAATGCCTCTGAAATTCTTGAAGACCTTGTTATGGTTTATCAAACTCCGAATATCGATCCGCGAGAGCTTAATGCTGTAAGCGGCGAAACTGAAACAGAAGTGGTAAAACGCGATAAGCCACCCATTTCTCCCGCAGTAAGAAAAAAACGTGTTGCTAAGAAAAAGAAGAAAAAACAGGGGGGGCTTATTGCTGCAATCTCTGTAATAGCAGCAATATTTCTTGCAATAATAATCTTTGGCGTATATCTTCTCTTTTTCAGCACAGGCGGAGAGGTGCAAATTCCCAACCTTATCGGAGAAACATACGAAAGTGCGGCACTTATCGCAGATGAAGCAAGCACCAAAGATGTTATTTTCGATGTTATAGTCGACAGAGCAGAACACAGCGACGAACCTAAAGATACTATAATAAGCCAGATTCCTGAAGAAGGCTCAAGTGTTAAACGTTCGCGCGAAATTAAGGTAGTTGTAAGCTTAGGTCCTGTTGTTGTTATTATGGAAGACTACACAGGAAAGGATTTCGATAAGATTAATGAAGAGCTCACCAAAAAAGGCATAAAGGTTATCAAGGAAGAAAAGGAAAGCGACACACATCCTGAAAACACCATTTTCCGCCAGATTCCATCGGAGGGCACAGAGCTTGCCGAAGGAGATGAGGTAACTCTCTATGTTTCAACGGGAACGGAAAACACTGTTGTTCCTGACGTTGTTGGAAGCTCGCTCGACGAAGCAATTGTTGCCATTGAAAGAAACAACCTCAAAGTTGGCATTGTGCGTGAACAACCCAAAGACGGAGTAAACAAAGGAAAGATTTTCAAACAAAGCGTAAAAGCCTTTGAAACTGTGCCTGTAAACACTTCTGTAGACCTTTATATCTCAAACGGTGAAAAGGAAGAAAGCTCTGATGTAACCACTGAGGACCCATCTCAGACAGGAGAAAACATTCCTCAGGATGAAAAGAAAAACGTTAAAATAACGCTTAATAATCTTCCTCAAACAAAAGACAAGGTTAATATCCGCCTTGTTCTTGACGGAAGCACCTACTATGAAAAGGATTTCCCCACAGCACCCGGAAGTGCTACAATCACAGTTGAAACAACCGAATCACTAAGCTTGGATGTTTATTACGACGGTGTTTATATCACAACGAAAGAGGTTGCATATTAACAGTGGAAGAAAAATATATTGAGGGAACAATAATAAAAGGAATCGGCGGTTTCTATTATGTGAAAACAAGTGATTCCATTATAGAATGCCATGCACGGGGAAAGTTCAGAAAGAATTCTTTTTCCCCGATTGTGGGCGATAAAGTTACGGTTTTGCTGAACCGCGATGAAACGGGAAGCATTTTTAAAATACACGAACGCAAAAACTTCCTTGTGCGGCCCGGTGTAGCAAATGTGGATTCAATTATTCTTGTTTCTGCAGTGCGCTCGCCCCTCCCCGATTTTTTCCTTATCGACAAGCTTTTGGTTCTTGCCGAAAGCAAGGGGATAAAAGGTTATATATGCCTTAATAAAACCGACCTTGCTGAAAACGATGATATAATAAAATTTAAAAACATCTATGAAAAGGCAGGCTACAGTGTAATTTGCACCTGTGCAAAATCACATGAAGGATTAAACGGGTTTAAAAGTATAATTGAAAATAAAACCGTTGCTTTTGCAGGGCTTTCGGGCGTTGGTAAATCAAGCATTATTTCACTGCTTTCAGAAACCGAGCTTGAAACGGGAAACGTAAGCCGTATCGAACGAGGAAAACACACTACACGCCACGTTGAATTAATGACGGCTTGCGGAGGATACGTTTTCGATACTCCGGGGTTTTCAAGGCTTGAAGCCGACGAATTGCGGGCAGAAAATCTGTGGCAGTATTTCCCCGAAATAAAAGAGCATCATCAAACGTGTAGATTTCGTACCTGCAACCATGTTGGAGAACCGGGGTGCAGCGTAGCACAAGCACTTGGTGAGGGAGAAATTGCCCAAAGCCGTTACGACAGTTATCGCATGCTTTACGATAAACTTAAAAACATTAAAGAATGGGAAAGGAATAACAACAATGATTAAAATCGCACCATCAGCACTTTCTGCTGACTTCGGAAACTTCAGAAATCATATAATAGAGGTGGAAAAGGCAGGCGCCGATATGCTTCACCTTGATGTTATGGACGGAAACTTCGTACCAAACCTCAGCTTTGGTCCCGACCTTGTTAAATCTATAAGAAACGATACAAAATTATTTTTCGATTGCCACCTTATGGTAAAAAACCCCGAAATGTTTATCGAGCCTTTTGTGAAAGCAGGTGCCGACAGCATCACTTTCCACGCCGAGGCAGTAAGCGATATGGTTGCTTTAATCGAAAAAATACATTCATACGGAATTGAAGCTGCAGTTGCAATCAATCCCGCCACACCTGCTTCAGCCGTAAAGGAAGTGCTTCCATATGCCGATATGATTCTTATAATGAGTGTTGTACCAGGCTTTGGCGGTCAGAAATTTATGGCAGAAGTGCTTCCAAAAGCCCGCGAAATCAGAGCTATGGCTGGCGGAGAGAAAATAAAGCTTCAGATTGATGGCGGAATAAACAAGGAAACTGCTGCATATGCTGCTGAAAGCGGAATTGATATTTTAGTTGCAGGCAGTGCCGTATTTGGCGGTCCCTCTTTAAAAGAAGCTATTGATGCTATAAGAAACAGCGCAGAAAAATAAAATGAGCGAAAAAGAATTATTCCGCAAGGAAGTTTTGAAAACAAGAAAAATTCTGCCTCCAAGAAAGGCAGAGCTTAAAGCATTTGAAAAAAATACATTTTTCAAAGACGCAAAGGTTGTTTTTACATATATATCGTTTGAAAACGAAATTTCTACGATAGATTTAATGCAAGAACTTTTAAAGAAAAAAAGAGTGGTTGTGCCATACTGCACCGATAAAGAGGGCAGTATGATATGCGTTGAAATTAAAGATATGGCAGAGCTTAAAACAGGCTCTTATGGAATTTTGGAGCCTTGTAATCCCGTTGATTTTGATAAAAACGAAATTGATTTTTGCATTGTTCCGGGACTTGCCTTCGATTCTTCCGGTGGGCGCATTGGCTTTGGAAAAGGCTACTACGATAGATTTTTAGATGGCGTAAACGCCTATAAAATCGGAATCTGCCACAAAGAGCTCTTTTTCGCAAACATACCTAAAGACGAATCCGATATATTAATGGACGAGGTAATTACATTTTAAAATAAAAAACGGAGATACAATTTAGAGGCGTACTCTAAAGGACAGTTGTTAAGCGTAAAGCGGTGTAACTATTAAGGTTGCACCGCTTTTGCCGTGTTTACCCGACTTTAAGCGGATTTGCCTTTATTGCTTCTATGAGTTCCACACAATTCTTTTTATCAAGGTATTTACAATAGCAGGTGTCAGTTCCTTTAAATCGGTACACTCACGGATTGTTTCAAGAAATCTTTTCATATCCACTTTTTCTGTTTCAGCATCAATAATTGATTGTTCGAGATTGGATAAGGCTTCACGGAGTTCCTTTTGCTCTGCTTCAAAATTTGCAGACATTATAGCAAAGCGTTCATCAGATATTTTGCCCATAACATTATCCGTATAAATTCTTTCAATCAGTTTATCAAGCTCTGTAATTCGCTTTTTGGACTGTTCGGCTTTTAATTTCATAGTTGTTGTGATACAATTGATAGGTGACAAATAAAAAGGAAAATGATTCCCAAATATGATATAATGTTTAATAACCACAAAAAACATGTATCAGGAGGAGTCATTTTCCATGAATATTTTAACATCAAACGCCCACTTTCGTCAACGGGTTGTTAAGAAAAGTTTCAAAGTAGGTGTAACAGAAGCATCAAAATACTACAGAATAAGCCGTCAGGCAATCTATGAATGGCGAGCTAAATATGATGGCAAGAGCTGGAAGAGCCTTGTTGACAAAAGTCACAGACCACACCATCATCCAAATGAGCATACTCCAGAAGAAAAGCAAATGATATTAAGACTTTATCCATATCACAAAGATGATATGATAATGCTTTGGGATGCTTTACGAAAAAGAGGATATAAACGAAGTTATACAAGTTCGGAGCAACACTTTTTATTTTTTAGGAAAAGTGTCACCCATCATTGACAATTGTACAGAGATTTTTTGTAAAAATTGCTAAAATTATTGATTTTTGTAGTATGCTATGTTATACTTATATAGAATATATTTTACGCATTAGAAAAATAGCTCCACATAATAAGAATTATGTGGAACATCGTCTTTATTTTTTTTGATCGTCATTTTAACGTTCGTTAAAATATAATTAATTTGAGGATAACGATATGAGAGAACCTTCTGCAAAAGATATAGATAAGATTGAAATTTTAGAGAAATGTTTTGATTATTTGTGCGACTATGGACTTGAACAAGTATCTATTCGCAAATTGTGTGATCGTACAAATATGGGAGCCGGAAGTATTTATTATTGGTTCAAAAATAAAGATGAAGTTATTTTAGATGCTACAGAATATGGAATTAACCATTTAATTGATGAATTGATGGATTTTGCTTTTGAACATATAGATAATATTGATATTTTGTGCGAAGAATTTCCTAAAATGATTGAGCAAAGAATAGACAAACTTAAAGTGATTATTAGAGTGGCAACAAGTCCAATGTATTGTGATAGCTTGAGTTTGTATTCAAAGACATTTACATATAAGTATGATTCTTATGCACAAAAATTGTCGCAAAGAATAAATCTTCCTTATAACACGATAAGAGTTTTAGTCGATAATTTTGTTTCAGTAACAATAGATTGCATCATATGGGAAGATTGGAACAAATATAAACGTCAACTCGAATATGTCTTAGAAGGATTAAAATTAGCATCAATTAAAAAAGAAAAAGAAGAAAGTGAAAATCGAAACAATTCTAGTTGGTTTTCAGTCGGAAATGATCTTTAGATTATTACATACAAACAATGGAGGATGATTTATGGGCGAGGTACATGAAATCCTTAGATACAAAAGACCTTATGACAGTTGGTTGTGCCCGGAGTGTGACACAGAAAATAGTGTGTCGCTTGGTAAATGTACGGTATGTGGGTGCAGAAAAACATCATCGGCAACGATATTAAAACAATGGACAGAAGCTGATGATAGACCTGTTACACCACCACCGAAGAAAACATCTACATCCACTACTACAACATCCGTGTTTAAGGATACAGAAAAAGACTCGTATGTTCCTGAAGAAGAAACAAATAAGAACAAGATTATTTGGGGAATTATCATTGCAATTATAATCATTTTCTTATTGATTGCTATAAATCAAGGCAATACATATGCAGCATATTCGGATGCAATGAATGAATTTAATAATGGAAACTATGAAACTGCACTAATGTTGTTTGAAGATTTACCATCCAATTACAAAGATGTTTCCTATATGATTGATGAATCAAAATATCAAACTGCTATGGGATATTTACAATCAGGGGATTTTACGTCAGCCGAATCGTTGTTTGAAAGTGTTTCCTACCATAATGATTCGGCAGAAAAACTAAATGAATGTAAATATCAAGCTGCATACTCTCTATTCAACTCTGGAAACTATAATGAAGCTAAAGGTAAGTTTCAAGAAATATCTTCATATTCAAATTCATCTGAAATGGTAAATGAATGTGATTATATGGTCGCTTTAAATTATAAAAACAGTGGTGACTATGTAAAATCTATGAAAGCCTTTAAGGATTTAGGCAGTTATAAAGATAGCAGCAATCAATTCAGCAATTCAGAAAATTCATTGATTTCTTATAATAGAAGAAATGGATATTATAGCAATGAAAATTCAATGGTTGGAAATTGGACAGACGAATCAGGAAATTATACAAACTATACTCGTAAAAGTGATGGTTCAACCCATGTAAATTATAATTTAGGATATACAGAAGGAGAATTTTATAAAATTTCAAATGGTGTGCATTATCACGGGAATGATTATAGTGGTTGGAAGAAACAATGGATTTTCCAACGGATTGATAGTAATAGTGCTCAAGTATATAACTATATAGACGGACAAATTTATAATCTGTCGAAAAATTAAGGAGGTACAAAAGTGATTTGCGACAAATGTGGAAAAAGTAATATAAGTGGCTTATCCGAATGCTCTTACTGTGGTGCTGAAATGCCAAAAACTTCAGCTTGCGGTGGTTTCGCAGATATATTAAGTTATAAATCTTTAGGCGAAACAACACCACTTGCTATTAAACCGGATGTGCCGAAATACGAATATGAAAAGAAATCTGAAGGGATGAGTGATTTAGATATGCAAAAATTGATAAAAAAGTCTGATAGCATTATGAAATCAACAAAGGTAAACTCTTTATTCGGTTTAATTGCTATTGGTTTAAGCTTTTTGATTCTTGTAAGTTCAATTATTTTTGGTATTGTAACTATTAGTACGGTAAAAGGTTACAAAGAAGAAACAATGACACAATTAGAAGAAACCAAAAAAGAATTATTAGATTATAAAACACAACTTGATACATTGTTTGAAAAAATCGAAGATGATAAAACCGATAACACAAACAATGTTGAGAACAAAGACGAGAACAAAAACGAAGAAAAAGATGAGTCTAATCAGGAAACTACAAATAACAAAACAAAAGATAAAACTAAAACTCCTGATAAGGAAAACGAAAAAGGCGATAAAGTTAAAAATCCGTCATTGCCTACTACAGATGCAGACGGTAATATAAAAAATCAATAAAAAAGTAAATGGAGGAATTAACAAATGGGTAGCAACTATCAAATTACATACAATGTGGATATGGTGTTCTGCATTGACTGTACCGGAAGTATGGGAAACATTATTGAGATTGTAAAAAAGAATGCTTTGAACTTCTATCAGGATGTAACTGATGTTATGGAAAAGAAGCATAAGCATATTAGTCAGCTTAGAGTTCGTGTTGTTGCGTTCCGTGACTATGATGCAGACAAAGAAAAAGCTATGATGGTTACTGACTTTTTCAAACTTCCGCAAGAAGCAGAAGAATTTGAAAAGTGTGTTCGCAGCTTAAAAGCTGAAGGAGGCGGAGATGATCCGGAAGACGGTCTTGAAGCACTTGCTTATGCAATCAAATCCAATTGGGATACTGAGGGTATGAAAAAACGTCAGGTAATCGTTGTATGGACAGATGCTCCTACACATCCTATCGGCTATGGTAAAGATAGTGGTTATTATCCTAATGGTATGGCAAGCGACATTAAGGAATTATCCTCATGGTGGGGCGGTGCTCAACAAAGTGGTTTTGTTGACAACAACGCAAAGCGTCTGCTTTTGTTTGCTCCTGATGCTCCTGATTGGAATGTTATATCACAGAATTGGGATAATGTTTTACACTTCCCTTCAGAAGCAGGTAAAGGATTGGCAAACTTGGAATACGAGGAAATTATAAACACAATTTCTAACTCAATTTAATAAAGAGGTTATCACATGAAAAAAGCAAACCAAGAATTAAATTCTATATTTTCCGTAGCTGAAGAAATGGTTAAAAACAATGGAGAGGATTGTTTTTATTATGATGTAATTGATAATAATTTCATCATAGCAGCTCTTGATGGTTGCGGTGGTTCAGGTTCAAAAAAATATGAAAACTATTCCGGCAAAACGGGTGCTTATATTGCATCACGTGCAGTTTGCGGAGGTATAAAGTCTTGGTTTTGTGAATCAAACAAAGATAGTGAACTCCCTAAATATATACACGAGGCTTTGTCTGTATGTAAGCAACATGCAGACAAAGCCGGACGTATTATGGGTTCGCTAGGAAAAGCTTTCCCCACTACTGCGTCTGTTATAACAGGCAAAATGGATGGAAACAAAGTTGATGCAACCTGTTATTGGGCTGGTGATTCACGGTGTTATATGTTAGACGCAAACGGATTACATCAATTGACAGCAGATGACCTTGATGGTCAGGATGCTATGAGTAATTTGTCAAATGACGGAGTCATGACGAATGTAATCAATGCAAGTACATCTTTTGAAGTACATAATAAAAAATTATCTTTCAAGAGTCCGTGCATACTTTTAACTGCAACGGATGGATGCTTTGGATATCTGAACTCTCCGATGGAGTTTGAATATCTATTAACCGATTCTTTAATCAAAGCAAAAAACTTACATGAATGGAAAATTGCTTTGAATGAGCGGATGCATGATGTTACGGGTGATGATTATACCCTGAGTGTCGCAATCTGCGGTTTTAATGACTTTGGAGAAATACAAGGCAACTATAAAAAAAGAAATGCTTATGTTACTGATACATATATAAATCAGACAACTGATGTTAATGCTATGTGGGAGATTTATAAAAAAGAATATTCTACATATCTTTAAGGGGGATTTTTAATATGGGTGGTACACTATATACTTCATGGAAAGATGCATTAGGTGCATCGCATATTGATGAACCTGTTGCTGTATTTGAAAATGGGAAGATTTATTCCGCGGCGGATGGTTTCCTTGGAACTACGGCAAAAGGTGTTCTAATCGGTGAATATGAAGGCGGAATAGTTTATACCGTTGGAACCGGTGCATTCAACTATGGTAAAAGATTAAACGCTGTAGCTGTAATAGAATACGGAAAGATTTATAGCATTTCCAAAAGTATGCTTGGAGGCATATCAAAATCGCTGTCTGTTGGTGAGTGTTCATGTGGAAAGGTATATTCACACTCTCACAAATTAATGGAAGGTAGCGAATCATTCGGACTTTACAATGGTGATGAAGAAGGTGCTGCAGCGGCGGCGGCAATTGCACTTTTTAAATTAGAGTCAAATGTTTCTGCTTATGATAGTACATTGACCGGAGGATCTTCAAGTAGAAGTTCTTCTTCCGACGATGATGACGACCTGTGGGAAAAGTACGGATTGTTAATGCCTATAGTTATTACATACAGATTTTTCAAATATAGTTTTATTGTCGGGAAATGGATTGTTGGTATTATTGCTTGGCTAACAGGAGGTATTATTCGACTTGTTCAAAAACACAAGGAGAAAAAAGCTCTTGAAGAAATGGAACGGGCTGAAGAGTTTCCTGAAATCAAGGAAACAGAAATAGATACAAGTGCAAGCACAGACACATCTGTTGATACTGATGTGGTTGTAGATACAATTACCGAAGATACAACAACCGATATTCCGAAAACATATAAGGAAACTATTGAAGTCGAAGAAGAAATCGTTGAGACAATTCCTATTGAAACAGAGAAAAAAGTAGATGATGCTCCTGTAGAAAATGAAATAGAACCAGCAACGGAGCCTGCAACAGTCGCAACAACCAGCAGATTGAAATTGACCATGAGAACAGCTACAGCGGAGACTTCAATTGAAGAATCTGACAAATTCAAACCTGCTGGAGATTTATAAGAAACGGAGACAATATCATGAGTGATCAAAAGAAAAAGAATCTTATTATTTTAGTAACCTGTATGATTATATGTGTTGTTTTAACATCACTATTACTCACTAATTCAGTAGTATGCAGAGGATGTGATAAAAAGATAACTGGTAAATACTTCAACGATGGAGGCTTTAGTGATACGACTTTTTATTGCAAAGAATGTGCAATAGATTATTATGGACCATTTTTCAAAAATGATATGGCTTTAAAAGTAAACAATACACTGCGTAATATTCTTGTTATTATCGAAATTCTTGGTTTTGGTGCAGCTATTGTTGTTATGAATAAAGGTGGAATCAAAGAGGTTAAGAAGTTTGTTCCTGTTTCCAGACCGATATCAGGAACAACACCAATTAAAGAAAAACCTCCTGTTTCCGATCCTAAACCAGTAGTTGAACCCAGACCGGTTGTTACTCCTGTTCCCACCCCAGACTCAGTTGAAAAAACAATTCCGGAAGATGGTGGAAGACTGAAGACGACATTCAAACCGATTTCCGAATCAAGGATTGAAGCCGAACCTCCTTCTTCTACTGTAAGTTTTGAACCATCTTCAGCATCTCAGAGCAATGATGATAGATTCAAACCGGCCGGAGATTTATAATAAAAAATGACGAAATATTAAAGTATATGAAAGGTGACTATCATTGAAAGTTCCATTAATATTATATAAAATTTCTGTGTTAGCCAATATATTTAGTATTGTTGGCGTTATCTTGGTTTTTGTTGGAATTTATGCTTTGTGATGTCAGGAAATATTAGCCGCATTCGTATATGCAGGTGCAGGAATGTTGTTAATAGTTTTAACTAATATAATTCACGATAAAGTTCAGGAGAGGATAAAAATCATGAGTGAGAAACAAAAAAAACAAACAATATCATTAGCGGTTATTATGGTTATCTGCGTAGTTCTGACTTCATTACTTTTAAGTAACTCATTACAATGTGCAGATTGCGACAAAAAAATCACGGGGAAATACTATATTTCTTTATCCGAAAGACCATATTGTAAAGATTGTGGAGCTGAATACTATCGTGTTTTTCCGGGAGAATTAGACAACATAACAGACAGAGTTGATAATACTGCAAGAAACATTCTTGTTATAGTTGAGTTGATAGGTTTTATTGGTGCAATGGTTGTAATCAATAAAAAGAAAGTAGCAGAAACAATTAAAAGTGATGGTGTTGCATCGGTAACAAGAAAAATACCCGTTATAAAAGAAGAAGTTAAAAAAGTTGTTGAACCTATCGTAAAAAAAGAAACTCCGATTGAACCAAAACCTGAAATAAAGCCGGAGGTTAAACCGGAAGTTGAAAGCGAAAAAACTCCTGAAGTGCGAAAGGAAGAAATTTTTGATATAACCCATATTGAAACAGAGAAAAAAGCAGATGACATTCCAGTGGAAAAAGAAACAAAAGTCGAAACAGAATCACCAACAGAAATGTCGTCAATTAGTAGACTAAAATCCACGATGAGAACATCGACATCCAAAACAACAATCGAAGAATCTGACAGATTTAACCCCGCCGGAGATTTGCAATAGGAGGAAAGAAACATGGATAAAACTATAATTAAAAAATTTGGACCAGGTATATTAATTGTAATAGCTATTATTCTTATTATTAGTACTTTTTTAAAAAGTGATAGTAGTGCCATCGTGGGGAAATGGCAGTTCGAAGAGGATGACCACGATTCCTATGTGGTTGAATTTTATAGAAAAGGTACAGGCGTATCGTATGTTATTTCAGGAGGAGAGGTAGAGGATTCTCAGACGTTTAGCTATATTGTACACGATGGAATGATAACTGTAACTGGGTATGATGGGTTCACATCTCCTTATGAAATATCGGGAAACAAACTTTTGTTGGATGGGTTAGAGCTTTACAGAAAAGGTGGTGGCATCATCCCTTGGGTTCGTTATATATTAGTAATTGCTTGTTTGATATTTGCAATTTTAATCAGCAAAAAAGATGTTGTGACGATAGCTGAGAAAATAAAAAAAGAAGACCCTGAAGTTGAAACTATAGGAAAAACATCGATTGTTAGCAGAGAGAAAAAAGCAGAAACAGCAACGAAAGAGTCTGATGATCCAAAAAAAGATGATGTAAAAATCAAATCAGAAACTGAAGTAAGCCCAACAAAAGTCCATAGCGAACTAGGAACAACGTTTAGAGCTAAAATGGATGATGTTAATGAAAAAGAGGGCTCTAAAGAAACCAAAGGTGATTGGTTCAAATCGGCGGGAGATTTATAATAATTACAAAATTAGGAAGTATATGGTGATACATAGATGAACATTAATGGATACACATTAAAAGCAGAATTAAAGAATGCAAACAGCGGATTTTCAAAATGGGGATTTGCTACGAAAAATGGTAAAGAATACTTTATCAAGGAGTTAATAAACCCCGTTTACCCTATTGATAAAAGTATAATGTCTGAGGAATTATTTCAACAACGCAGAACCTTTTGCTCACAGTATGAAACTAAATTCAAAAAATTCTTTGGACAAATAAATAATGCAAGTCATGGAAATCTTGTTAGAATAAATGACTTTTTTCGCTGTGGTGGCAGATATTACTTGATAACAGAAAAAGTCGATGGAAAATCTGTTTCGATGGATTATATTGCATCGTTAGAAGATGAAAAAAAACTTCTGTTGTTAAAAACTGTAGCACATTGTTTTCACGATTTGCACTCTGCAGGAATTGTTCATTTTGATGTTAAGCCGTCTAATATTCTTGTAAAAGTGACCAAAAGTGGTAATTATGTAGCTAAACTTATTGACTTTGACTCAGGATTTTTTAAAGGCGAAGTTTTAGATAACAAAGAATTAGGTGGCGATTTGACATACCTTGCACCTGAAACATTTCTTGCTATTTATGGTGAAGATGTTCATCCTGATGAAAAGGCTGACATTTTTGGGTTAGGATTAGTATTACATGAATACTGTTGTGGAAGATTACCATATTACGATGAAAATGAATATGAGTATCCATACGAAGCAGCATTGGATAATGGAGTTTTAATGCCTGATGCTTCGTTACTTTCTGATGAAATCTGCAAACTAATCACATCTATGTTGGATGCAGATCCTCAAAAAAGACCGTCTGCTGAACAAATTATAATCAAGCTTAATGAATTAAGCGCTGACGAAGGTTTTGCTGAGATTACAAACATAACTATTCACTTTGATGGGCACTATGGCAAGTCTATTAGTGTTTCACCCGACAAAATTAAGTATAGAAATACTATTCATCCTTCGATAGCTCCGGAAACAAGAAACTTTCCGGCATCTTATACTGCTCAGAAAGAAAAAAACATTACGTTGGAGCAATATGAAAATATAATAGATGAAATTTCTGCTGTAGGATTATTTGATATAATTACTCCACATATTGACAAGGAGGTTAATCCTGGAGCGGTATATCAAGCGGTTTCAGTTGTGTATGAAGATGGTACACATTACGATTACTCTACTATGGGTGAACCCGATATACAATTCAAAAAAGTTTCTAAGGTTTTATCTGAATACTGTGACTTCCCTGAAATTGAATCTTCTTGGTATGAAACGGAAATAGAATCAAGTGATGAAGCTCCGGTATTTACTCCACCTAAGCCAACTGAATCAAAGAAAGATGATTGGTTTAAACCTGCGGGAGATTTATAATGCAGAGAGCTATTCATTTTATGGATAGCTCTGTGTTGCTTTAATGGACAATGTTAAAAGGTGATAAAAATGTCAAATAATTACAAGAAAAATAATGCCAAAACAATAACAATATCTTTAGTGGTTATACTGATTGCCGTTATTTTATTAAATATATACTTATATTTATCAAATCAAAATAGAAGAAATGAATATATCGAGGATACCACAAAAAATAGTAATGTTGATGTTATGACTGAACAAGAGAATGGTCAAAAAGAAGAACAATCATACGAAGTAGAACTTGTAGAAGTTCCGGATTGGTATATTGTTGGACAAGTTGCGGTAAAAGGCAATCAAGTCTGTTTTTCACGAGATGACGGTTTGATAATGGAAAACGATGTTATGCCCACTACTGTTACCGTTTATACCTCAGATGATAGTGGAAAACTCATTGATATGACAGAATACATAATTTTTGAGTCAGAAGAACTGGCAAAATATCATTGTGAAAGATTAAATAACTACGAAGATGGAACTAATAGCTTCGGAATGGCTCCCGGTGAAGCGGCGTACTATTACTGCGAAAATATTATGTTAGAAGTTTTTGATAAAAATTATTATCAGAAAGAATATGAAACTCTACAAGATGTAATAGATATGTATGCAGGATACGGATGGCTCATAAATTATCTTTAAATTATAATCAAGAAATCATGAATTTTGCTTGGAGGGAATGTTATGGCAAGCAATTATCAAAACAAAAATAACAACAGTAAGAAAATAACAATAATTTTAGTTGCCATTCTAGTTGCAGTTATAGGTGTGAATATCTATCTATTTGCATCTAACCAAAGCAAAAGAAATGAGGATACCTCCGATAATTATTCTGCTGAGAATAATACGACAGTCATTGAATCGAATGACGTTAATGAAACAACACCTTCTGATAAAAAAGAAGGATATGTTATTGCTACTAAACTTGATGAAAACTTTGTCTTGGATATTGAAAATTCTGATATTTCAAGTGGTGCAAATCTACAACTTTGGGAACGCAATATCAACAATGCCCAAACATTTGAATTAAAAAAACTTGATGACGGTTATTATCAGATCATAAATATCAATTCAGAAAAAGCACTTGCTGCTGAGAACGGTGGTAAATACGAGCATACTAATGTATGTCAAGAAGATGTTGGGGTATCAAATTCTCAATATTGGAGTTTAGTAAGTGCCGGAAACGATTATTACTACATAATAGAAAAAACAAGTGGACTTTATCTTGATGTAGATAATGCTTGGACAGAAAATGGCACAAATATAAAACTATTTTCCCAAAATGAAGCCTATGAAGCTCAAAAGTGGAAATTGATAAAACAGTAAATTAATATGGAGGAATGCAAAATGAAAAAGATAGGTTCGATTTTAATGATGATAGTCTTTGTGCTATCACTTTCCGTTAGTGTTTTGGGAGCAGGAGCCACATCGGGAACGTGTGGTGAAAATGTAACTTGGAATTATGATACATATACTTGTACTTTAACAATTAGCGGCAGCGGTAATCTAAATGACTACACTATATATACTGACAATGAAGCTCCTTGGTATGATTATAGAAAAAGTATAAGAACAGTAGTTATTGAAAAAGGTATCACATCAATAGGTGATTACACATTTAAGCAGTATTACTCATTGTCAAACATAACAATACCCGGAACTGTAAAATCTATTGGAAGCAATGCTTTTTACGGCTGTAAAGCTTTAACCAGTATCGATATTCCTGAAGGTGTTACTACACTTGAATCAGAAGCTTTTACTTACTGCGAAAACTTAATGACAGTATCGTTACCCAAAAGTTTGAGAGTTATAGAAAATGGTGCTTTTTCATGTTGTACAAGATTACAAAATGTCGAATTACCTAAAAAGTTAGAAACTCTTGGTAATGATACATTTATAAACTGTTATGGTATTACATCTATTGAAATTCCTAATGGAATAACGGAAATTGGTAGTTACTGTTTTAAGGGTTGCACTAATTTACAAAGTATTACCATTCCGGGTAGTGTAACAAAAATCGGAAATAGTGCTTTTTATGAGTGCGGTAGTTTAACAGACATAAAGTTTAAAGGTTCTGAAAAACAATGGAACAATATATTATTTGAAGATTACAACGAAAACTTACAGTATGGTAATGTAAGCTATGGCGGGGGACTTCCCATATTACCCATTATCATAATTGCTCTTATTGCTGCGATTGCATTTGCTCTTATTAAGTCAAAAAAGGTTGATGTTACAAAGGCAAAAAGTATTGTTAGCGAAGCAAAAAGAACAATAGAGGAAAAAACTATTATTACAGAAAAAAAGGTTGAACCAAAAAGAGAACCAATAATTGAAAGAAAGATACCTTCAGAACCTAAAGTGGAGGTTGTAGAAAAGCCAAAAACAGAGGAACCCAAAAAAGATGATTGGTTTAAGTCTGCCGGAGATTTATAAGAAAAAGAAGGAGGATTTTTATGAAAAAGCTTATTGCATTTCTTATGTTAATATGTGTAATTGGAAGTTTCTGTGGATGTGAACAAAATAATACTACATCGAAATCTTCTAATTCCTCAGAAGACTATTTAAGAATGGGAATGTATTATCAACAACTTGGTAAAGAATCCTATGATCCAAAAATCGGAATCTTTTTCAAAGATGTGGATGAATTTGCTCAAAAGAATTATGAAAACGCAAATTACTTCGATAATTGGATGAAGTCAAATGATTCCGGATTATATAAAGTTATGGCAAGTGATATGGAAGGATATGATTTCCGTCTTGAACTTGATAACCATGTTGATTTTAAGGAGCTTGTTTTCTATGTCAAAGCTGTTGAGGGTAAGGACAAGCTTGAACTATTTGAATATACACCCGATGCAGAGTTTACTATGTGCTCATACGGGACATATTTAAGCGAGAAATATAAAAGATAATGGTTATACAGAGTTTGATTGGAGTGGAATAAATTAAATAATCCAATCTAAAGGTGACACATTTTAAGTTGAGGTAATTGATTATGAAAAAATATTTTGTTTTCTTAATTGCTGTTATAGTTGTGGCATTAGCAGCCTATGGAATTTTAGAAAATTTACCACCATCAAAGGGTAAAGTTGAAGGTATGATTTATAAGCAAGCTGCAGTTGTTTTATCTTATGAGAACTCAAGCAATCCTTTGATTGCTGCATTAGTTAATAATGCAGATGTTGATGTAGAAAAGATTGATAAAAGTTCTGATGGCTATATTGCAACTTGTAAAATCGGGAATCACGATTTTAAATCTGCGTTTGACAAATGTATGAGTAATGAATATACTTCTACTCTTAATCAATTCACCTCTGATTTTATAGATATATTAAATCAAGAAGAAATGGTTTATGCAACCACTCAAATCAATGTAATAAAGAATTCTGCCGGAAAGTATCAAGCAGAGCTTACAGAGAACGATATTGATGTGCTTACGGGCGGTTTTATAACATTTAGTGCATCTTACTTTGAAACAAATGAGTGAGGATATTATTATGAAACAGATTAAGAGAATTATATCGCTTTGTTTAATATTATGTATCTGCATTTCAGGAGTTCAAGTAAGTGCAGATAACAGATATACTGAACAAAGTTTGGAAATTGAAAGTGTATCAGGAACGGAATCATATAAGGTTTTAAATGTTGATAGTCGTATATATATGTCAGCTTCTGATTTTGGTAAAATTACTCGATACGAGTATAAAGAAGGTCCGGAAAATGTTTTATATACTTTAGGAGATAAATTTGTATCCGTAAGTAAAAATGAAGGAAAATTATCTCTGCCGATGCAAAACTATTCCACTAAATGTTCTAAAACTGTAAGCTATAATGGTAACACATACATTGCAATGGACGAGCTGCTTCCTTGGTTAAATGTTGAATGTTCGGTTGCAGATGATAAACTTATTGTTACATCTGATGCTATTTCAATGTGGGAGCTTGCAGATGTCTTGATTAACAACTTTGAAACTTATAAATTTAATTTATACAAAGATTTAGGCGAAACTAATGCTTCATCGGTAGGATTAGCTGCAGCAATGATGTTTGATACGATAGTCAATGTTAGATTTGACAAGCTAATTCCCGTAGGAGATAGTATTTTAGATCCTGCCGGAAGTTTGTATGATAGGGATTGCTATAGAGATTTATATATAGATATGGCAACAGATGACACATTGTTATCAGCTCAAGCAGATAAGGTTTTTAAAAAAGCATTTGAAATTAACAAGAATATAGGAACAATCGAAAAAGCTTTGGGAATAGATGAAGACAAACTTAGCAAGCAAGGTGACCAATTCTTGTTAGATTTAGGCGTAGGAGCAGAAACAATGAGCGATTATGCCACTTTATCAGAAACGTGGAGAGGCACAAGAAAAGCATTGACTTCTGTATCTAAAGCATCTAAGTATTTTAATCCATTTAAGATACTAAAAAGCTATGAAACAGTTCTTCACACAACCACCGAATATAGAAACTATTTAAAGGATATAACATATGACAGTAAGCAAAATAGCGTTATGCAAACCGCTGTCAGAGAAGCATCTATTCGTTTGGATGAAAGTAAAGGTGCAGTTTATTCATATTTAATAGATTTAGGAAATGAATTAGTTGTTGGTACAACAGAAGACGCTTATAAGAAAATAATTGAAACTGCTTTTGAAGGAAAAAGTTGGGGTTCAATCTTCTTATACTTAGATTTGGCAAAAATTTTCTACAGTACAATCGTTCCTGTTGCTGATGGAATGTCTGAAATGTCTAAATTCATCATTTACAGTAATGTTAGTGATTATTCTTGGGATAAAGCTTATGAGTATGCAGGGAAAGAACTAACACAAGACAATATTGCTTTTATGTGTCAAAGCTACATGGCCTCCCTTAAAAGCTCAAAAAAAGCTTTTGAAGGTATGCAGACTTTGTTTGATTCAAAGGCTTTTGGATTTTCAATGTTTGGAAATAACGATGGTTTGATGGACCATAGAATAGAACCAACTGAAGAAATGCTAGCACAACTTGCTCTTACTTCTTCTTGTAGAGAAAATGATTCTACAGAGAATAAAGATAAAAAAGCAAAAGAAATTAGAGAATTATTAAAAAAGTTCATTAAAGCGAGCGATAATACAGATACATATAATTACAAAAAACATTTAGGGACATGGTATTATACTCCGTTCTCTGATCCTGAACCTAGTGATTATCAATCCTTAACAATTACAGATAAAGGTAATAACAAGGCAGAAATTAAGTGGTATGATGGTAGTATAGAAGAAATCACTTTTATTTCAGATAATGTAGCACACGGTAATACTTCAATTTCTGAATACTGTGCGGTAGAAGTTCCGTCAGGAATTTCAGAACAACGGAAAAATGTTCCGGTTGTAAATGTTTATGATTTTACACCAATTCAGGGTGAAGAAAGTATGTATGTGTGTGTGAGAACAACTGATACAGACAGATTAGTTATTGCTGAATGGCAAAGTGCTGTTCGTAGTGTGGATGATGTATTTTCATCTTTGTCTGAAGATAATGCAAAAGAAATTGCTATCAATAAAAGTGGTTATAAATATGCAGCTTTTTTGAATAAAAACGAAGGTAAGTTTTATTTCTTTATGACTAATGATAGAAATGAAGCTAACTATATAGAAGAACATATGCAAAGAAATGGACACCTGCCAAGCGGAATAGAACAAGTAATATATAGTGTTGATGCTTCTACAGGCAAATGTGTTGAAGAAAGTAACAATACATCAAAATCAAATTTATCCGAAAATGAAGCAGAAGCTGAATTGAAAAGATGGATAGGTGATTTAGGAACTTGGGTAGCAGGAGAAGAAAATGTTTTAGTATGCGATGGACTATATAAATGTAACGGAAAAGAATATTATCAATTCAGATTAAGAGGACTTGTCAATGGTCATTATACAACTCTAACTTGGTATGTGATTTCTGTGGATGGTTCAGAAATGCTTGAAGGACAATGTAATAATGGCTATCTAAATAAATTTTGATTTAGCGGAGGAGATTAAGAATGGGATATTACATAAAAAAAGCTCAAGAAACAATTTTGGATTGTATAAAAAGGATGCCTCTTGGCGATATATTGCTGACTTTAGCACCTATATTTATGATAACAATGGCAATAAGCTCCGTATTGAGTATATTTAACATCGGAGGTTCTCAGGCGGTTAACGATTTCTTTAGAGCAATATATTTTGTTTATATTTTTTCTATGGTTGCTTGTTTTGCAACAAACAAATTGACTTTAATGAGTGGTATTTTAGGATTAAAAGCTATTGTGTTTATCGTGTATATAATTCGCTCAGGAATATACCTTAATGCGGTTGTGAACTTTTTAGGATACGCATTATTGGCTTACTTCTTCTACTACCTCTACTCTAAACGAAAAGAAGAAGTTTAATCGTGGAGGTGCTGATGATGAAAAAGAAAACTTTAATAATTAGCATCTTACTTGTTGTCTTGCTTTTTGTTGTATCCGGATGCGGAAAATCCGGGCAATCGGGAAACAAAATGCTTGAAGATTTAAGACTTCAAAGTGATGTTACTGAGTGGAATGGATTAACTTTTGACCTTACAGAATGTGAGATTCTAACCCAAACACCGCAAGGCGAAACACAATGTGTCTATGAGTGTAAAATACTCAAAGAAAATGAAGAATATGAAATTGTGGCAAACGCTACGATTACATATTCTTATGGTGAAGATATAGGTTGGAGATTTACAGATTATGATGAAAATGAAATTGATGTAATTCCGTTATCAGGAATGAATGATGATGCTGTAAAGAACAGAATCAGAATTGATTATACAAACTATGACGATGACAATCTTACTATATCTAACATTAAACACGATTTTAATAAAGATGCAAAAACAGACACGATAGTTGCCGATTATAGTTATTCTCCAAAGTGGTACACAAAATCAGGAACAGTAACAATGAATCTTGAATTTACAAACAATTCTTGGCAAGTTGTATCACATTCTGAAGATAACCACCAAATGAATTGGAATTTGGCTGATTTAGTTGGAACTTGGCAAATAACTTGTCCCGGCGATAACTATACAGTTGAGTTTAAAGTAACATCTGTGGATCAATCTAATAATACTGTTACAATGCAATGCAGACACGCACCAACAGGATTCATTGCAGGTGGCAGAGAAGGTTCTGAACTGATTAAATCAAAAGAATATACCGAACCAAAGCAATACACTTTTAAATTTAGAGAAGATGACAAAAATGGCCCTTATGTTTATGTAGGAACATACGAATTTTATGAAAATTTGTTTGATCATAGCTATTTTTTATATGTTTATGATAATGAAGTTTCCGTGCTACATGGAGCTAATGAATATGTTACAACAAAAATTAATTGATTGGTTTTCAGGAGGAAAGGATTATGGATATTAAAACAATGATGAATAAGCAAAATATAATGATTATAACCATGCAGATCCAAGTTGCCCATCGATATGAACCTAATGATCCATAATCTCATTATTAATCCCCTTGTCATTTTGTGACAAGGGGATTACTTTTTATGACAACAACAGTTTCCTTGCAAGTATAAATAAGCTATTATCTACTGACGGAATATCTCTCAAAAGAGGATCTTTCATATATTCCACATCGGGATTAAAATCGGTTTTTATGGATTGATAAATTTTGTTTCTTGCATCAAACTCCGCTTTCGCATAAGTAATTTTGCCGAATTTGTAATTCTCAATTACAGGAGCAATTATCACTCTGACTTTTTCAAGGTTATTTGCGTAAAAATCAGATCGCAAATACATATCCCGATATTGCCATATTGCGCTATTTGCAATATCGACAAGCTCGCCATAGCTATAATCGTTTGTCTGTCCTTTTAGCCAAGCATTAAAGAATATGCGATTTGATTTTGCTCTTGCATCGGCATATCCCAACCCGTTCTGTACTTCGGTTAAACTATCGCCTATAAAACTTTCAACAAGAATAATCGCTTCATTTGAAGCATTGCATGGTGCCGACTCTCTCGGCACTTCTGCTGCACTTACAGAAAATGAACTTAATAAAACTGATACGATGGATATGATGGATATGATTGATTTCTTCATTTTATTGCACCTCCATAGAATATACAAATTCTCGTAATACAATTTCTTCTGAGGAATGTTTTATACTGTTCATTGCACCAACCCAAGCCATTTGGTCTTTTGCTTTTAGTTCTTGTGTAACGCCTTGTTTGGCTGCCATGTCCTTTATGAGCTTATTGACCATTTCTTTTGCAGTCGTGTCAACTTCTTCAAGATATGCAAGCCAAGTTCCGTTAAGCATTTTATGAGTAAAAACAAGGTCTGTTCTCTTTGATGAATTTTGCGTGCAACCTTCCATACTTGCCGATGTTGTAAACCTTGTCATCGGGAACAGTAAGGTTTGGAATGTAATAATCACCGTTTCTTACATACTCAATTCCGTTTTCAATAATTTTTTCTTTCATAGCGTAAACGCCTCCTTTGAATTTGGTATCTTCATTTTATCAGAAGGCAGTTACTTTGACGAATGTACGGATAAAAAAGAAAAAGCCGAAAACCCATTTTACTGAGTTTTCAGCTCTATCTTTTGCCTTTTCTATGCCAATTCAGCTAAATTTTCATATTTTTCAAAATTACTTCCTTATTTGGTCTTGGCATTATTGTATCTCCGTTTTTTATTTGTTTTCTTCTATTGCTTTCTTTAATGCTTTTGCAACCTGGTCGGGGCAGCTTGTGCCGCGTCCGTTACAGTTAATTCCCTCAATCCGTTTAATTGCTTCTTGCGCTTTCATACCCTTAAGGAGAGAGGCAATTCCCTGCAGATTTCCGTTGCATCCGCCAACTATGCTCACATTTAAAATGGTGTCGTTCTCATCGAGCTCAACCACAGTTTTTCGCGAGCACACTCCTTTGTTGGTGTATTCCGTTATCATTTATTTCTCCTTACAAGCAGATGCGTTAATATCTGAACCCGTTTTTTGGCGGATTTTTTCGCCCCTGCTTTGTTAAAATACTCGCAAATACGTCAGTATTAGCTCCGTTTTTGCCTCGCATTGCCTGAAAAAATCCAGACAAAAAAATCTAAAAGACCATAAAACTTTTAAATCAGTGATTTTTCAAGACGAAAGGTCGTAGGAATATTAAATATATTTCAAGACCAACAACACAGAAAAAGCCTGATTTTAAAGCTTTTGGCGGAGTTCAGATACTAACGCATCTACTTGGTTTCTTCGTTTTCTACCTTTTCGGGCTCGATTCCGTCTACAAAAACATTAACAGTAATGTTTTCAAGACCTGCATAGCTTTCAACAGCATTTTTAACGTTTGCCTGCAGAGCTTCTGCCACATCGTTGATTTTCACGCCGAATCTTACGGTTATATGAACATCAATAATTGTTCCTTCTTCCGTCATCTCGACTTTTATTCCCTTAGCAGGAACCTTCTTGCCGAGTAAATCACCCCACGCCGAGCCTGTTCCAAGTCCGCAAACTCCATCAACCTCACGTGCTGAAATTGCGCTTATTCTAACTATAACTTCTTCTGATATTTTGATATTACCATTTTGTGTTGCAATAAATTCTTCTGTCATCTTACCCATCCTTTCCTATTTGTAATAGGTTCTCTCTTTTAGTATTATATCATATTGAAAAAAATAATCAAGTACCAATCAATTCATTTCCATGATTTTAATTTTGTCCTGTGCTATACCGCTCTGCTCTGTTACAATTTCGGTAATTATGGCAACATTTGCACTGTCGAGCGAGTCTGTTTTAACCACAACATTTGCCATAGAATTATTTATATAGCAAACGGCATCTTTAAAGCCTTTTGCCCTTAAAAGGTTTTCAATTGCCGTTTCTGTTTCTGTATTCTGAGCAAGTTCTAATACTCCCTGTTCTGCAGATGCCTTGGCAGCCGCATCTGCGCTTTCGTTTTCGATTATAGAATTAAATGTTTCAATACTTCTGCTTCTTCCCGCCTCGCGATCAATCCTTGCCTGACTGAAAAAATCCTCCTCTGTTACTGTTTCCGAGCCAACAAGCTGTGCCTCGCCAAGATATTTACCCGTTTCCGTATAATCTTTGCCTTCTTTTGTTGCATTAAGATATCCTGCAGTGCCAACAACTATTGCAAGAGCCGCAATAACAAGTTGCTTTTTCTTAATTACCATCATCATTTCCTTCATTCCTTTCAAACACCTCTATTTTATGCGGCGCTATCTGCAGCACCGTTTGCGCAGCACGGATAAGAGATTCCTTCACCTTTATATTTCCGCCACCATCAGCTATAATTATCACGCCTCTCACAACAGGCTGAATATTTTCCTCAACAAGAGCCCGCTGCTCGCCCTGCGAATTTAAAACAACCGTTTTTTTATCGTTCGCGGCTATGTCATATCCAAAGTTTTTTTTGCCGTCATTTTCATATGTAAGCATAACTGTTACTTCCCCCGCGCCCTTAATTTCGGAAAGAGTATGGGTAAGCTCGTCTTTAAGTGAACTTTCCTCACAAGAAGGTGTGGTTGCTTCCTCTTTTTTCTTTGAAGGCTCCTCTATACTGAAGGCATTTCCCAGCGCAATCATCAAAATACCTGCCGCTAATAATATATATATTACGCTTGTGCCCTTTTTATCCCTGAAAATTTTACTTATTTTCATAAATCACCTTCACCCTTTCACGCGGCACACCCAAAGTCTGTGTTACAAAACGGAGAGCCGCACTTTCATCCTCCGTGCACCTGAGCGTTACCCTTGTTATATTACCGTTGTTGTCAGTTTCAACAAAGCTATTGCCGCTTTTCATTTCTTTTTCTATCGCTGCTTTTAAATTTTCTTTATGCCTCTTTATAACCTCCGCCGTATAAAGCGCCTCTTTTTCAGAGTAGTCAGCTTCTATTTTCTCTATATTTATGCCTGTAAAATTGATTTTCCCTTCAGGAAACTCGAGTATTGAACTGATAATCATAAATCCCGCTGCCATAGAAGCAAATTTTTTTATTCCACCCTCGGGAATAAGCATAAGAGCAAACGATATAAGCGTCATCACACTGCCCACTGAAATTATATATTCTCTCATACCCACCTCACAGTACTGATGCCAGAGCGATAACCATTATTGCACCCATGCAGGCAACTGAAGAAAACAGCATATCAATACATTCACTTATTCTTTTAAGCGTGGTTATCACATCTTTATCGGCTATTGGCGAAGCAATCGCCGAAGATATCTTATACAGAAAAGAAAGCGCCGCAAGCTTTATCATAGGCACGGCAAACATTGCAAAAAGCATTATAATTCCCGTTATCCCCACTGCATTCTTCAACAAAAGTGCCGAGCCTGCCACACTGCTGAGAGCCTCTGAAAGCGAACCTCCCACAACTGGCACTGTGGATGCCACAGCAAATTTAATTCCTCGGGCGGCAAGCGAGTCGAATGAAGATGCAGCAAAGCGGCTTAAGCCTAAAACTCCCGCAAAAAGCGTCATAGAAAGAGCTAAAATTGTTTTATGAATTTTTCCGAAAAGCTCTGAAAACTCATTTAATCCGCTATTTTGGTTGATCCCACATAAAAGTGCTGTTGCCGCTCTCAAAATAGCAAGAGGCGTTACCACGTTTTTTATAATCATAGTAACGGCACTGCAAATAAAAAATATCACAGGATGCGCCATTGTTCCCATTGCCGCCTGTCCGCTCCCTGCGCAAAGCACCGCCATACTCGGCACCACGCCCTGCATTAAAACGGTGATATCGGTAAGAGTTTCATAAACATACTCACTTGCTCTTTGAAATGCCGTTATGGCTATTGTTGCAATATAAATATAGCACGCAAAATGTGCCGCTTTTGATGCACCATCTTTTTCAAACGAGCTTTGAAGATTATTTACAAGAGCACTTATCATCACAACGCATATAAGCACTCCCACCATCTTGAAGCTTGACCGTAATTCCCCTAAAAAAAGCGAAATTATCTTATTTATTATTCCCTCTGTTTCAAAAGAAAATCTTCCCTCGCAAATTTCATTTACAATATCATCAAAATTGAAATTTCCCAGAAGCTCGCTTATTTTATTGTTTCCCGATTCGGTTATTGATGGACTGAATGTATTCATATTATTGAAGAATTCCCGTTATTTTTGTAAAAGCTTCTCTTGCAATTGGTATTGTAAGCATACATATTGCAACCTTTCCTGCCAT
The DNA here is from genome assembly GCA_017505525.1 of Clostridia bacterium. Classification (GTDB taxonomy): domain Bacteria; phylum Bacillota; class Clostridia; order UMGS1883; family UMGS1883; genus UMGS1883. The sequence goes on from JAFVPB010000015.1 coordinate 115,139, forward strand.
TTCCACTCTTGAAGCAAGTGCCGTTTCGCCTGCATCGGCACATAGTTGTGAGCTTATGTTTGTAATATAAGCAATTCCTGTTATTTTTATTATCGGCTCAAGGTATTTTGCGCTGCCTATATTTATATGGGAAAATTCTTTGATTTGACTGATAGCCTCGTTTATATAAGGGATAACAGCCAAAAACAAAAGGATTGCCGACGCTATCGACAGAACGTGTGCCATATCTGGCTTTATCTGACGAACACTTAGGATTAATACACTAATACATACTGCCAAAGCACAAATCGATATAATATTCATATTCCAAACACCGTCTTTACAGTTTCAAAAAGCGATGCTATTTTTTCAACAAGCATCAGCATCACTATTACAAGCCCGGCGATAGTAAGCATGAGAGCCTGCTCCTCACGTCCGCTTCTTGTTAAAAGCAGGTTTAAAACGGCAACTATTATTCCTATCCCTGCAATCTGAAAAATTAAATCTACTTCCATAGTCCTCTCCTTAAGCCAGCAAAAGTACAATCGCTGCTCCCATAAGAATACTTCCCTCAATGCTGAGTTTCCCTTTCGTTTTAAGTTCCTCTTTTGCATCCTCTATACCTAATGCTATATTTTCATAAAAAAGCTCTGTGTTTGCTATCTGCCCCTCGCAAGAATCGGCATCAAATCCATCGGCAAAGCTTGAAAACATTTTTTTGTCTTTTTCCGTAAGTACACTGCATTCTTCAGCCGCCTTTTTCAAAGCTTCCTTTGGAGCAAGTCCTTTTTCTATATATTGTGCCGCGTCCTTAAATATTCCTCCGCTTTCACTAAAGCACTCATAAAGCGGCAAACACATACATCTCAGCTTTCCTGAAAGCAAAAGCGTAAATGCCCGTGTTTCTTCAAGCTTTTTGCACCTTTTCAACAATAGATTGTACCTGCTGACTCCCAACAAAGCAAACGAAATAACCACAATCAAGCACCCTGTTAATTTAAGCATAGCTTATCACTTGTCCGTCCTTTATAATTTTTTCCACCGTCCCGGGTCCCTTTCTGCTGCTTAAAACAACAATTCTTTCAAACACACCATTTTCTATAAGTGCACCAAGATACTTTTTCTTCAACACATCTCTTTCGCTGTAGCCGTGTGCCGTAGTAATTAATTTAACACCGCAATTTATTACGCCTTCTATTGCTTCTTCTTCCATTTCGCTTCCCGTTTCATCGGTTATAATTACATCGGGAGCCATTGTACGAAGAAGTATTCTCATTCCCTCTGCCTTTGGAGCACCATCGAGCACTGTTGTAAACTTTCCTATATCGTTTCCCGGCACACCGCCTCTGCAGTCTGCAATTTCCGAGCGTTCGTCAACCACACACACCTTTTTTCTGTTGCCGAGGTTTCTTGCTATATCCCTCAGCACCGTTGTTTTTCCCGCCCCCGGAGGTGAGACCAAAAGGGTGTTGTAGATTTTATCTCCGTTTTCAATATGTGGCATAATCACATCTGAAGCACCTTTTATTTCCTTCGATACACGAATACAAAGCGACGAAATTTCACTCATATGAGTTATTTTTCCGTTCTCAGCAGTTACTCTGCCGCAAACACCCACTCTATGCCCGCCCCTGACAGTGAAAAAACCATTTGAAAGGCTGTGTTGCATGGCATATAGCGACCCGCGCGACATTGCTTCCACGATTTTTGAAAGCTCACTCTTGGAAACAAACACATTTGTATCAACTGTTTTTCCGTTTATAACAAGGGCGCAGTTCCTCTCTGCCATAATACGGATTTCCTGAATTTCATTTTCATTTGCACACTCTATTGCCTCACGGGCACGTATGGGAAGATAGATTTTTAAATCACTTATTGCCATTTTTATCCTCCCCCCCCTTATTAGAATATATGACCTGTCCTAAAAAAAATTACATTCTTTAAATAAAAATTCAAAAAAACTCTTGACTTTAGTGTGGTAGAGTGGTAATATGGTATCACAATGAATGAAAGGAAGTAAAAAACCATGAAAAAAATATTATCACTTGTACTTGTACTTATGCTTGCAGTAACAATGTTTACTGCCTGCGGAGAAAAGAAAGAGGCCGCTAATACTGAGGCAGAAAAATTAGTTATCGGTTACACAATTTATGAACCTATGAACTATATGGCAGACGGAAAGCTTACAGGCTTCGACACAGAATTTGCAGAAGCAGTTTGCGCAAAGCTCGGCGTTACACCTGAGTTTGTTGAAATCAACTGGGACACAAAGTTTGTTACACTTGATTCAAACAAGATCGACTGTATCTGGAACGGTATGACAATTTCTGACGAAGTTAAGAAAAACTGCGACGTTTCAAAGGCATACGTAAAAAACGCACAGGTTGTTGTTATGAAAAAGGATGCTATTGAAAAGTATGCTGATGTAGAAAGCCTTAAGGGTCTTAAGTTTGCAGCAGAAGCAGGCAGCGCAGGCGAAGCTGCAATCAAGGATAACGGTCTTGATGAAAATTACAACCCTGTAGCAGCACAGACAGATGCTCTTCTTGCAGTAATGGGCGGTCAGGCAGATGCTTGCGTTATCGATATCACAATGGCAAAATCAATGACAGCAGAAGGCACAAGCTACGATGCTCTTACATATTCACTTGAACTTACTTCAGAAGAATACGGTATCGGCTTCAGAAAGGGAGACGAGCTTACAGAAAAGGTTAACGCAATCATTGATGAGCTTAACGCTGATGGTACACTCCCCGCTCTCGCTGAAAAGTACGAGCTTAATCTTGCATTTTAAGAAATTAAAAAATTTTCGTATGAACAGGGGTGTAAAAAACTCAGTTTTTTACACCCCTTATTAAGGGATAGGAAAAAATGATTCAGAATGGACAAACTGAGCCAAAGATGTATTGGTATACTTCGAAGGCGAAGTTTGTTCATAGCAAAAAGGCTTATTTTAAAAGAAAAATCTAACAAAGTAAGATTTTTCTACAGAAATATAAATTTTTATTATTTTTCCACACACCTAATTTTGTGTATTGGTCGCCTTTTTGCGGTCTGGACATTTTTAACATCCCGTTTCAAATAATTTTTAAGGATTTTATTATGTCTATATTTATTACTGTTACCCTAAGTCTTTTAGAAGGACTTTTAACCACATTTAAAATATTTGCGCTCACACTTTTAATGGCGCTTCCGCTTGGTCTTATTATATCCTTTGGCTCTATGAGTAAAATCAAGGTTATAAAATGGCCTATTAAAACTCTTATCTGGGTTATCCGCGGAACACCCCTTATGCTTCAGCTTATTGTTTTTGGCTTTGGCCCCGGACTTTTGGGCATCGACGGAATGGACACATTCGTTGCCGTTATGATAGCCTTTGTCCTTAACTATGCCTGCTATTTTTCAGAGATTTTCCGTGGAGGAATAGAGGGTATTCCCAAAGGACAGTACGAGGCGGGGGCAGTGCTCGGTCTTAAAAAGTCTCAGATTTTCTTTAAAATTATTCTTATGCAGGTTGTAAAGCGCATCATTCCTCCAATGAGCAACGAATTTCTTACTCTTGTTAAGGACACCTCGCTTGCAAATACTATTATGATTTACGAAATCACGTGGAATGCAAAGCGCTTTATGAACAGCGAGCATATTTTGTGGCCACTGTTTTACTCGGGTGTATTTTATCTTGCGTTCTGCGGAATACTTACGCTTATTTTCGGCTACATAGAAAAGAAGCTCGACTATTACAAGGGGTGAGGTGTGTTTATGAAAATTCTTGAAATTAAAGACCTCCGCAAAAGCTTTGGCAAAACAGAGGTTTTAAAAGGCGTCAGCTTTTCTATGGAAGAGGGAGAAGTTCTCTCTATTATAGGCTCCTCGGGAAGCGGTAAAACAACACTTCTCCGCTCTATAAACTTTTTGGAGGAAGCCGATTGCGGAAAAATTTATGTTGAAGGAAACTGCATTTATGATGGCTCTTCAGCTAAAAAGCTTACCGCAGCACAGGTAAGGGAAAATCAGCTTAATTTCGGGCTTGTTTTCCAGTCGTTCAACCTTTTCCCGCAGTATACCGCACTTGAAAATGTAACGCTTGCTCCACTTCTTCTTGCAAAGGAAAGAAGCGACTATAAAGCTAATAAAAAAGCTATTATAGAAGAAATTGAAAACAATGCAAAAGCACTGCTTGAAAGAGTTGGCCTTGCCGACAGAATGGATAACTACCCCTGCCAGCTTTCGGGCGGTCAGCAGCAGAGAGTTAGTATAGCGCGTGCTCTTGCGCTCAATCCAAAGGTTCTTTTCTTCGACGAGCCTACAAGCGCGCTCGACCCCGAGCTTACGGGCGAAATTCTTCGCGTTATACGTGATCTGGCACAAAAAAAGGTTACCATGGTTATAGTAACTCATGAAATAGATTTTGCACGAAATGTTTCTGACAGGATTATTTTCATGGCAGATGGCGTTGTGCTTGAAGACGGAACTCCCGCCGATGTGCTTGATAATCCAAAACACGAAAAAACAAAAGCTTTCCTTCGAAAGCTGAACGATAAGTAAAGGAGTGTGTTTCAAAATGGAAAAGCATTCTGATTTGAATTCCCTGTATGAAGCTATTCTTTCGATTGATTCAAAAGAAATATGCGAGTCCTTCTTTGAAGATATATGCACAATTAAAGAGCTTGAAACAATGGCACAGCGCCTTGAAGTTGCAAAGCTTTTAATGAGTGGTGCAACCTTTAACGAGGTTGTTGCTAAAACAGGTGCATCAACAACAACTATTTCACGCGTAAACCGTTGTCTTAACTATGGTGGCGGCGGATACAAAAAGGTTATCGAAAAGCTTTAAGGAGGCGCAAAATGTCGCAGAAGAGCATTGGTATGCTCGAGATGGTGCTTTGCAGCATTCTCTGGAGCACATCCGGCATACTTATTAAGTTAATAGATATGAATCCTTTGTGCATCACGGGGTTTCGCAGTCTTTTTGCCGCATTCACAGTTTTAGCTTATATGCTCATAACAAAAAAGAAATTTGTTTTTAATAAAACCTCGTTTTTAACAGGTTTAATTTTAAGCGGAAGCTTTTTTTGTGTTATCGGAGCAAATAAATTTACAACTGCAGCCAATGCAGTTGTTCTTCAATACACAAACCCCATATTTATTCTTATAATTTCCGTATTGTTTTTTAAAATGAAAATATCAAGAAAAGATATTATCACGCTTGTTTTTGTTCTTTTGGGAATTGTTCTCTCTTTTTGTGAGGATATGAACGGCGGCGGTCTTTTTGGAAATATACTGGGTGTTTTTTCAGGGCTTTTTCTTGCCCTTATGTTTATTTTTTGCGGCGGAAGTGGCGGAAGCGAAAAAATCACAGGTATTCTAACGGGGCATATTATGTCATCTGTGGCGGGGTTAAGCTTTTTGCCCTTTACCGAAAACACTCTAAGCGGTCCCACATTTTTCTACCTTTTTCTGCTCGGCGTATTCCAGATAGGTCTTGCTTACATATTATTTTCGCTTGCCTCGGGAAAATGTACTCCGCTTGCCTGCTCTATAATAAGCGTAATCGAACCGCTTTTTAATCCTGTGTGGGTATTTTTATTTACACGAGAACTTCCCGGACCGATTGCCCTTGCTGGCTTTGGCATCATTTTGGCATCAATATCGGTATGGAGCATCCTTGGAACAAAAGCGGATGGATAAAATGCGGAATGAATGTGTGAATTTGCTCGTGATTTTATTAACAATTGAAGAGGAGGTTAAAAACTGTGTTTTAACCTCCTCTTTTTATAGGGAATAGGAAAAAATGTTCAGAACGGACAAACTGAGCCACGGCTTGCCGTGGGTTACCCGAAGCTGTATGTGGATACAGCGAGAGGCGAAGTTTGTTCATAGCAAAAAGGCTTAAAATAAGGAAAAATTGAATGAAATGAGATTTTTCACCCTACAGTACAAAACTACTTTTATTTCGCAATTTTTTATTTTTAATAATATAGCACATACCTTTTTGCGGTCTGGGCATTTTTAACATTCCCTGTCAGTTACAAAAAACGTGCTTTCCTATAGTACATATAATCTCGCGCGTTCTTATCCACTGATTAGTTGCAGTTCGTGGGTTGTAATAATATATCGCACCGCCCGTAGGATCCCATCCATTCAGAGCATCGCGTGCCGCGCGATGGCTGCTTGCATACATCTGTGCATTAATCTGCCCGTCGTCAACGGCGGTAAATGCGCCTTTCTGGTAAACAACACCCGAAATGCTGTTTGGAAACGAAGGGTGGTCAACCCTGTTTAATACCACAGCGCCAACTGCAACCTGTCCCTCGTAAGGCTCTCCGCGCGCCTCACCATTAATCACTCTTGCAAGCAAATCTATGCTCGCCTGATTTGGCGAGCTTTCATTATTATTTGTACTCGTGAAAATACCCATGGCATTAAGGGTTTTCGTTCCTGCCACACCATCCACAGTAAGGCCGTTTTTCTTTTGAAAGCTTTTAACTGCACTTTCCGTCTGCCATCCGTAAATACCGTCAATACTGCCATTATAGTATCCCCAGTTTTTTAGCTTTGTCTGAATTTTTTTCACTTCTTCCCCGCGCGACCCGTTTTTTGAAACGGCATCAACCGTTAAATACGCCGCAGAGAAAACAAGTATCATTGCAAACACTACATATAAATGCTTATGCTTCATAATATCACTCCAATTTACAGTGTTTGTCTGTATTATGTACGAGTTTTTGTTTTTTATTCAGAAAAATATAGACACACAGCCAATTTTATGATATTATACATTTATGTATGGTTAAAAATTTTTGAAAGGAATGATATGTTTGAAAAACATCGATAAAACATATAATCCCGCGGAAATAGAAGACAAGCTCTATCAAAAATGGATAGATAACAACTATTTTCACGCAACGCCCGACCCTGAGAAGGAGCCTTACACAATTGTTATTCCTCCTCCAAACGTAACAGGTCAGCTCCATATGGGCCATGCGCTCGACGAAACTCTGCAGGATATTTTAATCAGATATAAAAGAATGCAGGGCTACAGCGCTCTTTGGGTTCCCGGAACAGACCACGCAGGAATTGCAACACAGATTAAGGTTGAAGAAGATTTACGTGTGAACGAAAATCTTACACGTTACGACCTTGGGCGCGAAAAATTCCTCGAGCGTGTGTGGGACTGGAAAAACAAATTCGGAAGCCGTATTATCAATCAGCTTAAAAAGCTTGGTTGCTCGTGCGACTGGGAAAGAGAACGCTTCACTATGGACGAGGGTTGCTCGAAGGCAGTGCGTGAAGTGTTTGTTAACCTTTATGAAAAAGGTCTTATCTACAGAGGCAATAAAATCATCAACTGGTGCCCAAGCTGCGCAACTGCACTTTCAGATGCAGAGGTTGAGTATGCTGAAACTCCCGGTAATTTCTGGCACATTCAGTATAAAATAAAGGATGCCGATGGCTATATCGAAATTGCAACAACACGCCCTGAAACACTTCTTGGCGATACTGCAATTGCCGTTCATCCTGAAGACGAAAGATATGCCGACCTTGTTGGCAAAATGTGTATTCTTCCCCTCGTTGGAAGAGAAATCCCCATTATTGCCGATGAATACGTTGAAAAGGATTTCGGAACAGGTGCAGTTAAAATCACCCCTGCTCACGACCCTAACGACTTCGAGGTTGGACTTCGCCACAATCTTCCCGTTATAAACGTTATGAATCCCGATGCTTCCATCAACGAAAAGGGTGGAAAGTACCAGGGAATGGACCGCTATGAAGCAAGAAAAGCAATAGTAGCCGACCTTGAAGAATGCGGTGCACTTATAAAAGTTCGTGATTACACACATAATGTTGGTAATTGCTACCGTTGCGGAACAACTGTTGAGCCGCTTACAAGCGATCAGTGGTTTGTTAAGATGAAGCCTCTTGCCGAAGAAGCTATACGCGTTGTACGCGATAAAGAGGTTGAATTTGTTCCCGAAAGATTCACAAAAACATACCTCAACTGGATGGAAAATGTTCACGATTGGTGTATTTCCCGTCAGCTTTGGTGGGGCCACAGAATTCCCGCATTCTACTGTGATGCGTGCGGTGAAATGGTTGTAAGCAAAACCGATGTTGATGTTTGCCCGAAGTGCGGTCAGAAAATGCGTCAGGAAGAAGACGTGCTTGACACATGGTTCTCTTCTGCACTCTGGCCATTCTCCACACTCGGCTGGCCCGACAATACTCCCGAGCTTAACTACTACTATCCCACAAGCACACTTGTTACAGGATACGATATTATATTCTTCTGGGTTGCACGTATGATATTCAGCGGATGCGAGCATATGAAAAAGCCTCCGTTTAAGCACGTGTTTATCCATGGTATAGTGCGCGACAGTCAGGGAAGAAAAATGAGCAAGTCGCTCGGTAATGGTATCGACCCGCTTGAGGTTATTGATAAATACGGTGCCGATGCGCTTAGATTCACTCTTGCAACAGGAAACTCTCCGGGTAACGATATGCGTTTCTATTGGGAAAGAGTTGAATCAAGCCGCAACTTTGCAAACAAGATATGGAACGCGGCAAGATTTGTTCTTATGAATCTTGAAATCGAAGAATGCACCTTACCGAAAAACCCCGCAATCGAAGATAAATGGATTATTTCACGCTACAACAGTGTTGTTAAATCCGTAACAGAAAACCTTGATAATTTCGAGCTTGGCGTTGCTCTTTCTAACCTCTATGATTTCATCTGGGATGAATTCTGCGATTGGTATATCGAGCTTGTTAAGCCTCGCCTCTACGGTGAAAACACAGAAAGCAAGCTTGATGCCGAGCGTACACTTTGCTATGTACTTTCAGGCATTCTTAAGCTTTTACATCCGTTTATGCCGTTTATCACAGAAGAAATTTTCTGTGCACTTCCAACTAACGAAGAAACTATTATGACATCACAGTGGCCCGTTTATTCCGAGGAGCTTTCATTCCCCGGAGAAGAAAAGAAAATGGCAGTTATCTGCGATGCTATAAGAAGCGTTCGTAATATCCGCACAGAAATGAATGTTCCCCCGTCAAGAAGAGCAAGTATGATTATCGTTACAAAGGATAAAGAGCTTTTTGAAAGCGGTATTCTCTTCTATGAAAAGCTTGCAGGCGCGAAAGACGTTGTGGTAACAGATAACGAAGAAAACGTTCCTGAAGGCTCTGTAAACGTAATTGTAGATGGTGCAAAGATATTTATGCCCATGGAAGAGCTTATTGATACAGAAAAAGAAAAGGAGCGCCTTAACAAAGAAAAGGCACGCCTTGAAGCTGAAATCGAGCGCGTTGAAAAGAAGCTTTCAAATCAGGGCTTCGTGGCAAAAGCACCCGCTAAGCTTATAGAGGAAGAAAAGGAAAAGGGCGTTAAGTACAAGGAAATGTATGAAAAGGTACTTGAAAGCCTTGCTGCTCTTAAATAATGCGGGATGGTAAAAACGTCCAGAATATAAAATTTGTAGGGGAGGGTCTCTGTGCCCTCCCGTTTTTATATTAACGTCTATTGCCGTAGGGCGTGCCGACTCGGCACGCCGTTTTTTTCGGCAGAGGCAAGCCCCTGCCCTACAATATTAAATAAAAAGGAGGTATAAAAACTCGGTTTTTATACCTCCTTTTGCGTTCTGGGAAATTTAAACATCCCCTTTTTTAATATCCGAACTTATCTCCTAAGCTATCGTCATTTTCTATCCAGTCTTTCTCCACATTGATAACTGTATATTCGTCGTTAGTGTTGCGTACAATCACATTTTCAATGCCCGCATTTATAATAAGGCGTTTACACATCGCACAGCTTGTGGCATCGTGCACAAGCTCGCCACTTGTAGCATCTCTGCCCACAAGATACAGCGTTGCACCTATCATATCACGGCGCGGTGCACTTATAATAGCATTTGCTTCACTATGTACACTGCGGCAGATTTCATAACGCTCGCCCCTTGGAACATTAAGCTTTGCTCTCCTGCACTCTCCAAGGTCCATACAATTCTTTCTTCCGCGTGGCGCACCTGTGTAGCCCGTTGAAATGATTTCGTCGTTTTTCACTATTATCGAACCGTAATTACGCCTTAAGCACGTTCCTCTTTCAAGAACTGTTTGTGCTATATCAAGATAATAATTGTGTTTATCGCGTCTGTCCATTAAAATTCCTCCACTATCTTACCAAATTCCATGCCGTGGGAAGCCTTTATAAGAACAACATCTCCGTCTTCAATCACGTTTTCCTTGTCCTTTAAAAACTCCTCTTTTGTGGCATAGTAAAGCGCTTTTCCGCCGTTTTGAACCATACCATTGTATGTGTTTTTTGAAAGCTCGCCTATTGCAATTAAAAGCCCTATTCTGCATTTTGCCGCATGCTCGCCAACGTGTTTGTGAAGCATAGGTCCCTCGCTCCCAAGCTCAAACATATCTCCCAGAATGCAAACCTTTCTTTTTCCTTCGCACTTTGTAAGAATGTCAATCCCCGATTCCACCGAAGACGGTGCCGCATTGTAGCAATCGTCAATAACTGTGTATTTATCTGTTTTAATAACATTTACTCTTCCACTTATTGCCTTTGCCGAGGCTATTCCCTCCACAAGCTGATCGTGTGTAAGACCGAGCCAGCTTCCTGCCGCAAGCGCAGCCATCGAAGCATAAAGCATATGCTTGCCGGGAATACCTATGTGGCAATCGAAATGCTCTCCAAAAAGCGAAACGGAAAAACTTGTTCCGTCGAACCCTTTTTCCTGAAAGCTTTCTATATAAACATCGTTATCTTCATCAAATCCGTAAAAGCATTTATTATAGCGGTTGCTTTGGCGTAAAAGGTCGTCATCTCCGTTTAAAACGCATCTTGCAGCAGGGGGCATATGCTCGAAAATTTCGCTCTTTGCTTTGTATATATTCTCCCTCGAGCCAAGATTTTCAATATGTGATACACCAATATTCGTCATAATACACATCGTAGGTCTTGCAATCGATGAAAGATAGCGCATTTCATCGAAATGATTCATTCCCATTTCAACAACGGCAATTTCCGTGTCGGGCTGAATAGAAAGAATTGTAAGAGGAAGTCCCAGGTCATTATTAAAGTTCCCCTCTGTTTTCGTTACAATGTATTTCTGGCTGAGAACGGAAGCAACCAGCTCTTTTGTAGTAGTTTTGCCCACACTTCCTGTTATTCCCACAACTGTAATATTCAGTTTCTGCCTGTATGCCCTTGCAATACTGCCAAGTGCAGCGCAAACATCGTCTGTTACAATGCAGGGATAGCCCTCGTATGGTCTTTGCGTAACCGCGCAAACGGCACCTTTTTCACAAGCAGCCGGAATATAATCGTATCCATCTGTTTTTGTTCCTTTTATAGCTATAAAAAGGCTGCCATCACAGGCTTTTCTGCTATCGATAACTGCGCCTGATATATTTTTAGAAAGAACGCTTTCATCACCGTAAAATTCTCCGTCGCACGCTAAAAGCGCTTCCTTAACCGTCATATCTATCATTTCAGTCCCCCCTTATGATATACACTGCCTTTTTATCAGAATTGAAAACATCTTCTGCTACTTTCATTATATCATCTTTTTTAAGAGAATCAATAATTTTTGTAATTTCATCGTCTGTTCTTATTCTGCCAAGCAAAAGCTGACTCTTTCCATTTTCCGACATTCGGGCGCTAACGCTTTCTCTCGCCATCAGCACCGAGCATTTCATCTGATTACAAACTCTTTTAAGTTCCTCATCCCGCACGCCGTTTTTAAGCAGAAGATTTGTTTCCTCATCTATCATTTCAAGCGTTTTTTCTGCCTCTTCGGGGCTTACGCCCGTATAAATCCCAAGCATTCCCGCAGTTGGGAAAACGCCCGTATAGGAATATATACTATAGCATAGTCCGTGGTTTTCACGCACCGACTGGAAAAGCCTGCTCGACATACTGCCCCCGAAAATATTATTCATCACCGAAAGAGCATATATTTTATCGCTTGAAAGGTCGTACGCTTCATAACCTATCGCAATATGCGTTTGCTCTATATCCTTTTGTATTTCCCATTTTCCGCTGTTGAACACAGGCGCATTACATACAAAATCCTCGCCTTTTTGTCCCTCACCGAAATACTTTTCGCAAAGAGAAATCAGCTCTTTTTCATCGAAGCATCCCGCAACAGATATAACTGTGTTTTCAGGGGTGTATCTTCTTTTATAATAGTCAATTATATTTTCCCTTGTTATTCCAAAAACCGATTCTCTTGTTCCAGAAATGCTGAATCCCAAAGGATTATCTTTCCACATATTCTCTTCAAGGCGGTCGAGCACTAAATCCTCGGGCGAATCCTCATACATATTAATCTCTTCAATAATCACCTTGCGTTCAAGATTAATGTCGCTTTCACTAAAAAGCGAATTGTAATACATATCGCTTAAAATATCAATCAAAAGCTCCAGACTTTCGCCAAGTGTTCTTGAATAATAGCACGTGCATTCCCTTGCCGTATAGGCATTTATCTGCCCGCCGACAGAATCGATTTCCTCGGCAATTCTTTTTGCGCTTCTTTTTTGCGTTCCTTTAAAAAGCATATGCTCTATAAAATGGCTTATACCACTTTCGCTTTTCTTTTCATACATACTGCCCGCGCGCACCCATATTCCAACGCTCACGCTTTTCACATTGGGCATATATTCATAAACAAGCTGCATTCCGTTATTTAAAGTGTACAGCATAATATTTACCCTCACTTTTAAAATAGGAGATGTTTAAAAACTTTTTGTTTTTAAACATCTCCTTTTATTTAGGGAATCGGAGAAAATGTTCAGAACGAACAAACTGAGCCACGGCTTGCCGTGGGTTACCCGAAGGCGTACAACGTCAAAACAAAGCAGACGATGCTTCGTTTTGCTAAAAAGCAAAACATTCGCACTATGCTTTATTTTTCCTTCTCCCCAAAAAGCATAGTCTGCTTTTCGGGGACCCCGAAAGTCGCAA
>JAFVPB010000026.1 GCA_017505525.1 Clostridia bacterium
ATTATTTCTCTTTATTATGTTTTTCAATAGCCTATAGATTGAATTTATTACTTTCCATAAAAATAAAATACTTGATTTTAAAATAGCACAAAATAATAAGACAAATCTATACGAATAATAGTATTGTCGGCGTGTTATTACTATAACACAGGGGACGACTCTCTGTTTTACGTGTTCTCGCTAATAAAATGATGCCAAAAAATGTACGTCCCCAGATGGCGCGTCCCCTTGTGTTCCCTATTTACATTTATACCCATTTGTCCTATTGATAATGGCTCTGATTTTTCGTATTATGATTATCAACCCATATACAATTATCATTACCGATATAGGGAGTATTGCAAAAAGCGGAAGCATATCTATATCATGTACTTTCCATTCCCTCAACCCTAAATATACTTGTATTGATTCTGGACATATAAAGATGGCATTGAAAAGAATAAATGATATTGAATATAAAAGTGATTTCACAAACTTAATTTTGCTATGTCGTGCCTGATAAATCAAAAAAAAGTAATAACATGGAGTAAAGAATAGCGTAAAAATAAAGAAAATCAAAAATAGGATATCTGCAATATATACATCAAAAAGCCGTTCAAGTGTAAGAAAAAAAATAATTAACAAGGTTGGAATACCCCAAAGCAACATCTTTTTCATTATTCAAATTCCCTTTCTTCTAACTTTAAAGCTTTTATCGCATACTTAAACGATGTTTTAGGTCTCCATTTTACTTCACAACCCATTCCACCAGCATCCATAATAGAAGACGCTACAACATCGCATTGATTTCCAATACCAGTCATATGAGAAAAAAGAAAATAAGCACCTGGATTTTGAAAATAACACAGGGGACGGTTCTCTGTTTTACGTGTTCTCGCTAATAAAATGATACCAAAAAATGTACGTCCCCAATTGGCTTTTATACCTCTCCCCAAGACAAAATAGAAAATTCTATAGGCAAGGAAAGTTTATTAAGAAGGTTGATTTGTTTTTCATAAAATTCAAAAAAAATCTGAGCCTGCGATGATTGAATGAAAATTCTTATCTTCACTTCATCCTTCGTGGAATATTTCTTTAAGATTTCACTATGTCCTACAATTTCATCCAAAAAGTTTTCAAAGTCTTCAATCGAAAATTGGCTAAATTTTTTCTCGTACATATAAATATCTTCCTCACAAGTTCCGAGAGCTTTACTGATTATTTCTCCTTTTTTTATAATAACAGGAGAATTTAAATTTAATGTTTCACTTACAGTATTAACCTCTAAATTCTTGCATTTTATTTGAAGCGTATATTGCACAGATGAAAAGGCTTCATTCTCCCAAAAATTCTTTTGCAATTTCAATAAGTTCTTTCCACGAAAAGTTCGTATTGTTAGATTTTCCAGATATTTTTTTAAGGCTCTCAATATAATCACCAAACTCCTTCCGGGCAACACCTTTAACACCCATTTTTGCAATTAGGGACGTGCCTCTTTTTACACATTTTTTTGCTTTTATCTTACTAAAACGTGCAAAATCAGGCACGTCCCCAAAATTCTTGGCTGCTGTTAATCGGTTATACCCGTCGTATGTGTAAAAACAGGCACGTCCCCAAAATTCTCCCCAAAATTCTAAATTCTGAAAATTTGCTATTGAAAAAGTTGTTTTATTTCAGGATCTAAAATTTCAATCTCTGCTTTCTTAACCAAATCATCAATATATTCCTCCTTATTCTTCTCAATTGGCTGAACAGAAGCCCAAAACTGATTTCGTTGATACATATCATATATCATTTGTTTACGACTTTCTATATATTCCTCTATTGTTATTCCCATTCCCTCTATGTATCCAACTTCAAAATCCAAACCGAAGGTTGTTCCTTCTTTAAAAGTTTTCAGTTCTTCTTGCAAATAGGCATCAATATCTTTTTGCGAAGGCTCTATATTTTTTTTGATTGCTTCGGATTGAACCACTTTTGTTCTTACAATAGAAACAATATTATCTTTTAACGTTCCAATGCCCGGATAAAGTTGCATCGCTTTTTGATAGCATATTGTTCTGTTTGTAATAGCAATTCCATTTACTAATATTGCAGGTTCATCAACATCTGAAACAGAAGACAATAATTCTTTGTTTTTCATTCCCACAGAAATTCCAATTTCTTTTGCTTCTTTTTCAGTTAAACCAATATAATCTTCTTCATTACTATTCACTTGTATTGCAGAACTCATAAAATCAACATTTTTATTTTCTCTCCCACTACTACAGCCAGATGAGAAAGCAATTCCAGCAACCAGAAGAGCGTTTAATAATCCATTAACAATTTTCAACATAATAAACCATCCTCCTAAATTTAAAATTTAATAGAAGCTACTACACTAGACTTACCAATAGGTTTCAAATTAAAGCCGTTTGGGGACGTCCCCAATTGGCTCTTCTCAATTGGCTTCTTTTGTCAAATGGCTCCTATCGTCAATCAACCTCTGGCGCAGGAATAGTTAAATTCATTATGTATCTAAAGTTCTCGATTTCAACATAATCTCCACCGCAAACAGCAGGAAGAAATAATGCTCTGGCAATCAAATTCATTGCTTCGTATGCCGGTATTTTATCATTTAACTGCTCAATGCTAATTTGGGGACAACATGCATCTATAGGATTCAAACTGTTTATCAGGGTTATTTCTTCTGCATAATGAAACATTTCATAACCGTCATTAAGATAACGTTGCCGCATAGTCTCTTTTATAATTTCCTCTTCGTAAAGAGGATGTATTAATAACCTGCATATAAGTGTTATCGCTTCTGAATAAGTTACCTCTGAATCAAGTTCTGCATATAGCTTATTACCATATCTTCTTCCCAAAAGCAAATTATCTCTGTACCATATATAAGCATATATATAATCGGGGCTTGATTCTTCAATGTCTGCAAAATTAAACTCTTCATACGTGCCAAATTCGCATATTAACACACTTCTTTTTAATGGCAAATCATTTTCGTAAATTTCTTTAGGGCCAATAAGCACATCAATATTCGCATTAACTTCTTCTGCATTCTTGAAAGAATTATAATCATACAGCGCGTGATTGCGAGATTTTATATTATGAAGAATATCCAATAGATCACGGCGTAAAATAGTATCGGTTTCAGACCATTTTTCGGTGATGTTTTTAGCAATGTTATACTTTTCTAACATTGCAATACTTTCCTGTGTGTAGGTGTATTTTCGTTTTTCATTTGCAGACAAATGAGAATTAAGAAACAAATCCGCATTCGATGTTATAGTATCTGTATCACCAGCATAAGCGGTAATAACAAATATGCAACATAATAAAATTGTCATTATAGTTTTTCTCACAAAAAAACCCCTTTCATTTATTACCCAAATCGACCTATAATGTCATACGAAATATATAACACAGGGGACGGTTCTCTGTGTTACTTGTTCTCGTTAATAAAATGATACCAAAAAATGTACGTCCCCAATTGGCTCATTGGCTCTTTCAAGGCAGGAGAACCGTCCCCTTGTCTCTGAGGCCCTATTTAAAATGGTTTTAATTTAATAGGAGATACATCAACTAATTTATGAGATAGTTTCCTTAAGTCCTCATTGGCTTCAAGATATGAGTCATAAGTATTTTCGTACAAACAACAATATTCTACGTTATCAACTATGGCATAGACAATTATAGCATCACAAATGCTTAAAGCGTCATTATCCACAGGAGTACAATTCTTTTTGACTAAGGTAATCATATTATCTATTGTTTCTCGATTCGATTTTGATAAATTTTTAGATTTTCTTTTACAATCTTCGTTAAAATATTCATCACTATTAAGTGAACCTTCCAAGATGCCCGAGGCTAAATCTCCTGTTGTTGTTTCAATTGAACCATCGGAAAAAACTTCTATAATACATGAATTTTTTCCAGGACCTCCTGAGATTAGAATTTTTACCGATTGCATATTTTCAGTTTCTTGTTTACAGCCAGTTAATAAGATTATAACACACACACATAAAAGAATTATTCTTTTCACGATTAATACTTGACTCTCCTCCCGTAACCATGTTCTTTTCGCAATGAATTTTCCGTTGTATCCCAACTTGCAGCTTTCGCATACGTTCCATTAGGTCTTGTATATAACACAGGGGACGGTTCTCTGTGTTGCTTGTTCTCGTTAATAAAATGATACTAAAAAATGTACGTCCCCAAATGGCTGTTCTGTTAATCGGTTATACCCGTCGTATGTGTAAAAACAGGCACGTCCCCAAAATTCCGCCCAAAATTCACATTCTATCACCTCTATAGCCAAGTATACCATACGTCTATTTAGTTGTCAAAAAATAGTACCAAAAAATGTACGTCCCCAATTGGTCCATTAAAAAATCTCTTGCAAATTTGCAAGAGATTTTTTAATTATTTCTCTTTATTATGTTTTTCAATAGCCTATAGATTGAATTTATTACTTTCCATAAAAATAAAATACTTGATTTTAAAATAGCACAAAATAATAAGACAAAT
>JAFVPB010000048.1 GCA_017505525.1 Clostridia bacterium
CAATCCTATTGCAGATTTGACCGTAACCGAAATATATGAATTTCTACGTTATCTCCATGCTCCTGAATTTATAATAAAAAAAGCTCCGTCAGCGGCCTTGTTTGACGGTCAGACTGACGAAAGCGAAATGGGAGTAACCTACGCGGAATTGGATGCTTATATTTCAGAAGAGCCTATTGATAAAGATAAATCTGCAATTATTGAAAGATTGCATAAAGTGAGTGAACATAAAAGAAAAGGAATACAGAAATTTTAGATTGTTTTGATATAAGATCTAACTGTATTTTCCGAGTAAAAAATACGTGTTACGAGTAAAAAAACGTGTTATATAATGTAAGTTATGTTGCACTTTGACCTTCTAAATCGTGTAATATAATATGAGAGTGTTACATAATTTTAGGAGGTCTTTTTTATGAACGAGTTTGAAAAACATCTGAAAGATGAAAATGTTTCACCGAACACAGCAGATACATATTTGATTGCAGACCGGCAATATCATAAATGGTATCTTGAGTCTTTCGGTGAGGAATTTACAAAACTCTATCGGCAGAACGTGCTTGAGTTCATTTCATACCTGAAGAATATCCGTAATTTGAAGTATGAATCTATCAATGTTAAAATTGCTGCTCTGGTAATATATAATTCGTTCCTCTCTTCTGTTGATCCTGAGCGGGACCGTGTGGTGGACAAGCATGACTATCTATCTGTCCAGACTCAGTTTGCAAGTCTGAGTACAGCAACAGAAAAAGATGTGGATGAATTCAGATAACGTGTGATCTTCGGGAATGGTGTCCGTGATCTCGCCATTGCAACTCTCATTTGTTATTCAGGGAGGACTTGTTCTTCTTGCAGGACTTCTTGCACCCTTTATGAGTACCGGTGCAATCAATGAAATGACCTGCGTAGGTTCTATTCTGATTATTATGATAGGTACAAATCTGATGGGTATTACGAAAATCAAGGTTGCAGATTTTTTGCCTGCTATTGTATGTGCACCAATCATATATAATATAGTTTCATATTTAACTAAATTATTTTAAAAACTATACTTTGCAGAAGAAATATGATATAATAATCATATGAGAGGAAGTGCATTTAACGTGGATATGGAACGTTTCAAAAAACAACTTGATTTTATTCTTGAGATAGATAAAGAAAAAGAGATATACCGTCAGACTCATCTTCTGGGATATAAAAGGCAGGAGAATGATGCAGAACACGCCTGGCACATGGCGATAATGATATATCTCTTAAAAGAGTATGCAAATGAGGAGTTTGATGTAGCCAAAGCAATGATGATGGCTCTTATTCATGATATTGTGGAGATAGATGCAGGGGATACTTATGCCTATGATACCAAAAATCTTGAGACACAGAAGGAAAGGGAAGAAAAGGCTGCAGAACGTATCTTCGGATTACTTCCTGAAGAACAAAAACAAGAGCTTAAAGGACTGTTTGAAGAGTTTGAAGCATGTGAATCGCCGGAAGCAAAATTTGCTCGTGTAATGGATAATTTTCAACCGATTTTACTTAATGACTCCAATAACGGAGAAGACTGGAAGGTACATAAGATAAAAAAATCTCAGGTTGAAAATCGCCAAAAAAGTTCTCAGCTCGGTTCTAAAGATATTTGGGAGTATATAAGTGAGCTGATAGAGAAAAACGTTAAAAAAAGAAATCTTATTGATGAATAATAGTATAATTTTTAACAGTGCAGTATGAAAAATACAGCACTGTTTTTTTATGTAAACATATGTACAAAAGAAGAAAAAAGTGTTATAATGGATAAGTAATTGTATTGTATCCCGTATCTGGGAATAATAACAAGGAGGAATTTAATATGGTAGAATCAAAGAAAATGTCAACAAGGACCATGGTGACAGGTGCATTGTTGACAGCACTGGTGATTGCATTGCAGTACGTAAGTATGGCAATCAGGACAGGCACATTCTCGATAACGCTGGCGTTAATTCCGATAGTTATCGGAGCTATAACCTGCGGAAAGGGAATGGGTGCATGGCTCGGAATGGTATTTGGCATTACGGTTCTTGCAACCGGAGATGCAGCTCCATTCATGATGGTTAGTGTTCCAGGAACTGTTATTACAGTTCTTGCAAAAGGAACAGCCTGTGGATTTGTGGCAGGACTTGTGTATCAGATTGTTGAAAAATTCACCTCAAAGACTTATTTGGCGGGAATTATTTCTGCAATTGCGTGCCCGGTTGTAAATACAGGTGTATTTCTTTTGGGATGTGTTGCATTCTTTATGAAAACTGTTACTGAATGGGCAGGCGGCACAAATGTAGGTAAATATATGATATTAGGCTTAGTAGGTGGTAACTTCCTTATTGAAATGGCGGTTATTATAATTTTGGCACCTGCTATCGTACGTATTATTAAGGTGGTTAATAATAAATGATTTTAGTTATAGATATTGGGAATACAAATATAGTTACAGGTTGTATCAAGGACGGAAAAATTCTTTTCCGTGAAAGGCTTTCTACACGGCATACTGCAACAAAGCTGGAGTATGCTGCAATCTTTAAAACAGCATTTGAAATGTATGGTATTGACTTGGGAGAAATTGACGGTGCAATTATCTCATCGGTTGTTCCCTCTGCTACAAGTGTTGTAAAGGAAGCTATAGAAAAACTTTGTCAAATATCCGTCATGGTTGTTGGACCTGGACTAAAGACAGGAATCAGTATTGTTATTGATAATCCTGCACAACTTGGCAGTGATTTAGTGGTTGATGCAGTTGCAAGCGTTGCTGAGTATAGCGTGCCGCAGATTATTATTGATATGGGTACTGCAACAACTATTACGGCAATTAATCGTGATAAGCAGTTTTTGGGCGGTGCTATAATGCCCGGTGTTGCTGTGTCTCACGATGCATTGATAGATCGTACATCGCAGCTTTCTAAAATTGCATTGGAAAGACCAAAAAAAGTTATAGGAAGTAATACAATTGACTGTATAAAAAGCGGTATTATCTATGGCAATGCAGGCGCGATAGACGGTATTATTGACCGGTTCCGTGAAGAGTTAGGTGATGATTGTACCGTTGTGGCAACCGGAGGCCTTGCAGAGGTGATTGTTCCTTTGTGTAAAAATAAGATCATTATTGATGAGGATTTACTGCTTAAGGGACTAATGTTGATTTACGAAAAAAACAAATAGACAAAGGAAAAAATTTGAAGAAGCTCGGATTTTCCGGGCTTTTTCTTTGCTTATAATCGAATTGTAAAGATTATGATAACAAAATTAAATGTAAAGAAACATACAAAAGTTTACAGATAAGTTGACAGATGTAAAGTTATGTGTTAATATATGTAGTAATGTTTTATGCAGCTTATGAGGTGAATTTTTACGATGGAAAAACAAATAGAGAAGTTAAAATCAGAAAAGAACGCAGTAATACTTGCACATTACTATGCACCGGAAGATGCGCAAAGAGTAGCCGATTATGTGGGCGATTCGTTTTATCTTGCAAAGGTTGCCAAGAAAACTTCTGGCGATATAATTGTTTTCTGCGGCGTTTCTTTTATGGGTGAAAGTGCAAAGATATTAAATCCGGATAAAAAGGTGCTGATGCCTGATTTAACTGCAGATTGTCCTATGGCACATATGGTTAAGCCCGGTATCATAGATGAAATGAGAAATAAGTTCAGTGACCTTGCAGTTGTATGCTATATCAATTCAACAGCAGAACTGAAATGCCAAAGTGATGTATGCGTAACATCATCCAATGCGGTAAAGATAGTAAAGGCATTACCAAATAAAAATATATTCTTTATTCCTGACCGTAACCTTGGCAGATTTGTAGCAGAGCAGGTTCCGGAAAAGAATATTATTATAAATGACGGATATTGTCCGATACATGCTGCAATTACCAAAGAACAGCTTCAGACGATAAAGGAAGAACATCCCGATGCAAAGATTCTGACTCATCCGGAGTGTGAACCTGATGTTCTAAAATTATCCGACTACATAGGCAGTACAGCAGACATTATTGATTATGCAAAAAAGTCGAACAGGAGAGAGCTTATAATCTGCACCGAAGACGGTGTGAAATACAAACTAATAAACGATAACCCTGATAAGAAATTTTATTTTGTTTCGCCCACACCTTGCTGCAAGGATATGAAACTAAATACTCTTGAAAACATACTTTCAGTTCTTGAAAAAGAAGACAAGGTTGTAGAAATAGACGAAGCGACAAGGCTGGCTGCTCTTGTTCCGCTTAACAGAATGTTGGAGTGTGCAAAGTAATGAATACAGATATATTGATTGTGGGATGTGGTGTTGCAGGACTTTATTGTGCACTGAACTTCCCCGAAAACAGAAACATTTTAATGGTAACAAAAAACATTGCAAGGAAAAGTGATTCCTATCTTGCACAAGGCGGTATTTGTGTGCTGAGAGATGAAGATGACTATAAAGCTTTTTTTGAGGATACGATGAAAGCAGGTCATTATGAGAATAATCCCGAATCAGTAGATATTATGATTCGCTCCTCTCAGGGTGTTATTGAAGATCTGGTATCTTTCGGAGTCCGTTTTGAAAAGAATGGCGAAGCCTTTAACTATAC
>JAFVPB010000016.1 GCA_017505525.1 Clostridia bacterium
ACGAACAAACTTCGCCTCTCGCGCGTCGCAAGGCTCGCTAAGGTTTAAGTTTTAATAAAACTTAAACTTGCCGCTCGTTTGCTCCTTTCCCCCTTAAAGTCTTGCGACTTTCGGGGACCCCGAAAAGCAGACAATGCTTTTGGGGGAGAAGGAAAAATAAAGCATAGTGCTTAAGTTTTGCTTTTAAGCAAAACGAAGCATCGTCTGCTTTGTTTTGACGTCGCTTCGGGTAACCTTAGAAAGCCTAATATAGGCTTTCTAAGCTCAGTTTGTCCGTTCTGAAACATTTTTTCTATTCCCAATAAAAGGGACTGTAAATAAAATTTACAGTCCCTTTTTTGCTTATAATATTGAAAAATGCACCACAATTGCCGCAAACACAATTGACACCATTGAAAGAAGCTTTATAAGAATATTGATTGATGGCCCTGCAGTATCTTTAAATGGGTCGCCCACAGTATCGCCGACTACTGCCGCTTTGTGATTTTCCGAGCCTTTTCCTCCATAAGCTCCACCTTCGATATATTTCTTGGCATTATCCCATGCTCCGCCTGAGTTCGACATAAATACAGCCATAAGAAATCCGGATGCCGTTGCCCCCGCAAGCATTCCCACAACGCCTGTGCATCCAAGCACAATTCCAACAATAACAGGAACTATTACCGCAACAATTGTGGGAAGCACCATCTCGCCAAGGCTTGCTTTTGTGCAAAGGTCAATACAGCTTTCATAGTCTGCATCTGCCTCTCCTTCCATAAGCCCCTTAATTTCTTTAAACTGACGACGAACCTCTTTAACAACGCTCTGTGCCGCACGGCCTACAGAGTTCATCGTAAGCGCCGCAAACACAAAAGGAAGGCATGCGCCTATGAAAAGTCCAACAAGAACTGTGGGATTAGTTATATTAAGATTTGAAATCTTCTCCGCTCCGCCATCAATAGTTTTTATTTTGTCTATATATGAAGCCATAAGAGCAAGAGCCGTAAGCGCTGCTGAACCAATTGCAAAGCCTTTGCCTGTAGCCGCTGTTGTATTACCAAGGGAATCAAGTGCATCTGTACGCTCTCTCACTTTTTCATCAAGACCTGCCATCTGCGCTATGCCGCCCGCATTATCTGCAACAGGGCCGTAGGCATCAGTAGCAAGGGTTATTCCCAAAGTTGCAAGCATGCCAACAGCTGCAAGTGCCACTCCATAAAGTCCCATAGATGCACTTTGTGCACCGCCTGAAACAAAATATGCTACAAGCACACATACTGCTACAATTACTATCGGAATAAGCGTTGAAAGCATTCCTACTGATATACCGCTTATTATAATTGTAGCCGTTCCTGTTTCCGAGGTTTCGGCAAGTTTTTTTGTTGGTTTATAGCTGTCTGATGTGAAATACTCAGTTGCCTGACCAATCAGCACACCTGATATAAGCCCTGCAAGAATAGCAAAATAAACGGTCCAGTTGTCTTTACCAAGTATGTAATATACAATTGGAAACGCCACAATTGCAATAACTATTGCAGAAAAATTTGTACCACGTGAAAGTGCACTTAAAAGCTGTTTCTGGCTTGCACCTTCTGTTGTTCTTACAAAGAATGTTCCAAGTATTGAGCATATAACGCCCACTGCCGCAAGAAGCATTGGGAGCGCCATAGCCTCCAAGCTGTGAAATGCCGCAACGCCAAGGGCACTTGCAGAAATTATCGAGCCTACATAAGATTCATAAAGGTCGGCTCCCATGCCTGCCACGTCGCCCACGTTATCGCCAACATTATCTGCTATAACTGCAGGATTTCGCGGGTCATCCTCAGGAATGCCGGCTTCAACCTTACCCACAAGGTCGGCACCAACATCGGCAGCTTTTGTGAATATGCCACCACCAACTCTGGCAAATAAAGCCATGGAAGAAGCACCCATACCAAAAGTGAGCATCGCACTTGTAATAGCCTCGTTTGAAAGATTAAATACAAATTTTAAAAGCAAAAGCCACACTGAAATATCTAAAAGGCCAAGACCTACCACAGTAAATCCCATAACGCTTCCCGATGAAAAAGCAACGCGAAGTCCTCTGTTAAGTCCCTCCTGGCAGGCATTTGCCGTTCTTGCATTGGAAAGTGTTGCTATTTTCATTCCCACAAATCCCGAAAGCGCTGAAAAAAAGCCTCCCGTAATAAATGCAAAAGGAACATACGGCGTAAGGTAGCCTAAAAGTGCCATTATTTCTAAGATTACAAACATAACACCAAAAAACACCGATACAATTTTATACTGGCGTTTAAGATACGCCCCCGCACCACGCCTGATTGAAGAAGATATTTTTTTCATCAGGTCGTTTCCCTCGGGAAAGCTAACTACTCTGCGTGCCGTAACAAATGCAAATATCAAAGCAAGCAAAGAACACGCAAACGTTAAACCTACAAGTAACCTGTCCATTATTAACACTCCTAAAAATGTTTTTGCAGATGCGCATTATTTTCTAAATAAAGTGCAGTGTTCGATATTTTACCACTAATCCAAGGTTCCGTCAATCAACTTTTATTTACGTCGAAAAAGATTTTTTGTTAAGTTTTGTTTACATCAGAAGTTTTTTTGGCAATCACAATTGGCTGATAAAAGTCTGTTTCTTCGGGGAATTTCCACACCACACTGCTAAAGCCATTGGATACAAGAACACTCGAAAGCTCATCTCTCTCAACAGCTCTGTATTCACATTCAAACTTACTTGTTTTTATGGTTTTTTCGTCTTCAATAATATACTGGGTAAGCTTATAATTGTTGCCATCCCAGTTCCACGTCTGGAAAGAAACTCTCTGCCCTGTTTGTGTTTTATGTATATATGGCGGAGAATACGGTGGCTTGCTTTTAATCAATGCATCGTAATCCCTGATACTTGCAATAAACATACCGCCCGAAGATAATTGATTTGATATGCTCTTTACTGCCTTTTCCAAATCATCACTTGAAAGCATATGCGGAAGTGCATTATCCATAGCAATAACAACATCAAACGTGCGGGAAAATGTTTCAGAAAGTGCACGAAAATCAGCTTTTTCAAAACAAATCTCCACATTGTTTTTCTTGGCGCGTTTTTTCGCCTCTTTAAGTTCTTCTTCACTTATATCGGAAGCCGATACCCTGTATCCTGAAGATGCAAGCCCTATTGCTTGTGTTCCGATACCACAGGCACAATCAAGTATTTCACATTTATTACTGTATCCATTCTCTTTAATCAGCTTATCTAAAATTATAGCCTGCTCTTTTACTGAAGCATCCCAGTCAAGAAACAGCTTATCATATTGCAACGCCAATTCATCATAAAAGGTTTGTATAATATCCATGCTGATAACTCCTTTCAATATTTTCCCCTATAGGTATGGAAACTCTTAACTAATCGCAACTTTACTTTTAAACTCATTATAAAATTGATGATCATTTTAAATGCCACGTATCAGAGGCTCCCTTGTGTAAAGGGAGCTCCGCCGAAGGCGGTGAGGGATTGTATTTACTTTGCTTATTCACAACCCCTCCGTTTCGCTTTCGCTCAACACCTCCCCTTACACAGGGGAGGCTTTTTCTTTCGACATCATTCGACATCTCCTTATTGCGACACATAAGGTTTAGATGCAAACCTTTTTAATGTCAAGTTCGTATTAAGTTAAGACTAAAAATTATTTAAATTCATTGTTACGTTTATTTTTTACAAATGCTCTTTTCAGCAAATAGCTGATTAACAATATAAAAATATCAATTAAAATTAAATGTATCACAAAAAAATCTACTGGTCTATAAATGATACCAAAGTAATGTTTACCAAAGAAATCATCTATGTAAACAAAATCATTGAGCCAACAACCAAAAGCATGAATTGTTATAAATACCAAGCTTTTAATTATCCATTCCCACTTTGTTCTTGAAAAAGAATTATATACACTATATCCTATTGGTAACAACAAAAACAATAGTATTAAGTCAAATAAATTAAGTGTGTATGATGTATAGGGGTATGGCGAAAGAAATAAATACACTCCCCATACAAGCAAAGGAAATATGCAAATAAGAATATTTCTAATAACTTTCATAACAAACTCTCCTTTCGACAACATTTTACATATCCATATTGCGACATATAAGGTTTAGATGCAACTTATTTTGGCGATATACTCACTCTGTTCGTGCGATATATTTTCACTCTGTTCAAATGCGATATAACTCCGCTTTGCTCCGTTGCGATATGATATAAATTCCTTAATCTCGTCCCGAAGGGACATATCGCACCTTTAGGTATATCGCATCCGCAAGGATATATCGCAAATTCCGCCAGGAATTTATATCGCTGCGTTGCTTCGCAACGCAATTGCGACACATAAGGTTTAGATGCAAACCTTCAAAGGCTTCTCCTCGAGGAGAGGCTCCGCCGTAGGCGGTGGTGAGGTGTAGATTGCGAAAGCAATCGTTATTCATTTCCACCTCATCCGAGTTGCTACGCAACCCACCTTCCCCTCAAGTGGAAGGCTTTTTTATATCGCCAAAATTCGACATCTCCATATTGCTCATATCAAATCAGAATAAACAAATCAACTGAACTATTTTAATCACATTATACGCCAAATTCCGCGCACTTTCAAGCAACCAACAATCTAAAGCAGCATTATTTATCCTTGTCCTCCCGAATAATTTCTGTATTCCGAAGGGGTAATCCCCGTTTTTTTCTTGAATGTTTTTGTGAAATGATAAAAGCTTGAAAACCCGCATTTTTCGGCAACTTCACCAATAGCAATCTCCTGCGACCGAAGCATTTCCTTTGCCGATGCAATACGACACCCCACAACGAATTCATGCATGCTTATTCCAGTATTTTCCCTGAACACCCGATTAAGATAGGCACTGTTAAAATGAAATTTTTCTGCAATATCTTCATTCGACACGGAACATTCGTAGTTAAGATTAATATACGAAATAATATCACTCACAAGCTTCTGCGCCTTACTCTCCTTCATCTTCGGTCGGCGCTGACTCATTCGCACAACAGAAGTTATTGCAGCCTTTAAAAAAGCTGATAATAGCATATCCTTGTGCTCTTCACTCATTGAAAATTCGGTGGTGATTTCTGATATTAAATTTCCAACATTAGGCGCATCATAAATAATAATTGGCTTGTTTAATATTTCAACATCTTCAAATTCCGGCCTTTCAACAATAAGCTTTTCGCTGAACACATCACTATGTATCGGATGGATTGATTCTGTAATAGATGAAAAATTGTGTGTGTAATCAAAGTTCACAGCATAATACTTGACTTCTTCTATTTCCCATACGTACTCTGTCCCTGCTGAAAACAGCACAACCATACCCGGCACAATTGGATAACGCTTATCTTCAATGATAATAAATCCTTTTCCAGAAATCATTGAAAACAAACGGCAATCCGCCGATTTTATCTTTGTGTGGACATCCTGAACATTACTTCTGCTCATATTTCCTATAAGTGCAATTCTGACAAACGGATTAATCTCTTCAAAAAACATATTATCACTTCCATATCCTTATAATATCACAAAAGGATAAATTGTCAACTCACAATCAAGCAGGCTTAAACATTTATAATACAAGTACAAAAATCACAAATTTATGTTCGTTTTATACATTTTTTTGCATTTCGTTTTTTTGTATAATAAAACAATGAAAAAGGAGGTAACTAAAATGACAAAAAAACTTACTATTGCCATCATTGGTTGTGGCAGATTTGCCAATCATTTTGTTGAGCTTTTCAAAGCACACCCTTTAACGGAAAAAGTCTATGTTTGCGATACCGATTCCGAAAAAGCACAGGATTTTTCCGAAAGATATGGTGTTGAAATCATCGAAAGCTTTGAAGCCGCACTCAACGATCCAAGTATTAACTGCATAGCCAACTACACACGCCGTCATCAACACGGAGAGATTTCTATCAGGGCATTAAAAGCAGGAAAACACGTTTATTCCGCGGTGCCCATGGCGTCGACTGTGGAAGAATGCAAAGAAATTATTGATCTGGTTGAAAAAACAGGACTTACATATTTCATTGCCGAAACCTGTTATTACTATCCTTGTGCAATGTTCTGCCGCGAGGCATACAAAGCAGGAAAATTTGGAGAATTCGCCTATGGGGCTTCCCAATATTATCATCATATTGATAACATTTCATATGGAAGAGTTGAAAACGAGCGTGGTATGCCACCGCTGTTTTATCCAACCCACTCAACTGCGATGATTCTTTCCGCCGTTGATTCTTATGTAAAGCGAGTGTCGTGCTTTGGATGCAAAACAGATGATCCCGCTTTCACAAAAGACGGTAATCCTTGGGGAAATGAATACATCAATCAGTATGTATTCATGGAGCTTGCAAATGGAGGCACCGCCCGCGTAACCGAAGCAAGAGGTTTTGGCTACGGCAAACCAAGCTCTTATATTTCATCCCTTTACGGAACAAAGGGGAGCTACGAATTCAGTAACGCACAGCACCTTTTATATGAAAAAGATACAGAAACTGAAGAGGAAGTAATAAAACTTACCGATGTCAGCGACTATGTAAATCCAAAAGATATGGTTAAAAACAAGCATATGCCTGATTTCAAAGAACGAGTGGCAAACGGCGAGTGGCAATGGAATTCTCCTTCAGAGATACAAAACGAAGATTATAAACGCATACCAAAAGAATTTGCAAACCTCAAAAACGGACATATGGCTTCACATCAGCTGCTTGTAGACGATTTCTGCAGAGCCATCGCATATGAAGAGATGCCTGTTCTGAACGCATGGTTTGCTGCAAGATGTAATATTCCCGGACTCATTGCAATTGAATCTGCCCGTCAAGGTGGCAAAGTTCTTGAAGTTCCTGATTTTGGAATGCCAAGATAAAGTAAGGAGTCTGCTATGGGATATATCTATCTTTCACTTGCCCTCTTTGCCGGACTGGCAAAAGGTTTTTGCGGAAAAACAATAAGCCGTGATATGGATAATTTTAAAGAGTGCGTTTTCATAAATCTTATGCGCATGCTATTCTCTGCTCTGTTAGGTTTTTTACTCGTAATTGTGAAAACGCCTATTTGCGATTGTGCACTTACACAAGAGAGTTTTTTCATATATCTTCTTGCAAGCATCAGTATGAGTGTTTTTTGTGTTGCCTGGATGTATGCATATCAAAATGAAGCATATATGTTTCTGAGCATTTTTACTATGCTTGGAACTGTGCTTACGTGCCTGCTCGATGCCATTTTTTACAATGCAAATATTTCCGTAAGTCAATGGTTTGGTATGGCTTTGCTTCTTCTTTCTGTATTTATTATGTCTGTATACAACAAGGGAATTAAAGGAAAGCTGACTAGTAAAGGGCTTGCCATACTCATCATTGGCAGCACAGGAGCTGCATTGGCAGATTTTTCTCAGAAAATATATATGCGGGAAATCGGAAAGTCTGCGGAAGCATTCAATTTTTATATGTACGCCTTCAGTTTTGTACTTTTATTTGTGATATATATGTTTTTTGAATGTAGTAAAACACGAAAAATTTCAAATTTGATTCGTGATAAAAAACATATTTTCATATACTTTATATTGGCATTCTTCCTTTATATGAATTCCGTTTCAAAAACTATGGCGGCCGGTTTTTTATCATCTGCTCAAATCTACCCTGTACTTCAAGGCGCAAATCTGATACTTTCGGCAGTTATGGCGCACACACTTTTTAAGGAAAAAATGAACTCAAAAGGATTGGCAGGAATAACAATTGCCTTTATCGCACTTATGATTATGCACATATAAAAAAACATAAAAGAGCCTTGCATCAAATGATGCAAGGCTCAGCGTGTCGATAAACCTATCGGCACGCTGGCAGACTGGGAAAAAGGAAGGTAAATCTGTTCAATGCAAACTCGTCGGCGTACGATGGTACGGTAGAGATTGTATTGAACAGAAGCAAGCAAAAGTCCCTGAAAACCGCGTTTTCAGGGACTTTCTTAACTTTTAATTATTTTGATAAAAATTATATTGTTAACGGTTCGTCGAGGACGCCGAACCCTACAAATTTATAAAATTATAATTTTGCTTGTGGTTGACCGACTTTTTCAACGATTTGAGCCTTGCATCAAATGATGCAAGGCTCTTTATAACTTTACAAATTATTTATTTGCAAGCTCTACAAGATGTTCGTACTTCTTACGTGCAGTTTCAGCTGCATGCTCGAAGAGAGCTTTTGCTCTTTCAGGATTAGAACGAGCAAGTGAGTTGTAACGAACTTCGTTCATAAGGAACTCTTCGTAGCTTTCTGAAGGCTCTTTAGAATCAAGCTGGAATGGATTCTTGCCTTCTGCTGCAAGACGTGGGTCGAAGCGGAATAAGTGCCAGTAACCAGCCTGTACTGCGCGCTTCTCTTCTGTCTGCGCAATGCTCATGCCGCCCTTGATACCGTGGTTGATACAAGGAGCGTATGCAATAACGATTGAAGGTCCGTTGTAGCTGCCTGCTTCAACAAATGCTTTCATACACTGGTTGTAATCAGCACCCTGGGCAACCTGTGCAACGTAAACGTAGCCATAGCTCATAGCGATTGCAGCAAGGTCTTTCTTCTTAACTTCCTTACCAGCTGCAGCAAATTTTGCAATTGCACCTGTTGGTGTAGCCTTTGAAGACTGACCGCCTGTGTTAGAGTAAACTTCTGTATCGAACACAAGAACGTTTACATCGTCGCCACTTGCAAGAACGTGGTCAAGACCGCCGTAGCCGATATCGTATGCCCAACCGTCGCCACCGAAGATCCATACAGATTTCTTAGATAAGTATTCCTTATCCTTAAGAACTTCTGCAGCTTCAGGAGTGTTCATCTTAGAAAGTACTTCGATAAGTTCTGCTGTTGCAACCTTATTTGCTGTACCGTCTTCCTTAGTTTCAAGGTATTTATCAATTACCTTCTTAGCTGCATCGTCTGCAGTTTCTTTAATTGCTTCAACTTTTGCAGCAAGGTCTTCACGAAGAGTATTCTGAGCAAGATACATACCGTAACCATACTCTGCATTGTCTTCGAAGAGTGAGTTTGCCCAAGCGGGACCCTCTCCCTTTGCGTTTACTGTGTAAGGTGTTGAAGGAGAGCTTCCGCCCCAGATTGAAGAACAACCTGTTGCATTAGCAATATACATTCTGTCGCCATAAAGCTGAGTTACAAGCTTAGCATAAGGTGTTTCACCACAACCTGCGCAAGCGCCTGAGAACTCAAGAAGAGGCTGCTTGAACTGGCTACCCTTAACAGTTGTTTCCTTGAACTTTTCAAGAACTTCTGCCTTAGCGGGAATCTTAATGCCGTAATCAAAGATTGCCTGCTGAGCTTCCTGTGTTTCAAGAGGCTTCATAATAAGAGCCTTTTCGCCCTTCTTACCAGGACATACGTTAGCACAAGAGCCGCAACCTGTACAGTCGAGAACAGATACGCTCATTGCAAAGTAAAGTCCGTTCATCTGCATCATATTGATGTACTTGATTCCTTCGGGAGCATTCTTTGCTTCTTCTTCTGTAAGTACAACAGGACGGATACAAGCATGAGGACAAACGTATGAACAGAAGTTACACTGGATACAGTTATCACTCTGCCATTCGGGAACGTCGATAGCAATACCTCTCTTTTCATAAGCAGAGCTACCAAGCGGAACTTCACCGTCAGCATAAGGAACAAATGCTGATACAGGAAGCTTCATACCTGCAAATGAGCTGATAGGATTAAGAATATTGTTTACGTATTCGATAAGTCTGCCCTTACCGTCGAACTTGATTGTGAGGTCTTCGTCCTTAGCGTTCTTCCAGCTTTCAGGAACTTCAACCTTAACAACTCTCTGTGCTCCGAGGTCGATAGCATCGTGGTTCATCTTAACGATAGCTTCGCCCTTCTTTGAGTAAGAAGCTGTTGCAGCGTCTTTCATATATTTGATTGCATCTTCAGCAGGAATAATGTTTGCAAGCTTGAAGAATGCAGACTGAAGCACAGTGTTAATTCTGTTTCCAAGACCGATTTCCTTACCGATAGCAACACCATCGATTACATAGAACTGAATGTTGTTTTCAGCAATGTAGCGCTTAGCCTGTCCGGGAATGTGAGCTTCAAATTCCTCAGGGGTTGTCCAAGCACAGTTAAGAAGGAATACACCGCCCGGCTTAACATCAGAAACCATATCGTACTTTCTGATATAAGATGCCTTATGACAAGCAACAAAGTCTGCCTTATTGATAAGATATGTGCTTGTAATCTTAGCATTACCGAAACGAAGGTGTGAAACTGTAAGACCGCCCGACTTCTTAGAATCGTAGTCGAAGTATGCCTGTACGTTCATATCAGTGTGATCACCGATAATCTTAACAGAGTTCTTGTTAGCACCAACAGTACCGTCAGCACCAAGACCCCAGAACTTACAGCTTGTAATTCCTTCAGGAGTTGTATCAGGATTTTCTGTGATTTCAAGAGATGTGAATGTTACATCATCGTTGATACCGATTGTGAAGTTATTCTTATCCTTGTTGTTGAATACTGCGATAATCTGAGCAGGAGTTGTATCTTTTGAACCAAGACCGTAACGACCGCCGAGAATCTCAACATTCTTAAACTTAGAATTGCGGAGAGCTGCGCAAACATCAAGGTAAAGAGGCTCGCCTACGCTACCGCATTCCTTTGTTCTGTCGAGAACGCTGATTGTCTTAACAGTTTCAGGAATAGCATCGATAAAGTGCTGTGTGCTGAAAGGTCTGTAAAGACGAACCTTGATAACGCCAACCTTTGCGCCGTTCTTAACAAGATAATCAACTGTTTCTTCAATAGTATCACAAGCACTACCCATAGCTACGATAACGTGTTCAGCATCCTGAGCACCATAATAGTTAAAGAGCTTGTAGTCTGTGCCGATTTCTTTATTTACTACATCCATATATTCCTGGCAAAGAGCCGGAACTGCTTCATAGAACTTGTTGTTAGCTTCTTTAGCCTGGAAGAATACGTCGGGGTTCTGAGCTGTACCGCGCTGTGCAGGATGCTCAGGATTGAGGCTGCGGCGACGGAATGCATCAACTGCATCCATATCTACCATTTTCTTAAGCTGTTCGTCGTCCCAGCATTCAACCTTCTGGTATTCATGAGAAGTTCTGAATCCATCAAAGAAATGAAGGAAAGGAACTCTTGCCTTAAGTGTTGTAAGGTGAGCTACTGCACCAAGGTCCATAGCTTCCTGTGGGTTAACAGAACAAAGCATAGCATAGCCTGTCTGACGGCATGCATAAACGTCCTGATGGTCGCCGAAAATTGAAAGAGCATGAGATGCAAGAGCACGAGCTGATACGTTGATAACTGAAGGTAAAAGCTCACCTGCAATCTTATACATATTGGGTATCATAAGAAGAAGACCCTGTGAAGCAGTGTAGGTTGTTGTGAGCGCACCTGCTGTGAGAGAACCGTGAACAGCACCTGCTGCACCGCCCTCTGACTGCATTTCTGCAATCTTAACAGTTCTGCCAAACATATTCTTCTTTCCCTTTGCTGCCCATTCATCTGTTACCTCAGCCATATTTGAGGAAGGAGTGATGGGGTAGATAGCAGCAACGTCGGTAAACGCATAAGAGACATATGCGGCCGCGGTGTTACCATCCATGGTTTTTTTCTTTCTTGCCATAAAATGACCTCCTTGTATAGTGTATATATTAAATAAATTAAAAATCAACCCGCTATATTATACAACTTTCCCCGTCAATAGTCAAGTTTTTATCAGCTTATTCCGAGTATTTTTTTATTAATTCTTCAATTTCCTTTTCGCTTTCCTCTATTTCCTTGATAAAACTCGATGCGGGAATCCTCTGCGCGCCATCGCCAAGGATAATCAGCTGCTCAAGTCCGTCGCTTGTTGCAACGCGCACTCTGTGATTTTTGCTGAGCTGATGAGTGGTTTTTTCAATATAAGCATCAGCAGTTTCCGCTTCCTTTGTAAATACCACAGTAATGTTTTCAACCTTTTCCACTTCACCGTGATTTCCCTTTACCTTGTAGGCATCGAAAACAAGGATAATTTCATAAGGTCGAAGAACTTTATAAGCACACACTTTTTCCGTAAGCATAGCGCGGGCATCCTCTAAGCTGTCTTTTGCAATATCCTTAAGTTTATCCCACGCAAATATAATGTTGTATCCATCAATAAGCAGATACTCATCCCCCGTTTTTCTTGGCATCGGACGCCTTTTTTCGCGGGGAACTTTTTCTTTGGGAGTGTGCATAGCGTTGTAGTTTTTGTGCACTATCTTACCATACGTTTTTTCAAAAATTCTGATTAATTCATCTTCGTCGTATACTATTGCCTTTTTTCTTATAACAGGCTTAAATTCTTCTTCCGTTTTCTCTTTGAAAATGCTTTCAAGGTGCATATATTCTTCCACCTTGTCCCACTTCACGTTAAATCCTGCTCCGTGGTCGCAGAAAACGGAATCAGCCGTATTTTCTATATCGGCATCGCAGTCATACGCTATCTTTTCTATAACATCATCGGAGTTTAAGCATTCGCCGTAGCCCTTAAAGCTATAGCTTAATTTACCCATTCCGTGAGTATAGGAATTCACACTCGACTGATATCCTCTTATGGCACCTACGCTGACGCTTCCCGTTATAACACACGTGTTTTCGCGTGTGTCGGGCGCATTGAGGCTTGCGCCCATAATCTCGAGGTCTGTCATTGCTCTGCCTGTTGAATCAAGCGGAACTTCCAGCATAAAATCGTAATACGGCTCTAAAAGAATGCTTTCCGCCTTATGGAGTCCGTTTCTCACTGCCCTGTAGGTTGCCTGGCGAAAATCACCGCCCTCGGTGTGTTTAAGATGCGCTTTACCCGATTTAAGTGTGATTTTCATATCTGTTATTTCGCTTCCCGTAAGCACGCCTTTATGCATTTTTTCTTTAAGATGTGTAAGCACAAGCCTTTGCCAGTTTACTGCCAATATGTTTTCACTGCAGTCCGTTTCAAAAACAAGCCCGCTTCCCCTTTTAAGAGGTTCTAAAAGCAAATGCACCTCGGCATAATGACGAAGAGGCTCGAAATGACCAACACCCTCAACGCAGTCTTTTATTGTTTCTTTATAGATTATCCCACCCTCATCAAAGGAAACATCCATAGAAAAACGTTCAGAAATAACCTTTGTTAAAACCTCAATTTGTATTTCGCCCATAAGCTGAACGTGTATTTCGCCTAAAGCCTCGCTATACATCACCTTCAGCTGAGAATCTTCATCTTCAAGCTTTTTCAGTTTTGCAAGTGCAACCCTTATGTCGGTGGAGTCGTTTATCACAACTCTGTAGGTAAAAACACTTTCGAGCATCAGCGGTGGCGAATCGTTTTCAAATCCAATTCCCTCTCCCGAATACGTTTCGTTAAGCCCTGTTACGGCACAAACATCGCCCGATGAAGCAACTTGCGCGCTTTTATATTTTTCGCCCGAATAAAATCTTATTTCGTTAATCTTTTCTCCGTTTATTATGTCTTTAGGGCGAAGCTCTCCGCCTGTAATTTTAAGATGCGTGAGCCTTGTGCCTTTATCTTCCGTTATTTTAAAAACTCTTGCGCCAAACTCTTCTGCCCCTTCATTATCGGAAGAATAATTTATAATTCCCTCAAGAATATCCTCTACTCCCTCGTTTTTCAGCGCACTGCCGAAATAACAGGGGAAAATTTTTCTTTCGGCTATTTTCTGCCTTAAAATTCCATCATCTATTTCTTCCCCCGAAAGAAATTTTTCCATTATTTCTTCCGAGCACATTGCACATTCCTCAATCATATTTTCGCCTTTGAAATCAACAAATCCATCACCGAATTTATCTGCAAGATTTTTTAATATTTCTTCTTTTGAGCTTTGTGCGATATCCATTTTATTTATAAATAAAAACACGGGGATTCCTCTGCGAAAAAGAAGCTTCCACAACGTTTGAGTGTGGCTTTGAATTCCCTCAGGCGCACTTATCACTAAAACTGCACAATCAAGAGGCCACAGTGCCCTTTCCGTTTCCGAGGAAAAGTCAACATGACCTGGGGTATCTAAAAGAGTGATTTTTGTGTTTGCCGATTCCATAATCGCCTGCTTTGAAAAAATTGTTATTCCGCGCTCGCGCTCAATTTCATCGGTATCTAAAAAAGTATTCTGATGATCTACTCTTCCTATTTTTCTTATTTCGCCCGCACAGTAAAGCATTGCCTCGGAAAGAGTTGTTTTGCCCGAGTCAACGTGTGCAAGAATGCCTAAAACAGTTTTTTTCATCTTATAAATTCACGTTCCTTTTTTCTTTTTAAAATTAAGAACGATATAAGGTGAAGCGTTGTAGTGAACGCCCACGAAACAGGGTATGAAAGATAAAGCGCAACAAGGTCATCTATTTCCTTATACGGTGCACACATAAACACCATCAAAAGCCTTATTCCGCAAATTCCCGTTATGCTTATTACCATCGGAATAATTGATGAGCCCATTCCGCGTATTCCTGCAACCATTGTGTCCATCAATCCGCACAAAAAATAGCAGGCACATATAAAAGTAAGCCTCTGCGCTCCAACAGCTATAACCTCAGGTACTTCGGAGTAAATTCCCACAACCTGCTTGGAAACAAGACACATTAATCCGCCCAGAATAATTCCCGTTATAGTTACAAGCACACAGCTTGCCCTTAGCCCTTTACTAATTCTTTTAAAATTACCTGCGCCGTAGTTCTGGCTGATATAAGTTACAGTAGCATGATAATACGAATTCACCGCAACATAAACAACGCCTTCAATATTTGAGGCTGCCGCATTTCCAGCCATTGCAATTTTTCCTACCGAGTTAATTGAAGACTGGATTATAACATTCGACATTGAGAAAATCGAGCTTTGAATTCCTGCAGGGATTCCAAGATATAAAAGCTCGCCAAGCTCTTTTATATGAATTTTGATTTTGTTTAAGTACAGTTTATAGCATTCATCAGTTTTTATAAGGCATCTTATTACAAGTATTGCCGATATTATCTGCGATACTGCCGTTGCTATTGCAACGCCTGCCACACTCAGTTTAAAAAATACAACTAAAATAAAATTGAGAACAATATTTATTATACCGGCAACCGTAAGGTATTTAAGCGGTCTTTTTGTATCGCCTATGGCTCTTAATATTGCACTGCCGAAATTGTAAAGCATTGTAGCGGGAATTCCAAGGTAGTAAATTCTCATATAAAGGGTTGAAAGGTCGATAACCTCCTCGGGCGAGCCCATTAACAAAAGAATTTTTCTTGAAGCAGCAATTCCAAGCACCGCAACAAATAAACCGCTTATTAAAGCGAGTGCTATCGAGGTGTGTACAACCTTACTCACACCATTCAAATTTTTTGCTCCATACTTTCTTGCCACCACAACGTTTGCCGCTGAGGAAAGCCCTATAAAAAGATTTATTGTAAGGTTTATCGCTGAAGACGTTGAACCAACTGCCGCAAGTGCCGTTTCTGAATCAAATCTTCCTACGATAATCATATCGGCTGCATTATAAAGCACCTGCAAAACGCTCATAATTATCATAGGAATTACAAAGCGGATAATATGCGAATAAGTTCCACCTTGCGTCATATCAACCATATGCTTTTTACTGCTCACTTGTATCATCTTCCTTCAAAAGTCCTATAGTAATTATACGCTTAAATAGAATTATGTCAAGGCTTTGAGAATTTTTAAAAAAATTGGCGAAAAGTTTTTTTATTTCCTCTCTTCATTTGACAAAATCAGCTATAACTAAAATGCTAAAATTAGAATAGTTTAAACTGAAAGGAAGAATATACCAATGAGTAAAATAACATTGAAGCCATTTAAGGAAAGACTTACCAAAAGGCGCGAAAGACTTTCAAAGCCACCCCGAAAAGGGCTTGTAAACTACATAACACCTCAGCTTATTTTCAAGCTGATCTGCGCACTTTTCCTCTCTTTTACAAAGCTTATCGGAGGCACTTGTCCACTTGGTTTTGCTTTTTTTGCCGCAATTATCGGCGGAACCGATGCCTATATTTGTGCTTTAATTTCAGCCCTTGGACTTTTTCTTTCGGGTGGCGGAATAGTATCTGTGGGAAAATTCGTTATTTCAGTAATTTTATTTTCTCTTATATATGAAAGATTTCTGCCTGAAAGATATAAGAAAACCAAAACACTCGCTCTTATTTCATCGTTATCTTTATTCTTCTCGGGCATTTTTCTGCTTTTTGCAACGATGACGATTGGCGGATATCCTTTAATTTACGATTTTCTGATTCTCTTTACCGAAGCCGTTACTGTTTATTTTGCCACAATCGCATTTAAAATTGCCGTTCCGATTATATTTTCTCTTAATATCCGCAGATCTTTACGCACAGAAGAAAGTATCTCTCTTGCCTTTTTAACGGGAAGCATTATATGCGGACTTGGAGATATTGGCTTTCCGAATATATTTTCCCTGTCGGGCACATTATGTGTGCTTGCAGTTTTAGCATTTGCCACAAGGTTTGGAAGCCTTCACGGGTGCGTTTCAGGGATTGTGATGGGACTTGTCTACTGCGTAAGCCGTGGCAGAATTGATGCGTGTGCCGCATCCTTTGCCGCTTCGGGACTATGCGCAGGCTATTTTTCCAGGCATGGAAGATGGGCAAGCTGCTTATCGTTTGTTATGACAAATGCCGTTATCACCATCCTTTCAAACGGCTCGAGCGAGGTTCTGATAAATCTTTTTGATACGGCACTTGCTTCGTGCATTCTTTACTGTATGCCCGAGAAGCTTTACAATGCTATCAATAATATGGGCACAGTTTCTCACCCTGCAGCCGAGCTTGCCTCAAACCGCCTTTCCTTTGTGGCAAATGCTCTTACCGAATGCGAAAAAAGTTTTCAGGAAATATTTAAAATCAAGGATATAAATAACTATAATAAAATACTCTTATACAGAAGAACGGCTTACAAAGCCTGCTTTGGATGCGGACTTCGGAAATACTGTTGGGGGCGCGATTTAAATTCCACCAAAGAGGCGCTTGATAATCTTACCGAGATAATCTCTTCAGGCGAATCCCCCAAAAAAGAGAGCGCGCCTCCCCACTGTCTGCGCGGTGAACAATTTGTTGCCGAATTCAAAAAAATGTATGAAATATATAAAAATGACTGTGTGTGGGCATCAAAAGTTCAGGAAGTACAAGCCTCTGTTTATCAAAGCTTTAATGCAATGTCATCCCTTATAAACCATACTGCAAAAAAAGTTCTGTTGGCAAGCGATTGCGACACGATAGCCTCTGATGATATATTCTATCGCCTTAAAAAAGAGGGGATTTCAGCAAAAGAGGTATTTGTAAACGGAGATGGCAACAACACCAAAGTACATATTACCCTTTCAGAATGTGGAGGCTTCGGTCGTTGTGAGGGTGCAGTGGAAACAGTTTTAAAAAATGCAACTGGAAAAAGCTTTGTGCGTATAGGTACTCGCCGCTGCGGAAAATGCAGCTTCACATATGTTGTTAAACCATCGTTTTCTATTTCCACCGCTGTTGCAGGTGCAATCAAGCACAGCAAAAAAACAAGTGGCGACCATGCCGTTTATGCCCTTGTCGACCGTGATACATATGCAATCATTCTGTGCGATGGTATGGGAAGCGGTGAAACTGCACGAAGCGAAAGCAAGCTGTGCGCTAATCTTCTTATGACGCTTTTAGAATCGGGGCTCGATGTTTCAAATGCTATAAGCATTATAAACTCTATGCTGATATCAAGCTTTTCCGATACTCTTGCCGCTATTGATTTATGCCTTATAAATCTTAACGATGGCTCTTCTAAGGTATATAAATGCGGCGGTGCCGACACATATGCCAAAACAGATGAAGGCGTTGAAATGATTTCGGCCGAAACGCTTCCTGCAGGAGCCGCGGAAAGCAAGTGTGATTACTTCACTCTTCCCTCGAAAAAGGGCAGTATGATAGTGCTTTGCTCCGATGGAATAGTATCGGCAGACAGGAAAAATTCTGTCTGGATAAAAAATATGATTGAAAGCTACGAAGGCACCGAGCCTGAAGCACTTGCAAAGCAAATTCTTGAAGAAGCTAAAAATTCAAATGCAAAGCTTAAAGACGATGCAACGGTTATTGCTTCCTATATTGGATAAAAAAGGAATAAAAAGAAAAAAATGCGTCAATAATTATAATCAAAGGGAGTTGATTAATATTGAATAACACTCGGAAAATTGTAGTTCTTAACAATTTGAAATCACAAAGGATAGAACAAGCTATATTTATACTACGCGATGAAAAAGATTATAGCGAGGCAGATGCAGTGATTGAGGCTGAAAGAATTGTCGACTCTTATCTTGAAAATATACGCCGTCCTCTTTTAGAAAAAAACACAAAAAAAGATAACAAAAATAAACTTTTGCTGTTTTGGGGAAGTGCAGCACTTATGGTAACGGCTTTGTTATTTTTTATTATCCGCTGAAAACAAGAGGCTGTCTCCTTAATAATATTACAATGTATAATAATGAAAAATGTAGGGGTCGATGCCTACATCGACCCGAAATACGGGCGGATTTGGGCATCTGCTCCTACAAATTCAATTTTTTATACACGTTTTCGTATTAAAGAGACAGCCTCTTGTTTTATTTTTTATGTTTTTTTAAAAATCTGCATATTATAGATATTCCTTTTAAAGGCAATAATATGATTGTCTTTAAAAGAAGAAAAAACAATACTCCAAATTTATATGCACAGCAAAATTATCGTTTTGTTATTACCACAGGTTTCCATTCTCCACACCCTTCGCACAAATCCAAATCCTTCGATACAACAAAATCGTATTCATCATAATCCGTTCCGTTCATCTTATTAAAGCAATCCAAACAATATTCTGCCATAAGCAGCGCCTCCTTTTTATACACTTACATAAGTATATATCTTTTTATAGGAATTGTCTATAGGGTATATATTTAATAAAATATATCTTGAGGTGGGATTATGATAAAAATTACACTCGATGAAGCTATACGTAAACGTGATATTTCAAGATATGAATTGGCAAAACGCACAGGCATACGTTACCATATTATTGATAACTACTATAAAAATAAGGTTATCAGATATGATAGTTATGTTTTAAACAAAATTTGTATTGCACTGGATTGTGATATTAGCGAATTAATTAAATTTGACAAGGAATAAAAAACTGTTTAAAAACTTTTTGTTTTTAAACAGTTTTTTAAATTAATCTTTACAAACAAACTCTTTTATGGCAAAATCAACTTATGAAAAACTTTATTCTAACAATCGATGAAAAACTGAACAATAAAACAGTAGCCCAGCTTTTAAATCATCTTAAAATTTCACGAAGCCTTATAACAGAGCTTAAAAAAGGAGATTTTATCCGTCTTAACGGAAATCACGTAACTGTGAGGGCAATCGCAAAAACGGGTGATGTTTTCACTGTAACAATTCCCGAAACACAAAAAAGCGATATAACTCCCGTTAAAGGCGCTCTTGATATTTTATATGAAGATGAAGATATTTTAGTGGTAAACAAATGTGCAAATATGCCCACTCACCCAACGAGGCGCCATCTTCTGGATACGCTTGGAAACATTGTGTGCGGCTATATGGGAGATGATTTTGTTTTCCGCAGTGTTACAAGGCTCGACCGAGACACCACGGGCGTTGTGTTAATAGCTAAAAACCGCTACGCGGCAGAAAGGCTGAATTCGCAGATAAGGAACAACCTTATCAAAAAGGAATACTATGGGATTTGCGTTGGTAAAATCATTGAGGGCGGAGAAATCAACACTTTTATCAAAAGAGAATCCCCCGCTAAGATGAAAAGAATTGTAGCAGACGATGGCCAGTGGGCACAAACAATCTACTCCCCCGTAAGCGAACATCCCAAAGGAACACTTGTGCGGCTTTCCCCCATAACGGGGCGCACCCATCAATTAAGGGTACATATGAGCCACATTAACCACCCACTTTACGGTGATTATATCTACGGCGAGCCTATAGAGGGTACGCGCGTTTTGCTTCACTGCAAAAGCATTGAATTTGAAGATTTCAAAACAAATAAAATAATCCGCATTGAAGCACCACTGCCCAAAGACTTTAAATAAGGAGAATATATATGGCATTCAAAAAAGATTTTGCATGGGGCATTGCAACAGCAAGCTACCAGATTGAAGGCGCATACAATGAAGACGGGAGAGGCCTCAGCATATGGGATGTGTATACCCGCGAAGACGGAAGAATTTTTAATAACGACAATGGTGATATTGCCTGCGACCATTACCACCGTTTTCGTGAAGACATCAAAATGATGAAAGAAATCGGCGTAAAAGCATACCGCTTTTCAATCAGCTGGTCGCGGATTATACCTGATGGCGTTGGAGCCCTTAACGAGAAAGGCGTAAAGTTTTACAGCGACCTTATCGACGAATTATTAAAAAATGGTATCGAGCCATATATCACGTTATATCATTGGGACTACCCGTATGAGCTGCATAAAAAAGGCGGCTGGTTAAATCCCGAAAGCATCGAATGGTTTACAGAGTATGCCCAAAAGGTTACAGAGCTTTATTCAGATAAGGTTAAATATTTCATAACATTTAACGAGCCTCAGGCTTTTATCGGTCAAGGCTATGTAACAGGAATGCACGCGCCCGGAACGAAATACGAGAAAAAAGAGGTTTTTCAGATTTGCCATAATGTACTGAAAGCACACGGAAGTGCCGTTAAAGCTATGCGCAAAGTGGCACACCAGGATATAAAAATAGGCTATGCACCAACGGGTGCTGCACACTATCCCCTAACTGATACACCTGAAGATATAGAGGCAACTCGCAAAGCTTTTTTCACTTGCGAAGGGTTAAGCAATTATATGCAAAGTGTTTCGTGGTGGAGTGATCCCGTTGTTTTGGGAAAATATCCTGAAGACGGTCTTCGCATTTTCAAAGACTATCTCCCCGAAATAACGGATGAAGATATGCGCCTGATTTCTCAGCCGATTGATTTCTATGGTCAGAACATATATCAGGGGCGTGCCGTAAAAAAAGGTGAAAATTCTGATTTTGAAATCACGCCACTTCCACAGGGCTATACTAAAACTGCGGCACAGTGGCCAGTAACACCACAATCACTTTACTGGGCACCGAAGTTTCTTTACGAGCGCTACAACCTGCCGATTTTTATAACGGAAAACGGTATGTCGGCACACGATGTTATTTCACTTGATGGCAAAGTGCACGACCCAAACAGAATTGATTTTCTCGAGCGCTATTTAACCGAGCTTGAAAAAGCAACCGATGATGGTGTGGATATTGAAGGCTACTTTATCTGGACTTTAATGGACGACTTTGAATGGGCAACTGGCTATACCGATCGCTTTGGTTTAGTATATGTGGATTTTTCTACTCAAAAAAGAACTTTAAAGGATTCCGCCTATTGGTATAAAGATTGGATAAAGAATCATTAAAAAAGGGATGTTTGAATTCCCGATATCACAAAAAAAGGTGTAAAAAACTTTGTTTTTTACACCTTTTTTCAATCTCTGAAATACAAATCGCGTGTGTATACTCTATCGAGTATATCTGCTATTTCTTCATTATATCTGTTTGCAATAACTATATCCGAGAGTTTTTTAAACTCATCTATATCACGGATAACACGGCTGTTATAAAAGCTGTCTTCTTTCATTGTCGGCTCGTATATTACAACCTCTATCCCCTTTGCCTTAATCCTTTTCATAACTCCCTGGATTGAGCTTTGGCGGAAATTATCGGAATTTGCTTTCATTGTAAGGCGGTAAATTCCAACAATTGATGGTTTTTTCGATATAATCTGGTCTGCAATAAAATCTTTTCTTGTTGTATTGGCATCAACTATTGCACCTATAAGATTCTGCGGAACATCGTTATAATTTGCGCGAAGCTGCTTTGTATCTTTAGGCAGGCAATATCCGCCGTAACCAAAGGATGGATTATTATAATGATTTCCGATTCGGGGGTCTAAGCACACTCCTTCAATTATCGATTTTGTATCTAA
The DNA here is from genome assembly GCA_017505525.1 of Clostridia bacterium. Taxonomy (GTDB): domain Bacteria; phylum Bacillota; class Clostridia; order UMGS1883; family UMGS1883; genus UMGS1883. The sequence continues at coordinate 22,067 of JAFVPB010000016.1, forward strand.
ACCTTTTGTTTCAGCATATGTGTCAAGCTCGTTAAAATATGCCACTCTTAAAGCAAGATAGGTGTTTGCAAAAAGCTTAATCGCTTCAGCTTCAGTAAGGTCGGGATAAAGAACATCTATGTTTTCTTTAATCGCACATTCGCTAAGCATACCGGCAAAGGTTTTTGCCGCTTTCATTAAACGCTCGTCTCCGTGCGGAACACCAACAATTATTCTGCTTGGATAAAGATTATCATAAAGAGCATGGCCCTCTCGCAAAAATTCGGGACTGAACAAAATATTATCACAGTTAAGCATCTCACGCACAGACTTTGTATACCCAACAGGAACAGTTGATTTTATTATTATAATTGCATCGGGATTTACCGATAAAACTTGTTTTATCACGCTTTCTAATACAGTGGTATCAAAATAATTCTTATCAGGGTCATAGTTTGTTGGCGCGGCAACAACTACGAAATCAGCTTTGGAATATGCTTCCTCTCCGTCAAGAGTTGCCTTGAGATTAAGATTTCCGCTTTTAAGATATTCCTCTATTTCTTTATCAACAATCGGAGACTTTCCGCTATTTATAAGTTCTACCTTTTCACGCACTATGTCAACTGCCGTTACACTGTGGTGCTGTGATAAAAGCACCGCTATAGATAGGCCAACGTAGCCTGTTCCTGCTACAGCAATATTCATAAAACTGCCTCCTTTTAGGTTTATTGATAATTTTTGGTTTTAATTAAAATTATGTTCTACAAAATCTATAATAAGAGAAGGATCATCAAGCCCATGCGGATGATGCCCGCACATCGATTTCGCAATCACCTTAATATTTCCGCCGTTTTCCTTATAGTAATCTTCCAAAACCTTTCCGTTTTCTTCATACACAACTATACTGTCGGCATTTCCGTAAAGCATTATCACTGGAATATTATTATCTATAAGCGGCTTCATATTATCAATAGGACTTTTTCTGAAATTCACAACCGTAGATTTATTAAAGCCGTAAGTTGCAACAAGCTCGCGCCATGTTTGCTCCATGGAATCGCTCTTGTGCTCTCCAAATCCGAGCTGACTTAATATATTAAGCACCGGTGCATCAAGATACATAACAGAAACAAGCTCGGGATACTTCTCGGCAAACTTAGCTGCCTGAAGCCCTCCGCAGCTCATTCCCTCCAGCACACATCTTTTGTCTGCATTAAGCTCTTTTGCACAATAGCGCACAAAATCTGCCATAATATCGGTTTCCTCGTCAGGCGCCCAACGCGTTCTGTGAGAGATATGTATTAAATAATATCCCCTTTTCAGCATTTCTACATCAAACCCGGGGAAAGCATCTAAATACTCCGTTTTTAAAAGAATTCTGCCATTTGCGTTTTCTGCCGGTTTTACAATAGTTGCTGTCCTCTCGCAGAAAAGAAATTTTTCACATTCAAACCCATTCCACATAAAAAGCACTCCTTAAAGAATTATTAATTAAACGATTCTTTTTCTTTAAACATCCCCAAAATAGAATCAGAATTGTTTTTTACATTATAACATAGCATTTTAGAAAGTCAATTCAGCATTTTTCGTGCCTGGCAATTTCTCTTGGATTGCAATTAAAATATTCCTTAAATATACGGTTAAAATTACGTATACTTCCAAATCCGGATTCTAAAGCAACCTCACTTATAGAAAGCTTTTTTTGTTCAAGCAAAGATTTAGCGTGATACGCTCTCAGTGAATTAACTATTCCCAAAAAACCTGGCTTTCCGTTACTGTTTAAAACATGACTGAGATGGCTTGGCGTAACGCCCGTATAAAATGCCGTTTTTGTAAGCGATATGCCGGGCTCTGTATAATGAGTGGATATGTATACCACTGCCTTTCTGTATGTTTCATATTCAAAGGTTTCGGTATCTATAATCTTGCAGTTACTGAGAAAAGCCGAAATTGTATAGTATATAAGCGATTTCTTTTTTAAATCATCACTAAAATTGTCTTTTATTATTTCTTCTATCATTATCTTGTGAGCTTCGCTTGTTTTTGCATAAGACGGCTCGAAAATCTTTCCGATAAGCATTTGCCGGTATTCATGAAAGTATTCAATAGGGCATGCAAGAATAAATATACTGCACTCTTCATTTCCGCTGTAGGAATGAACCTGATATGGCATAATTACCGCAACAAGCCCTGTGGAAATCTGTAAAGTTTTGTTTTCTATTATTATATCCAAAACACCATTAGTAACAAACACAAACTCGATATGGCTGTGGCAGTGCGGAGCAAAAAACGGGCTTTTTAATTGTTCACAATAATAGTAATTAGAAAAACCCTCTTCCACTTCTATCATATAACTCACGCCATCACATCCAATCGCAATTTCTGTCTTATATTATATATATTTTTTCTTGTTTTGTCAAATTGCTGAATATATAATATAATTATAAACTATTCAGGAAGGAAAATGATAATTATGAAACAAATTTACACACCAAATGATTATTCACATCTTGAATCCGACAGCAAGATGATTCAGGCAGCCGTTGATGAAGCTGCCAAAGTAGGTGCAACTGTTGAAATCCCACGTTATAACGAAAGAACAAACTCTTATATCTGGGAATTAGACGAAAGCATTATCCTTTACACTGGAAGCAACGTTGTTCTCGACAACTGTCATATCCGCCTTGGCGACTTTAAATACATAAACTTTTTCAGAAACTCGGCTTCTCTTACTTGGCAGACAGAGATAAACAGAAAAGACCGCGAATTCGATATTTCTATAACAGGTCGTGGAAACGCTGTGCTTGATGGAGGTACCCCTCTTGATATTTGCGAAGCAGACTTTAATATTTTCGACGAAAACGGTAACTTTGTAAAGGTTGTACATCCGCACGGTCTTCCCTCTATGTGGGAAAATATAGGTCTTAGATTTATCAACGTTGAAAGGCTTAAAGTTCAGAACATAAGATTTATCAACACACGTTACTGGGCTATGGCTTTCTGGTATTGCTCACACGGTGTTGTGCGCGATATAAGCATTAAAGCAGAAAACAATGTTCCCTGCCAGGACTGCGTAAATATGCGACTTGGAACTCACAACTTCCTTGTAGAAAATATTTACGGATACATTGGCGATGATACCATCGCAATGACAGGTCTTGATTGTCAGCGCTTTGGTAAATCAGATATGAACGAAGACATCCACCACATCATTGTTCGTAACGTTCGCTCCTACCAGACAGGCGAATGCGATATCGTTAGAATTCTTCCCCGTGGTGGCACGCAGATTTATAACATTCTCCTTGATGGAATTATGGACTTTTCAGAGCCAGGAAATGGCGAAAGACCGCTTGCCGCAATCCGCATAGGAGATATCTGCGACTACCCCATTCGTCTTAACAAGCTTGGCGAGGTAAGAAACCTCACAATCCGCAACGTATCTACCAGAGCAAGATTTGGTGCATATATTGCAAACAGCCTTGCTGATTCCATTTTCGACAATATTCAGTTGTATGAAGGAAACGGTATGGGAATGTTCTTTAACGGATGCGAAATTAAGAACGTAACTGTAAGAGATCTCTGCTACGACAGTCTTACTGTTGCTCCCGACACCGACCTTGGCTATGAAGAAATATTCCACAGAGTAAAAGTTGACGAGCTTAATGCAGTACACTTCAACAACTGCACAGCAGAAAACCTTACCTTTGACGGAGTACGTTCAGGCAAGAAGCTTTCATACGTTTTTGGTGGCAACAGCCCTATCGATATAAATGCCGACAGAGTTGTTATAACAGACGAAAACACAAAGCTTACAAGCTGCGCTAACGTTAAATAATAAATCTCAGAAGAAAGGAAGCAAAATTATGAAACAGATTTACTCGCCTAACGACTATTTACACCTTGAATCTGACAGCAAGATGATTCAGGCAGCCGTTGATGATGCCGCTAAAGTTGGTGCAACTGTTGAAATCCCCCGCTACAATGAAAGAACAAAATCTTATATCTGGGAATTAGACGAAAGCATTATCCTTTACACAGGAAGCAACGTTGTTCTCGACAACTGCCATATCCGCCTTGGCGACTTTAAATACATAAACTTTTTCAGAAACTCGGCTTCTCTTACCTGGAGAACAGAGGTAAACAGAAAAGACCGCGAATTCGATATTTCTTTAACAGGACGCGGAAATGCCGTGCTCGACGGCGGTACCCCTCTCGACATTTGCGAGGCAGACTTTAATATCTTCGACGAAAACGGTAACTTTGTAAAAGTTGTACAGCCCAAAGGTCTTCCCTCTATGTGGGAAAACATCGGTCTTAGATTTGTTAATGTTGAAAGAATCAGGGTTGAGGGATTAAGATTTATCAACACCCGCTACTGGACCATGGCGTTCTGGTATTGCTCACACGGTGTTGTGCGCGATATCAGCATTAAAGCAGATAATAATGTGCCTAATCAGGACGGCGTTAATATCAGGCTTGGCTCTCACAATTTCCTTATAGAAAATATCGATGGTTATACAGGCGACGATACAATCGCGCTTACTGGTCTTGATTGCCAGAGATTTGGTAAATCCGATATGAACGAGGATATTCACCACGTTATTGTTCGTAATGTTCGTTCATATCAAACAGGCGAATGCGATATCGTTAGAATTCTTCCCCGTGGCGGAACGCAGATTTACAACGTCCTTCTCGATGGAATTATGGACGTATCAGAACCCGGCAACGGAATCAGACCTCTTGCGGCAATCCGCATAGGAGATATCTGCGACTACCCCATTCGTCTTAACAAGCTTGGCGAAGTAAGAAATCTTACAATCCGCAACGTATCTGTAAGAGCAAGATTCGGCGCATATATCGCAAACAGCCTTGCCGATTCAGTATTTGATAATATTCAGTTGTACGAGGGCAGTGGCATTGGAATGTACTTTAACGGCTGCGAGCTTAAAAACGTAACCGTAAGGGACCTTTGCTACGATAGTTTCTGCAGTGCCCCCGAAACTGATATTGGATATGAAGAAATTTTCCACAGAGTAAAAGTTGACGAGCTTAACGCAGTACACTTCAACAACTGCACAGCAGAAAACTTAACATTTAACAGATTACGCACAGGAAAAAATCTTTCATATGTTTTCGGTGGCAACAGCGCTATCGATATAAACGCAGATAAAGTAGTTATAACAGACGAAAACACAAAGCTCACCAGCTGCGCGAATATAAAATAAAACACATAACAATAAGTCCCCAAGATTAAATCTTGGGGACTTATTGTTTAAAGGTAAATATTAAAGTGTTTTCATATATTCCTGCATATCCACAACAGTATTATTCTTGCGTGCCTCTTCTGCCGCAAAGCATATTAAATGGCTCATACACGAAACGGAAACATCTGAAATTGAATCAGATGGGTTATCATTTGCGATATATTCATATAAATCAGCCATAATGCCTGCATCTCCGCCACCGTGTCCGCCTGCAATAGTCTGGTCAAGTACTTTATCAGGATTATAAACAGAGGTTGTTTCTCTTGTTTCGAAACTGTAAAACACCATGCTCTGGTCTTCCATATCAAGGCGAAGCTCGCCCTTTGTGCCCATAATAGTACTTACTCTGCCGCCCTTATTAAAGCCCGACATTGTAAGTGTGAGAAGCTTTCCCTCGCCAAACTGCACGTTCACAACCTGATGGTCAACAACATCGTTATCGCACTGATAAACGCATCTTCCGTAAGGCGATGTTTTTAAAATTTCATCAACCTCTTCATCTGTGGGGTTAAACTTGTTAGCCGCAATAGCACGGAAATGCTGCACCTCTGCAGTATCAATCCTATATAAATCGGGGGCATAGTAATAGCAGTTATCTTTATGAGGGCATCCGTCTAAACAACGTTTGGGAGCACCCTCGGGCTTATTCTTTTCGCAAAAATAAGAAAGAGTTCCAAACGATTCCACCTTTGTGCAAGGGTCATCCAGAAGCCACTGGAAAAGGTCGGTATCGTGGCAGCATTTAGCAAGAAGCATATTTGAAGATTCCGATTCTTTTCGCCAGTTTCCTCTTACAAAGCTATGACTGTAATGAACGTTTCCCACACCTTCAGTATGTGTAACGTTCATAATTTCTCCAAGCGCACCACTCTTAATAAATTCTTTAACTGCCTTATAAAAAGGAGTGTATCTCAGCACGTGGCACACAAGCACACGCACATTATTCTCTTTTGCTGCTTTCGAAATCTTATAGCATTCCTCGGGTGTTGGTGCTATCGGCTTTTCCAAAAGTAAATCGTATTTCTTTTCAATAGCTTTCATTGCGGGAGCAAAGTGCATTTTATCCTGAGTGCAAATCATAGCAATATCTGCAAATTTGGGAAGCGCCAAAATATCTTCATAGCTTTCAAAGCAAGTCTCTTTTGGCACACCATATTTTTCCTGAAGATACTCCCTTTTTGCCTTAACAGGCTCAGCAAGTCCTACCAGCTTAAATTTTTCTGAATTAGAATCAAGGTATTTTAAGTAACTGCTTCCCCTGTCTCCTCCGCCTATTAAAATAAGTGATAACTGTTTCATAAAACTTTGACCTTTCCTGTTGAAATATCTAATTGCCACTCTCCATAGAACTATGGCTGCGTTTACTATATCACACAGTTTTTTTCGTGTCAACTATAATTTACATTTCTACTTGTTTTTTATCGCAACCATAAAATTGCTTCTCATTAGGGTAGCAGTAGCAATCCTAAACATCAAAACTCCACTGCTTTTAAAACATGCTATTTATATTTTATACTTTTCACAAAATCTTTGTAAAATTACTGCCACCTGTGCACGTGTAGCATTCCTCAAATTTTTCCATATGCAAAAAGACCTTGAGATTTTAGTATCTCAAGGTCTTTGTTAACTGTTATAATGTAATTTTTATTCCCATTCCACAGGTCTGCAGCTAGTTATTCCAAAGTGATACAAAATTGCATCAACAATTCTTCTTGAAGCATTACCGTCGCCATAAGGATTAACCGCCACACTCATCTTATGATATTCATTTTCATCGCATAAAAGCTGAGATGCAAGCGAATAGATAATATCCTCACTTGTTCCTGCAATCTTAACGGTTCCTGCTTCTGCCGCCTCAGGACGTTCCGTTTCTCCACGGAGAACAAGTACAGGTTTTCCAAGAGCAGGAGCCTCCTCCTGAAGTCCACCTGAATCAGTAAGTATAATATGTGCTTTATTCATCGCATTATGGAGAACGTCAACGTCAAGCGGTTCAACAAGATGAACTCTTGGAATATTTCCTAAAATAGCTTGCGCTGTTTCACGCACTGCCGGATTAAGATGAACAGGGTAAATAACCTCAACATCGGAGAAATCACGTACAAGCCTTGCCACTGCACGGCAGATATTTTCAAGTGGAGCACCAAGGTTTTCACGCCTGTGAGCAGTCATAAGGATAATCCTCTTGTTCATATCAATTTCTTCAAGAGGCGTACCCACAAAAGAGAAATCCTTTTTTATGGTAGTTTTAAAAGCATCGATAACGGTGTTTCCCGTTACAAATATATTTTCGGGATTAATCCCCTCGTTTATAAGATTTGCTCTGTTATTCTTTGTCGGCGAGAAATGAAGGTCTGAAATTGCGCCTGTGAGACGGCGGTTCATTTCCTCAGGAAATGGGAAATATTTATCATATGTTCTTAATCCCGCCTCAACGTGGCCAACCTTAATCTGATTATAATAAGCCGCTAAGCTTCCTGCAAACGTGGTTGATGTGTCGCCGTGCACAAGCACAAGATCCGGCTTTTCCGCACGAAAAACCTCTTCAAGTCCAGTAAGAGCCTTTGTTGTAATTGAAGCAAGGGTCTGGCGCTCTGTCATAATATTAAGGTCGAAATCAGGTTTAATATCAAAAAGATTTAAAACCATATCTAGCATTTCACGATGCTGCGCAGTAACACACACCTTACAATCGATGGAAGGACGCGACTGAAGCTCGTATATAAGCGGAGCCATCTTTATAGCTTCCGGTCTTGTTCCGAACACGTTAAAAACTTTAATCATAACAATCTCCTTTTATCCTGTAAATTATCCGTTGTGTTTATCTGTAAGACTTTCTATAATTTTTGGTCCTATTAAAAGGAAGCCCAAAAAAGCAAGCACTACTAAAAGTAAAACCCACCACGCAACAGCACCTGTTGCTATAAGAATTATTGCCAGCATACAAAGCACGATGGAAATAAAATATATAAGCGTTACTGCCTTTTTCTGTGAAAGACCAGCATCTACGAGGCGATGATGAAGATGATTTCTGTCGGGCGACATAATAGGTTGTCCCTTTTTTACCCTGCGAATAATTGCCGATGCAGTATCAAAAATAGGAAGTGCAAGAATAAGAAACGGCACTGCGATACTGATTACTGCATAACCTTTAAACAACCCCTGCACCGATATACACGAAAGCATAAAACCAAGAAGAAGTGCTCCCGTATCCCCCATAAAAAGCTTCGCGGGATTAAAGTTATACGGCAAAAACCCAAAGCAGGCACCTGCCAAAGCACTTGTTGCAAAAACAACCTCAGGTTCGCCCACAATAATTGCTATAACCAAAAGTGTAACTGCAGAAATTGAAGAAACACCACATGCAAGTCCATCGAGGCCATCCAGCAAATTTATAGCATTTGTTATTCCCACAATCCAGATAATTGTAATCGGGATTGCAAGCCATCCAAGGCTGAAATATCCGTAGGACGATAAAAATTCAGGCACTTTGATAAACTCAATTCTTACTCCCATTAAAACGGGAATAAGCGCTGCTACTATCTGCACCAGAAATTTGAGCTTTGCGCCAAGTGCATAAATATCATCAAATATTCCAAGTACCACAATAAGCGTACATCCAATAACAACTCCGATAAACTCGGGCGTTTTATCAGAGAAAATGATTGCGCTCACTATAAATCCAAGGTATATAGCCAAACCACCAAGCCTTGCAGTTGGTTTTTTGTGCATTCTTCTTGAATCTCTTGGCACATCAACTGCACCAATTCTGAACGCAAGATTTTTCACAAAAGGAGTGGTTACAAACGTTAATATAAAAGCCAGTATAAAAGCCACAAGAATATGACTGTTCATCAAGCCACCTCATTTCAAACGGATAAGTCCATTATTAGTCAACAATAAAGCCAACCTTTTTCTTAACCTTGGCCATTGTGCGGCGGTTAACCCTTCTTGCCGCCTCTGCACCGTTTTTATAAACGCTTTCAAGGTAATCTTTGTTTTTCATATAATCTTCATATTTTTCCTGTATTGGTTTTAAATGCTCGGCCACAGCCTCACCAACCTTAAGTTTGAAATCACCATAACCTTTGCCTTCAAATTCCTTTTCAGCATCTTTTATAGATGTGTTTGTAACGGCAGAATATATTGTAAGAAGATTATTTACGCCATCCTTGCCCTCGGCATATTTTACAACTGCCTCAGAATCGGTTACAGCTCGTTTAATCTTTCTTATGATATCCTCCGGTTTATCAAGAAGAGCAATACATCCATTGGGATTCGGATCGCTTTTCGACATTTTAGCCGTTGGATTCTGAAGGCTCATTATCTTTGCACCCGCATTCTTCTCGGGAATATACGGTTCGGGCACTGTGAACACATCACCATAAAGAGAATTGAAACGGTGAGCAATATCACGTGTTAATTCAAGATGCTGTTTCTGATCGACTCCAACGGGGACTAAGTCTGCCTGATACAAAAGAATGTCAGACGCCATAAGCACAGGATATGTAAAAAGTCCTGCATTGATATTTTCAGGATGCTTCTGAGATTTATCCTTAAACTGCGTCATTCTGTTAAGTTCGCCCATCTGAGTGTAGCAGTTAAGAATCCAGGAAAGCTCAGCATGCTCACTAACATGGCTCTGCACGAAAATAATGTTTTTTTCAGCATCCAGACCACAAGCAAGGTATTGCGCAAGAAGAGAAATCGTATTTTTTCTTAATTGTGCTGCTTCCTGCCTTACAGTGATTGCATGCATATCAACAACACTGAATATACAGTTGTATTCATCCTGAAGTGTTACCCAGTTTTTAAGCGCTCCAAGATAGTTACCAAGAGTTATTGAATCGCTTGAAGGCTGAATACCTGAAAATATTACTTTTTTATCGCCTATCATTTAATCAATCCTTACAATTTATTTTTACTAAATATTTAGAAAATACCACAAATTTTTACTTGTATATCTTACCACATCCACCTCCTAAAGTAAAGGCTTTTTTATAAATTTAATATCTGTGTCATAATTACAAAAAGGATGTAAAATTCTCTTTACATCCTTTTGCAGTTTATATACTTAGTACTTTTATGAATTTTTCAAACGCGCATCTTCCCTCTTTTGTGCATTTAAAAACCCCTGTGTCCTCCAGCACTCCTACGAAAACCTTTCCTACCTCTTCCTTCAATACATCCATAACGTTTTCGCTTGTTATTTCTCGGGAATTTTTAATTTCACGTATCCAATCCTTATGCTTTAAAAGATCTTCAAAATCATCAATATTCTTGTTTTCGGTAATACAGCGAGCAATTAACTCAAGCTCTTTTTCAAGCCTTGACGGAAGTATTGCAAGGCCCATTACCTCGATAAGACCTATATTTTCTTTCTTTATGTTATGATACTGGCTGTGAGGATGATACACTCCAAGCGGGAATTCCTTCGTTGTTATGTTATTTCTGAGTGCTAAATCCAGCTCGTATTTTCCGTTTTTCATCCTCGCAATCGGCGTAATCGTATTGTGAGGCTCGCCATTGGTATTTGCAAAAACGAATGCCTCTTCATCAGTGTAGTTACGCCATTTATTTAGTATAAGTTCTGCAAGCGAAAGTATCTTTTCACGGCTTTCACTCCGTAAGCGGATTACCGATAAGGGCCAGTTCAAGATGCCTAAACTAACATTCTCATACCCTTTTACTGTGTATTCCTTTTCAACTTCTGCCTTTTCCATTGCAAGAGTATATCTACCTCCCTGAAAATGGTCGTGGCTTAGTATCGAGCCTCCCACTATGGGTAAATCTGCATTCGAGCCTAAGAAATAGTGCGGAAAACTTTCCACAAAATCAAAAAGCTTTTCAAAGGTTTTGCTTTCTATTTTCATCGGAGTATGCTTGCTGTTAAGCACAATGCAATGCTCGTTATAATAAACATACGGGGAGTATTGCAACCCCCATTTTGAATTGTCTATTGTTATTGGGATAATTCTGTGGTTCTCTCTTGCAGGGTGGTTACTTCTACCTGCATACCCCTCGTTTTCAATGCAGAGCTGACACTTCGGGTAGTCAGAGGCAACGGCTTTTCCCGCTGCTGCAATGGCTTTTGGGTCTTTTTCGGGTTTTGAAAGATTAATCGAAATATCTATCTCTCCATACTTACTTTGCACTTTCCACTTTTTATCTTTTTCAACCCTTGTTGTTCTTATGTAGTTTACATTTTTACAGAATTCATAAAAATAATCGGTAGCTTTTTCGGGACTTTCATCATACAAAGACCAGAACTCTTTTATAACCTCGCTTGGTCTTTTCGTAAGCACTCCCATAAGCTTTGTATCAAATAAATCTCTCTGGGTAATTTCATCGTTTTCAATTAATCCCATATGGAATGCAATATCTGTAAGAGTGTTTAAAATCTCATCAAGGTCAATATCATCCAGATTTTCTTTTATTCCATAGTTAAAATCATCAATCTTAAAAATTTGAAGCAAGGAATTAATTGTGTATATTCTGTCTTCTTCCTCAATCAGCTTTTTTCTAACGCCATACTCTGTAAGCTTATATATGTTTTCACAAAGCTTAATTTTATCACACAATTTTAATCCCTCCCACCGGCCTTACAAAAAGCACATAGCAAGCATTTTCTCCAAATACTTTTTCCATTTTTTCTTTATAACTATCAACCATTTCATTAGGCACGAAAGCCTGAATAGTTCCTGCAAATCCGCCTCCGTGAACGCGGCACACGCCTTTCTTTCCAAGAATTTCTTCACTAAGGCACAGTGCCAGAGAAACACTTTGATTTTTTATATCTTTTGTTGCAAACACGTTTTGCAGATATTTAAAAGATGAATTACCCGATTCTTTAACGGTGTTTTTAAATTCTTCAAATTCTCCGTTTAAAAGGCAATCAACCTCTTTATCCACCTTCTCGTTTTCAGCATACCAGTGCATCGAGCGAAGAACTGCTCTGTCGCCCGTAAAGGTGCGGACATCGTTTATTTTTTTGTAGAACTCGTCTTTTTCTACCTCAGACAAGTATTCTTTTCCAAAGAACGATGCCACTTTTTTCATTTCCTGTGGCACTGCCGCATATTCATCAGTTAAATCTGCGTGCGAGCCTTTTGTGTCCACAATGCACAGCGAATGATTGAATGTGTTGAAATCAATATCAATCTTTTTCACTATAGGTTTCTTCTTATCTTTAAAATCAATATTTATAAGACCGCCAACTGATGAAGCCATCTGGTCAAGAAGTCCGCAAGGCTTTCCAAAATGTATGTTTTCAGCTTCCTGCGATATCTGTGCTATAGTTATGGCATCTATCTTTCCATCGTTATACATTCCCGATAAAACATTTGTTATAAGCACTTCGTATGCCGCGGAAGAGGAAAGCCCTGAGCCTCCCAGCACATCGCTCGTTATGTATCCATCGAAGCCACAGGTGATATATCCCCTCTTTTTCATAGCAGCAGCAACTCCTCTTACAAGAGCTTTTGTTGTGCCTTTTTCGTTATCAAAAGGCTCGGAATCTTTTATATCAACTTCGATTTCTCCATAGCCCTCCGATGTAAGCCTTACGATACTATCTTTCCTTTTTGAAACAATCGCGATTGCATCAAGATTTATAGATGCTGCAAGCACGCGCCCATTCTGATGGTCGGTGTGATTTCCTCCAACCTCACTTCTTCCTGGGGCAGAGTATATTTCTATCTCCCTTTCTCCGTATAATTTCACAAACTCATCAATAGCTTTTATATACCTTTCAACCTGTTTTTCCACAAGCTCAACCGAGCAGTATATTTTCTTTAAAAGAGCATTATATGTTCCATTTTTTAGATTATTTTTTATTTCGTTTATCATAGTATTGCCTCTTTCTCTTTGCGAAATTTCGTTCATTAATTATACCAAAATCGCCCATTTTAGTCAAGCATAGGGAATAGTTTTATAATATTTTCGCTTTTTAATCTCCAAACATTCCCCTTTTCGCTGTACCGCAATAATATATTACAAATCTTTACAGAGGATGGATTTATCCACTGCGTTTGTTTTGTCAATTATTAAAAAAGGAAGAAAACCTTCTAGTTTTCTTCCTTTTTTTGAATTACGCATTCTCTTTTATTGATATCCTTTAACCGAATTCAGCATTATAAAGTTTATCTTCCACTTATAACCCGGTTTTGTAGAAACCTTAAGCACTATAGGTTCATCGTAATCGTTAATAAGCGAAAGCACCTTGCACTGATACTCGCCTTTTTTCACAAGCTCTCCGCCGCCGCGCATTCCGTTAACTGCTTCAAGAATGGTTACGTTTTCTTCTTCACTGTCGCCCGATACAACAAATAGCTCATATTGTCCTCTCGGTGCTTCAATCACAAACTCGGTATCTTCTGTGCCTGCAACAAAATCGCGCCTTAATGTATCAGGCTTTACAGAATCTTTAATTTCTATACCCGTTGCATTCTTAAATCCAAAGCCACGTTCAGCCTCAAACTGTATTTCGTCATCACCAATTTTAAAGAATCCCATTGCTACACTCATCAATTCCGCTGCCGTATATGCCTGTCGCTCCATAACGGTTGCATATTTTTTAGCATCATCATTCGTGAAATCAAACTTATACACAGTGTGGTTTTGCGCGCGCACATTACCAATATACCAGTCGCGGATAAATCCGTCAAAAGCTTTCTGATATTTAACCTCTGGTGTTTCACCGATATAGATGTTTCTCTTTGTATATGTGAGGTGTTTTAAAATATCCTCGCAGTATTCGTGCTTTTCGCTTTCGGTAGAAACACTCGCGTTTGTTGCTATTACATAGTGCTTTCCTTTCTCTGTTTCAAAGAAGAACAACCCGTCTTTATATTCAAAATCAATCTTTTTTCCATCACAATAAACAGAGTATATGCTATTTGCAAACGGACTTGTAACACAAGCTTTTCCGCCTTTTTTGCTGTGAACTTCGATAAATTCAATCTTTCTGTCTTTCAGAGAAGCCGATACCTCAAAAGCTCCCTTGCACAAAAGCTTGTTGAAACGAACATCGTTCCACGCATCGTATTTATTGAAACGGTCGAAATATTCATTAAACGAATATCCGTGGCGGAGCGATTTTTCATATTCTGGGTCTCCATCGGGAATAGCAGGGAAAACCCTTATTATTCCATTGTGCGATTGAACGAGCATTTCGTTAAGAGCCGCAAGCATTTCTCCTGTAAATTCCATCATACATGGGTAATAAAGCGGCTGACGGGAAACAAGGCAGAAATTAATAAATCTGTCTGTCTTTTCAGCTGTAAGACCATTTGAACGAAGCATATGGTCGATTCCTCTTTCATATAAAAGCCTCAGCGCCGTCTGTCCGCGCCCAAGCCTTGCCGCACATGCCGCAATCCAGCTCCCCCCGAAAATACCGATTTCAGCTCTGTCTTCAAGGAAATCAATGGTATTTGAAAGGATTTTTACCATTTCCTTGTCGCTGTCTATATCGAATTCTGCAATCGGAAAAAGTGGCATCAGCATACTTGGATGCCTTATAAACATTTCATCGGGCGCATCATAAGAATCCTTAAGATGCATGCCGTACATTCCGTCTTTTTCCGTTATCGGATAAGGTGCCATATTGTTCATAATCTCGCGGCATTTATCAAATATGGGAAGCTCTTTTCCTAAAATTTTTCCGGCTTCAAGTGTGAATTTGAATAAGTATTTAACGCAGGCAACAGTGATAACACTATCGTGAGTAAGCGGTCCCTGTTCGGGGGAAACATCGGGAAATACCGAGTAATATCCCCTTTCTTCATCAAACTTAAAAATATCTGCAAAGAACTCGCAAAGCCCAACAAATACGGGAAAAGCCTCTTTTTCAAGATACTCCTTATCAAGGCTGTATTCGTATAAATACCATAAATACTGCGCGCACCACGGCCAACAGCTATAGTAAAAGCTATAGGGATAGTCGCCCGCAATACCGCCTGCATTATGCACGTTTTTCGCGTGCTTCTTTGCTACATCAACGTAGGATAAAAGTCCGTCGGAAAAGACCTTTGCAAGTTCCAGGCGATTACTTGAAAACACGCCTGCAAATGCCGCCTGAATATTAACATCCCAATACCACATACTTCCCCACAGGTTCGGATGGCGCACAGTCCACAACCCACTGAGTCCGCACGCGTGATGGCGCATTACGCCGTCTTTTCCGCTGCAGCAATCAAGAGCATACTGATTCACATAATATGTATGTTCAAGAAATTTATCAGGAAGATTTATCGAAGAGCGCGCAAAGAATTCATCCCAGTATTTTTTATGCCCGGCATAAAGGTGGCTAATCTCTTTTTCATATTTATCCATCACTGAAATTCCGTCTTTAAGCGTGTCGCGGTACTGCCACTCGGTAAATATTCCCGTTAAAATATAAATGTCATTTTCGGCATTACTAAGTATAATCTCTGCGCCGTTTTCCGTTTCCTTAATGCTCGCCTGTGCACCGCAAAGTCTGATTATTCCCGAAAAAGTCGTTTTTTCGGGGTCATCAGGATTTTCAAAATTTCCAACAACGTAATTCACGGTGTAAGCCACTGTGTTTTTATCAACCAAAGTAAATTTATACTTGGGAGGCTCTACGGGAATCGATGCATAATTTCTTCTTACGGGCGGAAAAATAACCTCTAATGATTTTAAAATACCGCCCTTGCTTTGGGTAATATGATTAACAATCACATCTTCTCTTGCAACAATAGTGTCGAAGCTTATCTTTCCGCCATCGGCACTTAATTCAAACTGCGATTTCGCATCCTCAACATAAAGCATAAGCTTCCACTCGGGATTTTTCTTCATATCATCGCAGAAATTAAATTTCAAATCACCCGTCTGCGGATAACTGCTGAATAAATTCGACGTATAACTTTCTCTGTTATATGCATTTTTTCTGGGGCCTCTGTAAAGTGAAAAAGGTTCGCCCTCAGGAGGAATATTTTCAAGAGCCATCTGAATACGCTCTTCATGGTCTTTGCCCGGATTTTCCACTATAGATGTTTCCGAGGCTCTCTGCTTTGGGATTACATTCTTTTCTATGTGATAATAAACCTCGTAATGGTTCATCGGCATAAAAAGTTCATTTTTTTCAAAATAAACCATCGTTCCAAAGCATCCGTTTCCAAGCGGAAGAGCATTATCCCAATGGTTTTCAGAATTTTTAAATACTACAGAATGCTTCATTTAAACACACCCTTTAATTTCTCTGAATTTCAATCACATAATAGCATATAAAAATATGTTAGTCAACACAAAAAAGGGGATATAAAAACTAATTTTTTATATCCCCTTTTTTTCAATTAATACAATCTTATTTTTGGAAGAAATTGTTTGAGGCCTTCCTCATTAAGTCTTTAAGAGATGATGTTTTTTCGTGGTTCTCTGTTATACTTTTTTCCTCTTCAAGAACTAATTCTGTTGTAACATCAAGATTTGGCTTTATTACAACAGTATCATAGTATGTAAGGAGCGTTTCCGCCCTACAAACCAGGCTATATGAACTTGCCATTAGCATAACAATTACTAAAGCAATAATTTTTTTCATAAAAGTATTTTCCTTTCCTAAAAAATTGCAGCAAAATAACCAGGATTATTTTGCTGCAATTCAACTCATTAAAAATTACGGAAGTTCTTTATACTTCTGCGCAGGAACATTTCCTGAACCACAGTAAATAGTACCGCTTATATAGCTGTCAATCAATCCACCAAGATTTCCTGTCCAGTTTTCAACCTTTGAAAGAAGAGTTCTGTTTCCCGCTTTGTCTACAACCCAATACTCAATCATATTTCCATTAAGCTTGAAGTATGTATTTCCATATTCCCCTGTGGGAACTCTGTATACAGGATTGTTGTTTGCATCAACTGCAGCCACTCCATCCACATATTTTCTTTCAACAACCTCGTAAACGCTGTCAATTATGTTGCCGTTTGCATCTTTTGCATTCTGGAAAAATGCAAATTTCCATGTGATTTTCGGAGAAGCCTTACCGCCTGTATAACGGAAAATCATATCCTTTCCGTTTGTACCGTCAAGCACAATGCCGTTAACGATAAGATACTGATAATAATTATAAGGCTCTGCCATTTCGTATGAAGGTGCAGTCCATGAAATTCTTGCATCGTTTCTGATGCAGAAAGAATCATAATCCCACTCCCATCCGTCATTCATATGAATAAGATACTCTTCTGCAACGCTCTTTGTGGTAAGACCTGCATTTCCTTTCTCGTTGAATTTAGCAGTAACGTACTTGCTGTATACAACAGGAATAAGTGCTGCAATATCATGGTCTGACATAACATATGTGTTGTTTTCGCTATTGCGGGCACTGAGCTTTTCAGGTGTAAGATTTTTCTTTGCCTCTTCCCATTTGCTGATTGCATTTACGCTGAAATCAGAATACATTCTCTGCTGGTAAGCATTAAGAAGCGCACCTGATTTATTATAGGGACCAAATCCATATTCTTTCATGCTTATGTCAACAACATATGCAGTTCTGCATGTCTTTGTTTTCAATACTGAATCAGGAATACTGAAGGCATCGTTGCCGAAATCCCATGTCCATTTTTTGTTGTTAACCTTAGTTTGCTGACGCTCCCAAATAACATAAGGAGACTTGATTTCCCACATATAATCACGTCTTCTTGTTTCCCACTGTGGAAACATATTGTTGTAACGTGTTATGGATTGTTTTTTTCCATCAAGATACATTCTGTCGTATCCTGCATAAGGATATGTTCTTTCGTATCCCTCTGCAGACCAAGTGGGATTTACGGGAACAAGCACCTGCTTGTTTGTGTAGCTTCCATTAATAACCTCATTGTAAATTCTGTTTGGATTATATGGATCAGTTGTATCATAACCTGCAAATACCATATTATCCATCTCTGTCTGTGCAAAAGCTGTTATGCCCATAGTAGCTGCTACGGAAATAATGGCTATGCACGCAACAAGCCTTTTGAAAAGTCTTTTCATAATAAGACTTTCCTCCCTTCATAAAAATATTTTATTCTACATTATTTTTGTTTTCATTCCCGTTGTCTGCAATACGGACGAAAAACAAAAATAAAATGTATTCCTTGAATAATGAATATAAAAAGATACTTTTGTCAAATATTAGAATACTATAGTATTTAAAATTTGTCAAGTAATATTTTACAATAAGTATTGTAAAATTTGATTTATGTTGGAGGTATTGCAATGCTAAGCACAAGCATCAAGCTATTACGCACATCCAGAGGTTTAAGTCAGGTAGAATTGGCAAAGAAACTTTCCGTTACAAAGCAAACTGTTTCAAACTGGGAGAACGATAATATCCAGCCTTCAATAGATATGCTTGAAAGACTTGCTGATTATTTTGGTGTTTCTACAGATTACTTATTAGGACGGACAGAAGATAGTATTATATCTACCCAAGGTCTTACAAATGATGAAATAGCACACATTGTATTGTTAATTAACGATTTAAAAAAACACAGGTAAACAAAAAGAGTGCCCGAAGGCACTCTTTTTGTTTACCTCAAATTATACTTCTTAATCTCTTTATATTTTCTTCTATTTCAAAATCTTTCAAAAACACGCTTGACGAACCTGCAACAAAAATATTCGCCCCTGCCCTACTCATCAGTTCTGCATTTTCAAAGCTTACGTTTCCGTCCACTTCAATTTCTATATTTGTGTATCCACTTTTATAAAGACTTTCGCGCAATTTCTTTATCTTCTTTAATGTAGATTGAACTAATTTCTGGCCCGCAAATCCAGGATTAACTGTCATCAGCAAAACCGCATCAATATCATCAAGCAGATCTTCAAGCATACAAAGTGGCGTTGCAGGATTAAGAGCAACCATTGCCTTTGCTCCTCTCTCCTTAATTGCAGCTATTGCTCTGTTTAAATGCCTTGTTGCTTCGTAATGAACGGAAACATAGTCCCCCTCACCAAATTCAAACCAACCAAGCTTTTTTTCTGGTTCCTCTATCATCAAATGAATATCTAGCGGTATATTGGTATTCTTTTTAATTGTCTTTACAAAATCTGTTCCAAGAGTGTAATTCGACACAAACGAGCCGTCCATAACATCAAGATGTACTAAGTCTATGTTGTTTTTCTCGAATGTTTCTATGTGTTTACGCAATTCAAAAAAATCAACGCACATAACAGATGGAGCTATTTTTTTATCCATTTTTATTCATCCTCATTCATATATAAAATAACCTTGTTATAAAATTCAGTTTTATTCTTCATCATTTCAAATGCTTCCTTGCATCTAAAAAGAGGAAATCTTTTGGTTATAAGGGGTTTAACGTTTATCTTTCTCTCTGCCATAGCCTTTAAGCTTTCTTCCCAGTCGTTCACTTTGTCATTGTAGGAAGAATTCCATGTTCCCGATATTTTCAATTCTTTTCTTAAAATATGCCAGTAAGTATTTTGGCTTAAGCGCATTTCCCCCGCAGGATTTCCCATAAAAACAACTCTTCCGTGAGGCTTGGTATATTCAAGGCACGAAGAAAGTGCATCACTGTATCCCGTTCCCTCTAATGCACAATCTATCCGCAGACCTTTTTCATATTTCTTAAAGCCAAAAGTCTGCGCAAATTCAATTTTTCTTTCGTCTATATCAGAAAAGTAAACGTTTTCTGCGCCAAACATTTTTGCCCACTGCGCCGCAACAATTCCTATGGGACCTGCACCTGAAACAAACAAATTATCTCCTTTTTGAATATCCAGCTTTAAAATAGCGTGGCGCGCTACCGATACAGGCTCGCACATTGCTCCCTCGTCAAATTCCAATTCATCAGGCATAACAAGCAGATTCCATTTTTTCACCACAAGGTATTCTGCCATGCCACCGTTTCTTCGAGATCCGTAATAGTCATAGTTTTCACAAGTTGCATAACTGCCCTCTTTGCAACTTTCACACATAAAGCATGGCAAAAGAGGAAAAACAACAACCTTTTTACCAGTAAATTCACCCAATGGGTCGTATTCTACCACACCCGAAAATTCATGCCCTATTACAGTGGGGAAATGGTATGTGCCTTTAGCATATACTCTCCCTATATCACTTCCGCATATTCCACAGCTTTTAACTTTTACAAGCACATCACCTTCTTTGATTTCATCAATATATGTATCTTCATATCTTAAATCATTTACCGCATGCAAATTTGCAGATTTTGTAGATTTTTTCATTGTTTCCACCTTTACTTTCAATTTCTGTTATGTTATTATAATACAAACGAAAACAATTGAAAATATCTGGCGTTAAGAATGATAATCAATCGAATTTTAGGTTCATTTACGAAAACGAACGAAAACAAACGAAAGAAGGTTGTATTATGTACATTCCTGAAAGGCATGCAGAAATATTAAATATTTTAGAAAAGCACAAAAGTATAAGTGTTTCTAAATTATCAGACCTTTTATACGTAAGCGCCCCCACTATCCGCCGCGATTTAACAAATCTTGAAAGTCAGGGACTTGTTCTTCGCACTCATGGCGGAGTGATATTAAGGCAAACATCTGAAAGCGAAATTCCATTAATGTTTAGGGAAGATCAGAATAATCTTCCGAAAAAAATTATAGCGAGGAAAGCCTCCGCCCACATACAAAATGGAGATGTTATTTTTCTCGACGCTTCCTCAACGGTTGCACACATAATTCCGTTTTTAAAGCAGTTTTCCGATATAATAGTTATTACAAACAGTCCGAAAACTTCAATACGCCTTGGCGAAGAAAATATTAAAAACTATTGCACAGGCGGACTGTTGCTGCTTCATTCCATAGCCTATGTTGGAAACGAAGCTGAAAAATTCATATCAAATATAAATGCGGATATATTTTTCTTTTCAAGCAGGGGATATATGCAAGATGGCTATATCACCGATTCCTCGATTGAGGAAGCCGCAATAAAAAAGGCAATGATAAAAAATTCCGAGAAAATTTTCTATCTGTGTGATAACAGTAAAAAGAACACAAAATACATGTATAACATATGCCATATAAATGATGTAACTGATGTTATTAATGAAGCTGATTAATATAAAATTTCCGTTGATTATATTTTAGGAAGAACAGATGAAATAAGTTAATTGCAACCACAAGATTTATATATTAAAATTTTTAAGCAAGGCATAGCACTAAGCACAAAAACCCCTGATTCATTAAATGAATC
Organism: Clostridia bacterium; assembly: GCA_017505525.1. Lineage (GTDB taxonomy): Bacteria > Bacillota > Clostridia > UMGS1883 > UMGS1883 > UMGS1883. The sequence goes on from JAFVPB010000016.1 coordinate 43,497, forward strand.
AGGGGTTTTCTTAATAAACTTCGTCAATATCTATAGAATATCCCAAAACTTCTCCAATGTCTTTAACTCTTCCTTTAATTGTTATAGAATCGCCAACATTTTTCTCAACTAAAAATTCTTTTTGTTCATCTGTTTTAATATAACACATAGCAGTTGTAAAATTCCATTCTGAAGCGCCTACCGGCTCAACAGATATATAACTTCCATCACTGTCAAAATTATTGATTTTACATTCAAACTCCACATATTTCTTTTGATATTTGGTTTCAGCTTTCATTGCGTTACTTTCCATATCATCAAACATAGTCTGCAAATCAACAACTTCATATACTATTTTTTCTGTTTCTTTCGAAGGAGTGTTTGTTGATGTTTCATTATTATCTGAGCTTCCGCCTGCTCCTGCAATTGCAATAACAATAACAACAATTGCCCAAAGCCACCATTTTTTATAGATTGGCTTTTTTATTTTGCATCCACATCCTGTGCATACCACTGCTTTTTTGTCGACTTCTTGCCCACATTTTTTACAATTCATAATATTGCCTCCTATTTTTGACATTCTGTAAATGTCATATTTTATTTGATTATATCATATAATTTTACTATTGACAAGCACTGAATGTCATTTTTGGAGGGGGTTTTTATGTTTATAAATAAAAATACTGACGGTTCAAACAATATTTGTGGCAAAAAAATTGCAGAGTTGAGAAAGGATATGAAAATTTCCCAAAGAATTTTAGCTGACAGATTGCAGTTATCCGGCCTTGATGTAGACAAAAATGCCATTCAAAGAATTGAATGCGGGAAAAGATTTGTAACTGATATCGAACTTGTTGCCTTTTCTAAATTGTTTAATGTAACTGTTAATGAACTTCTAAAATAATATTATGTATGGTTTGATGGTTTCCTACTGCCCGCCCATAACGGAACACCACACAGGGCACTCCCTGCAGCGTCGCAGGGTACAACGACCCGGCGCACCGCTTGGTAATACCTCAACGAGAGAAGCAAGTCCCTCCCCTACAAACTATATAAAACAATCATTGTAGGGGACGGCGTCCCCGACGTCCCGATTCGGATAATTCGTGAATTGCCCCTAGAATTTATCTATATATTGTAGGGAACGCCCTGTGTGGCGTTCCGTTAAAAAGCACAAAAAAAGAACACCTACAATCGTAAGTGTTCTTTTTCTGTTCCGGCGACGACCTACTCTCCCGGGCGGCTTCCCACCAAGTACCATCAGCACTGCAGAGCTTAACTACCGTGTTCGGAATGGGAACGGGTGTGACCTCTGC
>JAFVPB010000017.1 GCA_017505525.1 Clostridia bacterium
ACTGTGTTTTCAGGGACTTTCTTAACTTTTAATTTTTTTGATAAAAATTATATTGTTAACGGTTCGTCGAGGACGCCGAACCCTACAAATTTATAAAATTATAATTTTGTTTGTGGTTGACCGACTTTTTCGACGGTCTGAACTCTCTGCCACAAGCAGAGAGTTATTTTATTTTCTTTGCTTCCATATAAAAACGTTTTTCATTTGCCTCTCCCATAGAGAAAGTTTTTCTTGGGAGCGCTCCGTCTTTAATTACAGTTTCAAACAAGCTGCTTTTTTCTGGAGTGGGAAGCAAAAATCCAATTGCACCTTTTTCCATCGAAAGATTACAAACAACGTCTTCCCCGTGGATATAGTCCACTTCGTAACCTTTTTTATCAAGATAGTTCTGCAGAGTTCCCACCTCAAGAGGACTTGTAGTGTTGTTTATGTATAAATCGGTTTTATTTCCATTGTTTACAAGAACAATGTGCTGCGTTCCCTCTTCTTTTGCCCCTAAATCTTTTTTAAATTCTTCAATAAACTCATCTTCATCAACACCGAAAACTATTCTGTGAATAGGCTCGAATTCAAGCACCTCATCATGAATATTCTCAATCTCAACAAGGCAGAAACGCGCAGGATGATTTTCCTGTTCTTTTGCGGAAAGATTTTTCTTTATATTTTCCCAGCAGGTTTTTGCAGTTGCAAGCGAATGATTTCCGTCGCCCACGGCAAAAACAAGACCGTCGGGAGCATTCTTTCTGAAAGCATCAATGCTTTCTAAAAAGCTATCTGCGTTTTCACCATCTACAAGCCATCCTGCAAGCTGACCGCCGTTTTCCATAAGGGTAAAATCGTAAAGCTTTTCTCCCTTTTTCACGTTTTCAATAAGAGCGCATTCTTTATCATCTGCAAGAAGCATAACGTGAGGAAGCTCCAGTGAAGCATTCTCTCTTATTTTAACACGCGGAGGAATTCTCTCTAAAACAGTTCCCTCGGTTGCACGGATAGCACTTTTGCTGCCCTTTGTAAAATCGTATTCTTCAAGGTCTATACTGCAAACTATGCCCTTTCTCACACGATTATTTGAAAGTGTTCTTTCAACATAGATAAAACAATCCTTATACTCTTTAAAAAGACCGCTCTTTGTGTATTCTTCCATTGTTTGATTAATTTTTTCTATACGCGCATCTCCCTCGCTCAAAAACGCCTCAGGATAAACAAGATTAAGGGTACTTGGTGAGTCCTTTGTAAATTGTGTTACTCTTTCCCAATAATCCCTCTGCGATGTATATTGGTCGCATGCTACAACGCTCCATTTTGTTAAATCGCAATTCTGAGGAAGCAACACATCTGCTTTCTTTACTATCGACATTAAATCATCTCCGTTTCTATATTTTCAGTGTTCTCTGCGCAAACAGATACAATATAATCTTCTATCATAAAAGTATGCGTGTTAATTTCTGCTTCATCCAATGAGCTAAAAAGCTTTTTTCCATAGAATTTTATTTTACTTTCGTGCTTCGTCCAAAGCTCTAAAAATTCTTTATCGCTAAGTTCATTTTCTATTTTCAAAAATTTCTTTGAGATTATCCCGCGTTTTTCCACGCACCTCATTTTCTCTGCATCAATACCAATTTCAAAATCAGACACAGCACAAATTATAAAATTCTCCGTGTGTGAAAGCGAAAAAAACACGTTTTCATCAGTGTATGGTTTTCCATTTTGCGTTCTTTTTATTTCTATATCAGTATAGCCTGCTTTATTGAGCGCCTTTTTTATAAAGGCACCGCTTTCTTCTATATTATGTGAATAAAAAACTTTAATCATCGCATTTCATCCATTTCATAAAGAACTGCCGTACTTACACAAAGCCCAGCCGTTTCTGTGCGCAATATTCGTTTCCCAAGCGTTACCGATTGAATACCAAGGCTTTTGGCGTATTCAACCTCACTCTTTTCAAAACCGCCCTCAGGCCCTATCATAATGGCAATAGTTTCGGCTTTTTTTCCTCTCAGTGCCTCTTTAAGCGAAACCTCTGTTTCCTCTTCATATGGAATTAAAGCAATATCAGCATTTTTGGCTTCCTCTGCCGCTTTTTTAAAAGTCATCACGCTTTTAACCTCGGGAATTATTCCGCGTTTACTTTGCTTTGCCGCCTCGGCAGCAATTTTCCTCAGCCTTTCAATTTTCGCCTCTTTATCAATTTTTGCTACTGCACGCACCGTATCCACAGGCACAATAGCGCAAACTCCTACCTCTGTTGCCTTTTGAACTATTGTTTCAAGCTTTGGATTTTTAGGCACTCCCTGATAAATTGTAATCTTCACCTTCGGCTCGGTTTCAGCATCTCTTGACGAAAGAATATCTGCCGTAACACTTGTTTCAGTAAATGAAGATAAAACGGCATCGTAAAAATGCCCCTCTCCGTCGCAAAGCACAACACTGTCGCCCTTTTTCATTCTTAAAACCTTTGATATATGCTTTGCTTCGTCTCCCGTAATGGTGGCTGTAGTTTCCTTTATAGCATCTTTATTTATATAAAAGTTTGCCATAGCGTCCTCCGAATTTATTTTGATACAATGCAGTACCAGTCGTTCTCTTTTTTGATTTCAAGAATTTCAAAGCCGTTTTCAATAATTGCCTTTTTAACCTCTTCAAAGCGATGTTCAATAATTCCGCTTGCGATAAATATTCCGCCCTCTTTTAAATATCTTTTCACATCTTTAGAAAGCGGAATAATAACATCTGCAACAATATTTGCCACAACTATTTCATACGGACCTTGCTTTTCCACGCGGTCCTTATAAGCATCATTCGTAATGATATTACCAATTTCAACGGTATATGTATCTTTTCCTATGCCGTTTAAGGAAGCATTTGAGTAAGCAATCTTTTCGCAATTAGGATCGATATCTATTGCATAGGCGCTCTTTGCTCCAAGCATAAGTGCTATAATCGATAAAATTCCGCTGCCGCAGCCAAGGTCAAGCACTTTATCTTCTTTTTTCACAATTTTGTCGAGTGTTTCAACGCACAGCCTTGTAGTTTCGTGCTGACCGCTGCCGAAAGTCATTCCGGGGTCGATATTAAAAACAATTTTATTCTCTGCATCGGGAATTGTTTCCCATTCAGGCTTTATAACAAGCCTGTCGCCAACATAGATGGGTTTAAAAAACTGCTTCCAATTATTTTCCCAATCTTCCTCGCGCATTGTATCAATCTCTGTTCTCAGGCGTCCATAAATATTTTTGCTATCAGTGTTTTTAAGTGATGAAAGGTATTTTTCAACCATGGAAAGCATAGCTCTTCCCTCTTCATCATCGCTTAAATAAATTTTCACTCTGGTTTCTCCCGACATTTTCTCGCGAAGCTCTTCATCAACATAGTCCCAATATTGCCTGTTGTTTTCGAGGAAATCTTCAAATTCGTTTTTATCTTCCACCTCAACTCCGCCAACGCCGAGCTCACAAAGTCCGTCAGAGAGGGATTCTATCCCCTCTGACATTGTATATATACTCACACAAAGCCACTGCATAGCCTTACCCCTTATTTAAAATAATCTTTGATTTTATCTGTAAATTTCTTTCGCTGATTGTAGTTTTTATCGTTACTTTCCCTTGCAAATTCTTCAAGAATTTCTTTTTGTTTGCCATTTAAGTTCTTAGGTATTTCAACAATTACCCTCACATACTGGTCGCCTCTTGCACCACCGCGGATACTTGGAATACCCTTACCCTTCAAGCGGAACTTAGTTCCGTGCTGAGTACCTTCGGGGAAGCGCTGAGTAACCTTTCCGTCAATTGTTGGAATTTCGATTTCACAGCCGAGTGCTGCCTGAACAAACGTTATCGGCACATCAACATATACGTTGTTACCCTCACGTTCAAACACTTCACTTTTCTTTATATATATGGTAATAAGTAAATCTCCGCTTGGGCCACCGCGAAGTCCTGCTTCACCTTTTCCTCTTACAGAAACTGTCTGTCCATGGTCGATACCTGCGGGAATATTAACTTCTATTGTGCTGCTTTTACGCACCTGCCCGTTTCCGTTACATTTCGGGCAAGGGTCGGTAATTTTTGTTCCCTTGCCGCCGCAGGCGTTACAAGGACTTTGTGATGCAAACTGACCAAAAGGCGTGTTTTGCACACTTCTAACCTGACCTGTTCCGTTACAAACTCCGCAAGTTACGGGACTTGTGCCTTTTTTTGCTCCACTTCCCGAGCATTCTTCACAATTTTCCATTCTTGTTAATTTTATATTCTTTTTGCAACCAAAAGCCGCCTCTTCAAAGGTAAGCTCGAGTGCCTGCTGAATATCTCTGCCTCTCACAGGGCCGTTTCTTCTTGAACGTCCCCCGAATCCGCCGCCGAAGAAGCTTCCGAAAATATCGCCCAGATCGCCCATATCAAACCCATCGAATCCGCCACCGTAGCCACCGCCAAAGCCACTATTCGAGTCTACTCCCGCATGGCCGAACTGGTCGTAACGGCTGCGCTTATCAGAATCACTTAAAACCTCGTACGCTTCTGCCGCTTCCTTGAATTTATCTGCCGCTTCAGCATTATCCTTGTTTAAATCGGGATGATATTGTTTAGCAAGCTTTCTGTATGCTTTTTTTATCTCGTCGTCTGTGGCGCCTTTATTAACGCCCAGCACCTCATAGTAATCTCTTTTATCTGCCATAAAATCACACCTCATAAATGCACGTTAAGGAGATGCTTAAATAAGCATCTCCTCTTTCAAGGGAATAGGAGAAAATGTTCAGAACGGACAAACTGAGCCAACAAAGCCCTATAGGCTTTGTTGGGTTACCCGAAGGCGTACGATGGTACGTCGAGAGGCGAAGTTTGTTTGTAGCAAAAAGGCTTATTTGAAAGGAAAAATCGAATTATATGAGATTTTTCAACTTATACCATAAAAACTCATTTCTTGCACATATCTTATCCATTATATTCTTTGCCTTTTTGCGTTCTGGGCATTTTAAACATTCCCTATATCAGTTATCGGTATTCTCTGTAAAGTCAGCGTCATACACATTTTCTGCGCCACCCTGTGTACCCTGAGCGTCCTGTGCACCTTCGGGAGCCTGCTGCTGATAAAGTTTTGCGCTGATTTCATAGAACTTCTGCTGAAGAGCTTCAGTTGCTGCCTTGATAGCTGCAGTATCTGTACCCTTAAGAGCTTCCTTAACCTTTTCGATTTCAGCTGTGATTGCATTCTTATCTGCTTCATCAACCTTATCGCCAAGTTCTCCCAATGCTTTTTCGCTCTGATATACTAACTGGTCAGCATTGTTTCTTATATCGATTTCTTCCTTACGCTTTTTATCTTCCTCAGCGTACTGTTCTGCTTCCTTAACAGCCTTTTCAATATCTTCATCGCTAAGGTTAGAAGAAGCTGTGATAGTAATTTTCTGTTCCTGACCTGTTCCAAGGTCTTTAGCACTTACATTTACAATACCGTTTGCATCGATATCGAATGTAACCTCAATCTGCGGAACTCCGCGAGGAGCAGGAGCAATACCTGAAAGCATAAAGTTACCAAGAGTTTTATTATCTCTTGCCATTTCACGCTCACCCTGAAGCACGTGGATATCAACACTTGTTTGTCCGTCGGCTGCAGTTGAGAAAATCTGGCTCTTCTTTGTGGGGATAGTTGTATTTCTTTCGATGAGCTTTGTACAAATTCCGCCCATTGTTTCAATACCGAGTGAAAGAGGAGTAACGTCGAGAAGAACTATATCCTTAACGTCGCCACCAAGAACGCCTGCCTGAATAGCTGCACCAAGAGCAACACATTCATCGGGGTTGATGCCCTTGTGAGGCTCTTTGCCGATAAGCTTGCTTACTGCTTCGTTAACTGCAGGAATACGGCTTGAACCACCAACCATAAGAACCTTATCTATATCGTTTGTTGTAAGACCTGCATCGCTGAGAGCTTTCTTTGTAGGTGTGATTGTACGCTCTACAAGTGAAGCTGTAAGCTCGTTGAATTTTGCTCTTGAAAGAGTGATATCAAGATGCTTTGGACCGCTTGCATCTGCAGTGATGAAAGGAAGGTTGATATTGCTTGTTGTAACACCGCTTAATTCAATCTTTGCCTTTTCACTTGCTTCCTTCAAACGCTGCATAGCCATTTTATCAGTTGAAAGGTCGATTCCGTTTTCCTTTTTGAATTCACTTACAAGATATTCAATAATCTTTTCATCGAAATCATCACCGCCAAGGCGTGTGTCGCCGTTTGTTGCAAGAACCTCAAATACGCCGTCGCCGATATCAAGAATTGAAACGTCGAATGTACCGCCACCAAGGTCGTAAACAAGCACTTTCTGATCGTTTTCCTTATCCATACCATATGCAAAAGCTGCAGCAGTAGGCTCGTTGATTATACGAAGAACTTCAAGACCTGCAATCTTACCTGCATCCTTGGTTGCCTGACGCTGTGCATCGCTGAAATAAGCGGGGACTGTGATAACTGCCTGTGAAACAGATTCTCCAAGATAACTTTCTGCATCCTGCTTAAGCTTTGCAAGTACCATAGCACTGATTTCAGGTGGCGTGTAGCTCTTGTCGTCTATATTCACCTTATAGTTTGTGCCCATTTCTCTCTTGATAGAAATAACTGTTCTGTCGGGGTTTGTAACTGCCTGTCTTTTAGCAACCTGACCAACAAGTCTTTCTCCTGCTTTTGTGAAAGCTACAACTGAAGGGGTTGTTCTTGCACCCTCTGCGTTAGCGATAACGGTAGGCTCGCCGCCTTCCATAACTGCAACGCATGAATTAGTTGTGCCTAAGTCAATACCAATAATCTTACTCATAGTTTTTTACCTCCAAATATATTAAAAAATTTATAAACCTATAGGGATTATTAAGGGGGCCCCCTTAATAATAAATTTCGTTAAAAACAGGGGCGTTCACCTCGTTTTTAACTCCTTTGCGAAAGGCTGACATTGTCATCCGTTAGTTGGCTACCTTAACCATGCTGTGGCGTACTATACGGTCGCCTATTTTATAGCCCTTTTGAAGCTCTTCCGCTATAATATTTTCGCCAAGATTTTCATCTTCAACATGCATTACTGCATTATGATAAATCGGGTCGAATTCTTCTCCCACAGCTTTTATTTCTTCTACTCCGAGCGAAGATAAAACATCATCCATCTGCTTTTTAAGCATTACCACTCCATTGTAGAAAGAATCCTTGTTTTCAGCTGAATTAAGAGCACGTTCAAAATTATCCATCACATCAAGAAATTTTGAAACAACTGTTGCTTTTGCTTCGGGATAGATGCTTTCTTTTTCCTTTATTGTACGTTTGCGATAGTTATCGTATTCAGCAAGCGTACGCATATATTTTTCGTTTAAATCGTCGCACTTTTTGGTAAGTTCGGCAATTTTTTCATTTTCTTCTGTTTCAACTTCCTGTGTTTCTTCCTGTGTTTCCACAGTGTTTTCGGTTTCTTTTATTTCTTCATCGTTTTTTTTCTTTGTCATTTCTCTCACCCTTTCAATCTTCTCCGTAAAGCATTTTGCCGAGGATTTCTCCTAATCTCTGATTTATGACTTCAAGGGAAGAAACAACCCTTGCATAGTTCATTCTCTTCGGACCTATAATTCCAATTTTTCCGTGAAGCTTTCCTCCAACGGAATAGTTTGCAATTACAAGGCTTGTATCGTTCATTTCCTCAACGCCGTTTTCACTTCCGATTTTGATGCTTATATGCTCATTTTCATCAATTTCGTTTGTGCCAAGCATTTTTGTTATATTTTCGTGGCTGTCGATAAATGATAAAAACTTTCTTGCTCGGTCGATATTTTCAAACTCCGGATTATTCAATATGTTTGATGCACCGCCGATATACACGCGGTTTTGTGAATCCTCAAGACAATCGAGCACAAATTCCACAACTGATTTTAAAAGAGCACCATACTGCGCCATTGCCTCGTATATCAGCATAAGACGTGATGCAGTAAGGTCATCTGCACAAAGTCCTGTAAGCTGACCTGAAAGGAAATCTGAAATTGTATCGATAATTTCGTAATCGATTTCCTCTGCCACACCCATTCTTTTATTTCTTACAACTCCCTCTTCCGTTACAACGACGATTAAAACAATTCCGCGTTCAATCAGCATCATTTTTAAATTGCGAAGCCTTGATTTCTGGCAAGAGGGCATTTCAACAATTGCGGGATAATTTGTTACCTTTGAAATCGTATCGGATATTTCTGAAATTACGCTTTCAAGGCGCATAAACTTTCTATCCATACTGTGCTGAAGATTTGCAATCTCCTCCATAGTGAAGCTATATCGCTGCATAAGGGAATCAACATAAAATCTGTAACCCATTTCCGATGGAATTCTGCCTGCCGAGGTATGCGGTTTATCAAGATAACCCATTTCCTCAAGGTCTGCCATTTCGTTACGTATTGTTGCCGCACTAAGACCAAGATCGTGATTTTTGGCAATATTGCGCGAGCCTACGGGCTCTGCCGTTTGAATATAGTCTTCTATAATAGCCTGAAGAATCAATCTTTTTCTTTCCGAAAGCTCCATAAACTCACCGCCTTTTATTATTGTTAGCACTCACTTTCGCTGAGTGCTAACAATAATTTACCACTCCTCATATCATTTGTCAAGTACTAATTGTATATTTTCCCAACTTTTTTAAATTATAGTCAGATAAAAAGCGGATTTGGCTCTTTACTCGCATCAAGAAAATCGTAGGGAATGGGCTCTCCCCTTCCGTTTAAAAGGGCGGACAGTCGAGGACGCCTGTCCCTACAAATAACACGCTATAATCATAGGGTGCCTTTTATCATTATTTGCCCATACAACTAATTAATCCCCGAACACACTTTGGTATTCGGGGATTAATCTTATTCATATAGACATGAATAATTTTTTAATTTATTTCGATAACTTTATATCCTTGTTCTTCTATTATAGTTTTCAAATAACCGTTATCTATATCCTTTTCCGCTGTAATTTTTGCAACACCCTCTTCGTGGCTTACATAAACTGAATCAGCACCCTGAACTCCTTCCAAAAGAGTTTTAACCCTTGCCTCACAGTGAGGGCACATCATTCCTTCAATTTTAATAATTTTCTCCATTTTTTTATTCTCCTTTTCTTCATTTAATTTAACAAGGTTTAATCTAAGTGCATTCGATACCACCAGAAAGCTCGATATACTCATACTGAGAGCGCCAAACATTGGTGAAAGAGTAATTCCCAACGGAATAAATACTCCTGCCGCCAAAGGAATACCGATAATGTTGTAGCCAAATGCCCAGAATAAATTCTCGTGAATATTTTTAATAACTTTGCGGCTTAGTTTAATTGCCGAAACCACATCTGTAATTGTGCTTTTCATAACAACAACGTCTGCGCTGTCGGCTGCAATATCTGTGCCTTTTCCTATCGCTATCCCCACATCTGCCGATGTAAGTGCAGGGGCATCGTTTATACCATCACCCACCATAATCACTTTTCCGTTTTCTTTAAGCTTTGTGATTATCTTTTCCTTTTCGTCAGGTTTAACGCCCGAATAAAACTCGTCTATTCCGGCTAAATCTGCTATTGCCCTTGCCGTTTTTTCGTTATCGCCCGTAATCATACAAACGCGGATTTTCATTTCCTTAAGCTTTTCTATAGCTTCCTTGCTATCTTCCTTTATCGTATCGGCAACTGCTATCACGCCAAGGAACTTATTATTTTCGCAAAAATACAAAGGGGTTTTTCCAGTTTCGGAAAGAGCAACACATTGTGCTTTTATATTAACATCAAGCTCTGCATTCTGCTCAATAAATTCAAAATTCCCGCCCAAAACAGTTTTATTATCAATCAGGGCACTAAGTCCGCTTCCTGAAATAATTTTAAAGCTTTCGGCATTTTTTATTAAAATTCCATTTTCGTTGGCATAGTTAACTATAGCCTTGCCAAGCGGATGTTCACTGTTTTTCTCAAGTGATGCGGCAATTTCTGTAAGATATTTCTTTTCTATGCCATCGGCAGGAATTATATCTGTTACTTTTGGTTTTCCGCTTGTGATTGTGCCCGTTTTATCAAGGCAGACAAAGCTTGCTTTTCCCGCCATTTCAAGCGAGGTTGCAGTTTTAAAAAGCAATCCGTTTTTAGCTCCAACGCCGCTTCCCACCATAATCGCAACGGGAGTTGCAAGACCAAGCGCACAAGGACAGCTTATTACCAAAACGGAAATTGCTCTTGCAAGCGAAAATCCAAAATCCTTTGAAATAAGCATCCATATAATTAATGTAACAACAGAAACACCAATAACAAATGGCACAAAAACACCCGAAACCTTATCCGCTATTTTTGCAATCGGTGCTTTAGTAGCTGTGGCATCATTCACAATTTTTATAATCTGTGCAAAGGTGGTATCTTCCCCCACCCTTGTTGCTTTGCACTTTAAATATCCCGAAAGATTTATAGTTGCGGCAGAAACAGTTTTTCCCTCTGTTTTATCCACGGGTATGCTTTCACCCGTTAGTGCCGATTCATCAAGCGTGCTCTCGCCATCAATTACCACACCGTCAACGGGCACGCTTTCGCCCGGGCGGAGAATGAAAATATCGCCTTTCAAAACATCTTCCGCCCTTATTGAAACTTCTTTTCCATCCCTGATAACTGTTGCTTTTTTAGGTGTTAATTCCATAAGGCCTTTTAAAGCGCTTGTAGTTTTTCCTTTTGCTCTTTCTTCAAGCATTTTCCCTAGTGTAATTAATGTTAGCACCATAGCAGCAGATTCAAAATAGAGCCCATGAAGATGATGGTTTCCGTTAATCAGCATATCAAAAAGAAGAAAAACGCTATATAAAAATGCTGAAATTGAGCCTAGTGAAACAAGTGTATCCATATTTGGCGAGCGGTTTATAATCCCCTTGTATCCATTTATAAAGAACTTTTGATTTGCTACCATAATAAGTGCCGAAAGAATCAACTCTATAAGAGCAATGGCCTCATCACTTTCAGCAAGTGCCTTTGGAAGAGGGAAATTAAGCATTGTGTATCCCATTGAAATATACATAAGAAAAACAAGCACTATCGCTGAAAAAACAAGTCTTTTAAAGGAAGACTCTTTTTTCTCTGAGTTTTCTTTCTTGCTTTCCTTTTTCTTTTCGCCTGCTGGCATGGCACCATATCCCGCTTTTTCAACTGCTTCTATTATAATTTCATCGGAAATATTTCCCTCAACCATCATTGTATTTGTAAGAAGGTTAACGCTGCAGCTTTCTATTCCTTCAATGCCCGACACCGCTTTTTCCACGCGAGCAGAGCAGGCAGCGCAGCTCATTCCCGTAATTTCATATTTTTTCATAATGATTACCCCAAATAAAAATCTACTATAAGCATAAGTAAAAATCCGAATAAAAGAGAATATGTTGAGCCTCTTTCGTTTCCGTGCGCGTGTGTTTCGGGAATCATTTCATCACTTACAATGTAAAGCATTGTACCGCCTGCAAATGCAAGAGCAAACGGAAGAATTCCCTGCGAAAATCCAACTGCAAAAGAGCCTATAAATGTGCCTATTACTTCAACAACACCTGTGAGCATTGCAATTAAAAGAGTGCGGCTTTTGCTTATCCCTGAAGCAAGCATCGGCGAAATAATTACCATTCCCTCGGGAATATTCTGTAGCGCAATACCTAAGGAAATTGTAAGTGCCTGGCTTACATTTCCGCTTCCAAGACCTACACCTGCAGCAATACCTTCGGGAAAATTGTGAATTGCAATTGCAAGCACAAAAAGCATTATTTTATTTATTCTTTGCGATGCTTCCGAATGCGCTTCAATTTCCGCCCCCGCAAGTTTGTGAAGATGAGGCACAATTTTATCGATTATATTAAGCATCAATGCGCCGCAAATCACACCAACCACAGTTACCAGGGGCGCAAAAGTTCCGCCACTTTCTATAGACGGAAGCACCAGACCTATAACAGCTGCCGCAAGCATCACACCTGCAGCAAAGCTAAGTACATAATCGCTGAACTTGTGCGATATTTTTTTAAACATAAACCCTATAAGTGCACCAACTATTGTTGCACCGCCAACGCCAAGAGCCGTTAATAATGTAAGATTCATAATATCACCTCAAATATTTCGGGTAATGGTTTTTTAAAACACCGTCGCTGTATTTATACCATCCCACACTGTATTTATCTTTATAGAGCACAGCCCCATAGCCTTTTTCAGCCTCGCACCTGATTGATTCTCCCTTGCGGTAAGAGTCGATTTCTTCATCTGTAAGAGAAAACGTTCTTTTAAACTCTTCTTTTTTAAGTGCCAAACAAAGATGATGCGAAGGAATAAACCTTCCCTTTCTTATTTCACCCAGCAAAAGACCAGCCCTTGTGCACTTGATTTTGTCAAGCGTTCCCATTTCCTTGGGGACAAGATACAAAAAATCGCCAAATGCAACAAAGTTTCCCGAAAGCTGCGCATTAAGGTTTTCTTTTTCAAAGTCCTTGTATATTTTCACTATATCTTCTTTTGCAGTTTTAATTGGTTTTCTCTCTTTTCTTTCGCCTGTTCCCTCTTTTTTAAACTTCGCTGCAAAATGCCCCTCTCCTCGCACCTTGTGCGGAAGAAGCTTGTGCATTTCACAAAGTTTAAGTGTAGTCTCACTGTCAACCTTTTCGCAAAGATTTTCATTCTCCTCTCTTGAAAAAGTGCAAGTTGAGTATATAAGCTCTCCACCTTTTTTCAGCATTTTTTCTGCCGATTTTATTATGGAAAGCTGCCTTTGAGCACACGACACAGTGTGTTCAATGCTCCACTCACGCACGGCATCGGGGTCTTTTCTAAACATACCCTCGCCGCTGCATGGTGCGTCAACAATTATTTTATCGAAAAATTCAGGGAAATGTTCTTCCATCGCCTCGGGGCTCATATTAGTAACAACTGCGTTTCTCACACCGAAGCGTTCTATATTTTCAGAAAGAATTTTTGCTCTTGAAGTTACAATTTCATTGGAAACAAGAAGCCCTGTCCCATTTAATTTTGCAGCAAGCTGTGTGCTTTTTCCGCCTGGTGCGGCACATAAATCAAGCACTACTTCCCCCTCTTTAATATCAGCAAGCTCTGCCGTAAGCATAGCCGATGGCTCCTGTGAATAAAATAGTCCCGCAAGGCTTGAGGGATGATTTCCCATTTTGCCCTTATAATAAAAAGCTTCACCACACCACGGCACACCATCTTCACAAAAATCAACCGCGTTTTTAAACTCTTCGGGAGGAATTTTAAGTGTGTTAACCCTTAAAGCTATCTCGGGTTCCTTATTATAGCACTCTATAAATTCGCTATATTCATCATTAAGTTCTTCTTTCATTCTTTGTATAAACTTTTCAGGAAGATTCATAAGCTTTTCCTTTCCTCCTACGTTTTCATTCTCTGTAGTCGCTTGCTAAAACAATTCCCGTTTTCTTATCCACATAGAAAGTTATAGGGCCAAGAAGCCCATCCTGTGTGGTTTTGTAGGTATATTTAATCAATGTTTTTCCCGCAAGCTTTGTGTTTTCATTGAATAAATAAACAGATGGTTCTTTTTCTAAAATAAGCTCTTCAATTTTTGGATTATCAATATCAACTATAGTTTCTTTCTGTTGTTCGCTCAATAAGTTTATAGCCTCTTCAATCTTAACAGTAATTCCCGTTTCTGTTGCTTTATTGATATAAAATGCAAAAAACAAAAATATAATTATAACTGCAATAATTGAAACAGTTATTTTTATTTTCATAACTATTCTTCCCTTACAACTTAATCACATAATCGGAAATGCACATATCGTAAGCTCTCTTTTTCAGTGTGTTTGCCACGTCGAAAGAATCTTTTAACGGCTTTTTAGTAAGAATTCCGCATAAGCATTCCTGCCCGTAGTGATGAAAGTCGCTTCCGCAAATCGCAATCATATTATTTTCACTCGCAAATTTTGCCGCTAAACCTATGCGTGAATTATGGTTGGGATGCAGATTAAAAACCTCTATGCCATCCAAGCTTTCAGGCTTAACAAAAGCAATATTATCACGCATCGGATGTGCCTGAATTATTATGTTTCTATCGTTTTTATATTCACTGTAAAACCTATCAATCCCATATGAAAGCATACTGTAAATATCTTTCAGATCATCAGGATTAATTCCATAAACAAGATAGTCGTTAATATTTTCATCAAACCTTACTTCAGCGCCTAAGATTACGTTTAAACCAATTTCAGTTCCTTTTTCCAGGCATTTATAGTAGTCATTCAAATATATGTCAATCTTTTCCTTTACAGATTCTCCCCTGAGATACGATGTAAAGTGATTTGTTACAACCACGCTTTCGTAGCCGTTTTCTTTATATAATTTAACTAATTCAGCGGGCGGTATATCACTGCAACCGCTTGCGGGGCTTGTGTGGGCGTGGAGTTCTGTTTTGTAGTATTTCCTCATTTTTGATCATCCCAATCTTATTTGATAGAACCTTCAATTTTCTTGCTTTTATTTCAACAGGTTATTAAAAGCTGCTTTTGTCTGGTTTCTAATTCGTTATGATTTAACATATATACACAATAAACCTTAAACAATAGGTCGCCTTCAATAAAATTCTTCAATTCAATAATGCTATATTTCTTCAGGCGAAAATTGTTTTTTTGCATTTCATTTTACATAAAATATTTCTTTAAAGGTTTATTTTAAACTACTTTATTTTATCATACACCTTTTTTATTTACAATACTTTTTATTATAAAAGGGAGTGCAAAGTGATATGCACTCCCTTTTCGTTCAGAATTTATTTTATTTTAGGCAAACTTGCAGCCGCTACTGACTGACCTACTCTTCTTGCCTTTTCATCGGGAATGTGAAGCTTAACCTTGGCATAAAGCTCGGGGAATTCAGTTTTCAACACCTCATTTGCCTTGTCAAGAAGGATTGTTCCACCGTTTCCGCTTGTAACTCTTCCCATAATAAGAACATGCTTAATATCGTAAAACATTGAGTAATATGCGATTGCATATCCAAAATACACGCCGATAGTTTCGTATATATCTGCTGCACGGCTGTCGTTCTGTGCCATAAGGTTCTGCACAACCTTAAGCTTTTCAGCAGGAGAAAGCGATTCCTGAAGCTTTATGCCCGCACGGGGAGCAAGCTTTATAACGGCATCCTGTGAGAAATACTTAACGCCGCAACCGTAATCTCCGCTCCATTCATCAACCATTGCACCCTTATTAAAGTCTACTGGGACGAATGCAAGTTCGTTAAGCCAGCCTGTGATGTTTCCGTCTTTATCAACGTATCCCGCAGCTTCGCTTGTACCCATAGCAACGCCCATTACGTTGTTATCCTCAAGGCTCATCGCTCCTGCAAGAGCAGTAACATCGCCATCGTTTGCAACCTCGATGGGCACATCACCAATCTCTTTTGCAACGTCGATATACATATTCTTAACGTGCTTTTCAAAATCCTCATCTGAAACTTTAATGAAAAGCGAAGCAACCATTATCTTATTATCGATATACACGCCTGCAGATGAAACACCTATTGCATCAACTCTTGGCATATGTGATGCCGCTGTTTTCATAGCATTTAAAATTCCCTCGTAATGATACATTGGGTCGCTTTCTGTTTTGGGGAACCACACAACTTCTTCCGAATATACTGTTTCTCCGTCTACTACCGCGGATACCTTACGGTCGCTTCCGCCTGCATCAAAACCGATGCGGCAACCATCCAGATGTCTTCCAACGGGGGAAGAAACATCGTTTTCCTCGGGTGCATCTTCTATATTTTCAACATAGATAACCTCAAAAGGCTTTTCGTAAACTCGCGCCATAAAGTTAAAATCAAATTCACGCGCACCACCGATTCTGTAGTCATCTGCTATGCGCTCGTAAATATACTTCGAGCCTGCAATATAAACCTTATATCCGCCCTTTGCCCAAAGAAGCGTTTTTATAATTCTTTCGATTATTTCGTAGTTTTCTTCATCGTGGCCTGTATTTTCCTTATATACATCCATTTTATAAACTGCCATAAGGCTGTTGTTTCTTTCAACACAAATCACAATCTTCTGTGATTCTGCCTTTGCTACTGCCGCCTTAAAATCGTTTATAACTTTAACGAGGGGCATAAATTCAGGTTCAAGTTTTGCTATCATATTCATTCTCCTTTATATCTTATTTCTCCGCCGAGAATTGTTGTATATACATTAAATTTATCATCAGTTATTATAATATCAGCGCGCTTACCCTTTTCTATAGAGCCGATTTCACTATCCTCTCCCAAAGCCTTTGCAGGATTTAAAGAAGCACAGTTTACTGCTTCGAAAATCTCAAGCTCAGAATTTGAATAGAGATTATAAACCGCTTCATTAAGTTTAAGTACACTGCCCGCAATTGTGCCGTCGGGCATAAGGCACTTAATGCCCTCTTTATGTACTGGCTGACCGCCTAAAGTGTAGTCGCCATCTTCCATACCGCCTGCTCGGATACAGTCTGTTATAAGGCAAAGCTTATCTCCTTTGATTTTTGCAACAAGATTAAACAATCCTTTATTCACGTGGAATGTATCGCAAATAAGCTCTGTGTATACACCGCTTGAAAGAGCCGCACCAACAACTCCGGGGTTACGGTGGTTAAGCGCCGTCATAGCATTGAAAAGATGGGTTGTATTTTTAACGCCCTTATCAATTCCCGCCATTGCCTCTTCAAAGGTTGCATCTGTGTGCCCCATTGATACAAGCACATCTGTTTTTTTCGTAACCTTTTCTATGCATTCAGCCGCACCATCAACCTCGGGCGCCACAGTAAAAAGCTTGACAATATCGCTGTTTTCAATTATAAAATCCGCGTCGGGCTTTAAGATATGCTCCTCTGCCTGCGCGCCTTTTTTTGCAGCATTTATAAAAGGTCCCTCACTGTTTACGCCAAGAATTCTTGAGCCGTAGTATTCATCACTGTTTTTAACCTCACGCACACAATCAAAAGCCTTTTCAATTTCTGCCTTTGAAACCGTCATTGTAGTGGGACACCACGCCGTAACACCATTTTCAATAATTCCTTTAGCCATTTTTATAATACCATCAGTGCTACCGTCCGATGCGTCTTCTCCAAGATAACCATGACAATGCATATCAACAAGACCGGGCGCAACATATTTTCCCTGTGCATCAATTACTTCGTAATCGTTTATATTAATATCCTTAAGCTCTGCAATTTCGTAAATTTTATCGTCAAAAATCACAGCAAGGTTTTCCGCTACTCTGTCTTTTAATATAACTTTGCCGTTTATAATACATTTCATATACTTAACCTCCTATCTTTAATCAAACTCATTTTACCACAAAAAATTCTCTATTGCAATGTTTAATATCCATTAAACGCCAACTTTTATTTACATTTTTCAAAGATTTATTTACATTTTTCAAAGATTTACTCTATTCTTTCGTTTTCTCCCCCCTATATTACAAACCATCGTTCCCGATACACTTTTATTCTCAGCGAAATATAGTGTATATATTGACAAATCAGTATATCTTCTATATAATTTTTGTGAGGTGTTTTTATGATATATGAAAACAAAAACAAAAGCACATTTCTTAACAAAGCGATGAAAACAACAATCAACGTGTCTAAAATAGTGCAATTCCTCTTTAAAAAATACACATCAGGGGAAATTGATGCTTATGGTGCTCATAGCTTCTGGGAAATGGTTTATCTTGAATCGGGCGAAGCCACTGTTTCGTTTGATAATTCTCAAATCCATCTTTTCCCCGGGGATGCCATTTTTTTAAAGCCCGGGCAAAATCATTCCATAGTTTCACAAAACAATTCAGGCGGAACGCTCTTTTTCATACTTTTTAAATCTGACAGCGAGGCTATGCGTCTTTTTGAAGATTATAAAATTTCGCTCGATAAAGAACAAAAAGCTCTTATCTATAAGCTTTATGATGAAGCAAAAAACATTTTTTCATTTGACGCAAAGTATAAATCATCAGAAACTTTTTCATCGGTTGGTCTTTTAAATCAGGTGCCTCTTGGCGCCCAACAGCTTTTCAAAATTTACCTTGAAGAGCTGTTAATTTCAATAGGAAGAATAATAGAAAAAAATTCTTATATTATCACCTACACCTCAAAGGAAGAGCTCGAAACACTTGTTTTTCAAAAAGCAGTTGAAAAAATTTCGCAATCAATCTACACTGATTTTTCCTTTGATACGCTTATAGAAAGTCTTGGGTACGGAAGAACTTATATTTCAACTGTTTTTAAAAAGCATTCGGGAATGTCTGTAATAGAATACTACACTTTATTAAAAATCAAGGAAGCTAAAAAGCTTTTAAAAGAAAAAAATCTTTCTGTTTCTGCTATAGCAGAAAAACTGAACTTCACAAACCAATACTACTTTTCAAGGGTATTTAAGAAAGTAGAAGGAAAATCTCCCACCGAATACAAAAAAGGGGATGTTTAAAAACTTTTCGTTTTTAAACATCCCCTTTTTTGGAATTTCTTTTCGTATTTTAGAAATAATAACAACCAGATAATATTTTTGGGAGGATTCTTATGGGAGTTTCTTTTATACGCACAATTATTCTTTATCTGTGCGTTGTAATTGCTCTTCGCATCATGGGAAAGCGTCAGCTTGGTGAACTTCAGCCCTCGGAACTGGTTGTAGCAATAATGATTTCCGATCTTGCTTCGGTACCTCTTCAATCAAAAAGCATTCCTCTTCTTGATGGAGTTGTTCCTATTTTTACGCTTGTACTGTTAGAGCTTATTTTTTCAATTATGGTATTAAAAAGCGAACGGCTCCGCACATTCATAACAGGAAAGCCCGTTAAAATAATAAAAGACGGATATTTTATATTAAATTCGCTTTCATCTCTCAGGCTTTCCATCGACGATGTTTTAGAACAGCTTCGCCTGGCAGGTTTTTCCGGACTTGAAGAAATCGATAGTGCCATTATAGAAACAAATGGTCAGATATCGGTTGTCCCAAAAGAAAAAAACAGGCCGCTTGTTTGTTCTGATATGAATATCAACACAAAGCAGACTTATATCCCCTACACACTTATTTCCGACGGCAAGCTTCGCAACAATAATTTAAAGGATAGAGGGTTAAGTGAAAAATGGCTTCATAACAAGCTTAAAGAGCACAACGTAACCGACATAAAAGATGTAGTCTATATGAGCGTCGACCACAACAACAAAATTTTTCTGCAAATCAAGGAGTAACCGATGAAACGAAGTATAATTACAATATTCTTTATTCTTGTTTGTGTATGCTTGGGATGGTTTTTTCAAAACAGAATGCTTTCTAAGCTTTTTACCCAAGCAGATTCTTCTTTAAGCAAAATTGTAAATTTGATTGAAAAACAAGAGTATTCCTCAGCCCATAAAGAATTCAACATATATAATAAACGTTGGGAAAAGAAAGAAAATATACTATGCGCACTTGTTTCTCACGAAGATATTGATTTTATCACCCGATGCAATGGTCAGCTGAGAGCATATATTAAAACTCCCGGTGAAGAAGAGGCCTATGCTGTAATAAGTGAGCTTTACGAAAGCTACCGCGAGCTTAGAGACAAATTCAAAGTTAATATTAAAACCATACTTTAAGGAGTGTTATTATTGAAAGCTATTATTTTTCCTCAAGGTGAAGGCACCCGATTGCGCCCCCTTACCTGCAACAAACCCAAACTTCTTCTTCCCATTGTAGGAAGAAGCATTCTCGAGCATATCATACGGCTTTTCCGCAGACACAATATTCTTGATATTTCAATTTGCAAAGGGTATCTTTCCTCAAAAGTTGAAAAATATATCGAAAACAATATTGCACCTGATTTGAAGATAGATTTTATCGATGCATCTTATATAAAAAATTTTTTAGAAAATGATGATTGTCTTCTTTTAACAGATGATGTTATAACCGATATTGATATTACAAGGCTTATCGATTATCACAAAAGTAAAAATGCCGACATAACACTTGTTACACGATCCCAATATACAGTAAGTGAATATGGCTATGTAAGCACAGATGAAATATGCCGTGTTACTGATTTTAATCTTTACGCAGATATAGAACGCTCTGTAACACACAACTACTTTATGGGAATTATGCTTTTATCAAAAGGCACACTTAAAGACAGCGAAAAAAATATTAAAAGCATAGTTTCGCACCTTCTTCGTGAAAACAAAAATATGTATTCTTATTCCAGCGAAGAATATATATATCATATAACCGACAGCGAAAGCTATTTTCACTGCACCCGCGATTTTCTCGACAAAAAAGTAAATCTTCCTTTTCCATGCGATGAAAAGGAATCGGGCATATGGATAAGTCCCGATGCAAAAGTTCTTCAGGGTGCAGTGATTTCTCCTCCCGTTTATATAGGCGCGGGAAGCACCATAAACCGCGGAGCAAGAATCGAAGGCTACTCGGTAGTTGGAGAAAACACCAGAATTGAGAGCTTTGCCAGTATAAAAAGAAGTATTATAATGGATAACTCTATTGTGGGTGAAGGAGCAGCTCTTCGGGGCACCATACTTTCCAGAAACAGTGAGATAGGTGTTGAAAGCGCCACTTACGAAGGCAGTATTATAGGCGAAGAATGCAAAATAGGAAAGCACTGTATAATACGGCCGTCTGTAAAAATCTGGCCTAATAAAGCAATAGAAAACGAATCCTGTGTATCTTCTAATATTGTATGGGAAAACGATCCCCACAAATCAATTTTCTGCGATGGAGGCTTCCTTGGAAGAATAAACTGCGAAATCACACCTGAATTCGCATCGCTTTTTGGCTCTGCAGTATCTAAGGTTTTAGGGGACAAAATTGCTGTTTCCTATGATAGTGGCGGATATAGTTCAATGGTTAAGCATGCAATAAGTGCAGGCATTCAATCGTTTGGTGCCCAGCTTTACGACCTGGGAGAACAACCCCTTCCCATCACAAGAAGCGCGGTAAGATTTTATAATCTTGATGGCGGGATCAGCATAAGCACCTACTGTCTTCAGGGAGAAATTTACGCTTCCTTGGATATAATAAATTCAACAGGTGCAAGTCTTGAGGATGACAAACTCAAATTTCTTTCATCTTTGATTTCAAGCGGAGAGGTATACAGAACAAATGCAAAAAACATAAAGGAAGCGGAATATTTATTTGAGTATAAGCTTTATTACCTGAAAAATCTTATAAACTCCACATCAAAAAAACCACTTTCACTAAATATTCTTATATCTTGTCCATCACACTGGGCGGCAGAACTTTTAAAGGGTGCTGCAACAGATCTTGGGAGTCGCTTCACATTTATCAACACCGAAAACGAAAATGATATTTACTCTCAAATGGATTGGGGAAGCTTTGATTTCGGCGTAATTATTGATTACAAATGCGAAACTCTCACTCTTATAAGCAAAGATAAAAAGCCGCTAAGTGAATATGACTATCACGCACTTGTTTCTCTTATTATTATGAAAAGCTTTAAAAACGCAACAATCTACACCCCTGTTTCTTCCCCTGAAAGCATAGATATTCTTGCAAGAAAATACAACGCAACAATAAAGCGCACACCACTAAGTCCTCCTTCTATTATGAACGAGCTTACAAAGCATCAGGAAATGCTGTATCTTAAGCAGTTTATCTATCGCTTTGATGCAGTGGGAGCTTTAATAATGCTTATGGACTATATTGGCAGCAACAACTTAACGCTTGAAGGCCTTTTGAATGAAATCCCTATTTCCTATATGCATAAAAGCACTGTAAGTTGCCCCGTTTCAAGGCAGGGAGAGGTTCTTGAAAAAATAAAAAACGAATACAATATTCCCGACAAAGAGCTTCAGGGTGGAATAAAAATTCCGTTTGAAAACGGTTGGGTAATTATTGTGCCTTCAAAATCACAATCGGAAATCAACGTTATCAGCCATGGTTCAACCGAAGAATATGCACGTGAACTTTGCGATATATGTACCGACGACATATCAAAATAAGTTTCATAAGAAACAGGCGATTAAAAGCATAAAGTTTTTAATCGCCTGTTTCTTATGAAAGCGGAAAAAATGTTCAGAAGCTTTTTTATGTTTCTGGCATTTTAACCCTCCCAGTTTACTTTGTATAAACCACATTCTCAAAAATTTTACTTATTGTTTCATATATTTTTTCTTTCTCGCTACTATCGTGAATAACAATCTTTTCAGGAGCTATACTTATCAGCTCACTCAAAATAATATCCTCATCGGTAAGAGGCTCTTCACTTTTTACAAGGTCATCAAAATACAAATCTGTTATATCTTTTCTTCTTCTGTTTAAAATTCTCATCCTCGAATTTTTCTTCACTATATTAACAAGCTCTTCTTTGGGGCTCTGCACAGAAACGAAAAATTTAAGCATATCAATAAATTCATCATATTCCCTTAAGGAAGAAAGCTCTTCAGCTGCACTAAGACACAACTCTCTAAGCTCATCCTTATAATCTTTAAGTCTGAAATTAACAAAGCCCTCAATCACCATATGATCGTTTTCCAGAAAATACTTTTTAACCTCTTGCTCAATCAGTGCCAAACGCCTGTTAAAATGTATTTTTGAAATAATATCATCTGAGCTTTCCGTCGCTTTTTTAACGGCCATGGAGTATATTTCCTTTTTATCTTCGATTGGAATAAGCGGAAAATCTTTTTCTAAAATTTTATATATAATAGAATTTTCAAAACGCTTTATTATCTCTGTGCTTACTTCCTTTGAAAAACTGTTTATGTTTATATTCTCGGGAAGAACTACCTCTGCACTAAAATTCAAATTACCACCTCTTATATAATTCTATGTAGTCATCAGAGGTATAATCGAGCCGATATCAACTATCGCGCCACTATTTAAAGATATAATACCAAAGCCCCTTTCAGTCAGGAATTTTTCTATACTTTTATAATCCTTCAGTGTTTTTGCATTTCCGTTTACAAGAAGATTTTCACCATCAAACCCACAACATCCCCCAAAAAATCCGTTTTCAAAACCTTCAAGTTTTATATCATCGTTAGAAACTAAAAGAGCATCTATCCCCTTTTTTTCACACGCCCTGAAAATTCCTGTATCACTCGTTATAAGAGAGTTTTCATCAATTGCGCACATCGAACATTTAGCGTAGCCCTGTTTCACGGGGATAAATTCGTATCCGTTTTCGCAAAGACAGTTATGCAGTTCTCTGTCTATCACTTTCTCGTTTGCAAAGAACCATTTTCCCGCCACACCAACATTATATGCACAATCATGTGGGTAGTTACCTTTTAGTTTTGATTTTCCTTTAATTATATCTATCCCATATTCTCTTAAAGCACTCTTATAGTATTCCAAAGTTTCTTCGGGACATACTGCCTTTTTTTCGGAAATGATACATATTCCAAGGTCAGCATGATGCTTCATTGATTTTGGCATGCAGCTTATAGCTGCACTCCTTATTGTAATTGAACCATCAATCGGAACATCACTTATAAAAAGCTTTGCTTTTCTTTTAGGTAAATATGGCTTTTTTATATAATTCATATTATTCACCAAAAGTGAGTATTTCATTTGCAAGCTTAACTGCCGCTTTATATCCTTCAAGTTGTTTTTTCTGGTCTTTACGCGGATAGTAGCGCATTACAAGATATTTATCAGTTGAATCTATTCCGTTCTTTTTCAAAAACTGGTTGCCTTCAAGCGAAATTGCTATATCTTCTCCCTCAACACTGTAACGGCTGAATTTATAATCTTTCTCGAGCCAATTTTTAAGGGGAGCGAAAGGACAATGGTCCATTTTTTCCGTTGCATAGAATTCAAGATGCGACTTATCTAAAATATAAATATATATTTCGTCTCCTGCCAAAGAAAGCTGCATTTTTGTGTGCATAGCTCTTGTGTATTCTTCGTCCATCATAACATCACCGGACTTATCCTCAATTGAAAAACTCATCTGATAAAAATCGCAAAGTGATTCTCCGTTTTCATTAACATCAGGCGTGATTTTGCTCGCTTCTTTTCTTATATTCTCTTCTGTTTGCTCATCAAAAATGCTCGCGCCTGCGTAGCAAATAGTTAAATCATACTTAGGCTCGTTAACTTTACTGTATATGGTTGAAGCCACAGCAACAATAATAACAAGCACTACAATTGTGTGAATCTTATAATACTCCCAGAAATAATTCCACCACTTTTTAGTAAATTTAGGAGGTATTGTTCCGTATTTTTCAGCCATTATTTTCTTCCTTTCACGTTATAAAATCTTTTTGTCAAGCTTATATAAAAAGACCCCAAGATTATAATCTCAAGGTCTTAATTTTATTAAAAAACATTTAGTTTTGCTATTTTAGAATTGAATTTATAGTAGACCTTACTGTAGCCATAATATCATATAACAACAATCAGGTCAAGCATCTTAACAATCCGTTCATATTAAAAAATGCTATATTTCATATATGTCAATAATTCTCGCTGAGTATCTCTTTGGACAGTCGACCATTATTCCAAAAGCATTGATTTCACTACCTGTCATGATTTTCTCATTCTCATTAAACACAACATTGTATTTTTTCAAATCAGAAATATTCTTTGGATAAACAAAATACTGTTCTGTATCGTCGACAAGTCTGAAAGCAAAAATTCTGCTGCGCTTCATTTCTTCATTTTCATACTGCATTACTGCCCAACCTGTGATATCATCGAGGGGCTTTGGTTCTGTAAGAAGATGGCATATAGTCTTTCTTAAAAACTCTCTGTCGGATGAAAAATCCTCCACTGTTTTCTTAACAAGCTCTTTATTTTTTCCTGTAAGTGAACCGATATTACCCGTAAATCCCAATTCTCCCATACACCCTACAGCCAAGCCGAATTCAGGCGAGTAATCCACCACGCGTTCCCACCAAGGATCTCCGCAAGAAAACACCTTTCTCTTGCCTTCACGCTCGTGGTCATCGTAAGACGAACACGGAAAGCTAACCTCCTGCATAACGTACCATGCTGCCGAAAATGCAGGTAAATTTCTTAGTGCATACCCCTGGCGAACGCGCAACGTTTCAAGAGGGTCTACAGTATCGGTAATAAAGAATCCATCATAATACTTTAATGAATTTATAATATCCGAGCGTCTTCCTCCGCCTGAATTGCCCTCAATCCAGCATTCGGGATTTCTTCTTTTTATTTCCTCATAGAGCTTAGGTTCGTTAAGCATATAGTAATAGAAATTTGTTCCCGTTAAATCGCGCCCCATATTCGTATTAAAATCGAGCATAATCCACTTTAATTTATACTCTTTTACCATTCTTGTAACTTCACTTGCAAGATAATCAATAACCTCGTCCTTTGAATAGTCGAAAATTATTGCATCCGATTTTAAGAACCAATTCCTGTGTTCTTCAAACACAGGCGTTCCCTCGCAAGCTCTTTCAGGTTCAATCCACAAGCCTGCATCAAGGCCTAAAGAGCGCACATAGTCAAAGAAAGCCCCCATACGTCCGCAAAACGCACGTTCGGTACATTCTGTCCAGTTACCTGTTTGGTTTGTCCAATCTGTCCCTTCTCCGTTCCATCCTGCATCTACAACAAATGTACTGCAACCCGTTTCCTTTGCCGCCCTTGCCTGTTCACGAAGCTCATCTTCATTAAGCACATCAAAATCATAAAACCATGTATTATAGGCAGGTACCTGAAGCGGCTTATCCGGAAACTTCTTTAAAAGGTATCTTTGAATAGGCTCACCTGCATCCCTTATATCACCCGAGAAGCTATACATTAAAATCTCGGGCATAGTAAGTTCTGCTCCCGGAGCAACGGGAAGCCTTAATGATTCATTTGAAAGGCCTGCTTCTACAATCGTAAAACTTGTTCTGTGGCCTGCAGCATGCTTTGCTTTAATCACCCAATCTCCAATAGGAAGAAGATGCATTGCAAAAGCCTCGTCAGTTCCGGGTCTTCTGAAGCATATAAAAGGTGTAGCATTTTCCGCTGAACATCCCTGAATATTTGTAAGCACAATATTTCCTGCGTGAAGCTTTTGCCATAATCCCTGATTTTCTGCGCACCACGCCGCATATTGAGTATACACTTCAAATCCAGCTCCCTGAAGAGCTATTCTTGGAAGACATGCATACACAATATGTTCTTTTGTATCAAGATTACGCATAGTTGTCTTCCAGCTGAACACATTTGATTCACAGTCTGCCTCAATCGTCATTTTTATTTCAATACTTCCTCCGCGTTGAACGAGGGTTATTTTATTATCAGAAACATCTGCCGATATCATTTCGAATTTTTCTGCCTCAAATCTTCCCTCATCTGTTTCTAAAAAGAACATTCCTCTGCACTCAAACAGTTCTGTATTTTCAGCTCCTGCAATACCAAAGAAATTCTTCCAGCTCAGATATTTTCCATCTGCTACACTAACTCCGCGCCCCTTTGCCTTGCACATATAAATTGCCATATATTTTCCTCCTCTTTTCAAGCATATGTTACTTTTATACATATACTAGCACAATTTATCGTATTATTCCATTGATTTTTCTCTCATAATATGTCATAATGTATCCTATAAATTATATTTTATAAAAGAGGGATTTATATGAGAATATATCTTGAAAACAAAGATTTCACAGATTTATCTCCGCTTGAATTCGGCGTTGAACAAAAAGCAAGCGGCAAATCTGAGTCTGCAAGGCTGTGCGACTATCATACAATTCATTATATAATATCAGGAAGCGGTGTTTTTAAAAAGAATAATAAAACATATAAATTATCAAAGGGGCAGTGTTTTCTTCTCCGCCCGGGCGAAATCTACACCGATACTGCAGATACCAAAACGCCGTGGAAATATTTGTGGATTGGATTTTCAGGAAAGCTTTCAGATAGTTTCTCAAAGCTTGATGATGTGTTCACGCCAAATGCTTCTCTTTTTTCGGAATTCAATCTTGCCTTCAGTCTTGACTATGGCGTTGAGGAATTTCTTGTGAGTATGCTATTTAAGCTTTATTGCGAGCTTTTGTGTTCAAACCGTCCTGCGGATTCCGTAAAAAAAATTATAAGCTATATAAATGTTAACTATATGAAAGATATCTCAATCTCACAAATTGCATCAGAGTTTAACACAAGCAGAACATACCTTTCACGCATTTTTAAAGAGCGCCTCGGAATCAGTATAAAGCAATATATTATTGAAAAGAGGCTGTATGCATCGAAAGGCCTTTTGAAAGAGGGATATTCCGTATATCAAACAAGTAAGCTCGTTGGCTACAGCGATCAGTTTATTTTTTCAAAAGCATTTAAAAAACACTTCGGTTATGCCCCAAGCAAATTAAAAAAAAGTTAAATATATTAATATAAATGGGAGGGCACATATGCCCTCCCATTCAATATGTTACTATGCAAATTAAAACATCACATTTTATTTTAGTCTTTCAAGAAGCGCCTTTGCTTCCTTTATTATGTATTCACCCACACCTGCTTTAAAATTGGAGCTTCGCGCCTCGTATCCACCCTCGTCGTAAGAATCCTGCATTGGGAAATATCCCTCTTTACCGTTTGAATTGCACGATGGGATTATCATATCAAAGCCCTCTGTGGCTTTAATCTGTTTTCCTATTTCAGAAAATGGCTCTCCCGGAATTCCCATAAATGCAACGGGGCCGATTTTCATTGCCGAAAGCATCATATCAAAAGCATCGGGAGCATTTTCAAGCCTTACCATTCTTGCTGCCTCTGCCACCACTGTGGTAAGCATCATTCCCTCGTATGGAAGCTCGCTATCCTTTCCGGCATTATGCAAATCGTTTATTCTGTGTGCCTCGGGAAGCTCTTCCTTAGTTGGTTTATTAGAGGGAACATTTATTGTTTTCTGCTTCGAGATAACGCTATCCACTTCAACATATTTTACCTTATCATATGCCTGCAAAACACCGCCTGTAACAACGCGAGCTATATATTCTGCATGGGAATATCCTCTTGCAACACCGTCGAAATCGATAAACATTCCGTTCATATCTCCGTCTTTCGGATGCACGTTAACGTGGTTTACATCACCCTGAGCGCCATTAAAGAACACGCACTTTGTGTTATCAAGAATTTTTTCCACGTTTTTTCTTAAAAGGCCTGGCCAGTCGGCACTAACCTTAGTTCCGCCCACAACATCAGGATGATTTGCAAAATTAACGAAAACGATTGAATCGGCATTTTCACGGTCGAAACGAATTACATTAACGCTATCGTCAATAATTCCCACAGGACGTAAAATGTCGGGATTGTTAACACCGGGGTTAGTTTTAATAGAACCGTCTTTCATAACATAGCGGCGGATAAAAGCCACGTTTGGGGCGGTTCCCTTTCCATATCCCATTTTTGCTTCCTTAAGGTCGTCTAAAGCAAATTTAGCAGCATCAGCGATTCTTGTGCCGAGGAACTCTGTGTATTTTTTTACAAGCTCATTCTTCGAATTAATTACTGCTTCAGGCGCCTGATGTGTGTGCGTTGCCGAAATAATAATATTCTCTGTGGGAATATTTGTAGCGGCACTTGCTAAATCACGATAATATTTTGAAAGGTCCTTTTCAATACCGCAGTTGTCAACGCTTATAAGAAGAACTTTTACGTTATTATGTTCAAGTGCAATCGCATTTGCTTCGATATCGTCAAGCACTCCATCTGCAAAACGCTCTATAAAATATCCACGCAGGGGCGTTCCCATTTGTGGATTAATATTCACTCTTGCAAAACCCGCTTTTAACAGATTCATATAAATAACCTCCTGTATGTTTGCTTATTGTATTATACCATTTCAACTATGATTTTTCAAGAGAAAAAATAATCTTTTGTAGGGAATGGATTTATCCGTTCCGAAATAAATTCCTCCTTGTCTAAAGGCTTCTCCTTGAGGAGAGGCTCCGTCGAAGACGGTGGTGAGGTGTTGCAGGGAGCGGATTTATCCGTTCCGCAACGGAATGCATAAATGCATTCCCTACGGTTCCACCTCATCCGTCAGTTTTCGCTGACACCTTCCCCTCAAGGGGAAGGCTTAAATAATCGCTTGATAAAAAAACGGCGCAAGGCAGTTTGCCTTGTGCCGATTTTGTTATACTGATATAATAATCAGTTAGCGGGCATAACGGGGATAATACCGTCTGCTAAAAGGAATGATTTTACCTCTTCGCCATTTGTCCATGCAACGCTTGTAAGAGTTGCATTGTAAAGCTCGCCGCTTCCGATTGTAACTGCTTCGTTAGAAATAACGCTCTTTAATTTCTTTGCACCGTTAACGTTTTCGTAAACTGCTGTGTAAGCACGAACTGTTTTGCTTGCTTCTGCTTTATTAAACCAGTTTACTGTTGGAGTTACAGTGCCTTCGCCATAAGCATATGTGAATTCACAAGGTGCATTTACTGCTGCAAGAATTTCAATACGCTTACCAATAACGGTCTGTGCTGCCTGCTGGTCTGCAGGACCCCAGTTTGGAGTTGCTGTTGCTTCAACAACAATCTTGCCGAATGCTGCATCTGCAGGAACTGTTACTAAACCAGCAGCGCTAACTGTTACACCTGCAGGTGCTTCAACAAGCCTATATGAAACAGTTGGCTGAGTAAG
This sequence comes from Clostridia bacterium, assembly GCA_017505525.1. Lineage (GTDB taxonomy): Bacteria > Bacillota > Clostridia > UMGS1883 > UMGS1883 > UMGS1883. Next base: position 29,581 of record JAFVPB010000017.1, read on the forward strand.
AATACCTTCTGTTGTACCAAACTGGTTAACAACCAATGCATTTAACGCTGTCTCGCCTGCATTTGCAATGATTTCAGGAGCATTTATTTGAATATCTCCTGCTACCAGAACGCCTGCATAGAGGTCATCTACAAAGGCAGAGCTTGTAGCATCGGAGGTAACACGTGCGGTTAAGTTGGTAAGTGTTTCGCTTGGAGTTACGAAATTCTTCATTTCCCAAGCCTGTATTACATGAACATATGTCTGACCAAAATCCTGAGCTTTAACATAATTCTGTCCATCAACTACTGTCATTCGGTTACCACCCATATAGAAAGTTGGTATCTCATCACCGGTTTTACCATACTCACCTCTTGCCCAACCTGCTGTGAGAACGTACCACATTGCAGGAGCCTCAACATTCTGGCTATAAAACATATTAGCTTCTCCTAAGAACAAAGCATGTGTTGGGCTATGTGATCCAGTATCACGGACATATTGTTTACTGGAGTTAGCCAGCATCCATCCATCATGTCTACCTATCTCAAAGTCAGGGTTTGTGAGCAGATTATCACCAATAACATTATAGTTTATGGTATATACTCTGTCTAAACAATCGTCTTGTTTAGCAGTAATCGTAACTGTACCTGTTTTTGTTTCTGCATTATAAACAGGTGTGCCAACAACACATGTACCACCATCTGCAGAAGTTGCAGTTACTGAGGGAATGTATCTTTCTTCTGCATCAACCCAGTCACGGTAAGGAAGCGTGAGTGTGTATGTAGTCTCTGTTGGTTCAAAACCGGGAACAGAATATCCATCGAAAACAATTTCTGAAAGACCTGCTCTAGGCATATTAGACTCATAATCAACGGCCATAGTAACACGGCTACCAATTATTGTCTGTGCTGCCTGCTGCTCTGCTGGGCCCCAGTTCGGAGTTGCTATTGCTTCAACAACAATGTTACCTACTGTGTCAAGAGAAGGATCGAATGACACTTTACCGGTTGAATCAATTGTTACGCCTGCAGGAGCTTCAACAAGCCTATATGAAACAGTTGGCTGAGTAAGAATACCTTCTGTTGTGCCAAACTGGTTAACAACCTGTGCACTTAACTGAATGTCATTTGCAGCTGTGATTGTATCTGCCGGAACACCATTTATCTGAATATCACCTGCTACCAGAACGCCTGCATAGAGGTCATCTACAAAAAATGGAATTGCATCTATTGTATCGGGTAAAACACGTACAGTTAAGTTGGTAAGTGTTTCGCTGGGAGTTACGAAATTCTTCATTTCCCAAGCTTGTATTACATGAACATATGTCGAGTCAACATCCTGAGCTTTAACATAATTCTGTCCATCAACTACTGTCATTCGATTACCGCCCATATAGAAAGATGGAATTTCATCACCTGTTTTACCAGAGTTACCTCTTGCCCAACCTGCTGTAAGAACGTACCACATTGCAGGAGCCTCAACATTTTGAGCATAGTATAAACTACTGTCTCCTAAGAACAAGGCATGTGTTGGGCTGTGTGTTCCTGTTTCACGCACATATTGTTTACTGGAGTTAGCCAGCATCCATCCATCAGGTCTACCTATCTCAAAGTCAGGGTTTATAAGCAGGTTAGCACCAACAACTGTGTAGTTAATGGTATAAACCTTAGATTCTGCACCTTCTTTGCTTACAGTAACTGTAACTGCGCTTTCAGTTGTTGCCACCTCGTATGTGCAGCCCTCTGCTGCCGTTGCTGTTACCACAGGGGTTTCTCCGCTTCTGCCCGCAAATGCATCGGGATCACGATACGGAAGTGTTGCTGTGTAGCTTGTTACATCCTTACTAAAGCCCTGCACAGTATATCCGTCGAACACAAGGTCGGTAAGATATACTTCGTCAGCAGCTGAAACTGTTGGAACCAGCACAACGCTGAAAATCAGGCTTACAGTAAGAATAACTGAAAGAATTTTGCTGATTTTTCTCATTTTTTTACTCTCCTTTTTTAATATTTATATTTTTAAATTTATTAACCAAGGATATGGGCATTGCTTCAGCAATCGTTATATTTCAATTGCTATCAATCCCACCTCATCCGAGTTGCTACGCAACCCACCTTCCCCTCGATGGGAAGGCTTTTATGCGTATACATTTATCCTATTATATTAATTATACAATTTTAAAAACTAAAATTATAGGTCAATATTTTGTTAAAGGACCAAAATTTTGCTGCTATTTCACTATTCAACTGCCACTGCATTTTTAACGGTTCTGAGTATAACTTTATAATCAACAGGATTAAGACCTGCACAAGTATTGCTTATTACTCCTAATTCGTAAAGGGGCTCGTATGCAGATTTTATTCCTAAAATTTCGCCTGCCTCAGTTATCGGCATAAACAGTGAATTAAACTTATTAATTAACTCTTCTGCTTTATAAATCTTTTTGATTTCGCCGTCTTTTAAGATTGTTGCAGTTTTTGTTGCATTATCCCATGTAACGGTGCAGCCTGTTTTTTCAGCTGTGAAGCGAAGAGGGATATAAAGCTCGCCCGAGTGTTCAAACGGAGTAAACTTTTCGTTTTCGGGGTCAATCTCTACCTTTTCCCCATACACAGAAGCATACGGCGAGTTAGCTGCAAAATAGATTCCGCCTGCAAGAATATTATCCATATGATTTACATAAATCACGTTACTCAGCGACTCTTCTCCCAAGGCGCCCGTTTCCTTAGTTCTTGGCTGAACTCCGAAAAGAAGATAATAGCTGCTGTCATCTTCTGTTACTGTGTAGGTTTTTTCGTTGGCACCCTTAATTTCTTCAAGATACTCTTCTTTAAAGTTTTCAGGATACGGCTTGTTTCGTCCGTAACCAAAAGCATCAATCGGTGCAAGCGTTCTGTACCAATGATAAATGCTTTCGCCTTCTGTGCCACCATCTAAATCGTTGAAAATATACGAAGCAGTGAGAGTCTTACCTGTTATTCCCTTGCCATCAATTTTCGTTGACACCACAGAGGGAACATCGTTCTGCGCATTTCTTGTTGAGGGTAAAATTGTAATCGTGCTTGGGTTAAAGAAGCCAACGTGGCCCGCATCTCTTATCTGTGCCTCGTTATCGTCGATCACATTGATAAGCGTTTTTCCGTTAACCTTAAATATAAGCTGCACACCCTGTTCAATATTAATTGCCGCAAACTGAATGTTTACGCGCTCGCCTGCCTTAAATGGGTTTGGAACAACGGCAAGATAGCCCGATTTATAATTAAAGCGCTGCAGTTCAATCTGATGCTCTGTTATAACAACCAGGTAGTTTTTGTTTTCCTGCCAAAGCCACGGAAGCGCCGTTGGGCTTGATGAACGAAGCATAATTCCCTGCCACACTTCTGCACCAACAACGTTAAATATTGCATCGAACTCAATTGCTTCATTCAGATATTTTTCCTTTGTGTAGCCAAACACAGAGTTTACACCCTCGGGTGCAGTGTGTGTTAAAGCAGAATCCTTAAACACAACCTCCTCTTTGGGGGCATTCCAGTTTGTTTCATCCTTTAAAGCCGCGTCGAGCTTCACGCTGCCTTCAGCTGCGCAGACAAACTGCGCAGCTGAAAGAGCAAGCACTATAGTTAGAATTAATGTTACTATGCGTCTTTTCAACATACTCATCTCCTTATCTGAATATGAAGATACCGTTTTTCCTGTAAAGTCCGCGGATGAACACTCTGTCGCCAGGTCTTATATCGGCTGCAGTGATAGGATAAACCTCGCCTGTTTTGGAATCAAACAAGCATCCGCCCTGTTCTTCAACGGCATATTCGTTTGTCTTATCAAAACGTTCTTCGCCAACACGCAGTTTAACCTGACGGCCCTTAACATCAACTGCAAGCACTGTTCCGAGCGCTTCGTTGTAGTCCTCAAGAGTTACTCTGTCGTTCGCGGGATTCATAGCTTTTTCTGCAGTTATAAACTGACCGATGCTATATGCGTATCCGTCTGCATCTGTCATATACGAAATAACATCACCAGGTTTAAGGTCGCTATGTGTATCTTTGTATTCCGATGTGGTATAGATTTCCACCAGGTTAGCACCCGTTGTTTTATTCGAGCTGTAACCCACAATCTTATAAACCTCGTTATCGTTTTCGTCTTTTGCTACCCAAACTTCTGAAATCATTATATTAAGTGATGATTCATAGCTTGAAGATGAGCTTTCAGGTGCAGTGTAGATAATAAGATCTCCCCTGAAGAACTCGTCTGCATTATAAATAACAAAGTTTACCAATGCCTCTGCCGGAATCTGACTGCGGCGGTAACGAATATACTGATCCTCACGCTCAAGGTCGTTCGGCAGCTTGAATATTACCGCATTTTCAGCAATAGAATAAGTGGTTCCTTTAAGGTTTGTACCCTTTGTCCAGTCGGTTTTAGCCATCTGATTTACAGCGGGCCAAACGTGCGATTGTACAATTGCATCTTCATCACTTTTTTCTGCTCTTTCTTCAATTACCGTATCAATAAAGATAATCTCACCATCTTCATTTTGCTTATAACGAATAGGTTTAAAACAGATACTGTCTTTTTCCGCAAGCAGAATATCATTTGCTTCCTGTGCAGTAAGATTTGTTTTTCCGTCAACAGTTAATTCTTTTGCAAATTCAAGAACTTCCCAGAATCCTGATTCAGCATACACCTTCATCTGGTATTGCGGATTAAGCTTTGTTCCAACGCCGCCAAACTGCTTTAATATAGCGTATTTAGACACATCGCTTGTTGCCACAATATCTGCCACTGTATTAAGTGCACTGATTTTTACGCTGACATTCAAGCCTGTCTCAAGCTCTATATCATTCTCTCCACATCTTATAAGTTCCAGGCAAGACTCTGAAACAACGTATTCCTTATTATCAATTCTCAGGATATTTTCTTCTACAATATCGTCAATGGTGCTTGTGAGAGATTTGCTTGATGCGCCGACATAGATGTAGCTGTTATCGGCACTCTTTAATATACTTACAGTATCACCCGAAGCAATTTCAGATGGCAAAGCACTTTTTCCATCCTTTGTAATCACAACTGTCTTCTTTTCGTCTTCATCCTCGTCAAGATCAATATAGTTCTTTCCGTCAAAGATTGAATTATACTTAAAATACAACCTTACAGAAGGCGTCTTTGATATGTAGTCAACAATATATGTTTCATACACATTGATAATAGCTACATCATATTTGCCGTTTCTTTCTGATGAAGCAAAGGTGATGGTTCCTTCTTTTTCAAGAAGATCGTTATCAATTGAATAGCTAATTACCGCTTCTCCGTTATAAACGTAGGTTTTAATTGCAGTTGGTGTAACCTTTTTATCTGTGTCTTTGCTACGATAGCAAATCTTTCCACCAACAAATTCCAATTCTCCAAGCGGTGCTGTGAAAGAGGTATCGCTTTCATCAACACCGACAAACGCTACTTTTTTCGATGTTTCGTTTTCAAGCAATGCATAAACACGCTTTCCTAAAAAAGCTGATGTATCTTCCGCATTTGTGATAAATCTATGGCCGTCAATAGCAATTTCATCTTTTTCAAGATAAGCATTGGAATAAATATCTATTCCGCCTGCTGCACTGCACAAGCCACTGATTTCTGTGAGCCCGAAAATCATATCAAGAAGGTTTTTCCCATCGGTAGGCTTATATTCAGTTCTTGCACCCGCACTATATACTTCCATTAAATCAATGCTGAGTGCATTATAAACAAGCTGAGAAAGTTCTCCGCGGGTAATATATTTAGCTGCGCGGTAATCAATCTTATTCAATAAATTCAAACGATAAGCCATATTAAGGATTGCAGTGTCGTTATCAAACGATAATGTATAGCCTAAAATATCCATCAGCTCTTTAACTGCCATAAGATGAGTTACATTTTCATCTTTGGAAGTATCTACACCATAATTTTCACTTTCAACACCACTGCCGTAACGAAGTTTTGTCATTATTGTCATATATTCTTCATAGCTGACAATGCCTTCTTCGTTGTAAAGACCTTCGCTGTCAAACGAAAGCAATCCAAGTGCCGCCATTATATTGTCGGCTTTTGCATATTTTAATGTTTCAGTTACTTTTTCTTCCTGTGGACTGTCTGTACCAGCATCGTCCACTCTTGTCATGTATGGAATATCATATTTCCACACATCATCCATATAATCAAGGTTTTCGCGGATGGTTTTTTCTAAAAACTCCATATTATGAGCAGAAGCTATCGAACCAAATGGCACAATAAGTGCAAGAAGAATCGTAAGTACTCGATAAAGTGTATTATGTTTTCTCATACTTATTTATCCCCCTTTTCCGTTTCTGCAAAATTATGAAGTCGCATTACCATTGTAGCTGTCTGCGCTCTTGTAACATCACCAAGAGGAGCAAATTCTGTTGCGCTCATACCATTGAGAAGTTTAATTCCCACTGCCTGCTGAACGTATCCGTATGCCCAGGATTGAATCTGATTGCTATCGGCAAATGCTAAATCCGCCGACTGAATCTGAGCTTCGGGATAAGCGGCTTTAACTGCGGCAATAAGAATTTTACAAATTTCTGCTCTTGAAACATTTCTGTTTGGATAGAAATTAGTATCTCGGCTGATAATTCCCTTATCAACTGCCGTCTGTAAATACTTGGCTACAGCATCTGCATCTGAAATATCTCCGAATATTTCTGTGTATTCGCTTTCTCCAAGTCCCAGAGTTTTCATCACGCAGATTAAAAATTCTGCTCTGGTGATTTTCTCTTGTGGCATAAATTCGTTTTCTGAAACATTTTCCATTATGCCGTTGCTAAGCACAAACTGTATTCCATCGCGCATCCACTCGGAATATTTTTCAAGATTATCTTTTCCTGCCTCAGGTTTAGTATCAATGTCGGGCACTACTATCGGTGTTGGAGATACTACTACGCGAGAAGGTGCTCCACCTCCGCCAGCTCCGCCTGCACCGCCACCGGAAGATTTTTTATATGTAGCACTTACTGTTTCACCCTCAAATGGCTTTAATGTAGCAACGGGTGTAACCTTAAGTGTTATTTCAGAGTTTCCGTAGGTTGAAGCATCAAGTGTAGTGCCTGTGCCAACACGTTTTCCTTTAACATACCATTCATAAATTGATTCTCCCTGTGAAATATTGCAGGGGTGTGTATACTTGAAGCTTGCGCCAAGCAAATCTCCTGAAAGCTTCTTTATAGAAACTTTTGTTGCAACAGGCTTAGCCGCTGCATAAACAAGTGAAGATTCATGCTCTGTGCCATCTGTATAAGGTTCTTCATCAGATGCAGGAGCTACATACACGCGAATCTTTTTATCAACATCGTCTTCTGTTACCTTATATGTTTTCTCTGTTCCAATCGGAGTTTCTGTTTCTCCGTCCATACGAACCCAACGGTAAGTTGTATTTCCTTCGCCATCGCCGTTATCGTCAAAGAATGTGTAAGATGCAGTTAAAACTTCATCTACTGCAAATGTTCCTTTAATAGTAACATCTTTCGCTACAGGCGCTTTGGGATATACAACGTAAGGACTTGAAACCGTTTTACCTACCTTGCCTTTTTCGGTTTTAGGTGTAACCTTTGCAATAATATGTTTATCCTCATATCCGCTTGCAATCGTATAGTATTTTCCTGTTGCCAGAGGCTCAATCGGTTTGTAGTCAGTAGCATCTACATTTTTATAGAACCACTGAATTTCAGTTCCTTCTTCAAGTTCTCCGTCAACCTGAGCATAGTCGTACTTACATTCAAGTGTGCTTCCGAGTTCCACTCTTCCATCAATTCTTACGTTTTCTGCACGTGGATCAACGCTGTTATTTGGAAGAAGTGTAATTTCAACTGTTTTTGTTCTGCCTGCTAAAAGAACTTCGTCTTCCTGAGCATCTGCACCCATAAATGTGGGATTACATGTTGCAAGCACCTTTACTTTTGTATCGCTTGATGCCATATCAGTAACAATGAGCTTGTCGCCTTCGATATAAACGCCCTGCTTTTCTGCTTTAAGGCTCCATGTAATTGGCGCTTCGCCGTTTGTGAAGCCATCAAGCGTACCAAGCTGGTTGTATGCCGTTCCGATAAGTTCAACTTCTACGCTTCCTTTTGTAGGAATTGTTACTTCAGTTTCAGTTTTTGAGCAATCAATATCAGCTACCATAAGTTCACCAACATAGAAATCGTCCACATAATATGTGTTGCCCGCTGTCCAGCATGTAACCGTACTGATAATTGATATATCTGTTGTGTTTTCATTTTTAACCATTCTTGTGAGGCGTCTCCACTCGGGAGTTGCACCCGATGCAAGTGCAGGATACTGTGTTTCATCTGTATCAACACTGGTACCGCCCGATGTATACATAATTAATCCTGCTGTGTTTCCTGCTGTGGGAATAGCCATAGCAGATATAAGATAAATTTTTTGTGGTTTTCCTGTGATAGACTGAAAATACAACTTCTGAATGTCTGTTCTTTCCTTAGGTGCTACAAAAGCAGAATAATCGCCTCTGTATGCAAATGAGGTTGTTGCTATAAGACCTGCCCATGTGCTTGTTGATTGTATCGTCCATGAACTTGGCGTATTTGATGCGTTAAAGTCTTCAAAGCTTGAATTCTTTATAAGGTTACTTCCATCTCTGCGAGCCTGGAGGATTTCTGCCATTGGAACTTTATGTTCTTCACTTACCCAGATGCTTTCAGATGGATACTCAGTATCATCATTAGGCTCTTCCTTGGAAACAGGGATTACCTTAACAAAAACATAATGGTCTGCTTCATCTTCTGTAAGCGTATATGTTTCCCCTGTGCCGATTTCAACCTCTTCCTCACGGTCGAGTCGGTACCATGTGATAACGGTACCGCCCTCTTTGGATACACCAAAGTCATTTCCGTCGATATATGTATATTTTGCTGTAAGGGTATCGCCAATAGCAAAATCATTTTCAAATGTGCCAATAATTTTAACGTCTTTCACAATTGGCGCCATGGGTTCCATTAATGCACCGCTTGTAAATGTTTCACCCGGCACACCGCTTTGTGTTTTAGGTGTAATCTTAACTATAAAAGCACAACCCTCAGGGTAATCTTCGGGAATATCAAATTCCTTTTCATTAGCACCTTCAATCGGTGAATAATCTGCCTCCTCGGGAGTTTTGCAGTACCACTGATATTCGGGTGTTCCCTCAGTTTTACCTTCTACCTGAGCATAAGTGTAATCACAACTGATTGTAGTTCCGGGAGTTGGCTCACCATCAAGAATAATATCCAGGGCTCTTGGAAGAGTGTAGTCGTTAGGTGTAAGAGTAATTTCGATTACTTCTTCTCTTCCTTTTAAATATAAATTCTTAAGGTCAGCATCTTCTTCTTCAAGCTGATAATCAAGTATTGAGGGATTGCAACTTGCAACTACCTTTACTGTAGTATCGCTTGATGCTTTACTATCAATAATAAGATTATTTCCTTCAATTCTTACGCCCTGCTTTTCTTCTGCAAGGCTCCATACAACAGGAGCGACGTCGCCCTCCAGGCCTTCATTATCACCTGCCTGGTTATATGCTGTGCCGCTTAAAGCAATTTTAACTTCAGCTTCATTATCTTTCGGTATCACCGCACTTCTTACAATAGCCGAGCAATCAATTCCCGCTACCATAAGTTCGCTGAAATATATATCGTCAAGATAATATTCTGCACCATCTGAATAACAGAGAGCTATAGGTGCAGCCTTTTCACTGTCATTAAGTGCCTGAACAACCATATGGCCGTTTTTCCATTTTGGCTCTCCCTGTGCCGGTGGTGATACATGCTCATTATTTCTTGCATCTCCATAACCAGGGTCAATATCATCAAGCCCAGCTCCTGGATATAGAACAATATTATTGGTATTGCCCTCACCCCATGCCATCATCGTAGAAAGAAGATAATATCTTCCTTCTTTAATTGAAATAGTAGGATTTGGAGTAAAGAGTTGCCAGCTGCTTGTTAATTTTGACACTACCTTGGCAGCGCTTCCTCCGTTATACACAACATCTGTAGTATAAGATAAAACCCCTCCGTCGTTCCAGCCTGTAAGCACGCCGTCTGTAAGCTCAAAACCGGGGTTAGAATAAAAGTTTGTTTCCGCACGAAGTTCTTTCAAAAACTCAGACTCATAGTTATAATAAGTCTTCGGTGCTGCACAAACCACGCTTGGCACAAGTGCCAGATTAAAAAGCATTACTATAGAAAGTAATAAGCCTATCCATTTGCGCATTTTTTCACTTCTCCTTTCAGTTTATCTAACGAGAAGATCTCTGTTTCCGTTGGCAACATTTTTGTTGCCAACGGAAATTTCAGTTTGATCTTAATAAATGTTTAGGTAGTTATAGAGATAATTGATGATTTCTTTATCGTTTTCAGGATTGAATAAATCTTCTGCATCACTGATTGCAATTAAACCACAGTTATCCCAGAATACGTGCTTGTCAAACAGATTAGAGATTTCTCTGAGAGGAACAAGCGTTCTTCCCTCTGAAACAACAGGTGCACTTTCAAGTGTAATTGCTTCACCGTTCTTTGAAGCAGCAGTCTGTCCAACTGTCATTTCAAGAGTTGCTTCAGCGCCTTTTATTTTAATTCCCTTTGTTGCTGCATCGTATGTTACCTCTGCACCAAGAGCTTCTGCTATAAAGCGGATCGGAACAAAAGTTTTATCTCCGATAAGCTTGGGAACAACCTTTATGTTTTCAGGATCTATCTGCGTGTCTGCGTGCTTACTGCGTGCAAGCGGGCTGTTAAGGCAAAGCACAACTGCATCCTTTACTCTGTAGAGTGCGCGGTTATCATATCTTCCCATACGAGAGAACGGAAGAGATATGAATTCGGGATTGGTTTTGAATATAACCGAATCCTCTTTTAAGAGGTAATTACGGTTTTTCATATCATAGAAACCGGGGTCCTTACTAAGCTTGATATTTCCTTTCTCCTCGAGAAGTGTTGCATGAGAAGTCTGGCCGAATTTATTATCCTGCGTATTGATATACACATTGTTAATCGATTTGTTGTTAACGGGAATCGAAATAACACTTTTATCAAGCGAAGGAATCATTTCGGGATAACGCTCGGTAAAGAGTGGTTTCTTCCACTGCTCTTCGGCTGGGTCTTTCCAATGAGGACTATTGAATACCGTACCTGCATATCTTGCATACGCCTTATCATAGTCGTGCACAAAGTCGGAATTGTAATTCAGGAAAACGCCGCATTCCGAATTAATAACAATATTGTTATAGAAGGTGTTATCGTGGCCGCCATTTATCATAAATGCTTCGTTCTGCACGTTTTCAATTATGTTACCCATAGCGGTAACACCGCACTGGCTACCATCGAGGTAGATAGCTCTCGAACCTGCTCCACCCTCGCTTGATGAATAAAGGTCGTGAATGTAGTTATAGCGAAGCTGCTGACCTCTCACCAAAAATGTCTGTCCTGTGTAGAGTGCACCCATATCGTCCGACTCTTTTAATACATCGTAAACTTCGTTATATTCAATAATGCTGTCAAATCCGCCGATCATAATGCCAGCGTGAGGTCCGTCGTGCACTTCATTATACGAAGCTCTGTTTTCAACACCGTTTGTCTCAATTCCACCGCGATAGGTTTTAGAAAGACGCGAATATCTGTTAAAATGACAGTTTTCAACATAACTGTAACCCGGTGTTAAATCGTTGATTATTCCCGAGAATACTCTAACGCCGCCGTCAACATCGTGAATATAGCAGTTTATAACTCCGCAATACTGGGTATTCGGCTGGAGTTCAATTGCATAGTCGGCTGTATATTTGATTTCAGCATCCATAAAACGGATATGATGGCCTGATTCAACAATAACTGCACCGGCTCTCATAGTAGAAATATTAATTCCTTTAAAATCAATATACGAAGCACCCTTAACGGTAATAGCATCTGCCTCAAGAAGTGAAAGAGTTACTTCTGATTTTGCACCAAAACTTTTTGGAGGATACATATAGAGCATAGCAGTATCATTATCGAGATAATACTCGCCGGGAGTATCAATTTCTTCAAGCAAGTTATACACATAGAAGCTCTGCCCCTCTATAACACCGTAAACACTACCCTGATGTCCCTCAAGGCTGTTTGCCACTGTATCGATGTTTGATATAAACACCGACTGGTCAGCCCAATCGTAACGCCAGTAACCATGTAAGATAGCATTTTTTGCATTCACCCATTTATCAATACGCTTGTCGCCTGGTGTGATTATAAAGGGTTCAACATATTCTTCCTTGTCTTTTAAGTCGCCCGGATAACCCTGCCTTATAACTCTCTGTATTTTCATACTGTCGCTATTGGGGTATCTTGCAACAGTTAAAAGCGTATCATCTACTACCAGTTCCGGTGGAAGATATGCTGGACGATTTGGCTTAACAGGTGTTCTGTAGCTATATGCACCGCGAAGGTAATAAGCACCAAACTCACTGAAGCCAAGCTCTTTAAGGTTAATCTGTAAAACCTTATCGCGAGCTGCCTCTTCAACAATTCTTGATTTAATTGCCTCATCAGCAATCGGCACAAACTTATCAGCAGGAAGTGCCGCACCGCCAACTAAGGTTGCCTTTTCCCCGGGATAGTTACGATATACAATTGGTGCTTTTTCCGTTCCTGAATCTTCTGCAGTAAATGTAAGCCCTTCTTTAAGCTGATAATTTCCTCCGCGAAGATATACAACAAACCCCTCTGCAGGTGAAACGCCTGCAGCTTTTAATGCTCTGATTTTATCTCTTGCTGCATTTATGGTAGCAAACGGATTTTCCTCTGTACCATCGCCATTGTCGCTTCCTGTGGGAGATACATAAATATATTCCTTACCACTGTCCATCATGGCAAATGTCGTCATTTGCGGCATGCAAACAAGGAAAGTAGCTATAGCAACGATAAGTGCTCCTATTTTCTTAAACATATTATCTTCCTTTCTGTCTGTAGCCTTATTTTTTGGTCTTTATCCATTCATCAAGCTGCCTTTGTGCTTCTTTTACAATCTTTTCACATCCGGCTGTTTTAAATTTCTTGTTTCTCTCTTCTATGAATTTCTTATAATCTTTGGTTGTGCCCCAGATTAAATACTCATACTCTTTTTCTATAGCACTGTACTGAGCAATTTCAAGGCTTACAGGCTTAGAATCGAAGCTGAATCCGATAAGAAGTGAAGGTTTAGCCTTGCCGTTTACTTCATTCTTTATAAATTCGTCCCAGCCTTCGGTATCATACTGAGTCTGATATGCGTTAAAGGTGTTACCAAGCGCCCAGTCGTCATAACCGTAATTATTGTCTGAGCTTGTGCCGGGAGCACTACTCTCAAGCCACTCAATTTTATTATCATCAATCTTCTTATAGTGCTTGCCTTCAATACCGTATACAAGCATATTATAGAGCTTCTTGCCCTTTTCCGTATTTAAGAGTTCAATAAACTTTATTGCCTCTACAGGATGCTCTGCTGTTGAAGAAATAGCAAGGTTTGTTGTGGGAATTCCTGCACTTACATAAAGCTGCTTTTCAAACGGGAATGCAAGAATCGGGAAACCGTGCTTACTGGTCAGACGTTCACCCTCTCCCTCGAAGCATGAGCCTTTCCAGAGAACATAGCCGTTTTCTTGATTTTCATCTGCAGTACGGTCTGTAATAGACATAATATCTTTTCTGATATAACCTTTCTTGAACCAGTCTGCTGCCATATCATAGTATTCCGAGTTGTCGTAATCAAAGTTTATATCGTATACCTTATATGTATCTTCCCTCATATCTATCATTGCATTTGCAGCAATTGTGCCTGTGTGGCTACGCACTCTGCCTATCATACGTGAAGCCGCAATAAGGAATGATGGAGCAACACCTTTGCGAAGCTCGCCTGCCTGTTTAAGCTTTTCAAGATATTCTTCAAAAGGTTTAAAGTCTTCTCTTGTTAAGAAGCCTTCTTTTTCTATCATATTTTTTGAGATTGCTTCCCAATCAAGGTCATACTTATCAGCAAGCTCCTTTTGTGTCATAAATCCGCCGGGAAGGTTTGTCATCATCTGATAGCAAGGTACGAAATAGGTTTTACCGTTATATTTTCCAAGGTTAAACACCCATTCGGGAAGTTCCTTTGTAAGGTCTGTAGTATGGTCTTTTATAAGATCATCAAGAGCCATTAAAGAACCCTTTTTAACTTCTTCCTGTAATGGAGCACAAGTAAAGCCCATCCACACAACATCTACTGCTTCGCGTGATGCTGATATCAGCTTCCATTTTTCAGCGAATTCAGAATATGCAATACACTCGAATTCAACCGTTGTATTAGGCATATAATTCTTTAATTCTTTGTTGAATTCTTCCCAAACCATTTCAGAATCTTTCATCTCGCCTACTCCGCCAAATAAGAACTTAAGTTCTACCGGGCCATCGGAGCTGCTTGTGGTTTTACCGCTGCAGCCTGCAAAAAGCGATGCTGCAAGGCAAATGGCTAACGCCAGCGCTAGTACTTTTCTGATTTTTTTCATTGTTTTTTCCTCCTAGTTTTGGAAGCATTAAAAGCTGCTTCCATAATTTTATTAAAATTTTAATTTAATACCACGCAAGTGGAGAGTATTCCACGCTTAAATTATATCAACTTTTTCCACTCACAAAAAGGTTAAAATTTTGGTAAATGACCAATATTTTGCTGTAACTACTTTTTACTCAACAGATATTTTTCTTTTTGAATTTCCAGTGCAAATACCTGTCTTTCTGTGTGTTAAACACATTTTTTTACAAAAAGACCAAATTTTTGGTCATTTTGCAAAAATTAATCCTTTATTTTCCATCAAAAATTAGATATAATTTAAATGGAAGATTGTATTCCGTTAAGGAGGCTGGGAAGATGATAAACATTATTATTGTTGATGATGAGGAATTGAGTCTTAATGCCATGGCTCGTTTTATAACTCATATCAGAAAAGATACAAATATATCAGGACTTTTCAAGAATGTGCATGATGCTATCGAATTCCTGAAAGATAATCCTGTGGATATTGTTATCAGCGACATCAGAATGCCTACTGCAAGCGGTATAGATCTGGCAAAATATATAAGAGAAAATTTTCCTTCTATCCGCGTTGTTTTTGCCTCGGCTTATTCTGACTTTGAATATGCTCAGCAAGCAATATCTTTGGGAGTTGTGCAATATCTTGTTAAACCCGTTGATGTTAATGAGCTTTCTTCGATGCTTGAAAAGCTGATAACCGATATAAACAAAGAACGCGAAGGTCTTCTTAAGAAGCAAAAAGAGGAAGATAACTACAATAATCTTTTGCTTTGGGCAAAAACAGATATGTATGTCGACCTTTTAGCAGGACTTCTTTCAGACGACACAGAAATTTCAAAACGTGCTATGCATATTGGCCTTTCACAAGAGGCACAAAAGACCTGCCATGCAGTAGTAATGGTAAGGTGCAAAGAAATGCTTCCTCCCGACTACAGTAAGGACGAATATTATCAGATGGTTTCTGATTTGTTCCGCGATTTTAAAGGAATCGACGATTTTATTGTTCTTTCAAAAAAGGAAAGCGACGTTACACTTGTTTTACGTTTTTCGCCTCATTTTGTTCTGGAAACTGCTAAGCTGCATTTAAAAAATGAATGCAGCAGAGTTCTCGGTGCAAGCAGTGGGAACTCTGCTTTAGAATTAGTTACTGAAACAGCATTTTTCTGCAGTTCACTTGTTGAACTTACGGGATATAAAGATGCAGTAAATAATTCTCTTTTGCTTCAGATGAAATTCCGCGACCTTGCCTCCTCCATATTTGCAGGAGAGCACACCAAAGTTAAAGATATATTCAACAGTATCCTTTGCTACGCCTACACGCTTAACCTTGAGCAATCGAAAAAGCTTATGCTCGAGTTGTTTACAAATCTCCAAAAGAACTTTGAACTTTCAGATATGAATACCGAAATACTTTTTAATGAACAGTCAATTATGCACTGTAACGACATTAAAAAACTTTCTGAAACGGTTGAGCAGGTTTTAGAAAAAATCATCAGTTTCAGAAAGCTTTCTTCCGTAGGTCTTGAAGCTCTGACCATTGAGAAAGCAAAAGATTATATTAAGTCGCACTATATGTACGACCTGACGCTTGAAGAAATAGCAGGACAGGTAAATTTAAGCAGTTTTTACTTCAGTAAGTTTTTCAAATCCGAAACGGGAGAAACACTTACTGAATACATTACGTCAGTACGCATTAGCAAAGCCATTCAGATGTTTAAAGAAAGAAAATATAAACTGTATGAAATAAGTGAAAAGTGCGGATACAAAAGCCGCAAATACTTCTCACATTCCTTCAAACAATTTACCGGCTACACTCCAAGTGAATATCAAAGGATTATAAATATAAACACGGAGGAATAAATATGCTCCACCTGAAAAAAAGTCTTTCGTATATACGCACATATAAATTCAGCAGCCTTTTTGTAAGAAATACAATTATAACTTTCTGCGCTATTATTGTGCCCGTTTTTCTTCTTTACAGTGTTACCTACACACTCAGCCGAAATAATACAACTGAATATATAAGCTCTATAAATCAGGAATTGTGTAACACAATAAAAAACATAACCGACACATCAGTAGATGAAATGACAAAGCTTGCTGCCACAACATCTTTTACCGAGGATGTAACGTCTTTGATGCTCTTTCCGTCCAGTGACAGCGAACGTGATAATCGTTTAAGAAACTATCTTAAAAACTTTCTTTTTGTTTACGATTATCTGGATTCAGCATACATCTTTTGCGAAGACAGTGAAAAAATTATCTGTAGCGACCTCCGGGTAACTAATCTTTCCAAGCTTGAAGATCTGGAATGGTATGAAACGTATGAAAATATTACAAGCACAAAAAGCTCTGTTAAATTCCGAAAATACAAAAATCACTACCCATATTTGTTGACCATTGTTCAGCCTATATATACCACGCCTTCGCGCCGTGCAGGTGCCATTGTCTTCAATATTGATGTAAAAAAACTTTTTCATTCTTTTAAAACAAAAGAATTTTCCCACATAAAACATTTAATGATTATAAATAGCGACGGACAAATTATATACAGTAACGACAACAATAAAATTTCAACATTTGCTCAAGAGGATGAAAGTCTTCAGGAAATTGCCTCGATTGAAAATCGCAGCACAGTAACAATTGAATCAAACGGAGAAAATCTGGTTGCAACGCATTTAAGCTCACGTACATACGACTGGGGTTATTACTGTTCAATTCCGGCAAGCCACTATGAATCACAGCTTTTAGAACTCTTCCGCACCATTTTCACCATGCTTTTCTTATCACTTATTTTAAGTATGATAATCAGTATATACATCTCAAAAAAGGTATTTCAGCCAATTGAAAATATTATGGATACGCTCGACTCCCCTGCCCCCTGGCAGCTTTCCGAGAACAACAAGAAAAAGCCAACCGAAGCCGACTATATTCTGCAAAAAATATTCAATGCAAAGCAGGCAAATCAGCTTTTGTTAGAGGAACAGGAAAAGCGAGTGGAAATGCTTAAGCATGCACAGACGTTGATGCTTCAATTGCAGATAAATCCACATTTCCTTGGCAACACATTGAACGCAATAAACTGGATGGCTGTTGAACTAACGATGAGCAGCAACGATGTTTCAAAAGCCATTTCAATGCTCTCTAATATGCACAAATCAATCAGCGATACCACTAATTATATGACGACTCTTGAAAGCGAAATAGAATATACCCAGCAGTATATTGAACTTATGAAGCTGCGCTATCCCAATGCCTTTGAAGTTGTGTGGGATTTTGATGATTCGCTAAAAAATGCCAAGCTTCCGCGAGTGCTTTTGCAACCACTTGTTGAAAATGCTATTTACTACGGCATTGTGCCAAGCCAGAAAAGGGGTACAATTACTGTTAAAATCAGCAGTGAAAAAGGTGTTATCTCTGTAGTTATATTAGATAACGGCGTTGGTATGAACGAAGAAAAAATGAATCAGATGAACAAAGAATTTTTAGATGAATACGTTTGTTTCAATGGAAGCATCGGACTCAAAAACGTTAATCAGCGTCTTCGTTTAATATACGGAGAAACATACGGTGTAGAATTGAAGCAGTCTGAAAGCGGAGGTGTTGAGGTACATCTTCACTTCCCATATATTACTTGATAAAGGAGAAATTTTATGAAAAGGCTTATAAAAAAAGATCCATTTTTTGAGAATCAGCCTCCCCTTGCCTTTGTGGATGAACTGAAAAAACCGCTGCATTCTGAAAAGCCCGCAGGATATGGAGAACGTGAAATCGAAAAAAACGAAATAGATGCCCGCGGTCTTTATTTAGCAGAATTGTTTTGCGACGACCCTGATGGACTTTTAGAAACAATTTACAACGATTTTAATAAATTCATTAAAATCTACGAAATCGGTGGCAATCGCTTCCCTATATTTCTGAAGAAAGAGGAAACCGATTGCTTTGAGGCATATAAAATAAATATTTCAGATGATAATATTACTATCAGCGCGAATGATACAGAAGGCATAAGACGCGGACTTATCTATCTTGAAGATGAATTAAGACGACGAGAAAATGCGTTTTTACTTCCCGGAGAAACATACAGAAAGCCTAAAATTCATACAAGAATTACAAGATGCTTTTTTAGTCCGATTAACCGTCCGCCAAAAAACGGCGACGAGCTTTCAGATAATATAGACTATTATCCCGATGAATACCTCAATCGCATTATGCACGACGGAGCAAACGGTGTGTGGATATACACTCATTTTTCCGATCTGATACCTTCATCCATTATTAAAGAATATGGCAACGGTTACGAGGCAAGAATTGCCAAATTAAACCGTGTTATTGATAAGTGTGCAAAGTATGGAATAGGTGTTTACCTGTTTGCAATCGAGCCCTTCTCTCTTTCCCCTGAAGAGCTTGAAAAATATCCATTCCTTGCAGGTGATATTTTCGAGTTTAACTGCGGTGGCGGAAAAAAGGCACGCGGTGCAACCGTCTGCCCCAATTCGGAAGAAGTCAAAAAGTTCTGCTATGAACTCGGCTACAAGCTTCTTGAACTCGCTCCCAAGCTTACAGGTTTCTTAGATATAACCGCAGGAGAAAGATACAGCCACTGCGCAAACGGTCCTTCAAAGCACCCTGTAATTCATCCAATTGTGCGCCCTTGCCCAAGATGTTCACAGGAAAAAAAGGGGCACGTTCTTTCTTCTGCAGTAGAAGCAATTTGCTCAGGTTTCAGAGCTAAAAACCCTGATTTCAAGGTTATAAGCTGGACATACGGGCATGCGAGTTGGGACATTAACGATGTTGTCGATTATGTAAAAACTGCACCCGCTGATGCAATGCTTATGCAGAATTTCGAAGATGGCGGCTATGGCGAGCAGCTCGGTAAGCTCCGCAGATGTATAGACTACTGGCTTTCTTATATAGGTCCATCCGAAATGTTTGAAACTACCGCCAAACAAGCACTTGAATCAAACAAGCATATGTTTGCAAAAATGCAGGTGTGTTGCTCACATGAAATTGCAAGTGTTCCGTATGTTCCTGTGCCTGGAATTCTGTTCAAAAAATATTCCAGAGCTTGTGCTTTAAATGTTGAAGGTATAGTTCAGTGCTGGTATTTCGGCAACTATCCCTCACTTATGAGCAAGGCTGCAGGCGAATTGGCTTTTATGAATGGTGGCGACAACGAGTATGATTTCTTAAAATCACTTGCAGGCATTTACTGGGGCAACAGCAAAGCAGAAAGTGTTGCCAGGGCATGGAAAGAATTTGAAAGCGCATACACGCACTACCCTATGACCATTATGTTCAGCTACTACGGTCCAATGCACGACAGCGTTGTGTGGAAGCTTGCTCTTAAGCCTAAAAACTTCTCTCTTCCAAGAACATGGCAAACAGCCGACCCATCTGATGGCGACAGAATCGGCGAATGTATTTTAAACAGCCACAGTTTAGAAGAAATTCTTACCCTTACGGAAGAAATGTACAAGCGTTGGGAAATTGGCACAAAATTCCTTGAAACTATTGATTCAAACGGCATCGAATCTAAAGAGCAAAAATCTGTAGCCAGCGCAATAAACCTTCTTTTCAAATCTGGTCATAACGTTATCGCCTTTTATAAATTACGTGAAGATTTAGGCCTACAGAAAGGCGACGCCAGGAAAATTCTTGAAGATATGAAAAGAATTGTTGAAGAAGAAATTGAAAACAGCCGCCAGATGATAACCTTATGGAACAACGATATACGCCTTGGCTATCATTCCGAAGGTGAGGGTTATAAATTCTTCCCCGAAAAGCTTGAAGACAGAATTGAGCAGCTTAGCAATTTGCTTGCTACAGAATTTGTGGAAGTTGCTACGCGCATTGAAAACGGTCTCTCTCCCCTTGAGTATTACGATGGTATAGAAGATAATGAAGATTTAAAGCGCTATTCCCTTTTAAATACCAACATTGAAAATGCCACTTGGGAAGTCATAAACACTGTCATAGGAAGTAAATTCCGTATGGCATATGATGATAGCAACCTCTATATAGAATTGCAAAGCAACGAAAAAGAAAATTTTGTTCTTACCCCTGAATTCCGTCTTTTGTGGCCGGATGCCGAAATATTCATTAATCCCAATGGCACCCCGGAGCTTACATCTGATGGTCTGCATTTTTTTGGTTTATTTGATGAGAAGATTGCAAAAGAACTTGGAAAATACCAAATTACCGTCCTTACAAACAAGGGCACACACTTGCTTGTAACTATCAGGCGCAGCGATGTTGGTCTTGAAACCATCCGCCCCTTCAAAATGAAGATAACTGCAGGAGAAACGTTGTGGTGCCGGGAAGAAAAACCTGTTTACTTCCTCGGCAAAAGCAAAATAAGCCCAGGAGATTTTGGTTGGATATTACCATAGGGTGACAGAAGTTATCTGAACCTCGATTTTCAAAGGTTAATTTTTGCTTCTGCCACGTTAAAATACTCGGTAATCCGTCAGGATTACCTGCGTTTTTGCCTTGCACAACCATAAAATTCCCTCATTGAAAATTCTTCG
>JAFVPB010000049.1 GCA_017505525.1 Clostridia bacterium
AGAAAAGCACATAACTATTTATTTTATTTTACCATATTTATATATCTTTTTGTTGCCCTGCACTAATTTTGACAGTTTTTGCACTAAATTTATTTAGTGATGTAAAATTCTTTGCTTGTTTTATTTCAAAAGTAACGAAATTCATTAAAATTCTCCCGAAATATCGACAAAATACGATTTTTATGTTATAATTATAAAAATGGTTGTGAGGTGATGGATTTGAAAATTGCTGTATGTGATGACGATATGATATGTCGATCACAAATTATTTCTCTCTTGAATGAGTACATAAAACAAAATTCCAGCAGAAATATTACTGTTTCAGAATTTGCCAATGCTGAAAATTTGCTTGACGCAATCAACAAAAACTGTGAGTTTGATGCTTTTATACTTGATGTAGTTATGCCCGGTATGAATGGCATTGAGCTTGGTGTTGAATTACGCAGGCAAGGTGTCAAAGGAAAAATAATATATCTTACATCAAATGATGAATTTGCGATAGATTCCTACAAAGCAAAAGCTACGAACTATATCCTAAAACCCGTTGCAGAAAGCGAGCTTTTTAACACACTTGATGATATAGCCGAACACATTTCATCCAAAGAAAAAAGTTTTATAGTAAAAACTTCCGAAGGTATTACAAGACTTTCGTATGAAAAAATCGTCTATGCAGAGCTTGTCAGAAAAGCAATCGTATATCATCTTGCAGACGGAAGCACGTTAGAGAGCACAACTATCCGCACAGGATTTTCAAAAGCAGTAGAAGAACTGTTATGCGATAATTCTTTTTTCCTTTGCGGAAGCAGTATGTTGGTAAACTTGTATCATGTCAGTTCCGTAAAAAAAGATTCTTTGGTTTTTCGGAATGAAAACATTTTATTCCTGCCAAAGTCCGCCTGCCTTGATGTTCGCTCAGCGTGGATAGATTTTTGGTTTAAGGAGGAAAGCAGAATATGACAATATTTCGAGAATTATCTGTTATATGGTCTTTGGTTCATGTACTCATCCTGTTTATGTTTCTTTATGAGTCCAGATACCCGAAGAAAAAGGCTATGACGCTTACCATAATTGTAATGGTTCCGCTTGCTATATTTAATCTGGCTTGTTTTTTTATTCTCGGACCTGAAAAGTGCGGAGAGATAGTGCTTCTTACCTGTACGTTGCCGAGCCTTATATTCTTTTGGTTTCTTGCAAAATACCGTGACGGAAGGTTTTTGTTTACTTTCTGCGTAGTAGATACCATTTCGCTTGAAATCATATATATTACCTACATCTTAGATTATTATTTGCCCGGCGACAACTTTATTTTTATGTTTATATCAAGACTTATTGCTTTTCCTTTGCTTGAATGGTTTGTTGCCAAAAAATTCAGAGCTGCATTTTTGGAGATACAAAAGCATACGAAAAAAGGCTGGTACGCATTTGCTGCCATCGGAGGAGTATTTTATGTGGTGTTGGTGCTTGTAATGAGTTTCCCGACCATAATTACGGATAGACCTGAATACTTACCGCTTGCAATTTTATTATTTGTGTTAATGCCTGTTTTGTATATCAATATTTTCATAACGCTGAAGCATCAAGCAGAATTACATTTTGCCAATGAGCAGGAAAACATATTAAAACTCCAGATTTCAAATATGAGAGAACGTATTGCCGAAATAAATTTATCCGAAGAAGCTTTCCGCATAGAAAGACATAATTTCAGGCATAAAATAGACTCCATTGCAACAATGGCAGAAAACAAGCAATATGATGAACTGATTGAATACCTGCAAAAATATCATAAGAAGCTGGATGAAACAAAGGTTAAGCGATATACCTCAAATGCTGTTATAGATTCCATTCTTGCATCATATCTTCAAAAAGCAGAGAGTAATCAAATAAAAATTACAACCTCTATCAAGTTGCCGGACACATTGCCGGTTGATGAAGTCGGGCTTTCGGTAGTGTTTGCTAATGCTATTGAAAATGCTATCAACGCCTGTATGAAGCTTAGTCCCGAAGACAGATATATCGAAATACAGGCAATAACTTATCCTTGCTTTATGATACAGATAAGCAATAGTTTTGACGGAAACATAAGCCTCGATAAAAACGGTGTTCCCGTAAGTACGAAATCAGAACACGGTCTTGGAACACGCTCAATAGTAGCCTTCTGCGAAAAAGCCGGTGCCGCTTATGAATTTAAGACTAATGACCGCAAGTTTTCACTCAGAATTGTAATTGAATAAACAATAAAACCATCTGTAAGACCGACTTGGTAATGCAGATGGTTTTATATTTGTTTCCTTTTGCATTTCATTATATGGTTGAAAGAAAAAATACCGCCGAGGATTTGACTCCCCGGCGGATAAATTATGTATTACTTCAAAATCTTAAACTTACCGATCAGCGGAAGCTCTTTTGCTTTGCCTGTTGCCGCATTGATAATGCCGATGATTGCAAGAACTGTAATCACAATGCTTACAAGACCGATAATGCTTACTATGAAATACAATCTCCACGAAATTGCAAGGATGATTGAACTCAAAATACTGTACGCAATTCCGTAAAGGATAGATGCAATGAGCAGCACCAAGCCCTGATTTGAGTGGTATCTTGCAAACTTCGACTGCTTTGCCGCAAAAATCGGGATAAGTACAAGCGGTCCGAAATACGCCAGTATTGCCATTGCTTTGTTGGAAGTAATGTCCTGTGCATCAAATTCCGCTGTTGTGTCCGCTGTGTTATTCAGGTTCTGAATCTTTTGTGAAAAATCGTTTTGTGGAGGCTGTGATGCAGGCTGTGCCTGCTGTGTGTTATTTTCCACTTTCGTTTCTACTGCTGCGCCGCATCCCTGACAGAACTTTACGCCGTCCTGAACCTGCGCTCCGCATTTACCGCAAAATGTCATAATTGATTCCTCCTTAATATTGAATTTCTGATAATATCTCGGCAATTCCGCCGCCGAGAAGCGACAGTATAATTAAACCTATAATCGAAATTACAATTCCGACAATACCCCAAATGAGTATCGCTCTTGCAAAATGCTTTTTGCTCTCATTTTTTGGGGCAAACGCCATAATGAGACATATAATCCATCCGATCAGCGGAAGTGCATATACAAGCATCATCCAGAAAAAGTGTGCTGTGCTTGCCGAATGATTTTCCGCTTGTTGCAAGGCTTGCATCGGCGGTGTGTATGCCGTCTGCTGTGGTGGTGGCTGCTGCTGTGGCGGTATGTACTGCTGTTGCTGCTCCGGCTGTGCCTGAACCATTAC
>JAFVPB010000018.1 GCA_017505525.1 Clostridia bacterium
CGAAGAATTTTCAATGAGGGAATTTTATGGTTGTGCAAGGCAAAAACGCAGGTAATCCTGACGGATTACCGAGTATTTTAACGTGGCAGAAGCAAAAATTAACCTTTGAAAATCGAGGTTCAGATAACTTCTGTCACCCTAAAGGAATGATAGTTTAAATGGGTAAGATTAAAATAGGTATTGTTGGTGCTGGAATAATAGGCATAGACCATAAAAGAGCCATTTTAAAAAATGAAGATTGCACGCTTGTTTCTGTTTGCGACCTTGTGAGAGGAAAAGCAAATGAATTAGCTGAGGATACAGGTGCAAAAACATATACTGATTATAAAAAAATGTGTGAAGAAGAAACGCTTGATGCTGTTATACTGAATCTTCCTCACTTTCTACATAAAGAAGTATCAATATATTTTCTTGAAAGAAAAATTGCAGTACTTTGTGAAAAGCCTATGGCAATTAATACCAAAGAATGCGACGAAATGACAAAAGCAGCACAAAGGAACAACACCAAGTTGGCTATAGGCCATGTTCAGCGCTACTTTAATAGCTATAAAAAAGTAAAAGAAATTATCAAAACTCAAAAATTTGGAAAGCTCTGCCAGATGATTGAAATTCGTAATATAAACTATTTTACCGAGGCAAGGCCTAAATGGTTTTTAACAAAGAAGCTTTCAGGCGGCGGTATTATTATGAATTATGGTGCACATTCGCTTGATAAGTTTTCATATTTAACACAGCTTAAAATAGAAAAGGTTTCGGCAAGCGGAAATAACTTTATTTCAGATGATGATGTTGAGGCTACGGCGCAGATGCTTGTTACATATGAAGGCGGAGTTACCGCAATGTGCTCATATTGCGGAACAAAAACAAATGGCCAGCACGAAATATATTTTTACTTTACAAACGGCGCGGTAAAAATTGAAGAAGGCGGCCATAAAATGTATGTTTGTGAAGGCGTTAACGAATACGAAGAAGTTGAAATTGAATCTACAGATATTTTTGCAGATCAGCTGGAAGAATTTGTGAAGCTTTTGAAAAACGAAGAAAGCAATGTTGCAACTCCGGAATTCAGCCGTGAAATTGTTGGTGCACTCACAGAAGCAGTTTCACAAATCTTATGAAAATAAAGGGCTTAAAGCTATTAATATAAAAAGGATAAATGTAAATGAACATTGAAATACTTCATATGACAGAGGGCGCAAAAAAAGCAAAAGGAACAACGGTTATAATAGATGTATTCAGAGCATTTTCTGTTGAATCGTATTTTTGTGCAGCCGGCGTAAAAGAGATAGTTCCTGTTGGGGATGTAAATCTTGCATACAAGCTTAAAGAGGAAAATCCTGATTTTATTCTTGCAGGCGAGAGAAAAGGGAAAATTCTTCCGGGGTTTGATGTAGGAAATTCTCCGTCAGAGGTTGTAAAACTTGACTGTTTGGGTAAAACGGTAGTTCATACAACAAGTGCAGGCACTCAGGGGATAGCAAATGCAGTAAATGCCGATGAAATTCTTGGCGGTTCACTTGTAAATGCCAGGGCAACGGCAAATTATATTAAAAGTAAAAATCCTGAAAATGTTTCTCTTGTGTGCATGGGGCTTGAGGCACTTTCGCAAACGGAGGAAGATAATCTGTGTGCTTTGTATATAAAAAGCCTTATTGAGGGAACAGATATTGATTTGCAGGGCGAAATTGAAAAGCTGAAATACACCTCTGGTGCGAAGTTTTTTGACAAAGCGCAGAGTAGTGTGTTTCCCGAAGAAGATTTTCATTTATGCACACAGGTTGATAAGTTTAACTTTGTTTTGAAAATGACACAAAATGGACGTATGAAAAGGTTTGACGTATAAAAAACAAATAGAGCTCGAAATTTAACAAGCATGAGAAAGGGTTCGGTATAGGAAATGAAGCTTGGAATGACATCGCTTACCTTACGCGAATGCGAAATAGAAAACGTAATAAAACACGCGAAAGAAGCAGGATTAAAAGGCATTGAATGGGGCGTTTGTGAAAAACACGTTTCATTGGATAACAACAATAATGTTGAAAAGATTAAAAGGCTTTCAAAAGAAAGCGGAATTGAAATTTTTTCTTTAGGGTCATACTGCTATATGGAAAAAATTGAAGAATGCGAAAAAAATATTAAGACTGCCATATTATTAAATGCCCCTGTTATAAGAGTGTGGGCAGGCGTAAAAGCACCATCCGACTGCGATGATGCCTATATAAAAACGATTGTTTCAAACACAAGATATATGGCAGACATAGCAAAAGAACACGGAATTAAAATTGGCTTTGAATATCATAACCATTCGCTTACGGAAAATGCAGAAAGTGCAATAAATCTTATTAAAAAAATTGACAGAGAAAATGTCGGGCTTTACTGGCAGCCAAATCACATTTTATCTGTTATGGAAAATATCAAAGAGAGAAAAGCAGTTTTACCGTACTGTGTTGGTAATTTACATATACAAAATTTTACTCCCGAAGAGGGGTATAAAGCTTTGGAAGAAATTAGTGATGCTTTATCGCTTTATTTTGGTGATATAAAAAATGAAAACTACAATCTTATGATTGAATTTGTAAAGGACAATACACCGGAAAATCTTATTAAAGATGCTAAACAATTAAAAAAATGCTTGATAAACAAGGAGTATAAAAATGAAAAGTATTAACTATAGGGATTATATGATTAAAGAAACATCAAGAATACCAGAAGATATTGAGTGGTCTATATCCTATAGCTATAACGCAAAGGATACAAAATCAAAACGAATTTTGCTTGTTGGCGATTCAATTTGTAATGGATATCAGGGCTTTGTAAGGGAAATGCTTGCAACACGTGCAAACATTACTTATTGGATAAGTTCAAAGTGTGTAACTGACCGAAATTTTTTACATGAACTCGATTATTATCTTGATTTATACGAATATGATTTAATATGCTTCAACAATGGTTGCCATAGCGACGATACAGCTCCCAATGAAAGAGAAGAGGCATATAAAAATACAATTCAGTTTATTTTAGATAAATGCCCGGGTGCAAAACTTGGAGTAGTGCTTTGTGCTCCTCTTAAAAAAGAAAAAGATAATGAAAGAATACATAGATTTAACGAGCAATCCATAAAAATTGCAGAAGAAAAAAATCTTGCAGTAGCAGACCTATATACACCTCTTTCTCTTCTTGACAGGGAGGAAGCAATGCGCGATAACTACCATTGGCATGAGGATAGTGCAAAACTGCAAGCAGACATTATTACAGATTTCATAGAAAGGCAGCTTGACCTTAAAGAAAGCGGCATAACTCAGCTTTCTACAAAAACAGGGCCTTCGGGTGAAGTGAAGTGATAAAACACCAAATTATCGAAGGACAAGCATAGCAGATAAAATCTAATAATATGTATGTTTTTCGTAAAATTTGTGCCTTGACTTATGTTGTAAAGGAATATTATAATTCCATAAAATATTAATAATTTAAAATGGAGGTTTTTGTTATGAACAAAAAAATCAAATTAGGCATGATTGGTGCCGGTTCGTTTTCAAGAGAGCATTTAGAAGGTATTAGAGGCCTGAAAAATGCCGAGATTGTTGCTATTGCTGACTCAATCGAAGAACGCGCAAAGGAAAAAGCCGAAACATTTGCAATTCCTTCATACTATAAAGACTATAAAGAACTTCTTGCAAGAGAGGATATCGATGCAGTTACACTTCCTCTTCCTGATCAGGTGCATTGTCAGATAGCTGTTGATGCGCTTCGCGCAGGAAAACACGTTCTTTGCGAAAAACCTATGGCACTTGACATTGAAGAATGTAAGACTATGATTGCTGCCGCAAAGGAAACAGGTAAGCAACTTATGGTTGGTCAGATTGGCAGATATACACCTGCTTTTGTAAAGGCTAAACAGCTTGTTGAAGAAGGTGTTATTGGAGATCTTGTTTTCATTGAATCTGAATATGCACATGACTATTCAAAAATTGGAGGTACAGGCGGTTGGAGAGTAACTCCCGAAAGACATCCCATTCTTGGTGGTGGCTGCCATGCAATCGACCTTATCAGAATGATTGCAGGTAATCCTACAGAGGTTACAGCATATGCAACAAATAAGGTTTTGCTTGATTGGCCGATCAATGATACAACAATTGGTATTATGAAGTTTGAGAACGGTGTTATTGGCAAAGTGTTCAATTCACATGGTTGTAAAAGAAAATATACAATGAGAACTGCAGTATATGGTACAAAAGGCACCTTGATATTTGACAACACTACTCCATTTATATCTGTTTTTAAAGAAGAATTGAATGGAATGGATAGTTTCCTCGGCGAAGATCAACAGGTTATTGAAATGAAACTTCCGGTTCAGCTTAATAATCATAACTGTGCGGGAGAAATTGAAGATTTCTGTGATTGTATTCTCAACAACAGACCTGTTACAACGGATGGTGTAGAGGGAGCTTCAACAGTTTCAGTAGGTCTTGCAATAGTGAAATCTGTAGAAACAGGTCTTCCTGTAAAGGTTGACTATAATTTCTAAGATAAAAGAGATTTTAATAAAATATAGTAAAAATTGTTTTAAGCTAAAAGTATCAGGTTGGATACTTTTAGCTTAAAACTAATAAAAATGAAGAGGTGCTAATATGAAATTATCAATTGAAACAGGAGAGTTAAGACGTCGTTTTAATGATAAAATTGCGCTTAAAATGATTAAAGACGCAGGGTTTGATGCTTTTGATTATTCGTTTTGCTATTTTCATGATCAACCAGAAAAAGATATGCTTGATGATTGCTACATTCAAAGAGCAACTGAACTTAGAAAATATGCCGATGAAATCGGAATTGAGTGCACTCAGTCTCATGCACCTCTTGACTATGCCTATACTGATGAGCCATCTTTATCTAACATAAATTTTATGCGTAATGTGCGAGCTATAGAGGTTGCATCAATCCTTGGGGCAAACAGTATAGTGTTTCATGGTTTGGGAATAGTGCATGCAAAAGGTCTTGATTATATTGAATATAATACACAGTACCTCAGAAGCTACTTGCCATACTGCGAAAAATACAATATGGTTATATCATATGAAAACAGCTGTGCTATCTCAAAAGAAATGAAGGTTATTCCAATTCCCGGGCTGCATACACCTGAGGAATATATGAAATTTATTGATAGTCTTGATAACAGATGGTTTAATCTTTGCTTTGACACGGGGCACTGTGCAGTTGTGGGAGCAGAGCCCGACGAGTTTATTCTTGGCATGAACAATAAATACCTTAAAGCTCTTCATATTCACGAAAATAACAGGGAAAAGGATCAGCACCTTATTCCGTATTCGGGAAACTTCGATTGGGATAAAATTGCAGATGCTTTAAGGAAAATAGATTATCAGGGAGATTTTTCTTTTGAATGTTCAAACTTCCTTGCATATCTTCCAAATGACCTGCTTAGTCCTGCTCTTAAATATTGTGAACAAATGGGGCGTCATTTTATAAGAAAAATTACAGGATAATTATGAATAAAGGAGCTTGAAAATGCAAAAGGCGATACAAATTGGTTATAATGATTTATTTGAGAAAAAATGTGGATTTGCTAAAGACGGTGGCTTTAAATATATAGCTGTAAATTTTTATGAAATGCTTGGCAAAAATGAGGAAGAGTGGAAAAAAGCAATTGAAGATATAATTCAGATAATGCAAAAAAATAATTTAGAGTGTATACAAACTCATCCTTATTATTATGATCTTAGACTATCTTCAGAAATTATTGATGAAGAGAGTGAATTTGCAATCCGACAAGCAATTATTGCAACTGGTAAGCTTGGTGCAAAATGGTGCGCACTGCATCCAAGAACTTCAATATCTTCAGGTTTTTTTGTAACAAAATCTCACGAGGATAATTTAAAATCTTTTGAAGGCTATCTTGAACTTGCCGTGAAAAATAAAACAGGTATTGCAGCGGAAAATCTTGCAATTTTTAATGATGTAGTGCCTGCGATGCCGTTTTATTCATCAGGCTATGAGGAACTGGCTAATCTGGTTGATAGCTTTAACGATGATAATATGGGAGTATGTTGGGACACAGGACATGCAAATCTGATGCACTTTAATCAAGCCGATGCAATTAAATTTATGGGAAAAAGAATTAAATGTACACACATACATAATAATTATCAAAAAGAAGACTGTCATTTTCCGCCTGATAACGGTAATATTGATTGGGAAAAGGTAATGGCAGCATTTGACTCAGTTGGATATAATGGTCCGCTTACGCTTGAAACTCATTGTAAGTATCCTGTAGATGACCTTTTGAAAAACTTTGCAAGATATAATTATGTATGCCTTGAGTATCTTGAAAAACTTGGCAAAAAGGAAAATATTTAAGGGAAGGAAATGAAGATTTTATGCGTATATATGAAAGATTTGACAAAATAAGCGAAAATCGCGAAAAGCAGAGAGCATACTATATACCTTATGAATCTCTTGAAAAGGCACTGGAAGGAAATAAACACAATTCAGCTTATTATAAACTTTTGAACGGTAACTGGAAATTTGCTTATTTCAAAAGAGATATTGATGTTCCTGAAAAAATTACAGCATGGGATATTGTTGAAGTTCCATCCTGTTGGCAGAGTACAGGTTATGAGAAGTGGTGGTACACTAATCTGAATTATCCACATGCAGTTGATGCTCCGTATGTTCCTGATGACAATCCCTGCGGAGTTTATGAAAGACAATTTATAATAGATGAAAAATGGAACAGAAGAAAAACTTATGTAGTGTTTGAAGGAGTTTCTTCGTGCTTGTTTTTATATATAAACGGAAAATATGTGGGAACATCACAGGGGTCGCATCTTCAATCAGAGTTTGATATAACATCTTATCTGTATAAAGGTGAAAATACGATAACTGTCAAGGTCCTTAAATGGTGTGTGGGAAGTTATTTAGAGGATCAGGATTTTTTCCGTTGTAATGGTATATTCCGCGATGTATATCTTTTGTCGCGTGAAGAAAATCATATAAAAGATGTTTTTATAAAAGCAGATACAAAAACCATAGAGGTTAATGCTGAATATTACGAGATTTACGACGGAACGAAAAAAGTAGAAAATCTTGATAATCCGATTTTGTGGAATGCAGAAAATCCGCATTTGTATACTGTTATAGTAAAAGGAAAAACGGAATACATACCTTTTAAAGTTGGAATGCGAGATGTTAGCGTTTCAGAAAATGGTGAACTTCTAATAAATGGAGTTCCTGTTATACTTAAAGGAGTAGATCACCACGACACACACCCTCTTAAGGGATGGACGATGTCGGATGAAGATATATTAAAAGACCTTACTTTAATGAAGCAGCTTAACATAAATGCAATAAGAACATCTCACTATCCGCCAACAGCGGAGTTTTTGAATTATTGTGATGAATTTGGTTTTTATGTTATAGATGAAACCGATGTTGAAACTCATGGCTATGTTCTCAGAAAATGTGAAGGAACAGACTACGACAGTGAAAATCCTATTTGGCCATGCACAAATCCGGATTTTAAGGATATGTTTGTTGAAAGAATGATGAGAATGGTTGAACGTGATAAGAATCATCCATCTGTTATTTTTTGGTCAACGGGCAACGAAAGCGGTTACGGCCCTAATCATGATGCTATGGTTGAATGGGCAAGAGAACGTGATAACAGCCGTCTTTACCATTGCGAGGATGCATGCAGAAAAAGACGCAATGAAAACTTCGATGTTTATTCAAGAATGTACCAACCGATACCTGATATGGAGGAGTATGGCAAAAACCCCGATAATAAAAAACCGTATTTCCTTTGTGAATTTTCTCACTCTATGGGGAACGGTCCCGGAGATGTATATGATTATGTTGAACTTTTTAAAAAGTATAAAAATCTTTGCGGGGGATGTATTTGGGAATGGGCAGACCATAACTATTTTGAAAACGGAGCACTTCGATACGGCGGTGACAATGGCGAACCTACTCACGACGGAAACTTTTGTTGTGACGGACTTGTTTTTTCAGACAGGACCTTTAAAGCAGGCTCTTATGAAGCTAAGTATGCATATCAGTATTTTGATACTGAGATAGTAGAAAATAAATTAAAAATTACTAACTGGTATGATTTTACAAATCTTAATAAATATACGTTGGCTATGGAATTGCAGTGCGATGGAAAAACCATTTCGGAAACGGAAATAAAGGTATCTGTTCTTCCGCATAATAGTATCACAGTTGATATTCCTTTTGATGTTCCCGAAAAGTGTAAATGGGGTGTATATCTTAATATCAGCCTTGTGGACAGTAAGCATTTTGAAGTTGGTATGAAACAGCATAAACTTGATGTTGAAACAGAAAAAATACCTGTAACAGAAGCAAACATCGGTATTACAGAAGATGATTACAGAGCGTATATAAGTGGCAACGGTTATCATTATATATTCAATAAGCATTACGGTACGATAGAAAGTATTGTGAAAAATGGAAAAGAGCAAATTAAAGGTCCCGTATGTCTTTCTGTATGGAGAGCTCCTACTGATAACGACAGGCGCGTAGAAGAAAAGTGGGGACACAGAGATACAGTGAACGGTGAAAATATGGATAGAATATCCTCTAAGGTTTATTCGTGCAATGTGAAGGATAATCAAATTTTTGTGGAGGGTTCTCTTGCAGGTATGTCGAGAATGCCTCTTATCCGATATAATACAGAGTATACTTTCTACGAAGACGGGAAAATCAATGTCAGATTAAAAGCAAAAGTAAGGGAAGATCTTGAAATATTTCTTCCCCGTATTGGATTTGAATTTGCGGTTAATAAAAAGAATGATAGCTTTACATATTTTGGTATGGGTGAAAGAGAAAATTACTGTGATATGTGTCATCACGCCAAAGTAGGTCTTTATGAAAGCTGTGCAGAAAAAGAATATGTACCTTATGTTATGCCTCAGGAACATGGAAATCATACAAAGGCAAAATTCCTTGAAATGGGAAGC
The DNA here is from genome assembly GCA_017505525.1 of Clostridia bacterium. Taxonomy (GTDB): domain Bacteria; phylum Bacillota; class Clostridia; order UMGS1883; family UMGS1883; genus UMGS1883. The sequence continues at coordinate 8,991 of JAFVPB010000018.1, forward strand.
GGAATAATATTTGCGTCAGACGGGGAGTTTGAATTCAATGTTTCGGAATACACAAAAGAGGCACTGACTATGGCAAACCATACAGATGAACTTATAAAAAGTAACTGTACCAATGTTCGTATAGACTATAAGTCTACCGGTTTAGGGTCGGCAAGCTGCGGTCCGCAGGATTTTATGCCAAAGTACTGTTTATATGACAAAAATATTGAATTTGAGTTTTATATTATGTAAAAGAGCATAGTGTGAATACAAAGGTTATTGTTAAAAACAGGAGGGTAAAATATGGATATTAAGATTCAACAGTTTTCGTCTTTAAAAAAAATATATTCATTATCAGATATTATGGGTGAATCCCTAACAAAAGCCACTGTTTTGCAGGGAGAGCATTATTCCTATCAGGTGGCTATTCATCACGAGGGAGGAACTATCGATAATCGCAGCTTACTCCAGATAAGTGTTGATTCTCCATTGAAGGATTATGTTAAGGTTTATTCTGTGAAGAATATACCTGCAGAATTTCCACATCCTGAAGTAAAAGATATAAATTATGATTTTCACACTCCTACGCTTGTCCCCGATTTGCTTGTTCCTATGGAAAGCCAGAAATGGCATGCAAATTTAGTTAATGCGTGGGCAGTGTTCTGGGTTGAAGTTTGCGTCGATGATAATATTTCGGGAGAATTCCCCGTTAAGATTAAAATTAAGGGAACACAGCTTGAAACGGCTGACCACATAGCAACGGTAAAATATGAAAAAGAGGCTGTGATGAATCTTAATGTGATTCCCAAGAAACTTCCTGAAAAGCAAACGAAGTTTACACAGTGGTTCCACGTGGACTGTATTGCAGATGTACACGGAGAGGAAATCTACACAGATAGACATTGGGAACTTATAGACAAGTATATGAAAATGGCATCGGAACTTGGAATAAATATGATTCTGACGCCTGTAATTACTCCGCCGCTTGATACTCTTCCGGGGACTATGCGTCCTTGCACACAGCTTGTGAGAGTTGAGAAAAAGGGCGGGGAATATATATTTGATTTTTCACTGCTTAAAAAATATATTTCAATTGCAAAAAGAAACGGAATTAAGTGCTTCGAAATATCGCATTTCTTTTCTCAGTGGGGATGCAGATTTTCACCGAACATTGAGGTTTGGGAAAATGGAGAAAAGAAGCTTATGTTTGGTTGGCATGTGCCGGCAAGCGACCCTTCATATAAGGAATTTTTGTCGGCTTTGGTACCAAATTTGCTTGAGGTGCTTGAAGAAGAGGGCGTTATAGACAACTGCTATTTCCACATTTCAGACGAGCCTTCAGAGGAACATATTCCGCATTATGAATATGCAAGTAATTTATTAAAGCCTCTTTTGAGAGATTGCAAAATAATGGATGCGCTTTCTCATGTTGAGTTTTATGAGAAAGGGCTTGTGGACCACCCTGTTTGCTGTAATGACCAAATTGAACCTTTTATAGAAAAGAATGTAAAAGGTTTGTGGGCATATTACTGCTGCGCGCAGCGCGAAGAGGTTTCAAACCGCTTTATGTCGATGCCATCTTACAGAAACCGAATTACAGGGCTGCAGCTTTATAAATATGGTATCGAGGGATTTTTGCATTGGGGATACAATTTCTATTACAGTCAGTATTCTCTTTATGAAATTAATCCTTTTATAACAACTTCTACTGATGGTATTTTCTCATCGGGAGATGCATTCTCGGTTTATCCGGGAAAGAACGGACCAATGCCTTCTATAAGAGCGTTTGTATTTAGAGAAGCACTTGAGGATATTGAAATTTGCAGATTGCTTGAAAAAAAGATAGGAAAGAAAGAAGTTGTAGAGTTAATAGAAAAAGAGGCGGGCGGAGAGTTAACATTTAAAAATTATCCGCGCAATCCTGAATTTATTATAAGCGTTATTAATAAAATGAAGCAAATGTTATAATGAAAGGTTGAAAAGAATGGCATACACAAACAAAATAGGAATTATTCAGAATTTAAAATGGTTTTTCAATGATGAAGAAAAAGATTTGCTCGATCAGATGATTGATGCTGGAATAGAATCTGTTCAGGTGCTGGCAAATGATATCAGCCTTGATTTAATGACTGAGGAGAATGCAGAAAAGCTTTTAAAGATGACAGAGGGAAAAGTTAGAATCACCTCTTTCTGGTGTGGATGGAGCGGACCAAATATCTGGGATTTTGTAGATGGTCCATCTACCTTGGGATTAGTGCCCGAAGCATACCGTGCGATGCGCCTCGAAGAACTAAAAAAGGGAGCAGACTTTGCACATCGCTTAGGTGTGCATAATATGGCAACCCATGTAGGATTTGTTCCTGAACAGCCTTGCTATGCCGGTTATCGTGAGCTTATCAATGCAGTTCGTTATATAGCACAATATTGCGCTAAGTATGATATGAATTTTAACTTCGAAACAGGGCAGGAAACCCCTGTAACTCTTATGAGACTGTTTTCCGATGTTGGAGAAGAAAATCTTGGTGTTAACCTTGATCCCGCAAACCTTATCTTATATGGAAGAGGAAATCCTGTAGATGCACTTGATATATACGGAGATAAAATCCGCGGGGTTCATGTGAAAGACGGTGATTATCCAAAGGGCGATTTCCATAAACTTGGCGAAGAAAGAGTTGTTGGAGAGGGAAGCGTTAATTATCCCGTATTTCTTCCAAAACTTCTTAAAAATGGCTATAAAGGTGATTTATATATAGAACGTGAGATTACCGGTAAAGAAAGAGCAGAAGACATAAAGAAAACTATAAAATATGTAAAACAGCTTATGCAGTAACGGAGGAAGACAATGGAACTTTCAATGTATACGGTTTATGCATTAAATCAGAATTTCCCGTCGCCTGTTGAAGCATTAAAACATTTTAAGAAAAAGGGAATAGACTATGCTGATATAGTTGATACAGAGCTTGAGGAATATCCGCTTCATATTTATAATGATTTTTTACAGGAAGCAAATATTAAAGCGCATGCATTGATTTCAATGCTCGATATAGCAAATTTTGATGATAAAGTTACAAATAGAAATATTGAAATAGTAAAAGATTATATCGATCAGATGGAAAAATTAGAAATGAAACTTTTAATGCTTGCTCCTGAGGTGAAGTTTGCTCAATGTAAGAGTGATATGGAAAGAATGCAAAACCTATTTATAGAAAGTCTTGATAAAATTATAGATTACGCAAGAGGGTCCAATATAAAAGTAACAATAGAAAATCAATCTGTATCTACACGAGCAGATTCAAGAATGAAGGATGTTCGATACATACTTGATTGTTTGCCTGAACTTGGGTTTGTCCTTGATTGCGGAAACTTTTTCTGTATTAATGAAGACGTGCAGGAAGCGTATAAGCTTCTTAAAGACAGAGTTGTTCATGTGCACGCAAAGGACTGGGAATTTAACGAATACGGAAAATTTGTGCGTGAAAATATACCTCGCTTTGATGGCGTTGAATTGGGAACGGGGTTAATCCCTCTAAGAGAAATTTTTAAAGCCCTGAAAGCTGACGGATATACAGGAAAGATTAATCTTGAGATAAATGCAGGAAAAATAACCTTAGATATGCTCGACGGCTCAGCAGATTTTTTGAGGAGTGAATGGAATGTATAATTATGCTATTATAGGATTTGGAGGATTAGGGAAGCTTCATCTTTCAAACTTGGTTAAGATTGAAAAAGAGCGTGGAGATATTAAACTTCAGGCAATTTGTGGTGCCGATAAACAGAGCTTTAAGGAAAATGTTAAAATTAATCTTGGAACGGTTGATTTATCAGAAATCGATATAGATAATTGTAATTTCTATCAGGATTATAAAGAAATGATTGATAATGAGAAAATTGATTTTATTTTGTCAACCTTGCCCACGTTTCTGCATAAAGAGGTTTGCATATACGCGCTTAAAAAGGGAATACACGTTTTTTCTGAAAAGCCTTTTGCGCTAACGATTGATGATTGTATCGAGATGATAGAAACAGCAAAACAAAATGAAAAAAAGCTAATGATAGGGCACTGCCTTCGTTTTGATTCTGCGTTTTCAAAGCTTAAGGAATATGTTGATAACAAAACTTTTGGAAAGGTTTACAGAGCGGAGTTTACTCGTTATTCTCAACTTCCTAAATGGACTTGGAATAACTGGGTTTTAGATCCTCTGAAAAGCGGTGGAGCTATCCTTGATTTACATATACATGATGTGGATATAATCAATTGGATTTTTGGTGCTCCCAAAAGCATTTATTGTACTATGACAAACAATAAAGCCAAGCAGGAATCGGTTTTTGCGCAGTTTTATTATGATGACCTTTTGATTATTTCCAATGCGGATTGGTCTATGACGCAGACCTTTCCATTCGAAGCAAAATGCCTTGTAAATTTTGAAGAAGCTACTATTGTGATAAAAGAAGGAAAACTTTTTGTATATAAAGATGGCGAATCTTTTGTCGAGAGCTTTGAAAATGAAAACTGTTTTATGAACGAAATTCGTGCATTTTTGGAATTAGTAATTGATAATAAGCCATGTGATAAAACATCGCCTGAGTCTGTTTTGGAATCAATGAAAATTGCGATGAGAGAATTAGATGCTGCAAAAAGTGGCGAGAGAATAGTTCTTTAATAAGATTGGTGCGAAAAAACGAATGAATAATAAAAAGAAATTTCTTGTTTTTATAATATGCTATATCAGTTCTATCGGTGATATTGCTTCGTCCTTTACTTAAATAGAAAGAGTGATATATATGAAAGGGTTTCCTGAAAATTCAAGAGTATGCTTCGTTGGGGACAGTATAACATATAACAATGGTTTTATATCACATATATCTGCTTTTTATCACGAGCATTTTAAAGAAAGAAATGTGAATTTCTATAATTGCGGTGTTGCAGGTGGTCGCATTAGCACTGCACTTCCAATTTTAGATGAAGATGTTTTGTCTTACAGGCCTACACATGCAGTAATTATGTTTGGTATTAACGATTCTGAAAGGTGTTGGCTTGATCTTCCTAAAAGCATGGAACGTTATGAAAAAATGGTAAGTGCCTACGAAGTATATAAAAAGAATTTGGCTGAAATTTGCCGTAGGTTAAGGGAAAATGATGTAGAAATAATTTTGTGTACACAAATACCGTATGATGAATATCAGAATTCTGAAGTTGCGCCATTAAAAGGCGGGTATGCACTTATGGCGGGGTATGCCGAGTATGTGCGCCAGTTCGCAAAAGAAAATGGCTATGGATTGTGTGATTATCACAGAAATTTTTCCCGTGCAATTCAAAAAGAAGATTTGATTAATCCCGACAGAGTGCATCCGAACGACAGAGGGCAGTTCCTTATTGCAAAGTGTTTTTTGGAATTTCAAGGGATTGATATTGGAGAGCAAAAAACATTTCCCAAATATATGGATAAATGGCGTGAATTGGTCAATGCTTATCGTAAAATCTGGACAGTAGAAAGACTTGTTATAGATAAATATGATTTGCCGCAAGAGAAAAGGCTTGCCATCGTAAAAGAGTATATAAAAGAAAACGAGAATAATAAAAATACAGAATTTATAGTGAGTCTGGCAAAAGATTATGTAAATACTAAACATATGCAAAAGGAGATAAATGAAGAAATAATCACTCAGATGGAAATTGAGTTTAAGAAGTAGGAAAATTCATAGTTTAATATAAAAATATGCCCGAAAACACGGAAGGTACATACGGATTTCTGTGTTTTCGGGCAGGGGAAAATCAGTTATATATTTCTGATAATTTCTTCTGCTGTTTTAACGAGCTTTTTTGATTCATCTTCAAAAATACTATCAGGCAGCGACTTCGAAGGCATTGTTTCTAAATCGAAATTTCCTTTGTATTTGATATCTTTCAGGGAAGATGCAAAATCTTTCCAGTCTATAATTCCCAAATATGGCATAAGATGCAGGTCGTTTTCAACTTGGTTATCGTGAATGTGCAGAGCTGATATCTCTTTTCCAAGCTTGCGTACTTCATCACCTACAGATAAGTCTTTAAATGCACAAACATGACCTGTATCCAAACATATCTTAAAATTGTTGTCGTTTATTAATTTAACAAATTGCAGAATTTTTTCAGGTTTTGAAAGGGAAAACTCAGTAAATGGCATATTTTCCAGGCAAATAACAACGGAATGCTCTTTTGCAAAAGTTAAAAGTTCTTGCATAAAAGCAAGGTTAATATCCCAAGTGAAATTTTCTTCATCTTTCCCAATATCATGTAGACCAAATGGCATAAGAGGATGGATAACCCAATTTTTGCATTCGAGAACAGTTGCAGCATAAATGCTTTTTTTCATCTGTTCCATTCTTTCGCTTCTTTCTTCCGGCAAAGAATCACGTATAGGGGCTCTCCATGGCCCATGCACCTGAGAAATTTCTATACCTGAATTTTCGAAAAGCTTTTTTTCTTCAAAAAGAAGTTTCTCCATTTCTTTCACAGAAGATGTGTAAAGAGGTGTTTTATCATTTGCCATGTCATAAATCAAGGAAGAATATCCGTGAATTCTCATTTTCTTATAAAGATTTTTTCCCCAGCGGCCATATCCGGCCAAATCATATAGATTTGTTTTAATTCCTATTTTCATTACAGTTACCTCTTTCTAATAGCTTGTATTTTATTATATCATACGTTTCGGCACTTTGATGGAGGTGTGCTGAATCTCTTTTTAAAGCATTTGGAAAAATGTGCTGAATTAAAAAATCCGCAGCAGAATGCAATTTCTTCGATAGATAAAGCTGTATTTTCCAAAAGGGACAGCGCATTAGTAAGCCTTAGATTAAGCAGGTATTGGTGAAGCGACAATCCTGTAATCTTTTTTGTCAGAAAACTTATGTAATTTGGATGATAGCCTAAATAATCACCTATCGTGCGGTTGTCTATGGGTTTGTTGTAATTCGCTTGCAGATAGGAAAAAAGTTTTGTCATTGCTTCGTTTTCTGAAGCAGAGGAATTGTTTTCAGCGTCTCGCATACTATCAATAATACATTCAGTAAGGGTACATGAAATTTTTTGCTCATAATAAATTTTCTTTTCGGAATATTCTTTTACTATGGAAGAAAGCTTTTTATATACAGTGCCAACTCCTTTTTTATAAAAAACACCACTGAAAATATCAGTGTTTTCTATAAGTAAATCTTTTGAAAAATTAGTATATGCAACGGGAACAACAGGTTTTGTTTGTGCTGCTGATTGCTGAGTGAAATCAAAGTTGATTGCAATATATGTAGTCTTTATTGGTGGCGTAAGGATATGATAGGGATTTCCTGCTCTTATAATAAGCAAATCTCCTTCATTCATTTCATATTCTATACCGTTAACGATTATTTTCCCAAAACCATTGCAGGCATAAAACAAGCGATTGTCAAGAGATATAACGTTTTCAAAAGCAGAGATATTTGTTAAGTTTATAAATCGTGCGTATCGAATAAAAGGATTTAATTTTGAAATCAACATATTATCACCAAATCTTTATTTTGTATAAAACTTTGTTTGTTTTATAGATTGATTATAATAGTACATCGTGATAAAGTCAATCTATATTTTCAATAAAAGGAGAAACAAATATGATAGAAAGAAAAAAACAAAGAATAGCAAGAATAGGTTTGTTTGCAGTAGGTCATTCAACCTACTGGGACCAGTTTGAGGGACTGCTTGATAATCTGATGGGATTTCACAGTGAGCTTTGTGAACTGGTAAAAAAGAATGACGTGGAAATAATTGATTTTGGAATGATTGATTCAAGCGAAAAAGCGTTTGAAACAGTGCAGAAAATCTTAGCTACAAATGTTGATGTTTTGTTCTGCAATATGGTTACATATGCCACATCGTCTGTTTTTGCTCCTATTATAAAAGAAACAAACAAGCCTTTGGTGCTTGTTGCGCTTCAGCCAAGAGCTGCACTTGATTATAATAAGGCAAATACATTTATGCAACTTGAAAATGATAACATTTGCTCGGTGCCTGAATTTACCGGAGTAGCAATAAGACTTGGAAAAAAGGTAAACGATGTAATAATCGGTTGTCTTTACGATGATTTTGAAGCACAGAAGGAAATAGCTAAATGGTGTAATATTGCAAAAGTTCTTCACGATTTAAAGGGTGCCAGAATGGGGCTTATGGGCCATACAATGGAAGCAATGTACGATATGCACGCAGATCCCACAGCTATTTCAGCAGCATTTGGTCTGCATGTTCCGCTTTTAGAAGTTGACGATGTTATAGATTTATACAATACTGTAACAGAAGAAGAAATACAGGCAAAAATAGCAGTAATAGATGACGAGTTTGATATGCCTGAGCCTAAGAGCGACCCAATTACCTCAAAGCTTACAGATGCAGACAAGTATCAGGCGGCAAAAAGTGCAGTTGCACTTGATAAGTTTGTTGAAAAATATAATCTTACAGGGCTTGCCTATTACTACGAGGGAAGCAAAGACAGTCTTCATCAGAAAGTTGCAACAACATTTATAGTTGGCAATTCCATTCTCAATGCACAGGGAATACCAATGTGTGGAGAATATGATATAAAAACCTGTATCGCGATGCTGATTATGGACAGGCTTGATATAGGCGGAAGCTTTGCAGAATTCCATCCCTTTGATTTTTCAGAAGATTTTATACTTGTAGGACATGATGGCCCTCATCATTTAAGAATTGCAGAGGGTAAGCCCGTTTTAAGAAGTCTTAAAAAATATCATGGTAAACCGGGCAGTGGTGCTTCTGTTGAGTTTAAAATTAAGGAAGGACCAATTACTATGCTTGGAATTACACAGAATTCAAGTGGGGGATTTAAATTTGTGATTGGTGAAGGAATTTCAAAGAAAGGTCCGATACCGCCAACAGGAAATACAAACACAAGAGGATTTTTCGAGCCTACAACAAAAGAGTTTGTTAAAAAATGGGTGATGGAAGGACCTACACACCACTACGCACTTGGCATAGGTCATCATGCTGAAACAATAGCAAAGATTGCAGAAATTCTCGGAATTGAATATGTGATTGTAAAGTGAGGTAACCCCAAAATGGTAAAATATAAAGGAAAATCAATATTTGAGGGAGATATTTCCATAGGAAATCAATGCAGAAAAGAATATCTTGATTCAATAAATAGCTTTATAGAAAATAAATATGCAAAAAGTCTGAAAAACAGAGATATCTTTATGGAAAATGTTGTTGAGAAACAAGAGTGTTACAGGGAGCAATTTTTAAAAATGATAGGAGAACCTGTTTCTCCATATCCTGATAATGTTCCGAAAGCCAAGAGTCAGTACGTAGGGAAAGACGATATGTGTGATATTTACTATCTGCAGATAGAGGTAATGCCTGAATTTTGGTTTTATGGTATATATATGGTGCCTTTTAATGTGGAGAAAACACCACTTGTTATTGCTCAGCACGGTGGCGGAAGCAACCCTGAAATATGTAGCGACTTTTTTGGAGAAAGCAACTATAGCTTTTTTACCAAAAGGGCATTGGAAAGGGGAATGGCGGTTTTTGCTCCTCAGCTTCTGCTTTGGAATTTTGACATCGATACGGGAGAGAAAAAGCTTGAAATAGATATTCCGTTTAACCGTGTTGTAATAAATAATAAATTAAGACATTCCGGACTGAGCATTACAGGTCTTGAGGTTTTCTGTATAAGAAGGTCAATAGACTATTTAACATCGCTTGATTGTATAGATGAAAACAGAATAGGAATGATGGGAGCATCGTATGGAGGATATTTTTCTCTTCATACTGCAGCGGTGGATAAAAGAATTAAATCAATATATGCAGCATGTTTCTTTAATGATCGCAGTAAAAGATGTTTTGATGATTGGACTTATAATAATGCGGCAAATACTTTTTTTGATGCAGAAGTAGCTGCGTTGTGTGCTCCGCGAAGACTGCAGCTTGATGTGGGTAAGACAGATGCAGTATTCGACTATTCTACATCAATATCCGAAGGGGAGCGTGCAGCAAAATATTATGGCAAGTTTAACGCTTCACACAATTTCCAATTTAACTTATGGGAAGGCGGACATCGTTTTGATGAAAGCGGTGAAGGATTTACTTATTTTTTCGAAGAAATTTAATGAAGAAAGGTGAATAAAAATGTATAATATAAAATTCAATTCATACATACCACAGCCCGAGCCTGCAAAAGCAGACAGGATTGTTGCTGCTCATTACTATGCAGCATGGAAATACGGAGCAGCAAAGGTGCACGGCGGATTTAATGATCTTGCTGAAGAATATCCCGACAGAACACCTCTTATGGGTTATTATGATGAGGAAAATCCCGAGGTTTGCGACTGGGAAATCAAATGGGCAGCAGAGCATGGTATTAACTGCTTTATTTATTGCTGGTACAGAAAAAAAGAAAATATGGGTAAACCCGTAACTGTTGAAGATTTACGTTGCCCTCACGGGCTTCATGAGGCACTTTTCAACGCAAAATTTCAAAAACATATGAAGTTTGCTCTAATGTTTGAAACATCAATTCGTTGGTGCGGTACTGATGAAACAGATATGATTGAAAACCTTATGCCTTTCTGGATGGAAAATTATTTCAAACGTGAAAATTATCTTGTCATTGATAATAAGCCTGTGCTTTTTGTTTATAACTACAGGCTTGAGAGTTGCTTCAAAAGTGTTGAAACTCAGAAGGAAACATTTAATAAATGCAGAGAATATGCAAAAAAACATGGCTTTGATGGTATGATTTTTGCGTCTTCTGATGTGGCTTCAACTAATGCAAATTACCAGGAGCAAATATCAAGAGGATATGATTTTACTTTTGGATACAGTGCAGGATACAGAGCACCCTATGATTTTTATGAGAACGAAGATGATATAGTTGATAAGCAGTGCGAAAAGTTTATATCCCAACTTGAAATTGATGAAATGAGATTTATTCCAACAGCTTCCTGCTTCAGCGATCCTACTCCGAGGTTTACTCAGCATTGGATTGATTTAGGGTGTAAGTATAGAGAATGGTCTAATATATGGTATCTTTCTCCAATGAAATTTAAAGAACTTCTCAAAAGATTGAAGAAAATTTCAGACAGTCTTCCTGAGGGGGCATGGGGTAAAAAAATAATAATGATAGACAACTGGAATGAATGGGACGAAGGTCATTTCGTTGCACCAAGCCACAAATTCGGATTTAAATATCTTCAGGCTATTCGCGAAGCACTTACCGAATGTAATAATCTGCCTGACTATATTGCACCTCATGATCAGGGCTTTACAGGATATAATAAATCATGGAAAACTCCTGATTTTTCGGAATTCTGTTCAGATAAGTTAAAATAAAATTTTAAATGGTTGCATAAAAAATAAACAAAGCGAAATCACTGGATAAGGAGAAAATAATATGAAAAGGCTTATTGAGGAATATGAAGAGTGGATTAACAGTACTTGGAAAAAAATTGAAAAAAAGCTTACGCTTACAGCGGAACTTTCAAATAACAAAATCCCTTATTCAACAGTAAACGGTATTCATGACAATTGCATTACATCTGAAGCACCTCATAATATTGCTTGGTGGACAAATGGATTTTGGCCGGGAATAATGTGGCTTATGTATTATGCAACTGGAAATGATGCTTTTAAGAAAACAGCAGAATATGCAGAGAGAGCACTTGATAATGCACTTACAAATGCAAGCAGAATTGACCATGATTTAGGCTTTATGTGGCATTTATCGGCAGGGGCAGATTATCGTATTACGGGTAATGAACAAGCAAAGAACAGGAACCTTTTAGCGGCATTACTGCTTGCGGGCCGTTTTAACCACGACGGAGGCTTTATAAGGGCATGGAATAATACTGGATATGAGGGATACGCAATTATAGATTGTATGATGAATATTCCTCTTCTTTACTGGGCCTCTGACGAAACAGGAGATCCGAGATTTCGTCAGATTGCGATGAAGCATGCAGATAAAACAATGAACAATCATGTTCGTCCTGATGGGTCTGTTTATCATATTTTGCAATTTGATCCTGAAACAGGAGATTTTATCAAAGCCCCGACCACCCAAGGGTATGACGCAGCGACTTCTTCATGGTCAAGAGGTCAGGGTTGGGCTCTTTATGGATTTATATTATCGTATATTCACACGGGAAAACAGGAGTATCTTGATGCATCAAAAAAAGTAGCACATTACTTTATTTCAGCTATAGCTGATGACGGATATGTTCCCAAATGTGATTTCAGAGCACCAGATGAACCTTTTTATATAGATACAACAGCGGGTGCTGTTGCGGCATGTGGACTTATTGAAATTGCCAAAGCAGTACCACAATATGAAAAAAAGCTATATTTGAAAGCGGCAATCAATATTCTTACTGCTTTAGATAAAAATCACTGTGATTGGACCGAAGAAGAGCACAGTATTCTGCAAAATGGTACGGAGGCATACGGCAGGGGAATACATATGCCAATTATTTACGGCGATTTCTATTTTATTGAGGCAGTTTACAAACTAAAAGGTTTTGATTTCCTTATATGGTAAAAAAGAGGTAGTGGTTGCTATAATGCTCCTTCCACAGAACATTTGAGAAACACTCACGAAAAAATGTTTAGAGCAATCAGAAAAAATCATCCGAATCTTCCGATACTAATGATGTCTCGTCCTAAAGTGAAACTGTCGGAAGAAGAAAGGGTAAGGCGAGATATAATTGAAATGACATATAAAAACGCATTAGATGCAGGAGATAAAAATGTATACTTTATTGGCGGAGAGTCTTTGATGGAGCTTTGCGGGAATGAAGGAACTGTAGATAGTTGTCATCCTACTGATTATGGGTTTGCTTCTATGGCAAAAGCTATAGGTGATGTAATCGAAAAAAATAATCTTTTGTGATATTTTTAATTACAACTAAATAAATCGAAAGGAATGAAAAAAATGAGAGAGAAATGGACAGAAGAAAAATTAAATGAGCTTCTTACCACTCCAAGCGATGCTTTGGTAGAAGATATCAGGAAAATAAAAGGAGACATTATGATTCTTGGTGCAGGCGGTAAAATGGGTCCAACCCTTTGCGTGCTTGCTAAAAATGCAGTAAAAAAAGCTGGCATTGAGAAGCGCATTATTGCCGTATCCCGCGGTTCTGATAAGATTGCAACGCAGCTTATGCTCGATAACGGGATTGAGGTTATTGCTGCAGATTTGCTCGACAAGGAAAAGCTTTATGCTCTTCCCGATGTTGAAAACGTAATCTATATGGCAGGTCTTAAGTTTGGCACAAACGGTAACGAGTGGAAAACCTGGGCTATGAATGCAACACTTCCTGCTTTTGTGGCAGATAAGTTCAAAAACTCAAATATCGTTGTATTCTCGTCAGGTAATATTTACCCAATCGTAAACCTTGCAGATGGTGGCTGCCGTGAAATCGACCCCGTAGGGCCTAATGGTGAATATGCAATGAGCTGCCTTGCAAGAGAGCGTGCTTTTGAATATGCGGCAAACACATTTGGCACAAAGGTGTTTACATATCGTCTTAACTTTGCAGTTGATCTTCGTTACGGTGTTCTTTTCGATGTAGCAAACAAGATTATGAACGGTACTCCCATCAGCCTTTCCACACCTTGCTTTAACTTCATTTGGCAGGGAAGTGCAAACGAAATTGCAATCCGCGGACTGCTTCACGCAGAAGCTCCGGCAAAGGTTATGAACGTTACAGGACCCGAAACAGTATCTATTAAAAAGGCAGCAGAGGAACTTGGTGAAATTCTCGGCAAAGAACCTATCTTTGAAAACGAGCAGGGAACAGATGCTTATCTTAACGATGCTTCGCTTGCAATGGAAACATTCGGTTATCCTGCGGTAAGCGCAAAAACACTTATCCGCTGGCAGGCAGAATATATCCTTGATGGAGGCAGAACCCTTGACAAGCCTACTCATTTTGAAGAACGCAAGGGTAAATATTAATAGGGGGAATAGATATGAACAGACACGAAATTGCACTTAAAAAGCTTTCAGAGGGTACGGTAATTCCTGCAACTCCTCTTGCACTCAATGCAGATAAAACATTGAATGAAAAAGGTCAGCGCCTTTTGATGAACTACTACCTTAACTGCGGTGTAGGTGGCGTTGCAACGGCAGTACATACCACACAGTTTGAAATCCGCGACAAGGAATACAATCTTTTTGAGCCTGTGCTTAAAATAGTATCAGAGGAAATTGATAGGTTTGAAAAGAAGAATAACACTGTAATCGTTAAGGTTGCAGGCGTTTGCGGAAAAACAGAGCAGGCAACAAAAGAAGCACAGTTTGCAAAGGAATGCGGATTTGATGCAGTGCTTTTAAGTCCGGGCGGACTTAATGATATGCCTGAAGAATATATGGTAGAGCGCACAAAGGCAGTTGCAGAAATTATGCCCGTAATAGGATTCTATCTCCAGACTGCAGTGGGAGGAAGAGTATTCTCCTACGACTATTGGACAAAGGTTTGCGCAATAGATAATGTGGTAGCAATCAAGTGCGCATCCTTTAACCGTTACACAACAATTGACGTTGTGCGTGCGGCTGCAATGAGCAACAGAAAGGATGAAATTACCCTCTACACAGGAAACGACGATAATATAGTAATTGACCTCCTTACAAAGTACCGCTTTGAAAAAGACGGTAAAATGATTGAAAAATGCTTTGAGGGAGGCCTTCTCGGTCATTGGTCAGTATGGACAAAGAAGGTTGTGGAAATGTTTGAAATGCTTATGGAAGCAAAGAAAAAGGACGAAATTCCGGCTGAACTTCTTACCCTTGCGGCAGAGGTTACAGATGTTAACAGTGCATTTTTCGATACTGCTCATTCGTTTAAAGGAAGCATTGCAGGACTTCACCAGGTTCTTCACAAACAGGGCCTTATGGAGTATACACATTGCCTGAGCGAAAGAGAATGTCTTTCCACAGGGCAGCTTGAAGAAATTGAGCGTGTGTATGCGAAATATCCCCACCTTAATGATGATGAATTTATTGCACAGAATATTGAAGATTGGAAGCAAGTGTGATATAGTTCATTTAAGAGGTGGATAATATGAAAGACAGAATTCTGAAAGCAATAGATGAAAACAGGGATGCAATTATCTCTTGTGGAGAATATATACTTAATAATCCTGAATTTGGGTATAAAGAAATCAAGACAAGTCAGCGAGTAAAGGAAGAATTTGAAAAACTGGGAATTCCATATAAATCAGAACTTGCTGTAACAGGTGTAAAAGGCGTTATTGGAAATAAAGATGCAAAAATCAATGTTTGCATTATCGGTGAACTTGATGCAGTTAAGTGTTTTGAGCATCCTTTTGCAAACAACGAAACAGGCGCAGCTCATGCCTGCGGACACAATGCGCAGATTGCTGCAATGATTGGTGCAGCATACGGCATTGTTAAGAGTGGAGTTTTAGATGAACTTAACGGTAAAATCACCTTTTTTGCTGTTCCTGCTGAGGAGTATATAGATATTGAATATCGTGAACAATTAGTTAAAAACGGCAAGATTACATATATGGCAGGAAAACAGGAGCTTATGCATCTTGGAGAATTTGATGATATTGATATGGCAATGATGATTCATTCCCATGCACTTACACCGTCATTAAAAGTTTTTGTTGATGGTACAAGCCTCGGTTTTGAATCTAAGCATATTACCTATGAGGGCAAGGCGGCACACGGAAGCGAACCGTATAATGGTGTGAATGCGTTAAATGCTGCTATGTTAGGTCTTATGGGAATAAATGCAAACCGCGAAACATTTAAGGACGAAGACAGAATAAGAATCCACCCTATTATCACAAATGGCGGAGATGCAGTTAATGTAATTCCTTCAAAGGCAGTGATAGAAACATATGTAAGAGGGGCAACAACTGAGGGAATCGAAGATGCATGCAAAAAGGTAGATAATGCAGTTAATGCAGGAGCAGTTGCAATCGGAGCAAAATGTACTGTCAAAAATATGGGGGGATATAAACCTCTTCATCAGGACAAAATGCTTTCCTCTGTGTTTGAAGAAAACGCTTTGATGTTTACGGATAAGGAAAATATTTATCATAACATAGATATGACAGGCTCAACCGATATGGGCGACCTTAGCGAAATAATGCCTGTTATTCAGCCTACTATGGGCGGATTTTCAGGTGCTCTTCACAGTAAAGAATTTGATATTGCAGATAAAGAGACTGTTTATATATCAGCCGCTAAAATTCTTGCCTGCACAGCATATGATCTTTTAAAAAACAACGCACAGAAAGCTGTGGAAATAAAGGAGTGCTTTGGAAAACAAAAGTAGTATAGTCAAGAAGAAACTTTTTTTATCATGAAAGAGTGCAGATGATGGTTAGAATAGAAAATATAAACAAAGGGGAGCTTATAAATGAAAGACAAAATTAAGGTAGGATATATTGGAATAGGCCGTCGCGGAAAAAACATTCTTAAAAATTGTCTTGTTCATATGGATGATGTAGAACTTACCGCAATTTGTGATTTATACCCTCCGGCATTGGAATTGGGCCGTAGTCTTATTGTAGAGCAGGGGCGTCCCGAACCAATTATGACAAATGATTATATGGATATCATAAATAATGATGAAATAGATGCAGTTATAGTGATGACTGAATGGGCAGGTCGTGCAGAGATAGCGGCAAAGACGATGTATGCCGGAAAGTATGCCGCCATTGAAGTTGGATGTGCATTTGATATCAGTGAATGTTATATGTTAATTGAAGCATATGAAAAAACAGGAATGCCGCTTATGATGCTTGAAAACTGCTGTTACGGTCGCAGAGAAATGATGGCATTAAGAGCAGTTAAAGAGGGCCTTTTTGGGGAAATCGTTCATTGCGATGGTGGTTATCATCATGTCCTTCCTGAGGAAGAATTGTTCCTCGATATAGAAAGTGAGAAAAAGCATTACAGGATTGCTTCCTACATAAACAGAAACTGCGAAAATTATCCCACACATGAACTGGGACCAATATCAAAGGTTCTTAACATTAACCGCGGAAACAGAATGATTACACTCAGCTCTTTTGCATCAAAAAGCGCCGGTCTTAAGGAATTCAGTAAAAAACTTCTTGGGGAAGAGAGTACCTATTCAAATATTGATTATAAGCAGGGGGATATAATTACTACAGTAATTACCTGTGCCGGGGGAGAGACTATCCATCTTTGTCTTGATACAACTCTTCCACGTCCTTATTATAGCCGCAACTTTACCGTAAGAGGAACAAAAGGAATGTACACAGAAGAAAGAAAAGTAATGTTCCTTGAAGGAATGGAGGAAGGAATTGAAAATAACGAAAAGGAAATGTTTGAAAAGTATGACCATCCGCTTTGGGCAGAGTATTTTGCCGAGGGTATAAAAGGTGGGCATGATGGTATGGACTGGCTCGTTTGCCGTGCTTTTATCGAAAGTATAAAGCGTGGAGAAAATACTCCCATTGATACATATGACACTGTAGCTTGGATGGCAATAGCACCCCTTTCTGAAATGTCGATTGCTATGGGCGGTGCGCCTGTAGCAATACCTGACTTTACAAAGGGAAAATGGATTAACAGAGAGCCTGTTGTAGAAGGAAAGTATTGTCTTGACAAGGTATGTGTGGATAAAAGTGTAAAAATTTAATGTGTAAGTACACTTGTCTCAAACTGAACAGGTCCTATGATGACTTTCCACACAGGAGTATGGAAATAAAAGAACACTTTGGGAAATAACATAATTAATGTGAAAATATTTTAGGAGAATAAATATGGATAGATATACTACTGCAAAGGACATATATTCAAAATTAGGTGTAGATGTTGAAAAAGCACTTGAAACAATAAAAAATATTCCCATATCAATGCACTGTTGGCAGGGTGATGACGTAATCGGCTTTGACAGCATAGGTGAACTTACAGGCGGTATTCAGACAACAGGTAACTATCCCGGAAGAGCAAGAAATCCTGAGGAACTTATGGCGGATTTAGATAAGGCGATGAGCCTTATCCCCGGTAAAAAGAAGATTAATGTTCACGCTTGCTACGCTGTATTTAACGGAGAAAAAGCAGAACGTGATGCCCTTAGGCCTGAACATTTCAAAGCATGGGTAGACTTTGCAAAGGAAAGAGGA
>JAFVPB010000019.1 GCA_017505525.1 Clostridia bacterium
AATGTGTGATGCCAAGGAACATATTTATCCGATAGGAGAGATTATGTGTCAAACGGCAAAAAAAGAGAGTAAAGCAGTGGATTGCCTTATAGAAAAAGAAAACAGAAAGATTTTAAGAAGAGAAGCATTGCAATATCTGCTTATATATTACGGCGAAGGCAAAGAGGAATTTGCAGATTGGAAGAATGAACAGGCAACAAGATGGGCATTAATGATTGCGCCTGAACTTGTCGAATGGTACCTCAAATGTTTTGAAAAAGACAAGGTGCATACAACATTCAATACAAATATGTTTTCACATATTATTTTGATTGACCTGTTGTTGTCGTTACATGAAAAAATAAGAATTACTCAGTGCGTCAAATGCAAGAAATTTTTTGTGAATAATGCAAATGCAGAGGATTGCGGATGTAATTTAAGTACAGAAGAAATTGAGTTCATAAAAGAAGTAGACAAGATGCTTGCCAGAAAGTCGGAAATAGATAATAAAATTATAGGTCTGATAGAAGAACTTATTAGACGACCTCTCACTGCGGAAACAACAGAGAAACACAGATATTATATGAGCTACAGAAGTAGATTGTTGAAGATACTTGAAACAGCAATAAATGAAAACTTAGCATTAGATAAAATTCATAATGAATTTGACAAAATCGAAGAAGAATTGGGATTTAACGAAGGAGGAAAAGAAGATGATAAAATTGTTCAGGAATAAAAAGAAAAAAGCGATTGCATTTGTAGATTACGAGTATTGGTTTTATTCGTGTAAAGAAAGGTTTAACCTATACCCAAATCTGCAACGATGGAAGGATAAAATAACGAAAAGGTTTGAACTGAAAGACATAATGGTGTTTGGTGATTTTTCGCATGAGAACATTGCCGGTGATCTCCATAAGGTCAGGAGCATTACGAATACTGTTATAGAAACAAGTAACACCTTTATGCGTAAGAAAAAGGATATGACTGACTTTATTATGCTTGATTATATCTATCAGACATTAGAACAACAGAAGGGGATAGATACATACATTCTTTTTACAGGGGATGGTCATTTTCAGACAGTAGTCAAATGTCTGAAAGAGAAGAAGAAAAGTGTAATTGTATGTGGTATTGAAGATAGCTTTAGTAAGCAGCTTCGGGACACTGCATCGGAGGTGATAATGGTGGATATCGAAAAAGAATTGTTCGAGAGAAACTGTAAGATGGTTCTTAACAGTATGGCCATGATTGAGGACCAGAAGGACCTGCTTGCAAACTTTCTGCAGGCGGTTGAAAATGTATCAAAAGCAAGTAATATTCCGGAAGAAGAATTCGGCAAAATGCTTGTCAGAGCATTAAAACTTGGATGCGGAGAAACGGAAAGGAGGTGAAATAAATGGGAGCATATTCACAAATGCAATATATGGAGTCAGGGTTTGATGGCTCAGTATATGAGTACAACGATGAGCCTGGTGTTTTTACAGGTACATTAGTTTGTAAGAGATATGGCAGAAGAGTAAACATCATTGCATACATAGACTTTGATGACGGCCGAAAGGTTGTGTGCTCTGCTTATTCAAGTAAAAACTATCTTGGATTGAAAGATATCGAGATGGGGAGCAGAGTAAAAGTCTCTTTTGCACCAAACACCAATGGTAAGGTTCAATTAACTGCTATTGAGCTTGTCGAGTAAAAGAAACTCCCTCATCCAAACTCGGATGAGGGAGTCTTTTCTTGTTCTCATTAGTTGCAAAACAAAGCACAAAAATCAAGTGAAGTCTTGATTTTTGTGTCGAATAAGCGTATAATAAATATATAATGATTTTATAGCGAAGGTGAGTGCTATGGTAACATATCAAAGACTATGGGATACACTTAAAAAAAAGAAAATCCGTAAACATGACTTAATGGAGATGGCTGATATATCATCAACAACGCTAACTAAGCTCAACAAGGACGAAATTGTGGCTTTGACAGTACTTGTAAAAATATGTAAAGCACTTGATTGTCAGATTGAAGATGTTGTTGAGGTGAAGGATGAGGCTTTTGTATGATATACATATGTGAAAAATGCGGAATAGCTTATAAAGCGGATTATCAACCGACAGAGTGTGAGTCTTGTGGTTGTACATACATAAGAAAAGCAGACGATAGAGAAGTTGTGGAGATAGTAGGAAGTATACTTCTTAAAACAGATGAAAGTATTCTTCTGAAAGAGGACAAAACTTATAACTATTAAATAAAACATGAGAGGAGTAAGTGAATATGAAATTAACATTTATAGGAGCAGCTCATGAGGTTACAGGCTCTTGCACCTTGCTTGAGGCTTGCGGAAGGCATATCCTTATTGACTGCGGTATGGAACAAGGCGGCGATACATACGAAAACTGCGAATTGCCCGTTGCTCCGTCTGAAATTGATGCGATTTGTCTTACTCATGCACATATAGACCATTCAGGAATGATTCCGGCAATGGTTGCAAAAGGTTACTCAGGTCCCGTGTATTGCACAGAAGCAACACACAGACTTTGTAATATAATGTTGCAGGATTCTGCTCACATTCAGGAACAGGAAGCGGAATGGCAGAACAGAAAAGCAGAGCGTTCAGGATATGAACAGTATGTACCCGTATACACTGTGGCAGATGCAGTAGAATCTCTTAAACTATTTGTGGGATATGGTTATAATAAGCCGATTGAGATTGTTGACGGAATAACAATTAACTTCTGTGATGCGGGACATCTGCTTGGTTCCTCAAGTATCCATATTACCGTAAAGGAAAATGACGAGGAAAGAACAATCTTGTTCTCAGGAGATTTAGGCAATATCGACAGACCGCTTATCAGAAATCCTCAAAATCCACCTTATGCTGATTATGTGGTAATTGAGTCAACCTATGGTGACAGAGTTCACGGTGAGAGACCTGACTATATTGCACAGCTTACAAAAATAATGCAGGAAACATTTTCAAAGGGCGGAAACCTTGTTATTCCATCCTTTGCAATCGGAAGAACACAGGAGCTTTTATATCTGTTCAGGACAATTAAGGAACAAGGGCTTGTAAAAGGACACGAAAATTTTATTGTGTATGTGGATTCGCCTCTTGCAGTTGAGGCAACAAAGATATATCAGGATAATCTGATGGGATATTACGATGAAGATACACTTGCACTTGTAAAGCAGGGTATCAATCCCATATCATTCCCCGGATTGAGACTGAGTGTTACAACTGAAGAGTCAAGAGCAATAAACTTTGACTTAATTCCAAAGGTAATCATATCTGCGTCAGGTATGTGTGAAGCAGGCCGTATAAGACATCATCTGAAGCATAATTTGTGGAAAGAAAATAGTACCATACTTTTTGTAGGTTATCAGGCAGAGGGAACCTTCGGAAGAAAACTTATAAACGGGGCAAAACATGTCTCGCTGTTTGGAGAAGATATTCAGGTTAATGCGAGAATAGAGTCAATAGTAGGCATCAGCGGTCATGCAGACAGAGACATGCTTCTCGGATGGCTTGGAAGCATGGAAAAGCCTCCAAAGAAAGTATTTGTAAATCATGGTGATGATTTGGTGTGTGATGCTTTTTCACAGACAATATATAACAAGCTTAAATTTACAGCAACAGCACCATACAGCGGTGATGAATATGATCTTGCAACAGGCGAATGCACAGCAAGAGGAAGAATAGTAAAACTGACTAAAGTATCTGAAGGCAGAAGAAGAGCAAATCTTGTATTTGACAGACTTATGGCAGCATGCCAGAGGCTTAAAACAGTTGCAGAACTCAGTCGTAATCTGACAAACAAGGAACTTGCAAAGTTCACGGATCAGATTAATGACTTGTGCGATAAATATGCACGAAAATCAAAATAAAGACATAGGCAGGAGGTAATAGATATGTCAAAAAAATATTTTGCATGTGTGTATGGCGGTGCTAATGAAAGAATAGACAGCCACCACAAAGAGAAAATAGAAGAATTAGGAAAGATTATAGCTAAAAATGGCTTTTCGCTTGTTTACGGTGCCGGAGCAACAGGTTGTATGGGTGCTGTTGCAAGAGGTGTTAAAGAAAACGGTGGTTTTGTTATGGGCATATCACCGGATTTTATCAGCGATTTTGAAGATATATTCGATTGTGATAATAAGGTTATGGTTGACACTATGGCAGAGAGAAAGACACTTATGGAAAAACATGCAGATGTGTTTTTTATCGCTCCCGGCGGAATAGGAACTATGGATGAGTTTTTCCAGGTGCTGACGTTAAAATATTTAAAACGTATTAATGTGCCAATTGTTGTATTGAATCTTGATGGATTCTATAACTCACTTATCTGCTTGATTGAAGATTTAGTGAAACAAGGAGCAGTAATAGAGGATGTACATAAGTTATATGATGTTTTTACGGATATTAGCGAAGAATCGATAGTGCCAATACTCAAAATGGTTGCAGAAAATGAAAGCGGTGATTAAGTGAAACTTTTATTTAAACAAAGATTTTTCTCATGGTTTGACAGCTATGATATCTATAACGAAAACGGAGAAACCGTATATACTGTCGAAGGAAAATTGAGTTGGGGACATAAGCTTCATATTCTTAATAATCAAGGTGAACATATAGCGACCGTAAAACAGGCAGTATTAACTTTTATGCCAAGATTTGAATTGTATCAAGGCGAAAGATGTATTGGCTCTCTGCAGAAGAAAATCAGCTTTTTTAAGCCACATTATGAGATAGATTTTAATGGATGGAGTATAACAGGAAACTTTCTTGAGTGGGATTACAATATAGTAAATGCAGCAGGGCAGGTGGTGGCGACCGTTAATAAAGAGGTTTTTAATTTCACTGATACATATTCGATTGAAACTGTAAGAGATGAAGACGCTCTGTATGCTTTAATGGTGACACTTGCCATTGATGCAGAGAAGTGTTCGAGAAATAACGGATAGAAAGAGGATTTAGATGAGTAAAGCATATGATTTTTTAAAAGAATGCGGAGCATTTTTTGTATTAACAATTAATGGGGAATATCCTGCTGGAAGACCATTTGGTGCAGTTATGGAAATAGGCGATGATTTGTACCTGGCAACTAATGATATGAATGAGGCACATAAGCAAATGCGTGAACATAAGCAGATACAGATAGTAGCTAAAAAACCAGAATCAAGGGCATGGATAAGAATCACGGGTATATCAGAAGAGTGTGACAACTTGGAATTAAAATCGAGAATGCTTGAAGAGTGTCCGGTTCTGCACAAACATTATGAATCTGCAGAAGCAGAACATTTTCTAATGTTCAAAGTTAAAATAGAAAATGTTGAAATTAAATAACATACCATTGTTCGCATTTGTGCATATGTGGAAGAGGTGAGAAGATGAAATGGAATCCGTGGCATGGTTGTCATAAGCTAAGTGAAGGATGTAGACACTGCTATGTGTACCGGATGGACTCACGGCATGAAAAAGATGCAAGTGAGGTTAAAAAGAACATATCTTCATTTCGAGAACCTGTTTCAAAAAATAGAAAAGGCGAATATAAGCATCCGTCCGGTACAACATTTTATACTTGCTTTACCTCTGACTTCTTTTTAGAAGATGCCGATGAGTGGCGAAAAGAAGCATGGTCATTTATGAAAGAACGAAGTGATTGCCGATTTTTCTTTATAACCAAACGAATCGACCGTTTTGAAAAATGTATCCCCGAAGATTGGGGAAACGGATATGACAACGTGATGATTGCAGTAACGACTGAAAATCAAAAAATGGCTGATTATCGCTTGCCCATATATTCAAAGCTTCCTATCAAGCATAAAGGAATAATGTGCGAACCTCTTCTTGAAGGAATTGATTTAACAAAATATCTGACTCCCGAAATTGAAGTGGTTTCAGTAGGTGGTGAATCAGGCTTGGAGGCAAGAATATGCAACTACGAATGGATACTTGATATACGAAATCAGTGTATTGCTGCAAATGTTTCATTTGATTTTCATCAGACAGGTGCGAAGTTGCTTAAAGATGGGAAAATTTATTGCATACCAAAGGCTAAACAGGGTGTACAGGCTGCAAAAGCTTGTATTGACTTTAACAGTAATAAGTAAGAAGGTGTACTTAGCGATGTGGTTAATATTAGCATTGCTGTCAGCATTTTTTGCTGCAGTAACTTCAATTTTGTCAAAGATTGGTATTGATGGTGTTAATTCCAATCTTGCAACGGCTATACGAACAGTTGTAGTTGTGATTATGGCTTGGGGTATGGTCTTTTTAACAAATACACAGGGTGGAATATCCGATATAAGCAAAAAAAGTTGGATATTCTTAATCCTGTCAGGGTTAGCAACAGGAATCTCTTGGTTATGTTATTATAAGGCTCTACAGCTTGGAGAAGCATCAAAGGTCGTACCGATTGATAAATTAAGTGTTGTAATAACACTGATACTGGCATTTGTATTTCTGCACGAAAATTTCACATCTAAATCCTTGGTTGGATGTATCTTGATTGCGGCTGGTACATTACTTATGACATTATAGAGGAGAAAAACGATGTTAGCTTATACATATATTTCAAAAGGTAAATTTGAATTAACCGAAAAAGAGAAACCGGTTATACAAGAGAGCAGAGATGCAATTGTTAAAATCACTATGGCAAGTATTTGCTCAAGTGATTTGCATATTAAGCACGGATCTGTTTCCAAAGCGATTCCCGGTATTACGGTGGGACATGAAATGGTGGGAATAGTTGAAGAAACAGGAGATTCTGTTAACAATGTGAAATCCGGTGATCGAGTAACCGTTAATGTTGAAACATTTTGCGGAGAATGTTTTTTCTGCAAAAAAGGATATGTCAATAATTGTACAGATAAAAATGGCGGTTGGGCGCTCGGTTGCAGGATAGACGGTGGACAGACAGAATATGTCAGAGTACCATTTGCCGATACCGGATTAAATAAAATTCCCGATTCGGTAACGGACGAACAAGCTTTGTTTGTCGGCGATGTGCTTGCAACAGGTTATTGGGCAACCCGTATATCTGAAATCACTGCTGATGACACAGTTCTTATTATCGGTGCAGGTCCGACGGGAATTTGTACTTTGCTGTGCGTAATGCTTAAAAAACCAAAGCAGATTATTATATGTGAAAAAGACGAAAACAGAATCAAATTTGTAAGTGACCACTACCCTGATGTGAAGATAGTTCGTCCCGAAGAAGCAGAGGACTATGTGATGAGTAACTCAAGTTATGGTGGAGCGGATGTTGTTCTTGAAGTTGCCGGAAGCGAATCAACGTTCGAACTGGCTTGGAAATGTGCAAGACCTAATTCTATTGTAACGATTGTTGCTTTGTATGATAAAGCGCAGGTTTTGCCATTGCCGGATATGTATGGAAAGAATCTGATATTTAAGACTGGCGGAGTGGATGGATGTGAGTGTGACGAAATTCTGAAGCTGATAGAACAGGGAAAGATTGATACTACACCGCTTATAACGCACACTTATCCACTTGAACAAATTGGAGAAGCTTATGAATTGTTTGAAAATAAACAAGACGGAGTAATCAAAGTTGCAATTAAACCATAAAAATCTGTTGACATATGGTTAGTATATAAATTTGAAGTTACGGAGGAAGTTATGGCTTTTGATTTTAAGAAAGAATATAAAGAATTTTATATGCCAAAGAACAAACCGGAATTTGTGAATGTTCCCAAAGCAAATTATATCGCTGTCAGAGGAAAAGGGGATCCAAACGAAGAAGGTGGTGCATATCAGCAAGCGATTGGTGTACTATATGCTGTTGCATATACATTGAAAATGAGTTATAAGACTGATTATAAAATCAAAGGTTTCTTTGAATATGTCGTTCCACCGCTTGAGGGCTTTTGGTGGCAAGATGATGTTGAGGGTGTTGATTATACAAATAAAGCTACTTTTAACTGGATTTCTGTTATTCGTTTGCCTGATTTTATATTGGAAGATGATCTTATTTGGGCGAAAGAAACAGCAGCGAAGAAGAAAAAATTAGACTGTTCATCAGTAGAGTTTCTAACAGTTGATGAGGGACTATGTGTGCAAATTATGCATGTGGGATCTTTTGATGATGAACCTGTAAGCGTTGCATTGATGGATACATATTTAGAACAAAATGGATATGTAAATGATATGAATACAGAGCGACTACACCACGAGATTTATATGTCGGACGCAAGAAAAGTTCCACCGGAAAAATGGAAAACTGTTATCAGACATCCAGTAAAGAAAATATAACAAATAATTATTTATATCATTCACAAGAAAACTTATAGATTGGAGAGATAAACATGCTTACTATAGAAAAAGCAAAGGAATTACTTAACACAACCACAACAGAAGAACATCTGTTTTTACATGCAAAGAATGTGATGGCTGCAATGGAAGGTCTTGCCAAGCACTTTGGAGAAGATTCAGAACATTGGAAAGCAATCGGTTATCTGCACGATTACGACTATGAACAGCATCCGGAAGAGCATCTTCAGTATACCGAAGAGCCTCTTAAAGAAGCAGGCCTTGAAGATTCAGAAGTTCGTGCTATTCTGGCACATGGTTACGGTATCATAAACGATGTTGAGCCGATAACCAATTTGGAAAAGAGCCTTTTTACAGTAGACGAACTTACAGGTATTATTCAGGCAGCAGCAAGAATGAGGCCTGCAGGAATAACTGATATGGAAGTATCAAGCTTTATGAAAAAGTTTAAGGATAAAAAGTTTGCTGCTAAATGTGACCGCGAACTCATCAAAAAGGGCTGCGAAATGCTCGGTATGGAGGTGAAAGAGGTTGCTTCAATCTGTATCGAAGCGATGAAACCATATGCCGACGAATTACAGCTTGGTGTAAAAGAATAATATCTAGTCTGATGTTATAAGGCTTTGACACATTAAGAATGGTTTATTTTAATATAAAATATAAAATTAAAAGAAAGAGGTAATGTACATTATGAAACAAGTAGACTTAAGCAAGTATGGTATTAACGGAGTAACGGAAATTGTGCACAATCCTTCTTATGAAGAATTGTTCGCT
>JAFVPB010000020.1 GCA_017505525.1 Clostridia bacterium
CTGTGTTTTCAGGGACTTTCTTAACTTTTAATTTTTTTGATAAAAATTATATTGTTAACGGTTCGTCGAGGACGCCGAACCCTACAAATTTATAAAATTATAATTTTGTTTGTGGTTGACCGACTTTTTCGACGGTCTGAGTGGAACGTTTTATAAACGTTCCACTTTTTTCTTTGGAAACTTAGGTTTCAATTCCGATATAAGTATTGCGATAAAAATAATTGCAAAGCCTGTGAAAAGCTTGAAAGTTAATATTTCGTTTGTAAATATTATAGAGAATATAACGCCAAATACCGCCTCAAGGCTTAATATAAGTGCTGCAGATGAGGGCTCGGTGTATTTTTGTCCAACGTTTTGAAGTATGTAGCAAAGGCAAGTTGCAAAAAGTGCAAGATAAATAACTGCGAAAATTGTTCCTGATGGAATAGCAGATGGCAGCTTTTCTAAAAACATTGCAGGCACAAATGCACATATTCCTGCAAAGAGGAATTGAAGCATTGTAAGAAGCAAAACATCGCGGTTTTTGGAAAAAATCGAAACGCATACCATATGAAAAGCAAAGAATATTCCGCCTAAAAGAGTGAGTGCATCGCCAACGCAAATGCTTTTAAAATCGTTTCCGCTTGAAGAAACAAGTGTTATACCAAAAAGGCACAATATTGCAGCTATTATATTATATCTGTCGGGGCGGTTTTTAGTTATTCCCCAGAATATAAACGGAACTAAAATGCAATATATAGCCGTTAAAAAAGCGTTTTTCCCGGGCGTTGTCTGCGCATCTGCCAAACCATAGGTTTGAAAAATGTATGCCGTGATAACAAGCACTCCCAAAATCATTCCACGCCATATATATCCAAAATCAATTTTTTTAAGACTTTTAAAAAGAATGATGGCTAAAAGCACCGCCGCAAACGTGAAGCGAAAGGCTAAAAGCGAATAAATTCCAATATTGTTTATAACGCCCTCCATAATAAAGAACGTTGTTCCCCAAATGATTGTAGCTAAAAGAAGCGCCCCTTTTGCTAAAAGTGAAACAGTTGTATTTTTCATAAAATCAATCCTTTATAATATCTTCGCAAGAGGCGCCAACAAAGGAGATTAAATCCTTGGGCGAAAGAAAGAGCTGAATTCCGCGTGCTCCGCCGCTTACTGCAAATTTTTCGTAATTTACAGCGGTGCTATGAACAAAGGTGGGAAGCTTCTTTTTCATTCCAACAGGGCTGCAACCGCCTCTTATATATCCTGTGGTGGGGAGCAGCTCCTTTAAAGGAAGCATTTCTATTTTTTTATTGCCCGAAACCTTAGCAGCTTTTTTCAAATCAAGTTCTTCTGCACATGGAATGCAAAACACGCAAAGCCCGTTTTTATCTCCGCGTGCAACAAGAGTTTTAAAAACTATTTCGGGTGGAAGATTAACACACTCGGCTACGTGAGTGCCCGAAAGGTCGGATTCATCCACCTCGTACTCTTTTGTTTCAAAAGGTATTTTGGCTTTTTCCAGAAGCCTGATTGCATTGGTTTTCTGCATATAAAAACTCCCTTTCCCTTTCTAAAGCATACGTAGTTTGATTCTCAGTTGACCAAATTAAAAAACAATGCTATTATTATATACGAAGATAAAGAAAAAATCAATATTTGAAAGTGTGATATAATGATAAAATTTATTCTTTTCGATCTCGATGGCACTCTTACCGACCCTAAGGAGGGAATAACAAAGTGCGTTAAATATGCGCTTAGTCATTTTGGTATAGAAAGAGATGCCGATTCTCTCACAGAATTTATCGGTCCGCCACTTAAAGAGCAGTTTATGAAATATGCCTCTCTTTCAGAGGAAGATGGAGTTCGTGCCGTGGAAATTTACCGTGAAAGATTTGCACCCATAGGTAAATTTGAAAACAAGGTGTATGATGGCGTTGTGCCGATGCTGAAAAAACTTAAAGAAAGCGGAAAAACTATAGCTGTTGCAACAAGTAAACCTCATGTTTTTGCAAATCAGATAATTGAAAAGTTTGAGCTTTCACCCTATATAGATGCTCTTTTCGGAAGCGAACTCGATGGAAGAAACACTGATAAAGCGCTCGTAATAAAAGAAGCTATGGCTGCCTTGGGTGCAAAAGAAAGCGAAACTGTGATGGTTGGCGACAGAGTTCACGACGCAATCGGAGCAGAAAAAAACGGTATTCCATTTATAGGCGTAAAATACGGCTATGCCAAGGAAGGCGAGCTTGAAAAAAGCACTGCGATAAAAATTGCAGCCTCTCCCGAAGAGCTTACAGGCATATTACTTTCGCTTTAACAGAATAAATGATAAAGGACAGGCATATTATTGTTTTGAGGTGGTAAAGATGAAACATCCCGAAGCAAAAAATAAAGTATACCTGTGCACTTTTATAAGCTTTATAATTGGTGCCACTATCGGCACCATTCTTTTTTACAGTCAGTTAAAATTGCAGAAAGAAAGCGCAACTGTGCCAGTTTTCACAGAAAAAGTTACGCTTGAAGATGCACTAAGGCTCTTTTACACAAATCTTTTATGGCTCATTTCAATTTTTATAGCCTACAGACTTGTTCCTTTTGTTTTCTTTCAGCCCATTATGTTTTCACGCGGAGCGGTAAGTTCTTTTTCTGTTTTGTACGTTATGAACTCCTATGGAGTGATGTGGGCAGCAAGAGTAATCATTCCACAGTGCTTTTCAATTCTTCCTATAATGGCATTTTTCTTTTTTAAGCTTACAGAAAAATATAAAAAGTGCATGCTTGCGGGAAACGAATTCTACATAAAAAGAAAGGATATTCTTTTCACAATTGTGCTTTCCGCTGTGGCAACAATGATAGAAAGCGGGCTGTTTTTGGCGTTTTCTTGGATAAAATAGTGAAATTCATATTAAAATTATGTGCAAGATTGACATATACAAAATAAAGGAACAAGGTGTACAATAATAAATATTATGTAAACCGGAGGGGTAAGTTTGAAAGAACTCCTGAAAGATTATAAGCTATATCTTGAAAAGCAAAAGCTTTCGGAAAACACAGAAAATTCATATATGCGCGATTTAAGTGCTTTCTTTGAAAACATTGGTGCCAAATCTAAAAGAGATGTTTTAAAGGTGAATGCTGAAACTATTGATGCGTATATCGATTTTATGAAAGGCAGAGGTAAGGCTAATTCCACAATATCAAGAAGTATTGCCTCACTTAAAAAGTTTTATCAGTATCAGTTTAACAGCGATAATATAACTTCAAATCCTCTTTTAAAGGTTGATGTGCCAAGAGTGGAAAAGAAAGTGCCTGAATCTATGACTACGCGCGAAATAAATAAGCTTTTAAATCAGCCCAAATGCATAGATTTAAAGGGATACCGTGATAAAGCTATGCTCGAGCTTTTATATGCAACAGGGATAAAGGTTTCGGAATTGATTAATCTTAATGTGCGCGATGTTGATATTCACGGCGAAATGCTCAGGTGCTCGGGCAAAAAAAATCAGCGATATATTCCAATAGGGCGCACGGCGGCAGAAGCACTTGATAGCTACCTTAAAAAAGCGCGCTCGCTTATGGTTGGATCGGGCAAGGTGAAAAGCCTTTTTGTAAACTGTTCGGGCACACCGCTCACACGCCAGGGTTTTTGGAAAATTCTTCGCGGATACGCTGAAAAAGCCGGAATTAAAACGGAAATAAATGCTCAAACGCTTCGCAATTCCTTTGCAGTGCATATGCTTCAGAACGGTGCCGATATCAGCATAGTTTCCGAAATGCTTGGCCATGGCGACGTTGTTACCACACGCGTGTATAGTAAGGTGGTAAATGATAATATCAAGAAAATGTATCGTAAAGCGCACCCAAGAGCGTAAATGTTGACAAAAACTTTAGAAAATGATATAATTTCTATTTACAAATGTATGGGAGTGAAATCAATGAACAATGTAACTAAAATGTTTGGCAGCAAGGTTTTTAATAATTTTGTTATGGAGGAAAGGCTTCCGAGAGACGTTTATAAAGCCATGCAAAAGGCTATAAACGATGGAAAGCGCCTCGATTTAAGCGTGGCAAACGTTGTTGCAAATTCTATGAAGGATTGGGCAATTGAAAACGGTGCTACTCATTTTACTCATTGGTTTCAACCTATGACTGGGATTACTGCCGAAAAGCATGATAGTTTTATTACCCCAACGCGTGATGGAAATGTTATTATGGAATTTTCGGGGAAAGAGCTTGTTCAGGGCGAATCTGATGCCTCAAGCTTTCCTTCAGGTGGTCTTCGTGCAACTTTTGAGGCGCGCGGATATACTGCGTGGGACCCAACGAGCTATGCTTTTATTAAGGAAAATACTCTTTACATACCAACTGCATTCTGCTCCTATGGCGGAGAGGCCCTCGACGAAAAAACACCTCTACTTCGTTCAATGGAAGCAATCAGCCGTCAGGCAGTAAGAATTTTGCATCTTTTCGGAAACGAGGATGTGAAAACCGTTAAAACAACGGTTGGCCCCGAACAGGAATATTTCCTTATAGATAAAAATATATACGATAAAAGGCCCGACCTTCTTTTTACAGGAAGAACTCTTTTTGGTGCAAAAGCACCTAAAGGGCAGGAGCTTGAGGACCATTATTTCGGTACAATAAAAACACGTGTTGCCGAATTTATGAAAGAGGTTGACGAGGAGCTTTGGAAGCTTGGCGTGCTCAGTAAAACAGAGCATAACGAGGCAGCTCCCGCTCAGCACGAATTGGCCCCGATTTTTACAACAACCAATATAGCAGCCGACCACAATCAGCTTGCTATGGAAATACTGCAGAAAGTGGCTCAGCGCCACGATTTGGTGTGTCTGCTTCATGAAAAGCCTTTTGCAGGTGTTAACGGAAGCGGTAAGCACAACAACTGGTCGCTTTCAACAAGTTCGGGAAAAAATCTTCTCGACCCTGGCGAAACGCCTTACGAAAATGCACAGTTCCTGCTTTTCCTTTGTGCTGTTATCAAGGCGGTTGACGAATATCAGGAATTACTTAGGATTTCGGTTGCAAGTGCAGGAAACGACCATCGTCTTGGTGCAAACGAAGCACCTCCCGCAATAGTTTCTATTTTCCTTGGGGAAGAGCTTAGCGAAATTCTTTCGGCAATTGAAAAAGATGCTGAATACGATTCGAAAGAAAAAGTTCAAATGAAAATCGGTGTTCACGTAATACCGAGATTCCCTAAAGATACAACCGACCGTAACAGGACAAGCCCCTTTGCATTCACAGGAAACAAGTTTGAATTCCGTATGCTTGGCTCAACTGCTTCAATAGCAGAAGCAAACGTTGTTATAAATACTGCGGTGGCGGAAAGCCTTCGCCAGTATGCCGACGAGCTTGAGGGTGCACAGGATTTTGAAAATGCGCTTAATAAGCTTATTAAACGTACTATAAAAGACCACAAGAGAATTATTTTCAATGGAAACGGATACGATGACCTTTGGGTTAAGGAAGCGGAGAGGCGCGGACTTGCTAATTTAAGAACAACGCCTGAAAGTCTTCCTCATCTGCTTGACGAAAAGAGCATTAAGCTTTTCAGCGAGCACAAGGTATATTCAGAAATCGAACTTCGTTCCCGTCTTGATATTATGACGGAGAACTACTGCAAAATAGTAAATATAGAAGCTCTTACAATGATAGATATGGCAGAAAAGGATATTATGCCTGCAGTTTCTAAGTTTATCGGTCAAACAGCGCAGAATGCATCGAGCATTAAGAATTTTATTAAAGATGCTGATTGCATATATGAAAACGAAACTGTGAAGAAAGCAAGTTCGCTTCTTTCTTCAGTTTATGAAACTGTAAACACTCTTAAAAAAGATCTTGAAAATGTTCCCTCAGAAGATAAATCGAAAGAAGCATTCTATTATAAAGACGTTATAATAGATGATATGAAAAAGCTTCGAGAATCTGTAGATGAGCTTGAGCTTATCTGCGACAGAAAATCGTGGCCGTATCCCGGATATGGCGAAATCCTCTTCAGCGTGAAATAAATAAAAGGATGTTTAAAAGCTTTTGTTTTTAAACATCCTTTTATTGTTAGTTGTTTAGGTAGCATCAAACGTTAAAAACAAGAAGTTTTTCCTCGCCGAGGCCACGCTTAATAAGACCTTCTTTTGAAATTTCAATCATATCGCGGCATAATAATTCAATTTCATTTTGCGGTGCTATTAAAGAAATATCTTTTCCGTCGGTAACTATTCTTCTCGTTTCGCTTGGAAGAAGCGTAATTGAGTTGTCTTTAATGAAATTATCAAGCCTTGATATAGCTTTGTTGAGGTTTTCCATAAGTCCAAGATTAAATGCAGGGGGAGTGAAAAACATTCCCTCTTTTTGAGTGCAGTCGCTTCGCACCTCAAGTGTGCCGCGGCTTGTTGCCTCAACATTCCTGAAAGAAAGATAGCATTCTATGTCTTCCTCTTTAGCACCGTATTTTGGGTTCTCAAAATACTCGCTTATTAAAACAGGGCTGAATACTTCATATTTACCATCGCGGATTCTGTTGAACATTCCCTTTTTCAAATAGAAATCCACAATATCGTCAGTGGTTTTAAATTCATAGTCTATAGCTCCTGTTATTTCGGGGCATTTTCCAAAAGCACTGTTTTCCCATAAAAAGTCGCGGTATATTCTGTAACCATCCCCAAAGAAATCGGGAGAGTTGTGGAAAAGTATCCCCCTTAAAAAGTCTATCCTCGCAAAAAATGTGTAGGCGCGGGGGAGAGTTTTCTCATCTGTATCAAGATGCGTTTGTACTGACGACATAAACGCCGGAAAATCAGGGATATTATCTTCGCCTTTAAAGGTGTGCAGATAATCACTTACCATATTATAGGTTGAGAATGGCACGTGATTAACGCTTATGTTTTTATAATTAGGATTAGAGCCCTGAGGATAAAGAGTGTGATTTTCCTTTTCAAGATAATTTTGTACTATATTGAAATAGCGGCAGAATCTTTCGTATAGTGCAACTAAGCTTTCATTATGCATCATAGAGAATTCAAAGTTATTGTATGAATTGTCAAAGCTGAGGCAGTCGCCCTCTTCGTTTTCCATAAATAACTTTTCATTGTGTACCCCTGTCAGTACACAATGAAATCCAAAATCTTCAAGATAATCGCAAATCGCCGCGACAAAGGGTAAGTCAATGTCGCGGCCATTTTTGTTTATTAAAGGAAATTCAAGCTCCACACCTATATGGTGAGATTCTTTTCTGATAAAAGGCTTTATAAATCTGTTTTCAATAATCTTGCGGGCGTTCATAATTACCACTCAAGCATATTAGCGATGTAGCTGTCAAGCTCGCTTATCTTAATACGCTTCTGCTCCATAGTATCACGATCACGTACTGTAACGCTTTCGTCTTCAAGAGTGTCGAAGTCAACTGTGATACATACAGGAGTACCGATTTCGTCCTGACGGCGGTAGCGCTTACCAATTGATCCTGCATCGTCGTATTCGCAAGGATACTTTTTAAGAAGAGCATTGTAAACCTCTGATGCCTTGTCGCCAAGCTTCTTTGAAAGGGGAAGAACTGCAGCCTTAACGGGTGCAAGTGCGGGATGAAGACGAAGAACAACACGCACATCTCCTTCGCCAACCTCTTCTTCATCGTATGCTTCGCAAAGGAATGCAAGAGCAACACGGTCAGCACCAAGTGATGGCTCTACAACATAGGGAACATAACGCTCGTTTGTAATCTGGTCGATATATTCCATGCTTTCGCCGCTGTGATTCTGATGCTGTGTAAGGTCGAAATCTGTTCTGTCGGCAATCCCCCAAAGCTCGCCCCAACCGAATGGGAAGAGGAATTCAATATCTGTTGTAGCGTTTGAATAGTGGCTTAATTCTTCAGGACTATGGTCGCGAAGACGCATATTTTCTTCTTTCATACCAAGTGAAAGTAAGAAATCCTTACAGTAGTCTTTCCAATATTTAAACCATTCAAGGTCTGTTCCCGGCTTGCAGAAGAATTCAAGCTCCATCTGCTCGAATTCACGAGTACGGAAAATAAAGTTACCTGGTGTGATTTCATTTCTGAAAGATTTACCAACCTGTGCAATACCGAAAGGAACTTTCTTACGGCTTGTACGAGCAACATTTTTAAAGTTTACGAATATACCCTGTGCAGTTTCGGGACGGAGATAAATTTCAGCCTTGGCATCTTCTGTAACGCCCTGGAATGTTTTAAACATAAGGTTGAATTTACGGATGTCTGTGAAGTTGTGCTTTCCGCAATCGGGGCAGTTAATGCCGTTTTCATCGATATACTTAAGCATTTCTTCGTTTGACCAACCATCAACCACAATATCTTCGCCTTTTTCGTGGCAGAAATCTTCAATAAGCTTGTCGGCACGGTGGCGAGCCTTACATTCCTTACAGTCCATAAGAGGATCAGAGAAGCCGCCAACATGTCCGCTTGCAACCCAAACCTGAGGATTCATTAAAATTGCACAGTCAAGACCTACATTGTAGGGGCTTTCTGTAACAAACTTTTTCCACCAGGCACGTTTTACGTTGTTTTTATATTCAACACCAAGAGGACCGTAGTCCCATGTGTTTGAAAGTCCGCCGTAAATTTCGCTTCCTGCATAAACATAGCCACGTCCTTTACAAAGCGCAACAATTTTGTCCATCGTTTTATCTGTGTTTTTCATAAAGACATCCCTTTCATTAAAACATATAGAATTATTTTAACCCATTGTGTAAATTTTGTCAAATCATTTTTAACAAAAGAAAAGTCTGCATACTAAACACCCGATAACAACGCACGAGATATCTGCCAGAAGCGCGCAAAACACGGTGTGGCGCATATATTTAACCTTTGTTGCGCCAAAATAAACGGCTATTGTGTAAAAAGTTGTTTCTGTGCTTGCCGATATAATGCTTGCGCATCTGCCGATAAAGGAATCGGGAGAATATTTTTCCATTAAAGATTGCAAAACCGCCGTAGAGCCGCTTCCCGAAATCGGGCGGATAATTGCAAGCGGAGATAGTTCCTTTGGTACGTTTAAAAAGGAAAACAGAGGCGATAGAACATCTGATAAATAATTACACAATCCACTTTCATTCATAAGTTCTACTGCACAAATGAGTGCAAGTAGCGAGGGAAAGACGGATAAAACTGTTTTAAGTCCCATTGATGCTCCACTTATAAATGAATTAAAAGGGGAAGCTTTTTTGCAGAGTGAATAAATCAGGATTATAACAATGAAAACGGGAACCGCAAAAGATGATAAAGTGTTCAAATTAAAATCTTCTTTCCAATATTTTAGTGCTTATAACGCCGATTAAAAGTGCACAAGCCGAGGTTATCCACACAGGCACAATTATTTCGGCAGGATATGCTGAGCCGAATTTCGATCTCAAGCCCATAATTGTAGTGGGGAGAAGCTGAAGCGATGCAGTGTTTATTATCACAAACATACACATAGCATCGGAAGCTCTGTTTGAAAAACCATTTTCGCGCTCAAGCTCTTTTACTGCAATAAGTCCAAACGGCGTTGCGGCGTTTCCAAGCCCAAAAAGGTTTGCCGTGATATTCATTGTAATTGCACTCAGAGCTTTACTTTCTTTTTTTAATGATGGAAACAGAATTTTCGTAAGTGGGCGCAAAAACGCCTCCACCTTTTTTGTAAGTCCCGAATTTTTTGCAATTTCCATCATTCCCGACCAGAAGCATATAATTCCAAGAAGCGTGATTGATATATCGACCGCCTTTGAAACTGAGGAAAAAATAACTGAAGACATAGCTTCGCCTTTGCCAGAAATAAACGAGAAAATAATAGAAGCACAAAGAATAATGCTCCAAATGTAGTTGATCATAAAAAAACCTCGCTTTATGGTTGTTTTTGTAAAAAAATGGGAAAAATCAGGTTGACTAAGAGCAAATAAGATGTTAAAATATAATGAAAATATGTGCATTCAAAAGCAGAAAGGATAAATAATATGAAATCTACAGGAATAGTAAGAAAAGTTGACGAATTGGGGCGTATAGTTCTTCCCATAGAATTAAGACGTACTCTTGATATAGCTGAAAGAGATTCATTAGAAATTTATGTTGACGGAGATACCGTTATTCTTAAAAAATACGAGCCTGCATGTATTTTTTGCGGAACAAAGGAAAACGTTTATTTATACCGCGATAAAAATATCTGCGGCAACTGTATAAACGACCTTAAAGATAAGGTGCTTTAATTGGAGGTAGAAAATGAGAGCCGTAATAACAGTTACAGGAAACGATTCGGTAGGCATAATTGCCCGAGTAAGTAAACTCCTCAGCGAGAATGATGTTAATATCGCAGATATTTCACAAACAACTTACGAGGGAAAATTCTTCATGGTTATGCTTGTTGAAATTGCAAATAAAAAAGATACATTCCCCGTGGTGGAAAAAAGCCTTAAAGAGCTTGGTGAAGAAATAGGGCAGAAAATTCATATCCGCCACGAAAAGGTATTCAATTCAATGCATAGAATATAAAGGAGGAAATAAAATGGTTAATCCTTTTGAAATAATGGAAACAATCAATATGATTGATAACGAACATCTCGATATCCGTACAATCACAATGGGTATATCTCTTCTTGATTGCATCGGACAGGATTCTGATAAAGCTTCGACGATGGTTTACGATAAAATAATGCGCCTGGCGCAGAATTTAGTGCCTGTTGGCGAGCAGATTGAAAGGGAATATGGCATCCCGATTATAAATAAGCGTATTTCAGTAACGCCTATTTCTATTGTGGCATCAGCTTGCGGAGATTACGTTAAATTTGCAAAGATCCTGGATAAAGCGGCAGCGGAAACAGGTGTTAACTTTATCGGCGGATATTCTGCGCTTGTTCCAAAGGGCTACACTAGGGGAGATTACGATTTTATCGAATCTATCCCCGAAGCATTAAACACCACAAACAGAGTTTGCTCAAGCGTGAATGTTGCTTCCACCAAAGCAGGAATTTCAATGGATGCTGTAAAGCATATGGGGCAGATTATAAAAAGAACTGCCGATTGGGAAAACGGCGATGGTATGGGTTGTGCTAAGCTTGTTGTTTTTGCAAATGCAGTTGAAGATAACCCGTTTATGGCAGGCGCGTTCCACGGAACAGGCGAGGGCGAGTGCGTTGTAAATGTTGGCGTAAGCGGCCCCGGTGTTGTTAAAAAAGCTCTTGAGAAGGTTAAAGGGCAGGACTTTGGCGTTGTGGCTGATACAATTAAGAAAACGGCATTCAAGATTACACGTATGGGTCAGCTTGTTGCAACAGAAGCTGCAAAGCGCCTTGATGCCCAGTTTGGCATTGTTGACTTATCACTTGCGCCCACCCCTGCAATCGGCGACAGTGTGGCGCATATCCTTGAAGAGATGGGCGTGGAAAAATGCGGCGCTCACGGAACAACTGCTGCACTTGCACTCCTTAATGATGCCGTTAAAAAAGGTGGCGTAATGGCATCGAGCTACGTTGGCGGATTAAGCGGTGCGTTTATTCCCGTAAGCGAAGATGCAGGTATGATAGATGCAGTTAAGTGCGGTGCTTTATCTCTTGAAAAGCTTGAAGCGATGACGTGTGTGTGCTCGGTTGGTATAGATATGGTTGTTGTTCCCGGGGATACCACTGCCGAAACAATTTCAGGTATTCTTGCCGATGAGGTGGCTATCGGTGTGATAAACACAAAAACAACGGCACTCAGAATTATTCCTGCACCCGGTAAAAAAGTGGGCGATATGGTTGAATTCGGCGGTCTTTTAGGCTCGGGCCCCGTAATGCCTGTAAGTAAATACGGCTGCGTTGATTTTATTAACCGCGGCGGAAGAATACCTGCGCCTATGCATAGTCTTAAAAATTAAAGCGTATTTAAGTAAATAAACAAAAGGCGGAAACGATTGATTTCGTTTCTGCCTTTTTTGTATAACGAAAACCACGCGATAGTCGCGTGGTTCAAAAAAGGTTAACCGATGAGCAGATAACGAAGTACAAGATATTCCAAAAAGCAAATTATTATTGTAATATTGCAGTATAGCACAAATAATTTGTTGGAA
>JAFVPB010000021.1 GCA_017505525.1 Clostridia bacterium
AAAAAATAACCCATTTATGGGTAGCAAGTAAAAAATGCATGGCTGGCAGGCCAACCCCAAAACGCACTTGTGCGTTGCCAGTAGCATTAGGGCTATGCCCGAAAAGGAAAAACCACCCGCTATGCGGGTGGATAATTATTAGTCTATTCTATAAAATCTTTTTGCATTTTCTGTAGTTTTTTCAATTACCTCTTCTGTTTCTAATCCCTTGATTTCAGCAATTTTTTCTGCCACATAGCGCATATAAACGCTGTTGTTGCGTTTTCCGCGGTAGGGAGTGGGCGTAAGATATGGTGCATCTGTTTCAAGAACAAGATTTTCAAGCGGAATATACTCTACGGCGCTTACTGTTCTTACGTTGTTTTTAAACGTAACAGTTCCACCAATGGAAAATAAAAATCCCATATCAAGAAGTATCTTTGCCGTTTCACGGCTTTCACTGAAACAGTGCATTAAAGCACCTTCGCCTTTATAGTTTGCCCTTAAAATATCAAGGCAATCTCCGCAGGCATCGCGGCAATGAATAACAAACGGAAGCTTAAGCGAGCGCGCAAGCTCTATCTGGTCGGCAAAAAACTGCTTTTGCACTTCCTTGTGAGTTTTTTCGTAGTAGTAATCAAGCCCTATTTCGCCAATTGCCTTAACCTTTGGGTGAGAAGCAAGCGCGCGTATATCATCGAGGTCTTTTTGTGTGGACTCGTGCGCATGGCAGGGATGAATACCGATTGAAGAATAGAAAAAATCGTATTTTTCGCAAAGAGCAATACTGTCTTTCGCGGAAGCAACGCTGCAGCCTGAATTTATAATATAGCCAACGCCGCCATCTTTCATTGCGCTTAAGATTACATCGCGGTCGGCATCGTATGCAGGGTCGTTATAATGCGCGTGTGAATCGAAAAGCATCATCTTACTTCACTTCCAAGTTCCATATCGCCGTCGGGAGTTACAATCGTAAGGTTATTTTCGTTTGCGGCACAAAGAATCATACCGTGGCTCTCTTCACCGCAAAGCTTAACGCTCTTGAGGTTTGTTACAACAACAACCTTTTTGCCGATAAGTGCTTCAGGCTCGTAGAACTGTGCAATACCGCTTACAACCTGGCGCTTTTCGTATCCTAAATCAACCTGAAGCTTTAAAAGCTTCTTAGCCTTTTTAATTTTTTCGCATTCAATAACCTTGCCTACACGAAGCTCGGTTTTCATAAAATCGTCAATAGTGATTTCTTCTTTATGCTCGATTACAACTTCAGGCTCTTTCTTAGTTGCTTCCTCAATAGCCTTAAGCTCTGCCTCAACGTCGATACGCGGGAATATTATATCGCCCTTTGTAACTGTGAAGCTTTCCTGTGCACCCCATACTTTGCTTGTACTCCAGCCGCACTCTGTTGCTCCAATCTGCGAAAGAATGATGGGGGAGGTGCGCGTCATAACGGGTGCGATAAGCTCTGCTGCTATGCGGATTGCTTCGCAAAGGTTATACATAACTGCCTCAAGACGTGCCTTTTTGTTTTCGTCTTTGCTGAGTGCCCAAGGCATTGTTTCATCGATGTATTTATTGGTTCGGCTTATAAGCTTCCAGATTTCAGCAAGTGCATTTGAGAACTGGAATGCATCCATAAGCTCTTCAACCTTTTTGGGTGTTTCCTGTGCAAGAGCGATAAGCTCGTCATCAAGAGCCTCTTTTTCGCCTTTGTTTGTAACTGTTCCGCCAAAGTATTTGATAACCATGCTTACAGTTCTGCTTACAAGGTTTCCAAGGTCGTTTGCAAGGTCGGAATTAATTCTGTTTATAAGTGCTTCGTTGTTGAACACGCCATCGGCACCGAAAGGCATTTCGCGCATAAGGAAATAGCGGATTGCATCAACACCGTATTTTTCAATTAAAACAACGGGGTCGACAACGTTTCCTTTTGATTTGCTCATCTTTCCACCATCAAGAAGAAGCCAACCATGGCCGTAAACCTGCTTTGGCAGAGGAAGGTCGAGCGCCATAAGCATAGCGGGCCATATAATTGAATGGAAACGAACGATTTCTTTACCAACAAGGTGAACATTTGCGGGCCAGAACTTTTTAAAGTCGGCATCGTCGTCGCTGAATGCACCAAGAGCAGTGATGTAGTTTGTAAGAGCATCGAGCCACACGTATACAACGTGCTTGGGGTCGAATTCTACAGGCACGCCCCAGTCGAAGCTTGTTCTTGAAACGCACAGATCTTCAAGTCCGGGGATAAGGAAATTGTTGAGCATTTCGTTCTGACGGATTGATGGCTGAAGAAAATCGGGGTTATTCTTTATAAGCTCGATTAACTTATCCTGATATTTTGAAAGCTTGAAAAAGTAGCTTTCTTCCTTTGTTTTTTCAACACTTCTTCCGCAGTCGGGGCATTTGCCATCAACTAACTGATGCTCTGTCCAGAAAGATTCGCAAGGAGTGCAGTACCATCCTTCATACTCGCTTTTATAAATATCGCCTTTTTCATAGAGGATATTAAAAATTTTCTGCACAGCCTTAACGTGGATTTCATCAGTTGTGCGGATGAATTTATCATTTGAAACATCAAGCATTTTCCATAAATCCTTGATGCCTGCCACAATATTATCAACATATTCCTGCGGAGTAACTCCCTTTTCCTGGGCAATACGCTGAATTTTCTGGCCGTGCTCGTCTGTACCTGTTAAGAACATAACGTCAAAGCCCTGTGCGCGCTTGTAACGTGCAATTGTATCAGCGGCAACTGTGCAATAGGAATGACCTATATGAAGCTTGTCGCTCGGGTAATATATGGGAGTGGTAATATAAAATTTTTCTTTAGACATAATTTTTGCCTCCGTTAAATATATTTTTCTCTGATTTTATCAAGTGTTATCTTAAAATCTTCGGGCAGCGGTGCCGAAAAACTCATTGTTTCCTTTGTTGTTGGATGAATGAAAGCAATTTCTCCCGCGTGGAGAAGCTGACCTGCAAGATTAAATTCTTCTTTTTTTATACCATAGGTTTTATCGCCTAAAATGGGGTGCAGAATGTGTTTTGAATGAACGCGTATCTGATGAGTGCGCCCCGTTTGAAGCTTAAAACGCATATAGGTGTATTTTGAAAAACGCTCGAGCACTGTAAAGTGCGTTATTGCATCGCGCCCGTTTTTAGAGGAGATTGCCATTTTCTTTCTGTCGCGCTCGCACCTTGCGATGGGGGCATCGATTGTGCCCGAATCTTCTTTAATATTTCCGTGGACAATTGCATAATATGTGCGCGAAAGAGTTCTTGTGGCAAGCTGCTCGGTTAAACACAGATGCGCGTTGTTGTTTTTGGCAACGATTAAAAGCCCCGTTGTGTCTTTATCTATTCTGTGCACAATTCCCGGGCGCAAAACACCATTGATTGCCGATAAATTATCGCCACAGTGGTGCATCACTGCATTAACAAGGGTTCCGTCTTCATTTCCGAAAGCAGGATGAACAACCATTCCGCGCGGCTTGTTTACAACTAAAACATCGTCATCTTCATAAATAATATCAAGCTCTATATCCTGTGGCTTGGCATCGGGCATTCTTATTTCGGGCATTTCAAACTCAATTTCGTCGCCCTCTTTAATTTTAAGCGATGCGCGTGCTGCTTTTCCGTTTACAAAAACGCGGTTTTCATCGAAAAGTTTCTTTGTGAAGCTTCGCGTAATGCCCTCGCAATTTTCTGCTATATATACGTCGCAGCGTGCATTGCTGCACGCTGTCAGTTTAATTTTTTCCATTTATCTTTTCCTCGCAAAGAACAAAGATTATATAAAGTGCCGCACCAATGCAAACGAAACAATCTGCAACATTGAAAACGGGGAAATTCATAAACGCGGTTTCGATAAAATCGCGCACGTAACCAAGGTAAACTCTATCGATAAAATTTCCGATAGCACCGCCCGCTATAAAAGCAAGCGCCGTTTTTTCTAAAGCACTTTGCGGCTTTTTCTTAATAAAATAAAGAATCACAAGAAAAAGAATCACAACAGTGATTACAATAAAGAAAACACGTGCCCCCTGTAAAAGGCCAAATGCGGCGCCGCGGTTTTCCACATATGTAAAATTAAAAAGCTTTGGAATTGCTATTATCGATTCTCCCAGAGAAAGAGTGTTTGTGATAAGAACTTTTGTTATCTGGTCGAATACGATAATTGAAAATGTGATTATAAGAAATAAAAGCATAAAATCACCTGTTAGTGGGCTATTGTAACAAATATGCGCCCCTTTTTTGATTGCCCGCCAAATTCAACAATACCGCGCCCTTTTCCGCGCACGGAAATTCTTTCTCCGCCCGAAAGGTGCATATCGTTTTTCATAGCGCAGATTCCATCGACGAAAACACGCCCCGAGCTTATAAATTCGGCAGCCTGATTTCTTCCTGATTTGATAAAAAGCGCAACTATGGCATCAAGCCTTGGAGAAGAAACCGTTCCCGTAATATAAGAAAGCTCTTTTTGCGGAAGCACAAGTGAATCAAGCGTATCAATGCTTGCGCTTACTCCCTCGCGCCCTA
This sequence comes from Clostridia bacterium, assembly GCA_017505525.1. Lineage (GTDB taxonomy): Bacteria > Bacillota > Clostridia > UMGS1883 > UMGS1883 > UMGS1883. The sequence continues at coordinate 4,522 of JAFVPB010000021.1, forward strand.
CACGAATCAGATTATCGCAGGCAAAGCGCGCAATATCGCTGTGAAGAATAACACTGCACAAATCCTCGCTTATTATAATATCTCCGCACTTTTCCCTTTTTATTCCAAGCCCTAAAAGGCTTCCAAGAAAATCGCGGTGAGTAAGCCTATTAAGATTAGGCGTTTTTATATTAAGCACACTGATAGGGAAATCGGGCTCTGCGTAATCGGGCAGAAAAGCAACCATTTTACGCTCGGCATCATCATACCCGCCAAAAAGCGTGTAGGGGCAGGGAAGATGTGATGCCTTTTTTATTAAATCACTCTGCTCGCTTTCGGAAAGAAACATTCCGTAGCATATCCTGCTGTGATTAAAGCAGCTTGACGCCATATCGAAAATATGGGCAAAAAGAGTGCTTCTTTCACTATCGGGAGAGGAAATAAACTTCTCGCGGCTTATTCCCATGGAAAGATTCCTGTGTTTCTAAGCTCGTCGCGTACGTCAGCCATAATGTTTACATTGTACGGAGCGATAAGGAAAATACCGTTTGCAACTTTCTGAATTGATGCGCCAAGTGCATAAACACCGCCGCTTATAAAATCAACAACTCTGCGTGCAGTTTCCTTTTCAAGCTTTTCAAGATTGATAACAATAGCTTTCTTTGAACGGAGATGATCGGCAACGTCGCGCACCTCTTCAAAGCTTTCAATCTGAACAACAACAACCTTCATCTGTGTTGTTGCGGCAATGTTTACAACCTTTGATTTTTTTGGAGAGAACTTAGGTATAGCCTCTTCAAAATCCTCATTCTGGTCGTTTGCCGAGTTTAAGACCATTTCATCATCATCGTCTTCCTCAGGACCGAATACCAATTCTGTAAATTTGTTTAAAAATGACATATAAAACCCTCCTTGATTTATTTAAATATAGCACTGCCTACCCGAACATGGGTGGCACCCTCTTCTACAGCAATTTCAAAATCGCCCGACATTCCCATGGATAAAACACTTGCGCCATCTTCTTTATGTTTTAAAAAAAGATTGTGCGCCTCTTTGAATATGCCCCTGATTTCTTCTTCGGCGGCATATTTAGGAGCCATCGTCATAAATCCTTTAAAGGAAATGTTTTTAAGATTTTTCATATCTTTAATTATATTAGGAATTTCATCTAATGTCAAACCATATTTGCTTTCTTCGCCGGAAATATTAACCTCCAGTAAAACATCCTGAACAAGACCGATTTTTTCAGCATAGGAATTAATTTCCTCTGCAAGGCGGAAGCTATCAACAGAATGGATAAGCTCGGCTTTTCCAACGATGTATTTTATTTTGTTTGTTTGAAGATGTCCTATGATATGCCAGCGCATATCGGGAAATACAGGGTATTTATCCCTTAATTCCTGAGGCCTGTTTTCGCCAAGAATTGTGCTTCCCGCATCGATTGCCTCTTTTATAATTTCGGGCGGGATTGTTTTAGAAACTGTGATTAAAGAAACTTCTGATGGATTTCTTCCGCTTCTTTCACACGCATCTTCTATTCTTTTTAAAACGTTACTTAGATTCTTTTGTATTTTCGTCAAGATTTCTCACCGCCTCGGGGTTTACTAAAATATCCTCGTGCACCTTAAGAGCCTTGTAATTACAGCCATCAGGCGGAGTATATTTGTTTCTTGCAATATAGTAGTCCTTTGATTCGTAAATAATATCCACGCATCTGAAATATGTGGAATTATTGGCGTCCATAACGTAAACGCCTGTGATGTTATCAAGCACTCTCAAACTTGGGGCAGGTATGTAAATTCCGCTACAACCTCCAAGCTCTATTTCAAAATCGGCGGTACGCTTTTCAGTTATACCCTCAACGTTTCTGTTGCATTTTATGATGATTGCGGCATCTTCTCCCTCGGCATTAACAGAGAAAACGGTTGCCTTAATAAACTGAGAGTCGTCAACAGAAATTGAAATGCTTTCGCCTGCTTCAATTTTTGAAGCATCGGTGGCGGGGATAACGGCTGCTATATACCAGGTGTAGTTATCAGAAATTTTTCCAACAACCAAATCATCTTCTTCGTATGCTTTAAGAGTTTTTGAAAAACTGTTTATATCTTCAACTGTGTAGCTTAAAAGCGTTTCTTCATCGCAAAGAGATTCAAGCCCGTCGAGCGTGGTGTAGAATATTCCTGCAGCAGGGGCGACAATCTCCGAACGTATGCCTCCAAGCTGCTGTTCAATAGAATATTTTTCTGCTTCAAGAGAAACAAGAAGGTCATCTCGCGAATCAAGACTTCCCTGAGAATACTTTTTCTCGATAAGTGCATTAAGCTGATTTTTATATTCCGCAGCACGTAGAAAATTTTCGTCGTACGAAAATTTTCTTACAGACGCGGAAATCTCTTTCATAGCTGAATATATACGGGCATCATCGGAGGCATAGAGATTTGCAATAGAATCTGAATTTTTGATTTCCTCGATTCTTTCGGTAATCTCTGAAAGCTTTACTGCAAGCTTTTTATCAAGATTGCCACTGATAACCGTTCCCACGCCCGAGCCTTTTCCCACGCGCGTACCATCTTTAACAAGAGGCTCAAAAACGCCTGTGATATTTTTTTCAACGAGTGTTTCGCGCCTTAGAATAAAACCGCTTCCCGTGATTGTGTCTTTAATTTCAACTATCTGTGCCGATTCAGTATCATAGGGGGAGGCGCAGTAGCTTACTGTGCTTAAAAGTGCCAGAAGAAGTACTACGAGAAGAATATTTCTTATAGACTTGCTCATAATTTATCTCCTTACTCTTCGCTTTGAGAATTTTCTGCAGCAATGAAATTAACAGGTCTGGCAGGGATAATTGTGGAAATGGCATGCTTATAGATAAGCTGTTGTTTTCCTTCGCTATCGATTACAACTGTGAAATTGTCGAATCCTGTAACAATTCCTTTTATCTGAAAACCGCTTAACAAAAACACTGTGATGGCTGTTTTGTCTTTGCGAACCTGATTCAAAAAAACGTCTTGCAAATTAATCTGTGATTTCATAATAATTTCTCCTTTATAATTTTTGCGGCTTCATCTGTTGCATTTAAAGCATTGAGCCAGTGTATATCTTTGTTTCGCCGAAACCATGTCAGCTGGCGCTTAGCGTAGCGCCTTGAATTTCTTTTTATAAGCTCCGTTGCCTCAAAAAGAGTAGTAAGTCCTTTAAGATAGGCTAAACTTTCGCGATAGCCTATTGCGCTGAGTGCAGTTTTAAGTGCTTTTCTTTGAGGGTATAAAGATTTAACCTCGTCGATTAACCCATCTTCAATCATAATATCAACGCGCTTGTTTATTCTTTCGTAAAGAAGAGCGCGGTCCATATCTATTGCAAAGAAGATGGCATTGTACGGCGATTCGCCGCGGCTTAATTCATCAAGCTCCCTGCGGCTTTTTCCCGTGGTGCGAACCGTTTCAATCGCGCGGATAATTCTTTTAACATCGTTTGGATGAAGCTTTGCACCTGCCTCCGGGTCTTCCTCCAGAAGAATTTTATATAGTGCATCATTTCCGTTTTCTTCGGCAAATCTCCTTAAAGAAAGCGAAAGTTCATCGTTCCTTTCAGGTGCCGTAAACGTTGTTGCAAGAATTACATTATCGATATAAAGCCCTGTGCCGCCCACTAAAACGGGAAGCTTTCCGCGGGAGTGTATATCCTTTATTTTTTCGTGTGCATACTCGCAAAACTTCTGCACGCTGAATTCCTCTGTAGGCTCGGCTATATCTATTCCGTGGTGCACAATGCCGTCCATTTCTTCAAGCGTGGGTTTTGCGGTGCCAATATTAAGTTTTTTATATATCTGCATGGAATCGCACGATATTACCTCGCCGTTAAATTGGCGGGCAATTTCAATTCCAAGCTTCGTTTTTCCCGAGGCAGTTGCACCTGCAACCACCACAACGGGGATTTTGTTATTGTTCAAGTCAGACTATCCTTCCAAACATTTTCTCTATCTGATATTTCGTAAGCTTAATGCTGATGGGCCTTCCGTGAGGGCAAGTGGATATCCCCTCAAGCTCGAAAACTCTTCTATAAAGCTCGTCCATTTCTTTAACAGATAAATTTTGATGTGCCTTTATTGAGCTTTTGCAGGCAACAGTGTAGATAGCTCTGTCGCGCATGGCACTTATTTCGCCTGCTTCGCCGCCTGCTATAATCTGGAGCAATTCAATCAGTAAATCTCCACCGTTTTCATATGGGCAATCGGCAGGAAGCGACCGCAATACCACTGCATTTTTGCCGAAATCTTCAATTTCAAAGCCCATATCAAGAAGAAATTCGTTGTGCTCCTCGCAAAGAGCTTTTTCAGGTGGCGTGAGCGCAAGGCTTATTGGAACAAGAAGCATTTGATGCTGCGCTTTTCCGCTTTGCTTAAGTTTTTCGTAATTTATACGCTCGTGTGCGGCGTGCTGATCAACAAGTATGAACTCGCCATCCGATTCAGCCAGAATATATGTGGAAAAAAGCTGACCGATAATTCTGAAATCTTTAATTTCTGCCGTTTCGGGCGTGGGTGCTTCTTTGATTTCTGCCTGTGGTGTTTCTGCTTTTGGCTCAGGCTTTGCAATCGGCTCTTCTTTTATTTTCTCTTTTAAAGGCGCTTCCTTAACGGGTTCAATTCTTTCTATATCGCGTACGGGAAGCTTGCCCTCATACGGTTTTACGGCTTCGCGTATTTCGTTAATTGTAATTTTAGGTTTTTCCACCGCTTTTTCGGTTTTAAGCGGAGTAAACTTTGCTTTCCCCGAGGTTGTAAATTGTGCTTGTATGGGAATATCTTTCTTTATTGGCATTTCAAACGCTCTGGAGGAATTTATAACATTAACCTCGCGTGGGCTTGCCTTTTGGGAAAGAGCATTTTTAACTGCCCAGTAAACCGCCTCGTAAATGGCTTGATCACTGGCAAATTTAACCTCTGTTTTTGTGGGGTGCACATTTACATCCACAAGCGATGGATCTATTTCAATATTTAGTACGGCAACAGGGAACTTACCTGTCATCAGCTCGTTTTTATAAGCCTCGGTAAGTGCTGCTGAAATAACTCTGTTTACAATATATCTTCCATTTATGAAAAATACCTGCATCAATCTGTTTGGACGCGAAAGGTTGTTTTTGCCGGTAAGCCCTGTAACCTTTATTCCGTCTTTAGCGTAGCTCACTTCTGCCATATTGTTTGCAATATCTTTCCCGAAAACGGCGTGAACGGAATTTTTAAGCGTGTTGTCCCCCGGGGAGAATAAAACTTCTTTTCCGTCGCGTATCAGCTTGATTGAAACATCAACGTGGCTTAGTGCCTGCTTGTTGCAAACATCGAGCACCGCCGAGGCCTCCACCGAATCCTTTTTCATAAATTTAAGGCGTGCGGGTGTGTTAAAGAATAAATCCTTAACTATAATCGTAGTACCGTCGGGGCAACCCGCGCTTTCTACAGTGGGAGCATCACCGCCTGAAATACTTACGTGAGTTCCTTCGCTGTCTTCGCGCTGCTTTGTGAAAAGCTCAACATGGCTTACGGCAGAAATGCTTGCAAGAGCTTCTCCGCGGAAACCGAGCGTGGAAACAGAGAAAAGGTCGTCGCTTGTTTTTATTTTGCTTGTGGCGTGGCGCAGAAAGGCAGTTTGTGCATCGTCGCGCGCCATACCATAGCCGTTATCACTAACGCGCATGTAAACTCCGCCACCCTGCTTTATTTCAACAGTAACCGAAGTTGCGCCCGCGTCGATAGAGTTTTCCACAAGCTCTTTAATAACGCTTGCGGGGCGTTCCACAACTTCGCCTGCAGCAATTTTTTCTGCCGTAAACTTATCAAGCACATTAATTCGTCCCATACCACACCTCCTTTTTATCTGGATAATTTAAACATCCCTTTTCAGGGGATAGGAGAAATTTTTCAGAACGAACAAACTGAGCCAAGCAAAGCTTGGGTTACCCGAAGCTGTATGTGTATACAGCGAGAGGCGAAGTTTGTTAGTAGCAAAAAGTTTTTCAATAGGAAAAATCGAACAGGATGAGATTTTTCAACCAAAATCACAAAGTTTAAAGTTTTCACCTGATTTGTCCCCTATAATATTTGTCTTTTTGCGGTCTGGATAATTTAAACATCCCCTATAATAATTTTTGAAGCTCGTAAAGCTTATTCATCGCCTCAATAGGCGTAAGTGTTGTAACATCGATAGCCTTAAGCTCGTCGTAGAGCTTTGAATTTCCCATAGCCATAAAGTCAAGCTGCGGACTTTCGGTGTTTTCTGCTTTGGTTTCAGCTTTTTTCGAATCTCCGCGCTCAACCATCGTTAAAACCTCTTTTGCTCTTTTTATAACAGGCTCGGGTACGCCCGCAAGCTTTGCAACCTCGATACCGAAGCTATCGTCAGTGCCGCCGCGCACAATTCTTCTTAAGAATGTGATATCATCTCCGCGCTTTTTACAGGAGGTGTTGTAGTTTATAACACCCTCAATTTCTCCCTCAAGGGCAGTAAGCTCGTGATAATGGGTGGCAAAAAGAGTTTTTGCTTTTATTTTCTTTGCAATATGCTCAACCACCGCCCATGCAATGCTAAGTCCGTCGAACGTGCTTGTGCCGCGCCCGATTTCATCGAGAATGCAAAGGCTTTTCTTTGTGGCATTTTTAAGTATGTAGCTTACCTCGTTCATTTCAAGCATAAATGTGCTCTGGCCCGAGGCAAGGTCGTCCGATGCGCCTATGCGCGTGAAAATTTTATCTATAATTCCGCATTCACAGCTTTTGGCAGGAACAAATGAACCAATCTGTGCCATAAGGGCAATAAGTGCCGTCTGGCGCATATATGTGGATTTACCTGCCATATTCGGCCCTGTGATAACCGCCATGCGGTTTGCTTCGCAGTCAAGAGTTGTATCGTTTGGAACGAACAAGCTTCCCGAAAGCATTTTTTCCACAACGGGGTGACGCCCGTCTTTAATAATAAGATTATCTGAAAGATTAACTTCGGGCTTTGTGTAGCCGTTTTTATAGGCAACCGTTGCAAGCGAGGTTAATGCATCAATCGTTGCCGCGGCGCGGGCAGTTTTTTCAATGCGCTCCATTTCTGCACAGATTCTATCCCTTATTTCCACAAACTGCGAGTATTCAAGTGCCACAAGCTTTTCGCTTGCACCAAGCACAGTGCTTTCAATTTCCTTAAGCTCGGCAGTTATAAATCTTTCGCCCGTTGTAATAGTCTGCTTGCGGATATAATCATCGGGAACCTTTGAAAGATGGGAAGAGGAAACCTCGATATAATAGCCGAAAACTTTATTGAATTTAACTTTAAGGTTTTTAATCCCCGTTCTTTCCTTTTCGCGCTCTTCAAGGCTTGTTATATAACTGTGTCCGCTATTTGCCGCAAGGCGAAGATTATCAATTTCTTCGTTGAAGCCTTCACGGATAATCTTGCCATCGCGAAGCGAAATAGGTGCTTCGGGCGAAATCGCGCGTTCGAGTAAATCCGAAATATCTTCAAGCGTATCGAGATTTGCCGCCTGCACACTTAAAATTGTGCTTCGCGCTCTTGATAAAAGCTTGTGAAGAAGCGGAAGCTTCTGGAAAGATGTTTTAAGCGCCAGAAGGTCGCGCGCGTTTGCAGTGCCAAGCGAAACGCGGCTCATCAGCCTTTCAATATCGTAGATTCCGCTTAACGAATCAGCAATTTCTTCACGCCACGAAAGGTCGGAAAAAATTTCTTCAACGCCGCACAAGCGGTTGTTGATTTGTGCCGCATTCACAAGCGGACGGAGTATCCACTGCTTAAGGGTGCGCGCGCCCATAGCCGTTTTTGTTTTGTCGAGCACCCAGAAAAGGCTTCCGTATTTTGATTTGTCGCGCATTGTTTCAACAAGTTCAAGATTGCGCTGTGAAGATGCATCAATATCCACAAATTCCGAGGAAGTGTAGATGTTGATTTCCCTTATGTGGGAAAGGTGAACTTTCTGGGTTTCGTTTATATAATCGATTATTGCCGCAGCGGCAATTTTTAAAAGCCCGTCCGTTATATCGCGGGAATTTGTAAGCTGGGAAGCAAGTGTTTCGTCAGCTGTTTTCTGCACTTCTTTATCTTCGTAAGAAAAAGTAAGGGTAGAGGTGCGCGAAGATAAAAATTCGGTTATTTTTTTATCTTCTCCGCCTGCGCCCCCAAGTGCTATTTCAACGGGGGAGAAGCGAGAAAGCTCGTTTATAAGCTTTGTACAACCGAAGTCATCATAAAGGGTGGTGCCAAGCATTTCGCCCGTTGAAACATCAACGAAAGCTACTGCGCTTGTGTTCCCCTCGCGGCATACTGCTGCCATATAGTTCGTTTTGCGGGAATCTAGAAGCCCGTCGTCAAGTATTGTGCCGGGGGTTATCACTCTGATGATTTCGCGTTTAACTATATCGTTTTTAACGTTCTGCGGATTTTCCATCTGCTCGCACACGGCAACCTTATAGCCCTTTGCAACAAGACGGGCAATATAGCTGTCTGCCGCGTGGAAAGGCACACCGCACATCGGTGCGCGTTCCGCAAGTCCGCAGGCGCGGCCTGTAAGCGTTATTTCAAGCTCGCGTGAGGCAGTGATGGCATCATCGAAAAACATTTCGTAAAAGTCGCCGAGGCGAAACATTAAAATCGCATCGGGGCAGTCTTTCTTAACAGCCATATACTGCTTCATCATAGGAGTAAGTCCTTCCACAACCACCCCTCCTTATCTTAAAAATTATTAGTGGCAGTTGCCTCCGCAGCTTTCACAGCTTCCGCTGCATCCGCCGGGCATTTTGCCTGTGATATGGAACGAGATGATGTTGTTCATCTGGTCGATAATTGCCTGGAACATTCTCTGTGCATTTATATATGCCGTAATATGGTCGTTTTCTGTTACTTTTTCATAAGCTTCTTCAAGCTCTGTGCGAATAGCATTCATTCTTTCTTCGCCGGGATCACCTTTTTGAATTTCTTCTGCAAGTTTTGAACGAAGAATGCTGTAGTCCTGTAATAATTTCATAGCTTCAGCATCGTTTTCCTGCTCTGCCTCTGCTTTTTTAAGTTCCTGATACTCTTTAGATTCAATAATTGCCTCTCCGAGTTCACGTGCTTTTTCAAAAATTTCTGCCATTTTAATTTCTCCTTACTTATCTAAAATTTCTATAATTTCTCCATAAAGAATCCACGTTTGAGCCTTGGTTATTTTCACCTTTACAAACTTGTCCTTTAATGAATCGTCGCCTTTAAAGTTTACTATTTTGTTGGCGTAGTTACGCCCTGTCATCATATGCTCGTCTGTTTTGCTGCGGCCCTCAACAAGCACCTCTTCAATTTTACCCTCGTGCACGGCATTACATTCGTAGCTTAATGCGTTCTGAACATCAAGCATCCGCTGAAAACGGTTGTTAATTTCTTCCTCTGTTGCCACGTTTTCCAGCTCTGCCGCTTTTGTGCCCTCGCGCCTTGAATATATGAACGAGAAAATACTGTCGTATTTAGCTTCGCGCAGTATATCAAGCGTTTTTGTGAAATCTTCTTCTGTTTCGGTGGGGAAGCCCACGATTATATCGGTTGTAAGCGCTATGTCGGGCATAAGAGTGCGCGCGAGCTTAACCGTTTCAAGATATTTTTCAGCGGTGTAGTTTCGGTTCATTTCACTAAGAACCCTGTTGCTTCCCGATTGAAGCGGAAGATGAAGCTGATTGCATATTTTTTCGTTTTGTGCCATTGTGTGAAGAAGAGTGGGGGAAATATCCTTTGGATGGCTCGACATAAACCTTATTCTTTCAATACCATCAATTTCACACACTTTTTCCAAAAGACGGGAGAAGCCGTCTGTTTCGCCGCGGTCTTTTCCGTAGGAATTAACGTTTTGCCCCAGAAGCATAATTTCACGCACGCCACTTTGAGAAAGAGTGCGGATTTCGTTTAATATATCCTCTTCGTCGCGGCTTCGTTCACGCCCACGCACGTATGGAACAATACAGTAGGTGCAAAAATTATTGCAACCATACATTATCGACACAAATGCTTTTGCACCACCATCGTAGTGGACGGGGATTCCCTCGGCAATAACGCCCTCGCCCGAAATATTTATCACTCTTTCCTTATGCTCTGTTACATCGAAAAGAAGAGATGGAAATTTCCAGAGCGTGTGAGGACCGAAAACTAAATCAACGTGGCGGTATTTTGCCTTGATTCTGGCGGCAATATGCTCTTGCTGAACCATACATCCGCACACTGCAATAATAAGCGACGGATTTTTCTTTTTAAGATGCTTAAGTGCACCAAGATTTCCGTAAACGCGCATCTCGGCATTTTCGCGGACGGCACAGGTGTTGAAAATAATAACATCGGCTTCTTCGCGGTTATCTGTGAGGGTGTAGCCCATTTCGAGAAGCATTCCCTCTATACGCTGAGAATCGTTAACGTTTTGCTGACAACCATAGGTTTCAACGTGCGCAAAGGCTTTTTTTCCGCCCAGATTTTTCTTTATCAAAAGCATAAATTCTTTTTGCTTTTCTATATTCTGCTTGCTGATTTTCACATTTCTATCTGCCAAAAAAACATCGTCCAATCTTTAGAATATAATACAGAGTATATTATATAATATAAAGCGCCAAAAGTCAAAGAAAATCCACCACTTTTTTATGAAAAAATGGTGGATTTTCTTTTTTTTGTTGGTAGGGCGCGTCGTTTTGATAAAGGGAAATTGAAAGTGTGAATTTTCGGAAGAAAAATCATTTTAAATTCTTTACGTAATTGATAAGAACATTGGCAGATTCTCTGTCGCATTCATCATCGTTATAATCGCAAAGATTAACCAAAAGCCTTTCAAGCTCTGTGGGGTTTTCCTTTGCCATCATAATCTTTTTAAGCGATTTTAACGCCGCTTTATGTACAAGTGAAAGCTCATCTGTAAGCATTTTTCCCATAAAATTAAAAATCTTTATATGCTCAAGCATCTCGGGCTTGAAATTCTTTTTGATAACATATGTGTCGTAGTATTCGCGGTAGGAAAGGGGCGTGATTGCCGTTGAAAAAACTATTAAATTCTTTTTCTTTAATTCCTCGAAATTTTTCGTGATAAGACTCACTCCGTTAATCACCTCGGCATAAAGTCCTCCGCCATAGATAATTGTATCGTATTTTAATAGATCTGATGCCTTAACGTTTTTGGCTTCAACCATCTCGCAACTAAGCGCCTCGGCTATCCATTCGGCATATTTTTTTGTTGCGCCGTATTTTGATTTGTAGATTACAATTGTGTTCATTATTTCAGTCCTCCAAAAAAAATTAAAGCTCTTTATAATATCTTATGCTTGATATAGATTTATTAAAACCTGCCTTTTCGTATGCTCTTCTTGCGGGGGCGTGGGCATCATCGAGCCCTGTTCCAACCATCGAGTAAACCATTCCCTCGCTGCGCATTTTATCAAATACAAAGTCGTACATTTTCTGCGCTATTCCAAGCCCGCGGAATTCTGTGGAAACGGCGTTTTCTTCTACAATTCCTGTTTTTGTACCTTCGTCAACTATGTAGAATATAAAGCCTGCAACCTTATTTTCAATCAGCGCAACGTAGCCCCTTTCAGAGAGTAAGCCTTCATAAACGCGCTTGTATTTTGTTTCTTTCCAATCCGAATAATATTCGTTAAACATTTTTTCTCCAAGAGCTTTTTTGTAACCGTCGAAAATCGGTTGCCACGCGGCGTATGTAAGCTTAATAGCCTCGTCTATGTGCTTTTCTTCACAGGGTACTATTTTAATGTCCATATTTTTCTCCTTTTATTATTAAACAATTTTTTGTGATGTATAACCTGCGGGACGTCGGGGACGCCGTCCCCTACAAAGTGCGCGGCAAACTTAGTTTGAAAGCGTAAGCAAAGCTATGCTTTCAAGCGTTGTTTAGTTAACCCAACTTTTTATAATTATTTAAACTGATTTGAATATATGGAATTATTACATATTCATAATAGGAGTGCATCCGCCAACACGATTAAAAGTTCCCGCTCTACGCCAACATGTTTCATGAAATGTATCTGAAATCTCGATGAACTCTTCGGGTATGTAACGTTTTGCCTGTTCTTTGATTTTAAGCATTGATTCGTCAAATTCATCATATACCCAACCCACATAACCACCTGTCTGAATAGCATAGTAAACCCACGCAATAGAACCTGTGATTGCTCCCGTTGTATCGGTATCACCACCGATTGAAACTATATTTCGAATAGCATCTTCAAAATCCTCTGATTCGAGAAATGCAACAATCGCTTGTGGAACAGAACCCTGACAAGAGCCATCAAAAGAATAAGTTTCACGAATAGAATCCAGGGTAAAATCCAAAGAATAATAGTTTTCTTTGATAAATTGACAGATTTCTTCCTTGGTCTTCCCTGTTTTAGCCATAAAAATTGCTGATGCAACGGCCTCTGCACCTTTGATTCCCTCAGGGTGATTATGAGAAACGCATGCAGTTGTACGAGCCAACGCCACTGCTTCTTCCAGTGTCACAGCGACTAAACCACAAGGTGAAACACGCATTGCCGAACCGTTTCCAAAACTGTTGTATGGTTTTGGATTATCCTGACGGAGCCACATCGAAAAGTTTGAACCATAGGCTCCTTTAGGATGCGGAAATCTCCTCCCGAAATCCTGCATTGTTTCAACAAGAAACTCACTAAAACTTTTCCCTTTACCGTTTGTTCTATATTGTTCCTCTCTGCTGAGCATAATTGCTTTCGCTACCGCTACTGTCATAATTGTATCATCCGTATAGTCACAATCATATGAAAAAAGTGAAAAATCTTTTGTTTTTATGTTGTCAAATTCATATTTTGAACCAACGATATCCCCTATAATTGCTCCGTACATTGTAAATCTCCTTTAAATTATTTTTTCTTAAATCTTTCGTAAATCTTCTTCATTCAGTTCTATTATTACATAATCATCAGGTTTCATCTGTGTCAAAAGCACAACAGTCTCAACATGGCTTGTCTGCGGGAACTGGTCGGCGGCGGTTACGTATGTAGGCGCATAGCCATACTGAGAAAGGAATTTTGCATCGCGTGCCATAGTGGCGCAATCGCACGAAACGTAAACAATTCGTTCGGGCTTCATTTCGCCCACAGCCTTTAAAAGCTTTTCGTCGCACCCTTTTCTTGGTGGGTCGAGCACCACAACATCGGCTTTTATGCCGTCTTTTATAAGCTTTGGGGCAACTTCTTCTGCTGCACCGCAGTAAAATTCTGCATTTTCTATGTTATTCAACCCGGCATTTTCGCGCGCATTGATAATGGATTCTTCAACTATTTCTATGCCGATAACCGATTTTGCCTTTTGAGCAAGAAAAAGGCTTATTGTGCCTCCGCCACAGTAGAGGTCGAAAACGGTTTTTGTTTCGTCCACTCCGGAAAGCTCGAGCGCTTTTTCGTAAAGCGGAAGAGTGGTGTAGGGGTTAACCTGATAAAAGCTTTTATAGTGAATTTTATATTTAAGGTTACCGATAGTATCTATAATATAAGGCCTTCCGAAAATTATCCTGTCGTCAGTACCATAGATTACGTTTGTATCTTCGGGGTTGTAGTTTTCAACTACTCCAACTATTTCACTGTATTTTTCAGCAAGGAAAGATGTAAGCTGCGATATATTTTTTATTGGCTTTGCAGTAACAAAAACAAGCATTGTTTCATTTTTTCCGCTTCGGATACATATGTGGCGCAGCGCCCCTTTTTTTGTGATTTCGTTATATGCTTCGGTATTGTTTTTATTAAACCATTCAACGCACGAATAAACAATTTCGTTTGAACGTGCAGGCGAAAGCGCACAGAAATCTGTGGGCACAACGCGGTGCGAGTGGGGCGCATAAAAGCCTGCTTTAATCTCGCCGTTGAATTCGCTTAAAGGGAATTGCGCCTTGTTTCTGTAGCCGTAGCAAGGATTGCTCGGGATTATATCAACATTTTCTATATCTGTGAAACCACCGATTCTTGTAATTGCATCGTAAACTTTTTTTCTTTTGAATTCAAGCTGAGCACCATAATTCATAGCAGAAAGTGTGCATCCACCGCATTTTGAAAATGTGGCACACTCGGGAGCTACTCGGTCGGGCGATGAGTTGATGATTTCAAGCAGCTTTCCAAAGCCATACTTCTTATTTTCTTTCACAACAAGAAAACGCACTGTATCTCCCGTGATTGCCCCGGGGATAAAAACAGTGTAGCCATCAATGCGGGCAATACCGCTTCCCTCGCTCGTCATCGCGTCTATTATTTTTGTGTGCTCTGTATTTTTATACATTCGTTCTCGTTCCTTTCAAGATGTAGCACCCTTTGGGAAAAGGGAGGCATATTAAAGGTTATTTTATCTTTGTATATAAAGGCTTCTTCCGTAAGCATATCGTAAAGGGAATGCACGTGAAAACGCCCTAAATCAAGCTCGATAGTATCATCAAATGAAGAAGAATTAATAATTACCAAAACACTACCGTTAGTACATTTATTTCCGAATATATCGGTACCCCCTGAAATGCTTCGCATAAAGCATATAATACTGTTTTTATAAAAAATGGGGTTAAAATCTCCCGTTTGCAAACAGGGCGTGCTATTCCTGATGGCTATCAGCTTTTTTAAATGGCTGAACAGAAAATCATCTTTTTTATCCTCGGGGAAAGGTGCTCTGTTGAATGGGTCAGCATAGCCCGAAAGACCAACCTCGTCGCCATAGTAAACAGATGGCGCACCGGGAAGCGTCAGCTGAAGAGTGAACGCAAGGCGCATTCTTTTTCTTGCCAGATGGAGTGAATTTTCGTCTATAACATAATCGTGCTGAGCATTTCTGTCAATTGTGCGGAAATCGGGCGCGCCTGAAAGCGGTGTGAGTGCCCTGGGTACATCGTGTGAAGAAATTAAATTAAGCGCGCAGTACAGTGCCTCTTTCGGGTAGTTTTCGTAAAGTGAGGAAATACGCTTTAAAAAAAGCGAGGAATCTTCAAGGGTTAAATAATCTAATACTGCGCTCCGAAAAACATAGTTCATAACGCTATCGAGGCTTTTTCCCAAAAGGAAACGGCGCTTTTTTCCGTAGCTTTCCTTTTTGCTTGCATCCTCCCACACTTCGCCTAAAAGAAATGAATCTTTGTTTTCTTTTTTGATTGCGGTGCGCATTTTTTCGATAAATTCGTCGGGCAGCTCGTCTGCAACATCCAATCTCCAACCAATGGCACCAAGCCTGAGCCATTTTAGGGCAATCCCATTTTCGCCAAGAATAAAAGAAAGGTAACTCTCATCAAGCTCGCACACATTGGGGAGTGTATCGAATCCCCACCAGGATTCGTATTTTTCGGGGAATTCGTAAAAATTGTACCAGCTGTAATATGGCGAATCTTTTGATTGATATGCACCGAGTGAGTCAAACGTATCGTATTTATTGAAATATACACTGTCGGCGCCTGTGTGGCTGAAAACCCCGTCGAGGATAATTTTAATTCCAAGTGAGGAAGCCGTTTTGGTTAATTCCTTAAAATCATCGGTAGTGCCAAGCGTTTCATCGGGAATTTCATAATCCGATGTGTTGTATCGGTGGTTAGATGGCGATTTAAAAATCGGGTTAAGATAGATTGCATTTATCCCCAAATCTTTAAGATAGCCAAGCTTTTTTATAATGCCCTTAAAATTTCCGCCAAAAAAATCGTTTGACAGATACTCTCCGCCAAATTGTTCTTTTTTATAAAAAGGCTCGCTGTTCCATTCGCGTTTTATTCCGTGGAAAGGAGTTTCCCCCTCGCGGCAGAACCTATCGGGAAAAATCTGATAAAAAATTGCTCTTTTTGCCCAGTCGGGCGTTTTAAAATTTTTATCGTAAACGGTTATCTGATAAAGAAATTCGGGCGCGCATTCTTTTGCCTCGCCAATACCGCCAAGGCAAAGCGAATTGTTGCCATAATATAATTTATTTTCATCACATTCGCAATAAAAATAATAAAAAACAAGTCCCTCTTCATCGGGAGAATAAAATTCGCACTCGTAAATTCTTGTGGAATTAATGTGAAAAGCATAGTGCATAGAAATCGCTGTGTTATTTAAAATGCACTCAACTTTTTTGGGAATAGAAGCCGATTCTATGCTTAACCTTAAAGTTATTTTCGTGCCTGTTTTCACTGCCCCGTGGGGCGTGCGGTATAATAAATCGTGTGAATTGTGTTCTAAAAACAAAAAGACACCTTCTTAAGCATACGGGAGTCGAACTCAATATGGTTTAAAAATGGAAATTTCGCATAATATTGCAGAAAATTCTGCGAATATACGTCAGTATTATTCTTGAATTTTCTTTATCTTATATCAAAATTTTCTATTTTTAAACTCTTCGACCTTAAACGCAGAGAAATTTAGCGGAATTTCAATGCGGAGAACGAAGATAGGCTGACGCCTTTCGAGGACGACAAATTGAAAGTATGCAAATTTAATGAGTTTAAGGCATATCGGGTTCAATTCCCGTATGCTTATATTATAATCTAAAATTATGAAAAAACAATAAATTTTTTCCTTATTGCTTGTAAAAAAATAAATATCAGTGTATAATCGATTTAATAGTGCGTTGTAAAAAAGAAAGGATATGCCTATGACAAGACTTTTACTCACGGTCCCCACGTTTTTCGGTACTGAAGCAACCCTTGCGCATGAAATCAGAAGCCTTGGCTATGAAACGAGCGAGGTAACCGACGGAAGAGTAACTTTTGAGGGCGATATGGAAGCAATAGCCCTTGCAAATGTGAATCTTCGATGCGGTGAACGCGTGCTTATAAAAATGGCAGAGTTCAAAGCAAAAACCTTTGAAGAATTGTTTGAGGGAGTAAGAAAAGCTCCGTGGGAAAATTTTATAGGAAAAAACTGCGCTTTCCCCGTTAAAGGAAGCAGTGTTTCAAGCACCCTTTCAAGTGTGCCTGCGTGCCAGAGCATTGTGAAAAAAGCAGTTGTTAAGCGCCTTGGCGAAAAATACGGCATAGAGTTTTTTGAAGAAACGGGCCCTATGATGCGCGTACAGTTTTCGCTTTTTAAGGATAATGCCGTAATTTATATCGACACAACGGGCGAGCCTCTTTATAAGCGCGGCTATAGGGCAAAGGGCGTTGCAGCACCGCTGAGGGAAACACTTGCCTATTCAATGATAGATATAACAAGGTGGCGAGGCGACCGTCCGTTTGCCGATGTTTTTTGCGGAAGCGGAACAATACCGATTGAGGCGGCGCTTTATGCAAAGAATATTGCACCTGGCAAAAAACGCACATTTGTAAGCGAAAAATGGACCGAAGAGCTTAAGGGTTTATACAAGGATGCGCGTGAAGAAGCGCTTGAAAATGAAACGCCCGATGCTCCCGTAAGAATATACGCTTCCGATATCGACCCTGCGGCAGTTAAGCTTGCGATAGAAAATGCAAAAAGGGCCGGAGTGGAAAAGTTTATCAATTTTAAAGTGTGCGATATGAAAGATGCTCCGCTCTTTACCGATAAAGGCGTGATATGTTCTAATCCACCGTATGGCGAAAGATTGATGGATAAAAAATCCTCTGCAATTCTCTACCGCAAAATGGGTGAAAAGTTCCAAAAATTTGAGAATATTGGAAAATATATTCTTACAAGCCACGAGGAATTTGAAAAATTTTACGGAAAAAATGCTGATAAGAAAAGAAAACTTTACAATGGAATGCTGAAATGCTATTTATATCAGTATTTTAAATAAAATGCGCGCTAGTCATCGGATAGTCGAGCTACATATGGTTTAAAAAGGGAAATTTCGTATAATACTGCAGAAAATTCTGCAAATATACGCTAGTATTATTCTTGAATTTTCTTTGTCTTATATCAAAATTTTCTCTTTTTAAACTCTCCGACATTATGTTTATAAAAATTTCATATAATTTTAATGCGGAGGACGAAGATAGGCTGACGCCTTTCGAGGACGACAAGTTGAAAGAATAGAAATTTTTCAAGCATAATGCATATGCAGTTAGTCTCTCCGATGACTAGCCGAAAGAGAGTAATCCGAACCCGCCTGAAGCGGCGAAGTTTCGGCATTTTTCGGCTTGTCGTCTTTGCAAGGCACAAAGCCTTGCTGCATCCTTCGCACCAAAACCTGCTCAAAATTTCATCCGTTTCAGGTCATTGAATTTTTAGAGAGCAGATTTTTGGTTGTGCAAGGCAAAAACGCAGGAAATACTTTGTGTATTTCCGAGTATTTTAACATAGCAAAAGCGAAAATCCGCCTCTAAAAATCGAGTTCGGATTATTCTCTTTCGGCTAAATAAAGAGGTGAGCGCAGGTGAAAGAAAAATTTAAAAAAAAGGCTGTTAGTTTATTATACAGAAGTATTATATGTTTGTGCCTGTTTGGGTTAGTATTTGCCATAAGTAGATTTTTCCCCGAAACAAGGGAAAAAATTAAAAGTATTTTCACAGAATCCATTGATTTAACTGTGGCGGGAAAAAGCCTTATGAGGTTTTTTGGAGAAATACTGCCTTTTGGCTGAGGAGTTGTTTACGTGAATAAGAATTTAGATAAAATTTTAAAAAGAGTGCAAAAAGCATCGCGCTACACAGGGGGCGAGCTGAACAGCGTTGTTAAAAATCCCGAAGATGTAAGCATTCGCTATGCGTTTGCTTTCCCCGATACTTACGAGGTAGGGATGAGCCATCTGGGAATTAAAATTCTTTACCATATTTTAAATCAGCGCGAAGATACTTATTGCGAGCGCGTTTTTGCACCGTGGATAGATATGGAAGAGGAAATGAGAAAAGAAAACATTCCTCTTTTCACAAATGAAACACAAACAAGCGTTAAAGAATTTGATTTTCTTGGTGTTACGCTTCAGTATGAAATGTGCTATTCAAACGTTTTGAATATGCTCGACCTTGCGGGCATTCCCTTAAAAAGTGCCGACAGGGGAGAGGATGACCCGTTTGTTAACGCGGGTGGTCCGTGCGCTTATAACCCCGAGCCTACCGCCGAAATATTCGACTTTTTCACTATGGGCGAGGGCGAAGAGGTTATAGGCGAGCTTATGGATGCCTATATCGAATGGAAAAAGAGTGGCGGAAAAAGAATTGATTACCTTAAAAGGATTGCACAGATCGAGGGCATATATGTTCCTTGCCTTTATGATGTGGAGTACAATGACGACGGTACAATTAAAAGTATGACGCCCAACTGCCCCGAGGCGAAGAAAACCATAAGAAAACGTATAGTGAGCGACCTCGACAAGGTTACCTATCCCGATAAGTTTATAGTTCCGTTTTCCGATATTGTTCACGACAGAGCAAACATAGAGGTTTTCCGCGGATGTATACGCGGATGCAGATTCTGCCAGGCGGGAATGATTTATCGCCCCGTAAGGGAAAAATCCCCCGGCACACTTGTTTGCGATGCAAAAAACCTTATAGAATCAACAGGATACGAGGAAATGGGGCTTTCAAGCCTTTCCACAAGCGACTATACAAAGCTTCCCGAACTTACGGACAAGCTTCTGGAATTAACAGAGGAAAAAAGAGTGAGTCTTTCACTTCCTTCTTTAAGAGTGGATAATTTCAGCCTTGATTTGATGCAGCGCGTTCAGAAGGTGAGAAAAAGCGGCCTTACGTTTGCGCCCGAGGCAGGAAGCCAGAGAATGCGCGACGTTATAAATAAAAACGTTAAGGAAGAAGACCTTATAAATTCTGCCACACTTGCATTTAACGGCGGATGGAGTAATGTTAAGCTTTACTTTATGATTGGTCTTCCTTATGAAAACGAAGAAGATATCAAAGGAATTGCCGATTTAAGCCACAAGGTGGTAGAGTGCTACTACGAAAGCGACCAGACGAATAAAAAACGTGCACCATCTGTAAGCTTAAGCGTTGCAAGCTTTGTTCCCAAGCCTTTCACTCCGTTTCAGTGGGCGGCACAGAATACTATGGACGAGCTTAGCGAAAAACAGCTCTTCTTAAAAAATCAGATACGTAACCGCCACGTTAAATACAGTTATCATCAAAGCGATGTTAGTGTGCTCGAGGGCGTTTTTGCCCGCGGCGACAGAAAGCTTAACCGCGTTTTAATCCGCGCGCACGAGCTTGGGTGTAAGCTCGACGGCTGGAACGAATGCTTTAAGCTTGATGCGTGGAAGCAGGCTTTTTCCGACTGTGGAATAGATATGGAGTTCTACACAAGAAGCCGTGAATACGATGAAAATCTTCCGTGGGATTTTGTTGATATTGGCGTTACAAAGGAATTTATGAAAAATGAAAATGAAAAGGCGAAAAAAGCCGTAACCACTTCAAACTGCCGCGAAAAGTGCTCGGGTTGCGGAGCAGCAAGCCTTTGTGATAAAAAGGAAGGATGTGTGTGTTATGAATGATTACTACCTTACCTATAAAAGAGGGGATAGCATAAAATATGTATCTCACCTTGATTTTGTAAGAGTTTTCGGCAGAGCTTTCCGCAGAGCCGAGCTTCCCATAGCATACTCCGAGGGGTTTAACCCACATCCTCTTTTAACGTTTGCACTTCCTCTTTCGGTTGGATACACAAGCGAATGCGAATTGATGGAGTTTGTGATGGAAAAGGAACTGGAAACGGAAGAAATAAAAGAAAAGCTTCAAAAGGCTATGCCCATCGGCATAGAAATTACGGAAGTTTGTAAGGGTAAAACAAGAATGAAAAAACTTGATAACGCCCTTTATATTGTAAAAGCGGAAAGTATCCCCGATGATTTAAGTGAATTTCTTTCGCTTGATAGTATTTTGATTGAAAAGAAAACGAAAAGCGGAATAAAGGAAACGGATATCAGGGCAGATATAAAAAATATCGCACTTAAAGACGGATGTATGGAAATGCTTCTTTCAGCGGGAAGCCGCGCGAATCTTAAGCCAGAGGTTGTAATAAATGCTATGAATAAATATATTGATGGCTACAACAGCGGCGAGTGCGAGTACCACAGAAAACAAATTTTAGACGGGGAATTCAACCCTCTTTAATGAAAGGATGATATAAATGGGATTTTTAGGATTTGGAAATTATGCTAAGCCGGGCCCGGGTGTGAGTAAGGACGAGCCGAAGAAAACGGGAATAGCGCTTTATTTTGAAATTTTTATAAAGCGTTTCTGGAAATTTATCACACTGAATCTTGTGCATATTATATGCTCGATTATATCAATAGCAGTAGTATGGGCATTTGCAAGCTATGCAATTACATGGCTTTTATCAATTCTTAAGATAGATGCTACTTCGCTTTCCAAGGATGAGGGCACAGTGATTTATATTCTTGCTGTGTGCTTTGCTTTCGCTCTTATTGCTTTGTTTGGCACAGGTGCGCCAACGGCGGCATCCTCCTACGTTGTGCGAAATTACGTAAACGATTTGCATTCGTGGGTGATATCTGATTATTTCGAGCATCTTAAAAAGAACTTCGTTCAGGGCACAATTGTTTTTGTGATAGATATAATTGTATTCTTTTTAACGCTTGTGGGATTAATTTTCTACACCTTTGAAATGCCCGGCATGCTGGGACTGTTTTTACGCACCGTTTTATGCGTGGCATTTGTTATATATGCCATGATGCATATGTATATCTATCAGATTATGGCGAAGTTCAGCCTTAAGCTCAAGGATATCTACAGAAACTCGCTTCTTCTTGTTTTGATCAAGTTTCCGTGGAATTTTTTCAGCTTTGCTGTAAGTATTCTTATAACATATGTTGTGCTTTATTTATTTGTTGGAAATCCAATGCTTGGAATTATTATTGCAGGATTGATTTATTTCTCGCTTAATATCTACACCCAGATATTTATGACGAATAACGTGGTTAAAAAATATATGCTCGAGCCTTCTCTTGAAAAAGAAAAGGAAAATAAAGAGGAAGCTTCTTCTGAGGAGGAAAACTGATTGAAAAAGCAAAGCTTTGTTAAAGGCGCGGCTATAATGGCGGCGGCATCTATGCTTTGTAAGGTTCTTAGTGCCGTTTTTAAAATTCCGCTCGACAGATTTTTTCTGCATGAAGACGGAATAGCCGTTTTCCAAAGCGCCTCGGCCATATACAATGTTTTTCTTGCTATATGCGTTACAGGTATCCCTATAGCCCTTTCAAGCCTTATAGCACGTGCAGATGAAAAAGAGGCAAGTGATTTTTATAAGTCGACGCTTTATGTGGTAACGGCATTTTGTACTGTGGGTGCAGCGGTTATATTTATCTTTTCGGAAAAGATTGCTGTGCTTCTTTCGGGCGGCGGCGATGCACTGGCTTCTCCCGCACTTAAAATATCGGCGTTAGCGCTTCCGTTTCTGGGAGTGATAAGTGCATCGAGAGGTTTTTTTCAGGGAAAGAGCAATATGATGCCATCTGCCCTCAGCCAGATATCGGAAAGCTTTATAAAAGCCGTGCTTGGCACAGTGATTTGCGCTTTGGCTGTTGCGGGCGGTATATCACGCGGTGCAGCAGGGGCGATGATGGGCGTCAGCCTTGGTGCAGTGTCGGCGGCAGTTATTCTTTATATTTTCTATAGAAAGAATAATAAAGAAAAGGGAGTATTTAAAAAGGAAGCGGCATTAAAAGTGCTGAAGCTTTCGTTGCCGGTAACGTTGGGTGCTTTCGGCTACACTGCGGCAGTGCTCGTCGATACGCTGAGCGTAACATCACTTTTAGCTTCAATTGGAGTAGGCACTACAGAAAGACTATCGCTTTTTGGTTATTTATCAAGGTCAAACACTGTTTACAATCTCCCCGCAACTATAATTACTGCCGTAACGATGAGTGCCGTTCCGCTTGTTTCGCTGGCGGTTAAAAACGGAACAGGACTTAAAGAAAGCGTGCAAAAATCAGTGAAAATGATTTTTCTTGTGGCGTCGCCGTGCGCTTTCGGACTTATGTTTTTTGCAAAGTGGATATTACTTTTTTTGTATTCATCGTCGGCACAGTACAGCCTTTTGGCAATAACGGGCGTTATGGTGCTTATAATTCCTTGCGTTCAGTCGATGTCGGCTATGCTTCAGGCAACAAACAAGGTGTGGAGTCCGATTGCTTCAACAGGAATTGCAGTTGTTTTAAAAACATTAATTAATTTTATATTAATCCCCAAAATGGGAATAATAGGAGCACCAATCTCTACTGTAGCGGCATTTTTTGTTGCACTTGTTATCAATACATTTCTTTTCAGAAAAGAACTGGTAAGGAAAGAATTTATTTTCACTGTTGTAAAAATTCTTCTTTGTGCTTTTATCTCGTGCGGCGCGGCAAAACTTGTTTTTTCTATCAGAGAAAGCTACCTGATGCTTGTGGCGTCGATTGGTATTGCAGCGGTAGTTTATGCGCTTCTTAGTTTGGCGCTTGGCTTAATTACAAAAGAAGATATTAAAAGGTAAGGTATATATGAAAAAAGATTTTTACGAATTTTGCGAAATAATAGAAAAGCTCCGTGCTCCCGATGGTTGCCCGTGGGACAGAGAGCAAACACACAAATCCCTTTCAAAGCATCTTTTAGAGGAAGCATACGAGGCGTATGATGCAATAATCGACGAAGATTCGCACCACACTATGGATGAATTGGGCGATGTGCTTTTGCAGATTGTTATGCACGCCCAGATTGCAAAGGAAGAGGGAGAATATACGATTGATGATATTACCGACAATGTGGCGCAAAAAATGATTGACCGCCACCCGCATATTTTTTCCGATACAGTTGTATCAAGCTCGGAAGAAGTGCTTGATAACTGGGAGGAAATAAAGCGCAAAGAAAGAGGACAGAAAAAAACGTGGGAATCACTTTCTGATATCACACAATCTCTTCCTGCACTTATGAAAAGCATTAAGGTTATAAGCAAAGCCCAAAAGGGAGGAGTGCTCCCTGAAATTGGGAAAAATAGCTTTTTAAAGGATGATTTAGACATCACGAAAGACAACCTTGGAGAGTGTTTATTCGAAATTTGCCGCGTTGCACAGGCAAAAAATCTTGATCCGGAGGCTGAATTGGGGCTTTTTTTGAAAAATTTTACAAAAAAAGTACAGAAACTTGAAGAAAACACTTGAATATGGTAATTTCTTGTGATATTATAAGTAAGAACAGAAGTGCGAAAAAATATTGCACATAATTATTTATAAAAGGAGGAAAATATAATGAACAAAACAGAACTTGTAGCAGCTATCGCTGCAAAGGCAGAACTTTCAAAGAAAGATGCAGAAAAAGCTCTTAACGCTTTCATCGGCACAGTAGAAGAATCTCTTAAGAAGGGTGAAAAGATTCAGCTCGTTGGCTTCGGTACATTCGAAGTTAGAGAAAGAGCAGCTCGTACATGCATCAATCCTCAGACAAAAGCTCAGGTTAAAGTTCCTGCTTCTAAGGTTCCAGCATTCAAAGTTGGTGCAGCTCTTAAGAACATCGTTAAATAATTGTTTTTAGCAAAATAAATGCAGAGTACTTATTAAGTACCCTGCATTTTTTTGTGCGTGAGAGGCTGTGATAAAAAGCTTTATGCTACGAACGAACTTCGCCTCAAAAAGAGGTGTGGCAAAATATTTTTTGCCACACCTCTTTTTTGATTTATTAAAACCGTCTGTTAAAGTTTGTTTCTCTGTATTTTACCGCTTGTGGTTTTGGGAAGCGAATCGCGGAATTCAACTATTCTGGGGTATTTATAAGGAGCAGTTTTCTCCTTAACATACTTTTGAATTTCCTTTTTAAGCTCGTCGGAACCAACTGTGCCCTCTACAAGAACGATGCTTGCTTTTACAATCTGTCCTCTTACCTCGTCGGGTACGGCGGATACGCCGCATTCAAGCACATAAGGAAGCTCCATAATAACGCTTTCAATTTCAAACGGTCCTATGCGGTAACCCGATGATTTAATAACATCGTCAGCTCGTCCCACATACCAGTAGAAGCCGTCTTCGTCGCGCCATGCAACGTCGCCTGTGTGATAATAACCATCGTATATAGCTTCGTCTGTTTTTTCCTTGTCGTTGTAATACTCTGTAAAGAGTCCGCAGGGATGCCCGTTTTTAAGATTGATAACAATTTCGCCGCTCTTACTCGATGTAACAATGTTTCCATCAGAATCCATAAGCTCAACATCGTATATTGGGGAGGGCCTTCCCATAGAACCGATTTTGTGCGGAGCACCCGTTAAGTTGCCGATAATCATTGTGCTTTCACTTTGGCCAAAGCCCTCAACTATCTGAAGACCTGTTGACTTTTCAAACTGACGGTAAACCTCGGGGTTTAATGCTTCGCCCGCAGTTGTCATATGTTCAATGGAAGATAAATCGTATTTTGAAATATCCTGCTTTATAAGCATTCTTAGCATCGTTGGAGGTGCGCAGAACGTTGTGATATGGTATTTTTCAAACATCGGAAGAATTTCGGCTGCATCGAATCTGTCGATATCGTAAACAAATGTAGCCGCTTCGCAAAGCCACTGACCGTAGAGCTTGCCCCACATAGATTTTGCCCAGCCAGTATCGGAAATTGTGAAGTGAAGTCCATCGGGGTTAACATTGTGCCAGTATTTTGCTGTGTGGAAATGACCAAGAGCATATTTATAGTTGTGTGCGGCAATCTTGGGATAGCCGGATGTTCCCGAAGTGAAGAACATAAGCATTAAATCGTCGCCACCAGGAGCATCAGATGGTCTCTCGTAATGAGTGCTGTAGCGCTGATATTCTTCGTTGAAATCGCGCCAGTCATCTCTTTTTCCGCCAACCATAAGCTTGATTTCAAGCTCGGGGCATTTTATAGCGGCAATATCTGCCTGATGTGCTGTATCTCCGTCTGCAGTACAGATTATTGCTTTTATGCCTGCAGATTTAAAGCGGTATTCAAAATCGTGCTCCTGAAGCTGATTTGTTGCAGGAATTGCAATAGCGCCAATCTTGTTTAAGCCGAGTATTGCAAACCAGAACTGATAGTGGCGCTTAAGAACCAAAAGAACTTTATCGCCCTTTTTAATTCCAAGCGTTTTAAAGTAGTTTGCACACTGGTTAGATGCTTTTTTCATATCCTTAAAGGTGAAGCGGCGCTCCGTTTTATCGTTTGCGATATGAAGCATTGCAAGCTTCTCGGGATCTTTTTCAGCAAGAGCATCAACAAGGTCGAATGCAAAGTTGAAGTTCTCGGTGTTTTTGAATTTGATAGATGTGGGTGTGCCGTTTTCATCTTCTGTAACATCGATGTATTTATGATAAATTCTTTCTTTATCATCTCTTTTCTTGATGCCAATGTATGATAAATCTTTTTTCTCTGTTTTAGTTTCTATTGCTTTTTGTGAAGCCTCAAGCACGATAGCATAGAAAGAGCAGTCTTTGCCGTTCACTGCAATCATACCGTGAGGAGTATTACTATCGTAATAAATGCTGTCGCCAGGTCCGAGCACCTCGCGGTGCTCGCCTACCTGCACCATCAGATGACCGTCGATTACAATATCAATTTCCTGGCCGGCATGGGTTGTAAGCTCAATCTCTTTATGCTGAGCGGCTTCGTCGTATATGCTTTTTACAAAAAGCGGCTCTGCAGTACGGCGGCTGAAATTATAGGCAAGGTTGAAATACGTCATACCGTGTGCCTGTGCAACGCGCTCTCCCTGACCGCTTCTTGTTACAGTGTAGGACCTCAGCTTGGGGCTGTCGCCCTCAATAATATCGGTTACGTTAACGTGAAGCGCAAGGGCACAACGATAGATAAACGCAAAGTTTAAATCCCTTTCTCCGTTTTCGCAGGCAATATACTCATCGATGCTAACGCCTGTGAATTCTGCCATTTTCGCTTCTGAAATTTCTTCGATTTCGCGCAGCGTGCGAATACGCTTTGCCATTTCTTTGATTTTAAAATCAAGAGCTGTAATTTCCTTCATAAGTTTTCCCTTTCTTTCTTTTGTGGGATAGCCAATAAAAAAGCCCGTCCCAAAGAATAAAGCTTTGAGACGAGCACTATAAACTAATACCCGCGGTACCACTCAAATTGCGAAAACTCGCCACTCTCAGAGCCTATCAACTCCTATGCATTAACGCAGCAATCACGGAGGGGTTCTACTGAGAAAAATCCGTTCTTCCCCCCGACTCGGAAGCTACAAACATAAAAACTGCTCCGATAGCTTACACCAACCGCTACTTCTCTGTGCGGGCACATTTTTATGCACTCTTCTTCAACGTCTTTGTAAATTTGGTATTACTATAACATTATTTTTCCGCTTTGTCAAGATATTTATTTTTTTGGGGCGGCGTGCCGTGGTCGTCACGCCCTACGGGTATAATATCGCACAAAATTCTTTGTCTTTCTCTGGTGCATATTGTTATAAAATATGCACCGGGCATTGAATAATCGAAATTATTTAATCTTGGATGCTTTCTTGTTGGGTGTTGCATAAATTTGCCTTTCATTTTGTGATATAAAATATTATATCAGAAGATTTTATCCAATACAAGGCGTCTTTTATATTTGTAACAAGGCAAAAATTAAAGAATATAATGTAACAGGGCCATAACGTGCAGGCGTGCGGCACCAAAAATAAGAGGAATGAATTGTATGAAAGATGTTTTCCCTCTTAGCGAGCTTAAGAAAGGAAGCTTTGCAAGAGTTTATAAAATTAATACTTGTGGCGCAATGCGTCGCCGTTTGATTGATATAGGGTTAATTAAAGATACAAAGGTGGAATGCATAGGAAAAAGTGCCGCGGGCGACCCGCGTGCGTATCTTATCCGCGGTGCGGTGATTGCACTAAGAGATGAAGACAGTAAAAATATTTTAGTGTATTGAGAGGGATTTTATGGGGTTAACTAACAGCTCAATAGGGTTGAACGCACTCGATTCGGAACTTGTAATAAAGAAAAAAAGCGAAAGCGATAAAATTGTTGCACTTGCAGGAAATCCAAACGTGGGAAAAAGCACAGTTTTTAATTCTCTTACGGGAATGCATCAGCATACGGGCAACTGGCCGGGAAAAACTGTGGCAAACGCGCAGGGGTATTACGAAACCAAGAAAGAGAGCTATGTGCTTGTGGATATTCCCGGCACATACTCGCTTTCTCCCAATTCGCCCGAGGAAGAAGTGGCAAGAAATTTCATCTGCTTTTCAAAACCCGATGCCGTGGTGGTTGTGTGCGATGCAACAAGCCTTGAAAGAAATTTGAACCTCGTTTTGCAAACACTTGAAATTTCGGAAAAAGTGGTGGTTTGCGTTAATCTTATTGACGAGGCAAAAAGAAAAGGAATACATATAGATGCAAAGCTTCTTTCGGAAAGGCTTGGAGTAAGAGTGGTTAAAACTGTTGCCCAAAAGAAAAAAAGCCTTAAGGAATTAACAGATGCAATAGATGAAACAGTGAATAGTGGGGGAGAAAAATTTGTGCTTCATTGCGAAAAGGAACTTGATGAGGCTATAGAAGAAATTGAAAAGAAGATAAAACCATATTTAAAAGGAAAAATTGATGCAAGGTGGCTTGCACTAAGGCTTTTAACAGAGGATATATCAATTAAAGAAGAAACAGATAAACTTTTAGGAAAAGAATTTCTGGGAAATGAGGAGATTAATAATTTTGTTCGGAAAAAAATAAAGGAGCTTAAAGAAAAAGGCTTTGATAAAGAAAAAATAAACGACACTGTTTCAAACGCACGCATTAAAAAGGCAGAGGAAATCTGCCAAGGCGTTATCAGATATGAAAAAAAGCATTACAACAGTTTCGACAGAAAAATGGATAGAATTTTAACAAGCAAATGGACGGGATACCCACTTATGCTTTTAATGCTTGCTTTTATTTTTTATCTTACAATAGTGGGGGCAAACTACCCATCCGAATGGCTTTTTGGGGCACTTTTTTCTTTCGAAGATGTGCTTTTAAAGGTCTTTAATTATTTTAATGCTCCGCCATGGATAACGTCGCTTTTTGTATCGGGAATGTATCGCGTAACGGCGTGGGTGGTTTCTGTAATGCTTCCGCCTATGGCAATATTTTTCCCTCTTTTCACTCTTTTGGAGGATTCGGGAATTCTTCCCAGAATTGCATATAATCTCGACCGCCCTTTTAAATGTTGTAAGTCGTGCGGAAAACAGGCGCTTACAATGTGTATGGGATTTGGATGTAATGCCGCGGGCGTAATCGGTGCAAGAATTATCGATTCCCCGCGCGAGAGAATGCTTGCAATTCTAACCAATAATTTTGTTCCGTGCAACGGAAGATTTCCAACCATTATATCGCTTATAACTATGTTTTTTGTGGCAAAAGGAGGGGGAATTCTCTCGGCTCTTTTATTAACTTTTGTAGTGCTCATGGGCATAGGAATGACCTTTCTTTCAACAAAGCTTCTTTCCTCCACCGTTTTAAAAGGATATCCCTCGTCGTTTGCGCTCGAGCTTCCGTCGTACAGAAAACCGCAGATAGGCTCGGTTATTGTGCGCTCGATTTTCGACAGAACCCTTTTTGTTCTTGGCAGGGCAATATCTGTGGCGGCACCTGCGGGAATTATTATATGGATAATGGCAAATGCGCACATAGGTGGAGAAACGCTTTTAAATATTGTAAGTGCTTTTCTTGAACCGTTTGCTTCCCTTATCGGGCTCGACGGAGTAATTTTAATGGCATTTATATTGGGGTTTCCTGCAAACGAAATTGTTGTTCCCATAATAATGATGGCATATATGCAAACAGGCACTCTTTCGGATTCTCAAAGCATATGGGAAATGAAAAATATATTTATTCAAAACGGCTGGACTATATGTACTGCCGTATGTACAATACTGTTTTCCTTGATGCATTGGCCGTGCTCAACAACTCTTCTTACAATTAAAAAAGAAACGGGAAGCCTTGGATGGACGGCACTCGGCTTTTTAGTGCCCACGGTTTTTGGCGTGGTGTGCTGCGCTTTGGTGAATCTCGTATATCATATAATAATATAAGACAATAATTGACACAATCCGACAAAGATGTTATAATTGCCGTGAGGTGATTATAATGTTTAAGGAATTTAAAAAATTTGCATTTAAAGGTAATGTTGTAGACATGGCAGTCGGCGTTGTAGTGGGCGGTGCGTTCAGCACAATCGTAACATCTCTTGTTAATGATATTATAATGCCGATATTTGGTTGCATTACTGCAGGAATGGACTTTAAGAATTTAAAGTTTGTTATGAGTAAGGCAGTTGTGGAAAACGGCGAGGTTGTAAAGCCAGAGGCAGCTATTGCATATGGTAGCTTTATTCAGAACATCGTTAATTTCTTTATTATTGCTATTTCAATTTTTGCAATAATCACTCTTATCAACAAGGCAATTAAAAAGCCCGAGGTTGTTGAGGAAGCTCCCGCACCAAAGGCTCCCACTCAGGAAGAGCTGCTTGCAGAGATAAGAGATTTACTTAAAGAACAAAAAGAAGAGGCTTGATAAAAATGCACAGGGTTATTTTCTCTGTGCGCTATATGAAGAAGCAAGGAACTGCGGGAAAACCATATAATTTTCTCGCAGTTCTCTGATTTTTATGGGGAAAAACTATTGACAAGCGTACTATATCGTGGTATTATAGTACCACTCTACCACGTTACTACAGTAAAGCGAAAGAAGTGAAGCATATGAACATAACAACAAAAAGCATTATCTGGAAGATAACCGACCTTTATAAAAAATACGGCTACAACCAGTTTAAAATGAACAAATTTGAAGAGTACGATATTTATGTGAATAATAAGGACTTTTTAAAAAGCGACAAGATGATTACCTTCACCGATACAAACGGTAAGCTTCTTGCGATGAAGCCCGACGTTACAATTTCCATTATAAAAAATTCCGAAGCAAAAAATTATGTGGAAAAGGTTTATTATAATGAAAACGTATACCGCGTATCGGAAGGCTCGTATTCTTTTAAGGAAATAATGCAGTCGGGCCTTGAATGTATTGGCGATATAGATATGTATAATATTTGTGAAACAGTGCTTCTTGCTGCAAAAACGCTTGAATGTGTTTGTGAGAACTTTGTGCTTGATGTAAGCCATCTTGGTATTGTTTCTGCAATTCTTAAGGCGGCGAATCTTGAAAATAGCGATATGAAGGCTGCGCTTGAAGCTATAAGCAGTAAAAATCTTCCCTCGCTTAAGGAAATCTGCGAAAGAAAAGGATTGAGCCGTGTTTGGAGCGAAAAGATATATGCTCTTGTAAACCTGTGCGGACCGATAGGCGAAATCGCAGAAAAAATGGATGTTTTCTGCATAGACGAAAAAACCACTCAGGCAGTGGAAGAACTTAAGGAAATCTGTGCGGTGCTTTCCGACAATGGAATTGAAGATAAGGTAAGAATAGATTTTTCTGTTGTGAACGATATGAGTTATTACAACGGAATTGTGCTTAAAGGCTATGTTGAGGGCGTGCCGATGGGCGTTTTAAGCGGAGGAGAGTATGACGGGCTTGTTAAAAAGATGGGAAAAGATGCAAAAGGCCTTGGCTTTGCGCTCTACCTTGATATGCTTGAAAGGCTTTTTGTGCAGACGAAAGAGTACGATGCCGATGTTTTAATAACATATGAAAAAGGCACAGCGTGCTCTGAGATTTCAAAAGTAATGCGTTCGTATATAGAAAGCGGAAAAACCGTAACGGTTCAGGGAAATGAAAATGCAAATCTTAAATGCCGCGAAAAGGTGTTTATAACTAAGGCGGGTGAAATAAAATGAAAGCAGTAAATATAGCGCTTCCCAAAGGCCGACTTGGGGAAAAGGTTTATGAAATGCTGAGAAATGCAGGGTTTAAGTGCCCCGAAATAAATAAAAGCGACAGAAGACTTATTTTTGAAAGCGACGACGGACTTTTAAGATATTTCTGGGTTAAACCATCGGACGTGCCGATATATGTTGAACGCGGTGCGGCGGATATTGGTATTGCAGGAAAAGATATTCTG
This sequence comes from Clostridia bacterium, assembly GCA_017505525.1. GTDB lineage: Bacteria > Bacillota > Clostridia > UMGS1883 > UMGS1883 > UMGS1883. Next base: position 36,388 of record JAFVPB010000021.1, read on the forward strand.
CTTGAATATAATCCCGATGTGTATGAGCTTCTCGACCTTGGAATAGGAAAGTGTCGTATGGCAGTTGCGGCAAAGTGCGATTTCCGCGATTCATCCGAAAGAACGCTGAGAGTGGCAACAAAATTTACAAATATTGCCCGTAACTACTACGAGAGTAAGGGCCGCGACATTGATATTATAAAGCTTAACGGCTCTATCGAGCTCGCACCGATTTTAGGGCTTTCCGATGTGATTGTGGATATTGTTGAAACGGGGACAACCCTTAAGGAAAACAATCTTGAGCCTATCGAAACGGTGGTGCCGATTTCAGCGCGCCTTATAGCAAACAAGGCAAGCTGTAAGTTCTTTCAGGAGGAAATACAAAACATTCACGAGGCATTAAGAACTCAATGCGAGGAGAAATAAAAATGATTAAGATATTCGAATATAATTCCATCACGAAAGACGAAATTTTTTCGCGTGAGGAAGAAAAGGTAAACGTAGAGAAAATAGTTGAAGATATTATAGATGATGTAAAGAAAAACGGGGATGAAGCGCTTTTTCGTTACTGCGAAAAGTTTGACGGGGCAAAGCTTTCAAGCCTTGAGGTTACAAAGGAAGAAATCGAGGACGCTCTCACAAAGGTCGACCCGAAACTTCTTGATATTTTAAAGGAAGCAAAGGAAAATATCGAGCATTTTCACAAATGCCAGAAACGTAACAGCTTTATTATAAATGATAAAGACGGCGTTGTGATGGGGCAGAAAATTCTTCCCATTGAAAAGGCGGGGTTATATGTGCCGGGCGGTACGGCGGCGTATCCCTCTTCTGTGCTTATGAATGCGGTTCCCGCTAAAATTGCAGGGGTTAGTGAAATAGTTATGGTTTCGCCCCCAACGGGAGGAAGCATCAACCCCAATATTTTAGCAGCGGCATACGTTGCAGGAGTAGACAGAATATTTAAGCTTGGCGGAGCACAGGCGATAGCAGCTCTTGCCTTGGGAACAGAATCTGTTCCCAAGGTGGATAAAATTGTTGGCCCGGGAAATGCTTTTGTTGCTGAGGCGAAAAAACAGGTTTTCGGAAAAGTTTCGATAGATATGATAGCAGGCCCCAGCGAAATTTTAGTGGTGGCAGACGGAACAAACGATCCCTCGCATATTGCCGCAGATTTACTTTCACAGGCAGAACACGATAAGAATGCTTCAGCCGTACTTGTTACAGATTCGCTTGCGTTTGCAAAAGAGGTGCAAAAGGAAGTGGAAAGGCAAGTTAAGCTTCTGCCCCGATTTGAAATTGCAAGCACATCGATTGATAATAACGGAAAAATTATTGTTACAGAATCAATTGACGAAGCAATTGAAATTTCAAATGCGCTTGCGCCCGAGCACCTTGAAATATGCGTGGATAATCCTTTCGATTATCTTGATAAGGTTAAGCACGCGGGTTCGATTTTCCTTGGAAAAAATTGCCCCGAAGCGCTTGGCGACTATATGGCGGGAGCAAATCACACACTTCCCACAAGCGGAACGGCAAGATTTTCAAGCCCGCTTTCGGTAGACGATTTCATCAAGAAAACACAGTACACATATTTCACAAAGGATGCATTTACGCGCATAGCAGATAAGGTTGCATTTTTTGCTGAAAGCGAGGGACTTTCTGCTCATGCAAGAAGTGCCACTGTAAGAAAGGAAAATAAATAATGAGCAAATTTTTTGCAAGTAAATATAAAGAGCTTGAGGCATACACCCCGGGTGAACAACCACGCGATATGAAATATATAAAGCTCAACACAAATGAATCACCGTATCCGCCATCAAAGGAAACGATTGATGCCGTGAAAAGCGAAAATGCGCTTATGCTAAATTTATATCCCGACCCAACGTGTGCCGAGCTTAAAAAAGTGCTTGGAGAAAGATTTTCAGTTAACGCCGAAAATGTTTTTGTTTCAAACGGGTCCGACGATATTTTAAATTTTGCATTTATGGCATTTGGCGAAAACGGAGTGGTATTTCCTGATATAAGCTATGGCTTTTACGAGGTTTTCTCTGAGCTCCATAATCTGCCATATAAAAAAATACCGCTTGGGGATAACCTTGAAATTCGTGCAGAAGATTATAAAAACGCGGGTGCTATGATTGCAATTGCAAACCCCAATGCACCTACGGGACTTCTTTTAACGCTTGACGAAATAAGGGAAATATTAACAACAAACCCCGATAATATTGTGCTTATAGACGAGGCGTATATTGACTTTGGCGGAAAGAGCAGTGCAAGTCTTTTAAGTGAGTTTGAAAATCTTTTAGTTGTGCAGACTTTTTCAAAATCGCGCTCGCTTGCAGGAGCAAGGCTTGGCTTTGCGCTCGCAGGCAGCGAAATTATAGCCGACCTTGAAAAGATAAAGTATTCAACCAATCCCTATAGCATCAACCGCCTCACTTTGGCGGCAGGTATTGCGGCAGTTGAATCGGATAAATATTATATGGATAATGCCGGGGAAATTATAAAAACAAGGGAATACACAAAGAATGAACTTTTAAAGCTTGGCTTTAGCGTTACCGATTCCTATGCAAACTTCTTATTTGCAAAAAAAGAGGGAATAGACGGAAAAATCTTTTACGAAGAGCTTAGAAAAAGGGGCGTTCTTGTGCGCCACTTTGACAAAGAGCGCATAAAGGATTATAATAGAATAACTATTGGAAATCCAAAGGAAATGGGAACCTTTATTGAAGTAACAAAGACTATACTACAGGAGGCTTCGAAATGAGAATTGCCGAAATAAAAAGAACAACTGCTGAAACCGATATTTTGCTTTCGCTTAATTTAGATGGAAACGGAAAATCAGATATCAATACAGGCTGTGGCTTTTTAGACCACTGCCTCACACTTTTTGCGCATCACAGCGGATTTGACCTCAGCGTTAGCTGCAAAGGAGATACATATATAGACGACCACCATACTGTTGAGGATATTGCAATCTGCCTTGGTGAAGCATTTAAAAAGGCAATAGGCGATAAGCGCGGGATTGTGCGCTATGGAAATATGCTTCTTCCTATGGACGAGGCGCTTATTCTTTGCGCAATCGATATTTCGGGAAGAGGCCATCTTAATTATGATTTAGATATTCCCTCGCAAAAAGTGGGAACATTTGATACAGAGCTTACGGAGGAATTTTACCTTGGCTTTATAAGAAAAGCAGATATAACTCTTCACATAAAGCAGCTCGACGGTAAAAATTCGCACCATATTATTGAGGGAAGCTTTAAAGCCTTTGCCCGTGCACTTAAACAGGCGGCTTCTATCGACGAAAAAAATAAAGACGAAATCCCGTCATCAAAAGGAGTTCTGGAATGATAGCAATTATAGATTACGGCGTGGGGAATATGTATTCACTTAAATGTTCCCTTGAAAGCCAGGGCATTGAAAGCGTGATGACGCGAGACCGCGAAACAATTCTTAATGCCGATAAAATTATTCTTCCCGGCGTGGGAGCCTTTAAGGATGCGGCAAAGAATCTTCGTGAAAGCGGCCTTGACAAAGTGGTGATAGAGGCGGCAAAAAGCGGAAAGCCGCTTATGGGAATATGCCTTGGAATGCAGCTTTTATTTGAAAAAAGCTATGAATATGGCGAGTGCGAGGGGCTTGGCTTAATAAAGGGAAGCATTGTTCCCTTAGAGGGGAAAATCCCCCCAAGCTATAAAATCCCCCATATAGGATGGAATGCACTTTCATTCAAGGGCGAAAAAAGCCCCATATTCAAATACTTAAATGAAAACGACTGCGTTTATTTTGTGCATTCGTACTACGGAGTGGATTGCGCTGAAAGCACGATTGCAACGTGTGAGTATGCCATAGAGGTAACTGCCGCAGTGCAGAAGGGTAACGTTTTCGGTTGCCAGTTTCACCCCGAAAAAAGCGGAAAGGTTGGGCTTTCCATATTAAAAGCATTTGATGAATATATACCAGAGGGTGGTGAAACGCTTTGAATATTTTTCCGGCTATAGATTTATACGGTGGTAAATGTGTGCGTCTTTTTAAAGGGGACTACAATGAAATGACGGTTTATTCCGATCACCCCGAGGAAATTGCGCAAAAATTCCTCGAAAGCGGCGCCGAGCATATTCATATTGTTGATTTAGAGGGCGCAAAAACAGGCGAAACCCCAAATATAGAAACAGTTAAAAAAATTATTGCTTCCACTTCTCTTAAGGCTGAAATTGGTGGAGGAGTACGCTCGGAAAAAGTGATAGAAACATACCTTAATGCAGGCGCGGAAAGGGTAATCTTAGGCACTGCTGCAGTGAGCGACAGAGCTTTTTTGGAAAGTGCCGTTAAAAATTTCGGAAAAGCCGTAGCCGTTGGCGTGGATATTAAAGATGGCTTCGTTGCCGTAAAAGGCTGGACGGAAAAATCAGAGTATAAGTATGAAGATTTCTGCCGCGAAATGGAAGCACTTGGCGTTAGCACCCTTATCTGCACCGATATTTCAAAAGACGGTGCTATGAAAGGCACAAACCTCGGGCTTTATAAAAAGCTTTCTGAAAGCGTTAAGATGAACATCATTGCCTCAGGCGGTGTTTCAAGCCTCGAGGATGTGAAAAATCTTTTGAAATACAATTTATACGGCGCAATTATAGGAAAAGCATACTACACAGGCGCAATATCGATAAGTGATGCTGTGGCTTTATGCAAGGAGAAAAATTTATGATAACGAAAAGAATAATTCCCTGCCTTGATGTTAAAGATGGCAGGGTTGTTAAAGGCGTAAATTTCAAAGGACTTTCAGATGTTTCCTCGCCTGTGGAGCTGGGGCAGTACTACAGCGAAATGGGAGCAGACGAGCTTGTTTTTTACGATATAACCGCCTCGTACGAGGGGAGAAAGCTTTTTACCGATATTTTAACCGAGGTTGCTTCAAAGGTTTTTATTCCGCTTACAGTTGGCGGTGGCATCAACACCATAGAAGATTTCGACAGGGTGCTTAAATGCGGTGCCGATAAGGTAAGCGTTAATTCGGGTGCAATCAAAAACCCAAAGCTTATTGAGGAAGCGGCAAAAAAATATGGAAATCAGTGTGTTGTAATCAGTGCCGATGTGAAAAGGGTGGACGGAGTTTTCCGCGTCTTTTCAAAGGGCGGGCGCGAAAATACGGGTATGGAAGCAATCAGCTGGATAAAAAGGTGCGTTGAAATGGGCGCTGGCGAGGTTGTGGTTAACTCTATCGATACCGACGGAGTTAAGGGCGGCTTTGATATCCCGATGCTGAGCGCCGTTTTAGATGCAGTAAATGTGCCTGTTATCGCTTCGGGCGGAGCAGGTTCAATGGAAGATTTTGTAACGCTCTTTAATCTTTTGCCAACAATTGATGCTGGCCTTGCGGCATCTATCTTCCATTTTAAAGAGGTGGAAATTTCAGAGCTTAAAAAGCTTCTTAGTAAAAACGATATAAAAGTAAGACTGTGAGGAGATTATTATGTTAGCAATAAACGAACTTAAATTTGATGAAAAGGGCCTTATTCCCGCAATTGTTGTGGATGCCGATACCAAAAAGGTGCTCACACTTGCATATATGAATAAGGAAAGCCTCGAAATCTCGCTTGAAAAAGAACTCACATGCTTTTTCAGCCGTTCAAGAAACGAATTGTGGCTTAAGGGCGAAACCTCGGGCAACTTCCAGCACATAGTAAATATCACTGCAGATTGTGATAAAGATGCTTTGGTAATAGAGGTTAAAAAAGACGGACCCGCCTGCCACACAGGAAGTGATTCGTGCTTTTTCGAGCGCGTTTTTGAAAGCGACAGCTTAAATCCTTTCTCGCTCGATTCTCTTATGGAAATGCTTAAGGGCAGAAAAATAAATAAGAAGGAAGGCTCCTACACAACTTATCTTTTTGAAAAGGGCCTTGATAAAATCCTTAAAAAGGTGGGCGAGGAATCAACTGAGGTTATAATAGCCGCTAAAGACGACGATAAAAAGGAAACCATTTACGAAATTGCCGACCTTATGTATCACGTGATGGTGCTTATGGTTGAAATGGGAATTTCGGTTGACGATGTTAAGCGCGAGCTTGCATCAAGAAACGTTATTGAAAAAAAGGTTAAGCAGGAGAAGATGACGAAATGATAAAGTCGAACCTACACACGCACACCACCTTTTGCGACGGCAAGAACACCCCTGAAGATGTTGTGAAAGAAGCCATAGAAAGAGGCTTTGACATTATCGGATTTTCAGCACATGCCTACACTCCCACAAACTCGCAGTGGTGCCTGAAAAAGGAAAGAGAAGAAGCTTACGCAAAAGAAATTATTCGCCTTAAAGAAGAATATAAAGATAAAATAAAAATTCTTTTAGGGCTTGAGCTTGATTATTATTCAGAGGTTGATACCTCGCAGTGCGACTACACAATCGGCTCGGTACACTATGTTTATAAAAACGGAAAATACTACGGAATAGATTCAAGCCCCGAACTGTTTCAGAAAATAATAGACGAGGCTTTTGAGGGCGATGTGTATGCATTTATAGAGGAATATTATCGCCTTGTGGGAGATGTGTATAACAAAACAAAGTGCGATATTATCGGCCATTTTGATTTGATTACAAAGTTTAACGAAAACGGAGAATTTTTCGATACACAAAATCCGCGCTATAAAAAAGCGGCATATTCGGCACTCGAATCGCTTCTTCCCGAAAATGTTCCCTTTGAGGTAAACACAGGCGCAATATCGCGCGGATACCGCACCGAGCCATACCCTGCAAAGGATATTCTGCAGATTATAGAAAAAGAAAAAGGGCGCGTTATTATAACTTCCGATTCGCACCAGAAAGAAACAATCGACTTTTATTTTGACGAGGCAAAACTCTATGCCGAAAGCACAAAAGTGCATATTATTGACGAAATTTAATGAATAAAAATACAGAAAAGGCGTTTTAATACGTCTTTTCTGTATTTTTATGCAAAAATGTATAAAGGGAAAAACGTGTCAAAATCAATAAAAAAGGTGCTTATATATAATGTAAAACTATACGATTTGTGCATAATTAAAAATTTTTCAAAAAAGTATTGCATAATTATGCATATGGTGTTATAATAGACCAATGTTAGTAGAATGGAAAGAGTTTTCCAAAAATAATCAACGGAGATTGATGTAAATGAAAAAGATATTTATCGACGGTAAGGCTGGCACAACGGGATTAAGAATATACGAACGCCTTGAAAAAAGAGCGGATATCGAAATTCTTACTCTTTCAGAAGAAAAAAGAAAAGATCCCGAAGCACGAAGAGAAATGCTCAACAGTGCCGATGTGGTGTTCCTTTGCCTTCCCGACAGTGCGGCTATAGAATCTGTGGGAATGATAGAAAACGAAAACACAGTTGTAATCGATACCTCAACCGCTCACAGAACAAATCCCGATTGGATGTATGGCTTTCCCGAGCTTTTTGCGGGAAACGAAGAAAAAATTAAAAATTCAAAACGACTTGCAGTGCCGGGCTGCCACGCAAGCGGATTTATAGCGCTTGTTACTCCGCTTATTGAAAAGGGAATTCTTTCGCGCGATGCACTTCTCACGTGCCACTCAATAACAGGCTACAGCGGTGGCGGAAAGAAAATGATAGCACAGTACGAAGAAGAAAAAACAGAGCTTCTTGAAGCTCCGCGCCAGTATGCTTTAGGGCAGATGCACAAGCATCTTAAAGAAATGAAAAGTATTACAGGCCTTGAAAACGAGCCGATTTTCTGCCCCATTGTTTCTGATTTTTACAGCGGTATGGCAGTAACGGTGCCGATATTTAAAAGTATGCTCGAATTTGGCGGAATTGAAGAAATTAAAAATATTTATAAAGAAAAGTACAACACATCCATCGTCAGCTACATTGACGAGGCGGATGACGACGGAATGTACAGTGCGGCAAAGCTTTCAGGAAAAGACAATATGGAAATTTCCGTATTCGGAAATGAAGAGAGAATTCTTTTAACGGCCCGCTACGATAACCTTGGAAAAGGCGCATCGGGTGCGGCAGTTGAAATTTTAAATATAGTGCTTGGAACAAATAAAGAAACAGGCTTAGAATTGTGAGGATAAAGAAATGGATATTATAAAAGGCGGAGTTTGTGCTCCGAAAGGATTTACGGCAAATGGTGTTCACTGCGGAATACGCAAAAACAGAACAAAGAGGGATATCGCTCTTATCTACAGCGAAAAAAAGGCGAGCGCAGCGGCAGTATATACAACAAATCTTGTTAAGGGCGCGCCTCTTACGGTTACTAAAAACAATATAGCCGACGGAAAGGCACAGGCAATTGTATGCAACAGCGGAAATGCAAATACCTGTAATGCAAACGGCATCGAAATAGCTGAAAAAATGTGTGCTGTAACGGCTAAGCATCTTAATATAAAAAGTGATGATATAGTAGTTGCATCAACAGGCGTTATCGGGCAGGAGCTTAGTATTGAGCCTATTGAAAATTCTATGGCAGAGCTTTGTGCGGGCCTTGGAGACCACAGTGATTTTGCCGCAGAAGGTATTATGACAACCGACGTGGCTAAAAAAGAGATTGCAGTGAGCTTCACAATTGGCGGCAAGGAATGCCGCATCGGCGGAATAGCAAAGGGTTCGGGTATGATTCATCCAAATATGGCAACAATGCATGTGTTTATCACAACCGACTGTGCTATTTCAAGCGAAATGCTTCAGAAAGCTCTTAGTGAGGATATAACTAAAACTTTTAATATGATAAGCATTGACGGAGATACCTCCACAAACGATATGGTAACAGTGCTTGCAAACGGTATGGCGGAAAACGAGGAAATCACCTCTGCGGGAGAAGATTTCAATGAATTTTGCAAAGCACTCAACACCGTAACAGTTTATCTTTGCAGATGTATTGCAGGCGATGGCGAGGGCGCAACAAAGCTGCTTGAATGCACTGTAAGCGGAGCAGATAAAGAAGAAACTGCAAAAACGGTTGCAAGGTCTGTTATATGCTCTTCTCTTACAAAAGCGGCAATGTTTGGCGCCGATGCAAACTGGGGCAGAGTGCTTTGTGCAATCGGCTACAGCGGAGCAGAGATTGATGTTAATAAAGTTGACGTGGCATTTTCTTCGCCTAAGGGCACAATCGATGTTTGTAAAAATGGCTCGGGCGTAGATTTTTCAGAAGAAAAGGCTAAGGAAATACTTCTTGAAAAAGAAATAAACATTATTGTTAATCTTAATTCGGGAAGCGAAAAGGCAGTTGCCTGGGGATGCGACCTTACCTATGATTACGTAAAAATCAACGGCGACTACCGTACTTGATGGAGGAAAGAGCTATGAATATATCAAATGCAGACAGGGCAGAAATACTTGTACATGCACTGCCGTACATACAGAAATACACAGGAAAAATACTTGTTGTTAAATATGGCGGAAACGCTATGATAAACGAAACTCTTAAGGATTCGGTTGTGCACGATATTGTGCTTCTGAATTTAATAGGAGTAAAAGTTGTGCTTGTTCATGGCGGTGGCCCCGAAATAACTGAAATGCTTAGTAAAATAGGCAAGAAAACACAGTTTGTAGATGGCCTTCGTGTAACCGACAGAGAAACCGTTGATGTGGCACAGATGGTGCTTGCGGGCAAAATCAATAAAACGCTTGTTAATCTGATTGAGTGCTGCGGCGGTAAATCTATGGGTCTTTCGGGAATCGACGGACATATGATTAAATCAAGCGTGAAAGACGAGCGCCTTGGTTTTGTGGGAAATATTGAAGAGGTTAATCCACAGCCCGTTTTAGATGTGCTTGAAAAGGGATATATCCCCGTAGTTTCAACAATCGGCTGCGATGATGAGGGTAATGTTTACAACATTAACGCCGATACCGCAGCGGCAGAGCTTGCGGCGGCACTCGGTGCGGAAAGCCTTATTTCACTTACCGATATTTCAGGCCTTTTGATGGATAAAGATGATCCAAGCACCCTGATTTCGCAAGTTACGATTAAAGAAACGGAAGAACTTATAGAAAAAGGCATTATATCAGAGGGAATGATTCCCAAGGTTGAATGCTGCACAAATGCAATCAAAAAGGGCGTTAAGCGTGTGTTTATAATCGACGGACGCGTGCCCCATTCAATACTTATTGAAACACTTACCAATGAGGGTATAGGAACAATGTTTGAGGAGTAAGAATAATGAACGTTTTTGAACTTGACAAAGAATATGTTGCCCCAACCTATGGGCGTTTCCCGCTTAACATAGTTAAGGGAAAGGGAGCAATTGCGCTGGACTGTGATGGAAAAGAATATATCGACCTTGGAAGCGGTATAGCGGTAAACAGCTTTGGGTTTGCTGACAGCGAATGGATTGATGCGGTAACAAAGCAGCTCCACCTTTTTCAGCACACATCAAACCTCTACTACACAGAGCCGTGCGCGCTTTTAGCAAAGATGCTTTGCGACCGCACAGGGATGAAAAAGGTGTTTTTCTCTAACTCAGGTGCAGAGGCAAACGAAACTGCAATCAAGGTTGCAAGAAAATACGGATGCGAAAATTTAGGCAAGGATTATTACAATATAATCACTCTTAAAAACAGCTTCCACGGAAGAACACACACCACTCTTGCGGCAACGGGGCAGGATGCTTTTCACGAGCACTTTCTTCCTTTAACCGAGGGCTTTATATACTGCGAAGCAGATGAAAATGAAGTTGAAAAGGCGCTTAAGGAAAACAAGGTTTGCGCTATAATGTTTGAAATTGTGCGCGGAGAGGGCGGCGTGCTTCCGCTTGAAAGCAGCTTTGTGAAAAAGCTTTCGGAATTTTCTGAAAAATACAACGTGCTTTTAGTTGTTGACGAGGTGCAAACAGGTAATGGCAGAACGGGAATGCTTTATAGCTATATGCACTATGGCATCACGCCCGATGTTGTTACAACTGCAAAAGGACTTGCGGGCGGACTTCCTATCGGTGCTACAATGCTTGGAGAAAAGGTTGAAAATATTTTTGCTCCTGGTCTTAACGGCTCCACTTTCGGCGGTAACCCCGTAAGCTGCGCAGGTGCAGTGAACATTATCAATAGAATCGACGATGCTCTTTTAAAAGAAGTAAGAGAAAAGAGCGAATATATATTCAAAACTCTTGAAAATGCCGAGGGCGTTGAAAGCGTTACAGGGCTTGGACTTATGATTGGTATTAAAACAAAGAAAGAAGCTAAAGCCGTTGTAAATGAATGTATGGAAAGAGGGGTGCTTGTGCTTACCGCGAAAGACAAGGTAAGGCTTCTTCCTCCGCTTAATATTCCTTTTGATGTTCTGAAAAAGGCGATAGATGTAATTATAGATGTTTGTAAGGAGTAAAGAAAATGGATTTTAAAGGCAGAGATTTTTTAAAGCTTCTTGATTTTACAAGCGAAGAAATTCTTGCGCTTATAGATTCAGCGGCAGATTTTAAGGATAAGAAAAAGAATGGCATTCCTCACAGACTTTGCGAGGGGAAAAATATGGCGCTTATTTTTGAGAAGACAAGTACAAGAACGCGCTGCAGCTTCGAGGTTGCCGCACGCGACCTGGGAATGGGCGTAACATATCTCGACCCGACGGGCTCGCAGATAGGCAAAAAAGAAAGCATTGCCGATACGGCACGCGTGCTCAGTTCTATATATGATGCGATTGAATACCGCGGATACGGACAAACGATTGTGGAAGAGCTTGCAAAGTATTCTAAAGTTCCCGTTATGAATGGTTTAACAGATGAATTTCATCCCACGCAGATTCTTGCAGATATGCTTACAATCCGCGAAAAATTTGGCTATTTAAAGGGCATAAACTTTGTTTATATGGGAGATGCCCGTTTTAATATGGGCAATTCACTTATGGTGGGTTGTGCGAAAATGGGCGTTAATTTCACGGCTTGCTGCCCCGAAAAATATTTCCCTGATAAGAATCTTATTGCTGAATGTGAAAAGATTGCAAAGGAAACGGGAAGCACTTTAAGATTTGAAACAAATCCGCTTGTTGCCGTTAAAGATGCCGATGTAATCTACACCGATGTGTGGGTTTCAATGGGCGAGCCTGTTGAGGTGTGGAAAGAAAGAATTGAAGAATTATCACCCTATCAGGTGAATTCTGATTTGATGAAAGCCACAGGCAAAAAAGAAACAGTGTTTATGCACTGCCTGCCCGCCTACCACGATATGAACACACAGGTTGGGCGCGAAATGGGAGAAAAATTTGGCAGAGATTCTATGGAGGTTACAAACGAGGTGTTTGAAAGCGAACAATCTATCGTCTTCCAGGAAGCAGAAAACAGAATGCATACCATAAAAGCAGTAATTGCCGCAACAGTAGGGTAAGGAATGTTGAGTACCTTTCAATAATACAGGAAAGGTACTCTTTTGGCATAATAGCTCCTAAAGGGTAGTTTAAATGCTAAAAAGGCTCCCTTGTGTAAAGGGAGCTGGCAAACCGAAGGTTTGACTGAGGGATTGATTCTTGCCATAATGAGAGGGATTGTAATGGACTATAAACATAACAAGGAAATTGTGCCACTTGCAAAAGCACTCCGAAAAAATATGACAAAAGAGGAAAAACACCTTTGGTATGATTTTTTAAAAGAATATCCTATCCGATTTATAAGGCAGAAAGTTATAGGAAAATATATCGTTGATTTTTATTGCGCAAAAGCAAAGCTTGTTATAGAATTAGATGGATCACAGCATTATGAAAATAAAGAAATGGTAAAAGATTCTGCAAGAACAGAGTTTTTAAAGCAATATGGATTGAAAGTTATAAGAATATCAAATCTTGATATAAATAAAAACTTTGAGGGAGCATGCGTATTTATTGATAATGAAGTAAAGCAATCCCTCCACCGCTAAAGCGGTCCCCCTCCCTTTGCACAAGGGAGGCTTTTTTATTAAATTCTCCTGATATTTGATGATTTCTGTGCTAATCTCAACAAAAATAAAATTGCAAGTAAGTGTATAATCTCTTGACATATCACTCGTTTTATGGTATTATAATCAAGATAAATCTTTAATTCGGTACAGAGATATCGACAAGATGACAAATAGCTTTATGGAACGATGTTCCTGTGTTTTGCTATGCCATCAGTCTGCCGATATCGGCAGACTGTTTTTTGTTTAGTTTAAAGCATCTGATTATAGGAGGATATTATGAATTACAAAATGAACGATACAGTTAAGACTATTATAAAAAATTCGGTATCTGAATCGGATGTATTTTGTCGTTTAGATAATTATTTTGTTTTCCCGGCATTCGCTGATGTTCATGTGCATTTGCGAGAACCGGGCTTTTTTTATAAAGAAACGGTAAAAACAGGAACAAGGGCATCGGCAAAGGGTGGCTACGGCGCGGTATGTTCTATGCCAAACCTTAACCCTGTGCCTGATTCGGTGGAAAATATCAATTTGCAAATTGATGCCATAGAAAAAACGGCAGTGATAAATGTTTATCCGTATGCTTCAATCACAAAGAAGCAAATGGGAGAAGAGCTTTCCGATATGGAAGCTTTAGCGCCTTTGTGTATCGCCTTTTCGGATGATGGCAGGGGAGTGCAAAATGAAGATATGATGCGCGAGGCGATGCTTAAAGCAAAAAGCCTTGGGAAAATGATAGTGGCGCACTGCGAGGATAACTCGCTTTTAAACGGCGGATATATTCACGACGGAGAATATGCAAGATTAAACAATCACAGAGGTATTTCAAGCGAAAGCGAATGGAAGCCGATAGAACGCGATATCGCTCTTTTAAGGGAAACGGGAGCAAGCTACCATGTGTGCCACGTTTCAACAAAGGAAAGCGTGGAGCTTATACGAAAAGCCAAAAAAGAGGGGCTTGATATAACGTGTGAAACAGGGCCACACTACCTTATATTAAACGATATGGATCTTCGCGACGAGGGCAGATTTAAAATGAATCCGCCAATAAGAGCGGAAGAAGACCGCCTCGCACTTATCGAGGGAATAAAAGACGGCACAATCGATATGATAGCAACCGACCATGCACCTCACAGTGCTGAGGAAAAGGCGAAAGGATTGAAAGACAGCCTTATGGGAATTGTGGGAATAGAAACGGCTTTCCCGCTTCTATACACACATCTTGTGAAAAAAGGCGTAATAACTCTTGAAAAGCTGATAGAGTTGATGAGCATTAATCCAAGAAAACGCTTTAATCTTCCGCTGAACAACGATTACTGCGTGTGGGATTTGGATGAAAAGTATATAATAGACCCTGAAAAGTTCCTGTCGAAAGGAAGAAGCACTCCTTTCGAGGGCTGGGAGGTTTACGGAAAGCATATACTAACAATCATAAACGGACAAGTATTAGAATTGGAGGAATAAAAAATGGCTAAAAGAACAGATATTAAAAAGGTATTGATAATCGGCTCGGGCCCTATTATAATTGGCCAGGCAGCAGAATTCGACTATGCGGGAACACAGGCCTGCTTAGCACTTAAAGAAGAAGGGTACGAGGTTATTCTTGCCAATTCAAACCCCGCAACAATTATGACGGATACAACTATTGCAGATAAGGTTTATATGGAGCCTTTAACTCTTGAATACGTTGCAAAAATCATCCGTTACGAGCGCCCCGATGCAATCGTGCCGGGTATAGGCGGACAAACAGGCCTTAACCTTGCAATGCAGCTTCAGAAAAAAGGCGTTCTGGAAGAGTGCGGAGTAGAGCTTTTGGGAACAAGCAGCGAAAGTATCGAGCGCGCAGAAGACCGCGAGCTTTTTAAAGAGCTTTGCCAGTCGATTGGCGAGCCCGTAATTCCATCGGAAATCACATACTCGCTTGAGGAAGCAAGAGAAGCAGCTAAGAAAATCGGCTATCCCGTTGTTTTAAGACCTGCCTTCACACTTGGCGGCACAGGCGGCGGCTTTGCCGATAACGAAGAAGAGCTTATCGAAATCGGTACAAATGCATTCAAGCTTTCTCCTGTTCATCAGGTGCTTATAGAAAAGAGCGTTAAAGGATATAAGGAAATCGAGTTTGAGGTTATGCGCGATTCCACAGGCAAGGCAATAACCATCTGCGGTATGGAAAATATCGACCCTGTTGGCGTTCACACAGGCGACTCTATCGTTGTAGCACCTATTATGACGCTTAACGATCACGACCTTAAAATGCTTAACGACAGTGCAATAAAGCTTATTTCCGAGCTTAAGATTGCAGGCGGATGTAACGTGCAGTTTGCACTCAACCCATATTCTTCCGAGTATTATTTAATCGAGGTTAACCCCCGCGTTTCACGTTCTTCTGCACTTGCTTCAAAGGCAAGCGGCTATCCTATTGCAAAGGTAACTGCAAAAATCGCAGTAGGAATGAGCCTTGATGAAATCGAAATTGCAAACACAACTGCAGCATTCGAGCCAAGACTTGACTATGTAATCACAAAGTTCCCACGCTTCCCGTTTGATAAGTTCACAACTGCAACAAACAAGCTCGGCACACAGATGAAAGCAACGGGCGAGGTTATGGGAATAGGAACAAATCTTGCAGAATCAATGCTTAAAGCGGCACGCTCGCTTGAAGTTGGCGTTTCACATCTTTATGTTTCGAAGTTTGATAAAATGTCGGCAGAGGAAATGCTTGATTATATTAAGGAATTTAAATCGGATAACCTTTTTGCAATTGCAGAGCTTTTCTCACGCGGAGTAACAGTTGAAGAAATTCACAAGATAACGGCTATTACGCCTTACTTCCTTGAAACAATCAAAGAAATCGTTGATTTTGAAGAGGTTGTTAAGAGTAAGCCTTTCGACCTTGAAATTCTTACAGAAGCTAAGAAAATGGGCTTCAGCGACCAGTATGTTGCTCGCCTCTGGAAAACGGATGAAAATGCCGTATGGAATTTCAGAAAAGATAACAAGCTTTATCCCGTTTATAAAATGGTTGATACCTGCCACACAAATGCATACATCCCATATTTCTATTCAACATATCAGGGCGAAAACGAAAGCCGCGATTCAGAAAAGAAAAAGATTGTTGTGCTTGGTGCAGGTCCTATCCGTATCGGTCAGGGCGTAGAGTTCGACTATTCAACAGTTCACGCAGTACAGACAATTAAAAAATCGGGCTACGAAGCTATTATAGTAAACAACAACCCCGAAACAGTTTCAACAGACTACACAACTGCAGATAAGCTCTATTTCGAGCCTCTTACCACAGAAGATGTTATGAACATTATCGAGCTTGAAAAGCCCGAGGGCATTGTGGCATCTCTTGGCGGACAGACGGCAATTAACCTTGCAGAGCCGCTTATGAAGCGCGGAGTTAAGATTATCGGCACAGATTGCGAAGCTATTGAACGCGCAGAAAACAGAGATGCTTTTGAAAAAATTCTTAAAGAGCTTAATATCCCTCAGCCGCAGGGTAAGGCAGTTACAAATATAGAAGACGGTATAAAAGCGGCAGCTGAAATCGGATACCCCGTACTTGTGCGCCCAAGCTTCGTTCTTGGCGGACGTGCAATGCAGATTGTTGGTAACGAAGAAAGCCTTAAGCACTACTTAAAGAATGCCGTTGAAATCGATGCAGACAAGCCAGTGCTTGTAGATAAATATATTGTGGGTAAAGAGGTAGAGGTTGATGCCATCTGCGACGGTGTGAACGTGTTCGTTCCCGGCATTATGGAGCTTGTTGAAAGAACAGGTATCCACAGTGGCGACTCGATAAGCGTTTACCCTACATTCAGCATTTCCGACAAGGTTAAGGGAACGATCCTTGAATATGCGAAAAAGCTTGGTATAGGAATTGGTATTGTAGGCCTTTACAACATTCAGTTTATCGTTGATAAAGATGACAACGTGTATATTATCGAGGTTAACCCCCGTTCTTCAAGAACAGTGCCGTTCCTTTCAAAGGCAACGGGATATAGCCTTGCCGATATTGCAACAGAGGTTATCTTAGGTAAGAGCCTCAGAGAGCAGGGAATATTCAGCATCTATCCAGAAGAAAAGAAACGCTGGTATGTAAAGGTGCCCGTATTCTCATTCAATAAGCTTCGCGGACTTGATGCTTACCTTTCGCCCGAAATGAAATCAACGGGAGAGGCAATCGGCTATGATGATGAGCTTACAAGAGCACTCTATAAAGCACTTCAGGCTTCGGGAATGAAGCTGCAGAACTACGGAACAGTGCTTGTTACAGTTGCAGACAAGGATAAGGAAGAGGCGCTCCCGCTTATAAGAAGATTCTATAACCTCGGCTTCAACATTCAGGCAACCGAGGGAACAGGTAAGTTCCTTATCGAAAACGGAATAAGAAGCCACATTCTTCAGAAAATCAGCAGCGAAAGCGATGAAATTCCGCGTGCTATCCGTCAGGGACATATTGCATATATCATAAACACAAGCGATGTTGGCGGCGGTGCAACAAGTATGACGCTTGACGGCCACCAGATTCGTCTTCTTGCAACGGAAAACAACGTAAATATTTTCACATCGCTTGATACTGTAAAAACACTTTTGAATGTGCTTGAAGAAACCACAATCGGAATATCAACTATTGATGCTTGAGGAAAATTAAAATGAAACAGGAAATTTTTAAAATACAATCTCAGGAAAAAATCGCAAATGGCGTTTATCTTATGAAGCTTGAAGGCAACACAGATGCAATCACCGCTTCAGGTCAGTTTGTAAATATCAAGCTTAACGGCTTTTTCCTGCGCCGACCAATTTCGGTGTGCGACTACGATAAAAATTCTCTCACCCTTATTTATAAAACGGTGGGCGAGGGAACAAAGGAAATGAGTAAATACGAAAACGGCACCGAGCTCGACATCCTTGTTGGGCTTGGTAACGGATACGATACCTCCCGAAGCGGAGATAAGCCGCTTTTAATAGGCGGAGGTGTTGGCGTGCCCCCTCTTTATAATCTTTGCAAAAAGCTTATAGGCGAGGGGAAAACTCCCACAGTTATTCTTGGCTTTAATAAAAAAGAGGATGTGTTCTTTGAAGAAGAATTCAAAAAGCTTGGCGCAAAGGTTTACGTTACAACGGCAAGCGGTGAATACGGAATTAAAGGCTTTGTTACCGATGCGATGAATGATCTTAGCTACACATATTTCTATTCTTGCGGTCCCGAGCCTATGCTTAAAGCCATTTACGATAAAAGCACCACAGAGGGCGAACTCAGCTTTGAAGAAAGAATGGGTTGCGGCTTTGGTGCTTGTATGGGTTGTTCGTGCAAAACAAAATACGGAAACAAACGTATCTGTAAAGACGGCCCCGTACTCAGAAAGGAGGAGGTTATATGGTAGATACAAAAGTGAATTTATCAGGCTTAGTGCTTGATAACCCTATAATTCCCGCAAGCGGAACTTTTGGCTATGGCTATGAATACGCAGAACTCTACGATATAAACTGCCTTGGAAGCTTCTCGTTCAAGGGAACAACAAAAGACCCCAGATTCGGTAACCCCACACCCCGTATCGCCGAATGTACTGACGGTATGATAAACAGCGTCGGTCTTCAGAACCCGGGAATTGATAAGGTTATAGAAGAAGAACTTCCGAAAATGAAGGAATGCTTCAATAAAAAGGTTGTTGCAAACATCGGCGGATTTTCTCTTGATGAGTATGCCTATGTAAGTGAAAGGCTTGATAAGGAAGACTGCGTTGGTATTTTAGAAGTTAATATAAGCTGTCCCAATGTTCACGGTGGCGGAATAAGCTTCGGAACCGACCCGGGTCTCGCTGCAGAGGTTACGCGCCGCGTGAAAGAGGTTACAACAAAGCCTGTTTATATAAAGCTTACTCCCAACGTTACAAACATTGTGGAAATTGCAAAGGCGTGCGAAGACGCAGGTGCCGATGGTATAAGTATGATAAACACGCTTCTTGGTATGCGAATTGATGTTAAAACAAGAAAATGCGTTATAGCAAATAAAATGGGTGGCTTTTCGGGAAGCGCAATTTTCCCCGTTGCCCTCAGAATGGTATATCAGGTTTATGATGCCGTTAAAATTCCGATTATAGGAATGGGCGGAGTATCAAACGCAAAGGATGTTATCGAAATGATGCTTGCAGGCGCAACTGCAGTGCAGATAGGTGCGGCAAACCTTGTAGACCCCTTTATATGCAAACAAATCGTGGAAGACCTTCCGCGAGTTATGGAAGAATACAATATAAATTCGCTTTTAGAAATTATAGGAGGTGCTCATAATGGGTAAGGATGTTATTATAGCTTGTGATTTTCCGAATAAGGAAAAGGTAATGGAGTTTCTTGACAAGTTCAAGGAAGAAAAGCCGTACGTAAAAATTGGTATGGAGCTTTTTTACGGCGCAGGCCCTGAAATTGTGCGTGAAATTAAAAAGAGAGGGCACAAAATATTCCTCGATTTGAAGCTTCACGATATTCCAAATACAGTTAAAAGCGCTATGAAGGTGCTTTCAAATCTTGATGTTGATATGTGTAATCTTCACGCAGGCGGCGGAAGCAAAATGATGCAGGCTGCTATTGAAGGGCTTACACGTGAAGACGGCACAAGACCTATGCTTATCGCAGTTACACAGCTTACAAGCACAAGTCAGGAGCTTATGGAAAATGATTTGCTTATAAAAGAGCCTATCGATAAGGTTGTTATGCATTATGCAAAAACAGCGGCAGATTCAGGGCTCGATGGCGTTGTTTGCTCGCCTCTTGAAGCAGAAAAGGTACATTCTGTTTGCGGAAACGGTTTCGTTACGGTAACACCGGGTATAAGATTTGCCGATGGTGAAGTTGGCGACCAGGTTCGTATTACAACCCCTGAAAAGGCAAAGGAAATAGGCTCGGACTATATTGTGGTTGGTAGACCCATCACTGCCGCTGAAGACCCTGTTGCGGCATACAGAAGATGCGTTAAAGAATTTGTAGGATAAGGAGAAATAATTATGAAAGAAATTGAAAGACTTATTGCAAAAGACTTATTATCAATAAAGGCTGTATTTTTCCGCCCCGACGAGCCTTTCACATGGGCAAGCGGAATTAAAAGCCCCGTATATTGCGACAACCGTTTAACTCTTACAAGCCCCAAGGTTCGTACAGACGTTGAAACATCGCTCGCAGAAACAATCAAGGAAAACTATCCTGATGCAGAAGTTCTTATGGGAACATCAACTGCAGGTATAGCACACGCTGCAATCACAGCCCATATTATGGACCTTCCCATGGGATATGTTCGTTCAGGCAACAAAGACCATGGCAGAGGAAACAGAATCGAGGGTAAGCTTGAAAAAGGGCAGAAGGTTGTTGTTGTGGAAGATTTAATATCCACTGGCGGCAGTGTAATAGAGGTTGTTGAAGCTCTTCGTGAAGCAGGGGCAGAGGTGCTTGGTATTGTAAGCATCTTTACCTATGGTATGCAAAAGGGTCTTGATCGTTTGAAGGAAGCAAACGTAAAAAATATCAGCCTTACTAATTTCGATGCAATAGCTGAAATCGCGGCTGAAGAAAACTATATAAAAACGGAGGATATCAAGCGTTTGATTGCGTTCCGTAACAATCCTTCTGATGAAAGTTGGATAACAAAATGAGAAGTTTGATTGATATTTTGGATTTATCAGTACAGGAAATTGAAGAACTGATTTCGGTAAGTGAGGACATTATCGCAAACCCCGAAAAATACAGAGAAAAATGCCGCTATAAAAAGCTTGCAACTCTCTTTTTCGAGCCATCAACACGCACACGCCTTTCTTTCGAGGCGGCTATGATGGAGCTTGGCGGAAACGTGCTCGGTTTTTCCGATGCAAATTCAAGCTCTTCCTCTAAGGGGGAAAGCGTTTCCGATACTGTTACAGTGGTAAGCGGATATGCCGATATTATTGCGATGCGCCATCCCAAGGAGGGTGCTCCGCTTGTAGCATCGATGAAAAGCAGTGTTCCCATTATAAATGCTGGCGACGGCGGGCATAACCACCCCACACAGACACTTGCCGACTTACTCACAATAAAAAGAGAAAAGGGAACTCTTGAAAATCTTACAATCGGCTTTTGCGGAGATTTGAAGTTCGGCAGAACTGTTCATTCCTTAATCGCCGCAATGTCGAGATACAAGGGCATAAAATTTGTGCTTATCTCACCCGAAGAATTAAAGCTTCCAAGCTATGTGAAAGAAACATATATTAAAAACAAAGGTATAGAATACGAGCAGACCACATCTCTTGACGATGCTATGGATAAGCTTGATGTTTTATATATGACGAGAGTGCAGAAGGAGCGCTTCTTTAACGAGGAAGATTATCTTCGCCTTAAGGACAGCTACATCCTCACACCTGAAAAGCTTGTGCCTGCAAAGGAAGACCTTATAATTCTTCACCCCCTTCCAAGAGTAAACGAAATTTCAACTGCTGTTGATAACGATAAGCGTGCCGCGTATTTCAGGCAGGCAAGAAATGCAAAATATATTCGTATGGCGCTTATTTTAAAGCTTCTGGAGGTGGACTAAATGCGCGTTGATTCAATGAAAGACGGTATGGTTATCGACCATATCGCGTGTGGAAAAGCAATGGATATCTATAGTATGCTTTCGCTCGACAAGCTTGATTGTGCAATAGCACTTTTACAAAGCGTGCCAAGTAAGAAAATGGGCAAGAAAGATATTATTAAAATCGACCGTATTCTTGATATCAATTTTGATGCTCTTGGCTTTATAAGTCCCAATATTACTATTGATATTGTTCGCGGCGGCGAAGTGGTTGAGAAAAAACACATCGAGCTTCCCGAAAAGCTTACAGATATTCTTGTTTGTAAAAACCCAAGATGTATCACAAGTGTGGAGCAGGATATTCATCACGTATTCCGCCTTACCAATAAGGAAAAAGGCATATACAGATGTATATATTGCGATACAAAGGCATAACATAAAAAATTGATTGCAGGGGAGGGTTTCTGTGCCCTCCCGTAATTTGTTTGTAAATTGAGGCTCTAAGAAAAGAGGTAATAATAATGAGCGAATCATGTTCACATAACTGCGAAAGCTGCAGTGCAAACTGCGGCGAAAGAACGGCAGAAAGCCTGCTTGCTCCGCTTAATGTAAACAGCAGTGTTAAAAAGGTTATAGGCGTTGTAAGCGGAAAGGGCGGTGTTGGAAAAAGCCTTGTAACATCGCTTCTGGCAGTAAAAGCAAGCAGAGAAGGATATAAAACAGCAATTCTTGATGCTGATATAACAGGCCCTTCAATCCCAAAAGCATTTGGTGTGCACGGTCCTGCTACGGCAACAGAAGAAGCAATACTTCCCGTTGCATCGCAGACGGGAATAAAAATAATGTCCCTCAACCTTTTAACGGCAGACGAAACCGACCCTGTTATATGGCGCGGTCCCGTTATAGCAGGAACTGTTAAGCAGTTCTGGAGCGACGTTATATGGGAAAACGTAGACTATATGTTTATAGATATGCCTCCCGGAACGGGCGATGTGCCGCTTACTGTGTTCCAGTCGATTCCTGTTGACGGAATCGTTATTGTAACAACTCCGCAGGAGCTTGTTGGAATGATTGTTGAAAAGGCAGTAAAAATGGCAGGAATGATGAATATTCCCGTTTTAGCTCTTGTTGAAAATATGAGCTATATCACCTGCCCCGATTGCGGCAAAAAGCTTTCTGTTTTCGGTGAAAGCAGATTAGAGGAAGCGCAAAAAGCATACGGCATCCCCGTTTCAGCACAGATTCCTATTGATTCACGCCTTGCAAAAGCGTGCGACAAGGGAATGATAGAACTGTTTGATGGTAACTGGCTTGATACAGTTTTTGATAAAATCAAATAACAAAACTCCGAAACACATCGGTGTTTCGGAGTTCTTTTTTAAATAAAAGATGAAAAACGGCGTACCGACTCGGCACGCCCTACGATAAATTGTAAATTACCATACTGTAGGGGAGGGTCTCCGTGCCCTCCCGTTTTAATTTAAAAACACTGTAAATTTAATGATGATGGTGATGATGCGAATGGCTGTGTGAATGATTATGCGGGTGGGTGTGGCAATCGATATCGGTGCAGGTTTCGTTTTCACTTTCAAATTCCACAGTTGAATGGGAAATGCCGTGCTCTTTAAGTTCCTCTTTAACCTTTTCTTTAATAGCGCAGTAATCGCCGTTTGTTACAACGTGGAGCGTTGCACCGTTTTTGTAACCGTCCATACTCCACACGTGTATGTGGTGAACATCGATTACCTCATCAATTGAAAGAAGATGATTTTTAATTTCTTCAACAGAAATTCCCGAGGGCGTTTTTTCAAGAAAAATATCTAAAACTGCTTTTAAATTTTTCAGTGCGTTATACCCTATAAAAGCGGCAAGCGCCATAGAAAGCACTGCATCAAGGAAAGCAAAATCAGTAAATTTCATAACAATTGCACCGATAAGCACTATAGCCCAGCCTAAAACATCCTCAAGCATATGAAGATTTATCGCCTTCTGGTTAAGCGATTCTCCGCCCGAAGTGAAATAAGCGGCGGCAAAATTGATGGCAAAGCCGATTATTGCAATAACAATCATACCGTTGTAATTAATTTCTATGGGGTTTATAAGGCGCACTATGGCATTGTATATAACAATTATCGAGCCGCCAAGCAAAACGGCAGATTGAAAAACGCTTCCCAGAACGCTGTAGCGCGAGTAGCCGAAGGTGTGCTTTTCATCGGGCTTTTTTGTGCTTATTTTTTCAAACACATATGATGCCCCAATGGAAAGACAGTCGCCAAAATCGTGAATCGCATCTGAAATAATCGAAATACTTCCCGTAATTGCTCCGCCAATAAACTCTATGATTGAAAAGAATAAATTAAGTAAAAATGCAAGTAGAATTTTTTTATCTGATTTCATAAAAACTCCTTTAAAACAATAATAACAGCACGATTATACTATATGTGTAATTGTGGTTTCAATATACATCAATTTCCGGTTAATTTCAAGCAAAATTAGTTTTTTTTAAAATTTTTATTGTTTTTGTGTCGGTTTTATGATACAATATCTCTAACTATTTTTCAGAAAGAGGGATAAATGTATGTCAAGTGCAAATATTCAGCACCTTCTCGCAATGGTAATATATATGCTTGCCGTTGTGGGTATTGGTATTTACTTTGCAAAAAAAGCAAATAAAAATGCAGAATCTTATTTCTTGGGTGGCAGAACTCTCGGCCCCTGGGTTGCAGCTTTCAGTGCCGAGGCTTCCGATATGTCGGGCTGGCTTCTTATGGGGCTTCCAGGTCTTGCTTACTGGTCAGGTCTTGCAAGTGCAGGATGGACGGCAATCGGTCTTTTTGTTGGTACATATTTCAACTGGCTTATCGTTTCAAAAAGGTTGCATAAATACAGCGTTAAGCTCGATGCTATCACAATCCCGGGATTTTTCTCGAAGAGATTCCACGAAAAGAATAAAATTATTCTTATTATTGCATCACTCTTTATCATCATTTTCTTCACTGTATATGCAGGTCAGTGCTTAGCATCGTGCGGAAAGCTCTTTGTTAATTTGTTCGACCTTGGATATCACGAAATGATGATTGCAGCGGCAATTTTCGTGCTTCTCTACACATTCCTTGGTGGATTTTTAGCAGAAAGTGCATCTGATTTTATGCAGGCAGTTGTTATGATTATAGCTTTGGTTGTAATCTTTGTTCTTGCAGTTTTCAATGCAGGTGGCTGGGCAGAGGTTATTTCAAATGCTAAGAGCTATGATGGATTCTTCTCGCTTATAAAAACGGCAACTCCGTCAACCACAGAGGCAAATGCATTCGGCGCAGCAGAACCATATACTTTCCTTTCAATATGCTCGTGCCTTGCTTGGGGACTTGGATACTTCGGTATGCCTCAGGTTCTTTTACGCTTTATGGGTATCCGCGATGGCAAAGAGCTTACTCGTTCTCGCCGTGTGGCTTGTATCTGGCTTTTCATTTCAATGACGGCAGCGGTGCTTATTGGTATTGTAGGAAGAAGCGTAGCAGGAATCAGCTATCTTTCAAACGCAGAGGCAGAAAATATCTTTATAGATACTGCAACGGCATTCCTTCCGCCAATTTTTGCAGGATTTGCCTGTGCAGGTATTCTTGCAGCATCAATCAGCTCATCCGATTCATACCTTCTTATTTCAACATCGGCTCTTGCAGAAAATATTTATCACGGCATTATAAAGAAAAATGCAAGCGACAAAGAAATTATGTGGGTATCACGTATCTCTATGGCTATAATAACTATAATTGCTATGATTATAGCGTGGGATTCAAACAGCACTATCTTTGGAATCACATCATTTGCGTGGGCAGGCTTTGGCGCAACGTTTGGTCCGTTAATGCTCTTCTCACTCTTCTGGAAGAAAACATCGTATGCAGGTGCAATCGCAGGTATGCTTTCGGGTGGAATTATGGTGTTCGTATGGAAACTTGCAATAGCTAAATTAGGCGGCATCTTCGCAATTTATGAACTGCTTCCCGCATTTATCATATCGTCAATCGTAATCTATGTGGTTTCACTTTTAAGCAAGAAACCATCAAGCGAAATTACAGATGAATTTGAAATTGTAATCAATAACTAAAATAAAGAGAACAACAAAAAAACACCGCTAAGGGTGTCCTTAATAAAACAGTAATAATGTTTTCGTTGAAACGGCATAGGTTGTCTATGCCGTTTCTTCGTACTCAAATAATGATTGTGGCAGTATACCGACCAAATCATAAACAATGTCAATTTCCTGTGTTCGTTTTCCGTCAATGGTTTGTGGTGCGTGAACATAAACACGCTTTACCATATCGTTTAATACTGACGGAGTTAATTCCTGTAAATCAAAATATTTATGTACCTTTGAAATAAACTTTTCCACATTGTCGGATTGTTCTTCTGTTTCGGATATTTCAGCAGATAATTTTTCAATAAGTGATTTTAATTCTACCTGTTCATTTTCGTAATTTGCAGATAGCATTTCAAATCTTTCGTCCGAAATTTTTCCGCTGACATTATCCTCATAAATACACTGAAACAATAGGTCTAATTCTTTAATTCTGCTTTCACTTTTTGAGAGCAGTTTTTTCTTTACAGAAAGCTCCTTTTTAACCTCTGCCTTTTGCTTTGCACCCAATACCTTGCGAAATTGATTTTCATAACTTGCAACAGTTCCGATTACATATTTAAGATGTGCCAACACACCCTGTTCAAGTATCGTTGCACGAATAAAATGTGTTGAACATTCCTCCTTGCCTTTGCGTGATGTTGAACATACAAAATGGTCTTGTCTGCTTTCAAAATATTTGCTTGTGCAGTAGTAGAGTTTCTGCCCACAATCAGCACAATAGGCAATACCGGAAAACATATTGCTTTTTCCTGTCCGTGTCGGTCTGCGTTTGTTTTTTCTCAATTCCTGTACTTTTTCCCAAGTGTCAACATCAATAATTGCTTCGTGGGTATTTTCAAATATCAACTGTTTTTCTTCGGGATTGTGTAATTTCTTCTTACTTTTGTATGATTGCTTATAGGTTTTGAAATTCACAGTATGCCCTAAATATTCTTTTTTCTCAATAATTCCTGCAACGGTGTCAGCAGACCAATTATACGGATTTTCAGAACTCTTAAAGGCTTGTCCTTTACTATTCCAATATGAAAACGGAGTTAATATTTTTTTATCTTTCAATATTCGTGCAATCTGCGATGTGCCGTACCCCTCAAGACATAAAGCAAAAATCTTTTTGACTATTTGTGCAGCCTCGTCATCAACAATCCACTTTATTTTGTCGTCTGGGCTTTTCATATATCCAAACGGCGGTCTTGTTGTCAAATGTTTTCTCGATTCGCCCTTTGCTTTCATAACAGCCCTTATCTTTTTACTTGTATCTTTTGCATACCATTCATTGATGATATTAAGAAACGGAGTAAAATCACTGTCAGTTTGATTAGCACTGTCTATGCCATTGTTGATAGCAATAAAACGAATATTTTTTTCAATAAAAAGGATTTCTGTATAGAAACCGACTTTGAGATAATCACGTCCAAGTCTTGACATATCTTTTACAATAATTGCACCCACTTTGTTATCCTCAACAAGTGCAATTAAATCATTCCAGCTCGGACGATTA
This sequence comes from Clostridia bacterium, assembly GCA_017505525.1. GTDB lineage: Bacteria > Bacillota > Clostridia > UMGS1883 > UMGS1883 > UMGS1883. The sequence goes on from JAFVPB010000021.1 coordinate 63,414, forward strand.
AAATTCGTACCGGAAAAACCATCGTCAACAAAATATTGCAGATTTTTAAAACCATTTTCTTTTGCGTATGTACTTAAAATATTTTTTTGATTTACAATACTGTTACTGTCGCCCTGTAATTCATCATCACGGCTTAAGCGACAATATAAAGCCGTTATTTTATCAGACTGTCTCATAAAATTCTGTTCCTCCTTTTCAATCGGACAGTCTGTCAAAACAGGATTGCTTATGTTCATTATATCGCTCATTTTATTATTTGTCAGCCCCTTTCGTATTGCTTTCGTCATTTTCCATAAGTCGCAGTAATTTTGATGATACAGAACGGCAACCGTCATATACTCCGTTAAAGGTGTAAAGTGTGCCTTTATCCTCAAAAAATACTTTGACATCAGGCAGTTCATTATTTAACACAGTTAATGCTGAAACCCGTAATTTTTTCTTATCCATTCCTATCCAATCCTTTCCGTTGATTTTTGATAAAACTTTTTAATAGCAAGCACAGCAAATGAGTACCCATTTGCGAAAAATAAAATTTTTATCCGCTTGCAACTTTGACAGAATAGCAAGCATAGCGAGTGTAGCCACACTCACAAAATTTCATTTTTATTTTTGGGAGTTTCCCAAGCCCTTTTTGAAGAAAAATTTTTCTCGCTTAATAAACGAATTTTGTTGTAAAATTACAACTATTTAGAGAAAAAATTTGTTCTTGTATAAGTAACACGTAAAATTTCAAAATAGAAACTTTTATGAAAAACTTTTATTATTTTTTCTTTCGTGTAGGTAACATTCGAAATTGAAGTTTTACACACTTGAAAGCAAAAATATTTTCTCTCATTTATGACACAATCGAAAAAAGAAAATTATGCAGAAACAAAAAATATTTATTGTCATTTTGCTGAAACTTTATAAAATGTATTGCTTAAAAAAGAAAAATGTGGTATTATAAGTATGCTACACTCTTAATTAAAATGGAGTTAGTATATATTCTTGTATTATTTTTACATTGCAAAGGTACGCTAATGGTAAAAGCGTACTCTCTGGCAAACTTTGTAATGTAAATGCAAGGTATATAAGAGTGTAGCAACCTTATCGTCAGAGCTTGTGCGTTTTTCGTGCGTAGCTCTGAAATACGGGCTACGCATTTTTTATTAGATAATTAGCTTTGCAACCATTGGGTACTTCTCTCTCCTAATAAAGTTGTCAAGCAATTATATATTTTTAACAAATCAAATTTTACAAAGGAGCTGAAAGCAAGTGAAAAAATTAGTAGCGATAATGTTAGCATTCTGTTTTGTGTTATCATTATCAGGATGTGGAAAAGAGATGACACTTAATTTATCTTACGGAGATAGAACAGGAACATACTCTGGTGATGTAAACGAACAAGGTTTACCACACGGAAAAGGTAAATTTACTACAGAAAATGAAGAAGGCGAAAAGTGGACTTATGAGGGAGAGTTCAAAAACGGACATTTTGATGGTGAAGGTAAAACTACTTGGAAAAGTGGAAATGTTGAAATCGGTACATACAAGGATGATGTTATCGTTCCGATGAAAGGAAATGAAATCAAAACCTTATATACAACACCTGAGAATTTCAAAGACCATTATGTAGAAATAATTGGTAGAGTTTTCACTGCTCCTGAATTTGATGATGAAGGTGTAAGTCTCCAAATGTGGGGAGATATAGAAAACAGTGAAAATAATACTATCGTTTACATATTAGATAAGGAATTTGATGTAAAACAGGACGATTATGTTCGCATAGTTGGTAAAGTTGGCGATGCATTTGAGGGAGAAAATGCATTTGGCGGAACTGTTTCTGCTCCAACAATAGTAGCAAAAGAATATGAAGTTATCAGTTATCAAGATGCTCTTATGCCTACACTTAAAACTCTTGATGTAAACGAAACTCAAACACAGTTTGGTTATTCTGTAACTTTGCAGAAAGTTGAATTAGCAGAAAAAGAAACAAGAGTATATTTAAAAGTTGATAACCAAGGCTCGGATACATTTAATGTGTATAGCTTTAATGCAAAAATTACTCAAGCAGGAAAGCAGTTTGAAGAACAGGATAATTGGGATGCAGAATATCCCGAAATCCAGAGCGACTTGCTTGTAGGAAATTCTACCGAAGGTATTATTGCATTTCCTAAATTAAACGATGGTGCATTTACTGTTATTATTGATGCAAGCTCGGAAAATTGGGATGAAGAAATTAAACCATATACATTTAATGTTGAAGGATAAGGAGAATAAAATGAAGAGATTTAAGTCAATTATAGCGATTATTTTAACACTTATTTTAATACTTTCACTTACAGGATGCGGTGAGATTAAAAAGGCCGAAACAGCCGTAAACGGAATGTTTACAGCGTTTAAAAACCTCGACTTTGAAGAAGCTCAAAAATATGTTAATGTGGACGAAATTACAAAAGCCGGTGAGGAAGCAAACGAAAACTCTATGCTTATTATGGAAACCGTCTTTGATAATTTAAGTTATGAAATCATTTCTTCTGAAAAAGTTGATAGTGAAACAGTTATTGTTAAGACAAAAGTAACGGCTACCGATATGAAACCTGTTTTGGGTGAATTTTTAACAAAAGCATTAGAATATGCATTTTCAAATGCTTTTGCTAACCCACAGCCTACTGAAGAAGAAACCGATAAAAAGATGGAAGAAATCTTAGTAGAATGTGCTTCAAAGCCTGACCTTGCAACTGTTACAAACGAAGTTGATATCAAGGTTATTAAAACAGAAAGCAAAGATTGGAAAATTGAAGCTGATGATGCAGTTGTAAATGCTCTGCTTGGCGGACTCGCAGATGCGGCAAAAGAAATGGAGAACGCATTTAACACAGAAGAATAGCAAAAAAAGAACAGGCAAGTCAAGGGTAAATGCACGAGCTACGCTCGCCCTTGACAAACCTGTTCTTTTTTGCAGTATGTCAGTTAAGAGGATTTAAGCAGAAAAACGGACTTAAATCCCCTTTTTCAATAAGTGTTCATTTTTGAATTTTATGGAACGATAGAAGCCCATTTTCGAGGGTTTGAATATAAAACCATTCCTTGTAAGTTTCAGGCTTTGAAAACCGCAAAAACAGGGTGTTTTTTTGTTTCGGGAAAAGACTTGTTGAAAAAAATTGCTTTGTGTGATAGAATAAATGCAGAAATTACAAGGAAGAGGGCTTACCGCTTCCGGGAAACAGATGGCGTAGGATATTGTCGGAAATAAAAAGGGGGAATTACCAATAAAAAAAGCGTGGATTATAATTCTTGTTATAACGGCGTGCATAGTAATGGGCATTGTGGATGCCGTTATAATGCCGGGATACGCAGTTAAATCCTTAATAAAAATAATATTGTTTTTGCTTTTGCCCGTTATTTATGGGGCAGTTAATAAGGAATGCAACATAAAAAAGCTGATAAAACCCGATAAAAAGGGGCTTGGAATTGCAGTTCTTTTAGGCTTTGGCGTGTACGTGGTAGTGCTTGGGGCGTATTTTTTATTCAGAAACGTATTTGATTTTTCCGCACTTACAACATCGCTTAATGAAACAACGGGCGTGAATAAATCAAATTTTCTGTGGGTTGCGCTTTACATATCTTTTATAAACTCACTTCTTGAGGAATTCTTTTTCCGCGGTTTTTCTTTCATTACTTTAAAAAATTATACTTCAAGAAGATTTGCCTATATATTCAGCAGTTTGGCATTCAGTCTCTATCATATTGCTATGATGATAGGATGGTTTGGTATTCCCGTAATACTTATATCACTTGCAGGACTGTTTGCAGGTGGAATGATATTTAATAAATTCGACGAGAAAAACGAAAATATATATCTTTCGTGGCTTGTTCATATGTTTGCCAATTTTGCAACAAACACAATAGGTTTTATATTGTTTGCAGTATAACAGTGGGGTGCACCTATGAAGAAAAAGAAGATTTTAATAGCGTTTATTGTTCTTATTTGCCTTGCTGTTTCGGGCATAGCAGCCGTTTTTGGCGTAAATGCCTATGTGAAGCATGTTGGCGGAAAAAATATAATCACGCCGGAGGAAGCAGAGAAGCTAAAAGATGTTGATTGCATTTTAGTTTTAGGCTGCCTTGTAAGAGAAGAGGGAAAACCGAGCGGTATGCTTGCCGACAGGTTAAGGCGTGGTATTGAATTGTATAAAGCCGGCGCTTCGCCCAAAATACTTATGAGTGGCGACCACGGTCAAAAGGAATACGACGAGGTTAACACCATGAAGAAAATTGCAATAGAAGATGGTGTTTTGTCAAGCGATATATTTATGGACCACGCAGGCTTTTCCACATACGAAAGCCTATATCGTGCAAAAGAGATATTCAAAGCCGATAAAATTATAATAGTAACGCAGAAATATCACTTGTATAGGGCACTTTATATTGCAGAAAAGCTTGGCATTGAAGCCTATGGGGTGCATTCGGATTACCACATCTATGGTGGGCAGATAATCAGGGATGCACGTGAAATACTTGCAAGGTGCAAGGAGTTTGTAAATACGATTATTAAGCCAAAACCTACCTATCTTGGAGAAGCAATTCCCGTAAACGGAAACGGAGATGTAACGAATGATTAAGGTGACAGCAGATATCCGAACCACGCCTTAAACGACGTAATTTCGGTGTATTTCGGCTTGTCATCTTTGCAAGGCGTCAGCCTTACTTCATCTTCCGCACCAAAATCCCCTCGAAATTTTATCGGTTTAAGGTCGAAGAATTTTCAATGAGGGAATTTTATGGTTGTGCAAGGCA
>JAFVPB010000022.1 GCA_017505525.1 Clostridia bacterium
GATGAGGTGGCAATATATAAATTATAGAGCTTAATAAACACCTCATCAGTCTCGCCTTGCTCGACAGCTTCCCCTCAAGGGGAAGCCTGCAAAAAATAACCCATTTATGGGTAGCAAGTAAAAAATGCATGGCTGGCAGGTCAACCCCAAAACGCACTTGTGCGTTGCCAGTAGCATTAGGGCTATGCCCGAAAAGGAAAAACCACCCGCTATGCGGGTGGATAATTATTATCTTGGCTATTAATTAATAAATCGGATATTTTTCGCAGATTGCAGAAACCTCTTCGATAATATTAGCTTTGTTTGCTTCGAAATCTGTTGCAGTAAGCTTAAGCCACTTTGCAATAAGCTTCATTTCTTCTTCCTTGAAACCACGTGATGTAACTGCAGGTGTACCAACACGGATACCGCTTGTTACAAAAGGACTCTGTGGGTCATCAGGAATAGCATTCTTATTAACTGTGATATGAACATCATCAAGTAAGTGTTCAAATTCTTTACCTGTTATATCGAATGGTCTTAAATCTAAAAGCATAAGGTGGTTATCAGTATCGCCTGAAACTATATTAAAGCCTTCTTCTTTAAGTGATGTGCAAAGCACTTTTGCATTTTTAACTACCTGATTCTGATAAGCCTTGAATTCATCTGTTAAAGCTTCGCCAAGAGCAACTGCCTTAGCTGCGATTATATGCATAAGAGGACCGCCCTGAACACCGGGGAATATAGCTTTATCTATTTGCTTCGCATACTGCTCTTTGCAAAGAATCATACCACCGCGGGGACCACGAAGTGTTTTATGAGTTGTTGTTGTAACAACATCTGCGTAGGGAACAGGGTTTGGGTGAAGTCCTGCTGCAACAAGACCAGCAATGTGAGCCATATCAACCATAAGGATTGCTCCAACTTCATCTGCAACCTTTCTGAATGCTTCAAAATCAATAGTTCTTGAATAAGCACTTGCACCAGCAACAATAAGCTTAGGCTTGCATTCAAGTGCAATACTTCTCATCTTATCATAGTCGATAAGACCTGTTTCGCTATCTACTCCATAGGGAACAATGTTAAAATATTTACCGCTTACGTTTACAGGAGAACCATGAGAAAGATGACCGCCATGAGCAAGATTCATACCCATAACTGTATCGCCCGGCTGAAGGAAAGCAAAGAATGTTGCAAAGTTTGCATTTGCACCACTATGTGGCTGTACGTTTGCATGCTCTGCACCGAAAAGCTTTTTGGCGCGTTCAATTGCCAAAGTTTCAACCTCGTCAACATGGATGCATCCGCCGTAGTAACGTTTTCCGCTATATCCTTCGGCATATTTATTTGTAAGTACTCCGCCCGCTGCAAGAAGAACTGCCTTCGAAACAATATTTTCAGAAGCAATAAGCTCAACATTGTGGCGCTGACGCAGAAGCTCGCGGTTGCAGGCTTCAAATACTTCACTGTCGAAATTTACAAGTTCATCAAAAAAATTCATTAGTTATACCTCCTCAATATTTCTCTATCATATATTATATATCATAGGTAAATGTTTTGCAAGTAAAATATTATTTATTGACAAAAATTGCTTTTAGGTATACGATTATAATAATTTGGTGTAGGTGCATTCGTGAATGCCTTCTATAAAGAATTATCTTTTGCATAAAAATAAAGGAGAATTAAAATGCGTGCAGTAGTACAAAGGGTGAATTGGGCATCTGTAAAAGTAGAGGGGAATATTATTGGCAAGATAGATAGAGGACTTTTGGTGTTCCTTGGAGTTTGTGATGATGACACAAAGGAAGATTTGGTGTATCTTGCTGATAAAATAACAGGGCTTAGAATTTTTGAAGATGAAAATGGAAAGATGAATTTAAGTTTGGAAGATATTAAAGGAGAAATATTAATCGTTTCTCAGTTCACTCTTTTTGGAGATTGCAGAAAAGGGAAGAGACCTAGTTTTTCCCAAGCGGGAAATCCTGCTTATGCTGAAAAAATATATGAGGAGTTTATTTCCTATATAAATAAGAAGAACTTTAATACACAAAAAGGTGTTTTTGGTGCCGATATGAAGGTTGAACTTTTAAATGATGGACCGGTAACAATGCTTTTAGATAGCAAGAAGCTATTTTAATGCAGAATGTGGAGTTCGGAATGCGGAGTGATTGTTAAATCTCTCCGCGATTTTATTTTTTATAGTAGAACGGAAGAATGTAAATCGGGAGATTTATGAACGCCCCCTACAAGAAAAGAGAATTTTAAATAAAAAAAGAAAACCACTAGGTTTTCTGCCTTCATTTTGCATTCCGAATTCAACATTCCGCATTTTGAATTAAAAAAGAGCAGTGAAAACTGCTCTTTTTTAATTCAATCAATTATTTAATCATTGATGCAACTTCATCAGCGAAGTTTTCTTCTTTCTTTTCAAGACCTTCGCCCTTTTCAAATCTTACGAAGTTAATAAGCTTAACTCCCTTAGATTCAAGGTAAGCACCAACCTTGAAATCACCGTTCTTAACGAATTCCTGCTGAAGTAAGCAGTTCTGTTCGTAGAACTTGTTGATTTTACCGCCAAGCATTTTTTCAAGAATGTTTTCTGGCTTGCTTGCGTTTTTAGGATCTTCCTTCATCTGAGCAAGGATAATGTTCTTTTCCTTTTCAAGATCTTCTGCAGGAACTGTTTCCTGAGAAAGATATAAAGGATTGATAGCAGCTATCTGCATTGCTGCATCTCTTGCTGCTTCGTAAGCATCTGCGTCTGCAAGGCTTGCTTCTGCTTCAACAAGAACACCAATTCTGCCACCACCGTGTGTGTATGAGCAAACATTACCTTCAATTCTTGCGAATCTTCTGAGGTTCATGTTTTCACCGATTTTAGCAATTAATGCTGTTAATGCATCGCCAACATTTCCTTCTGCATTGTATTCAAGGGCTTTTAATGCATCAACATCAGATGGATTCTTTTCTGCAACAATTTCAGCAACCTTAGAAACAAATGCCTGGAATTCGTCGTTCTTTGCAACGAAATCTGTTTCAGAGTTAACTTCTACAAGTACGCCAACTTTGTTATCAGGAGTGATATAAGCTTTAACAATACCTTCTGAAGCAATTCTGCCTGATTTCTTCTGTGCTGTAGCAAGGCCTTTTTCTCTTAAAAAGTCGATAGCCTTGTCCATATCTCCGCCGCATTCTGAAAGAGCTTTCTTACAATCCATCATGCCGCAGCCTGTTTTTTCTCTTAATTCTTTAACGTCCTGAGCTGTAAAGTTCATAATCTATCTTCCTCTCGTAATTATTCAAGTGTGATGCTTACTTCTTCTTCAGCTTCTTCAACAGTTTCCATTTTGCCTTCGCGTCCTTCGATAACAGCGTTAGCAATTGTAGAAACAACAAGCTTTACTGCACGGATAGCATCGTCGTTGCCGGGGATAACATAGTCAACATCTTCGGGATCGCAGTTTGTATCAACAATTGCAACGATCGGAATGTTGAGCTTCTTAGCTTCAGCAATAGCGATTCTTTCTTTTCTTGGGTCAACAACGAAAAGAGCTGCAGGAGCCTTCTTTAAGTTCTTGATACCGCCAAGGTACTTTTCAAGCTTTTCCATTTCGCCGCGAAGACCGATAACTTCCTTCTTGGGGAGAAGATCGAATGTTCCGTCTTCTTCCATTTTGTGAAGCTGAGAAAGTCTTTCAATTCTCTTTTTAATTGTTTTGAAGTTTGTAAGCATACCGCCAAGCCATCTTGCATCAACGAAATGCATACCAACACGCTCTGCTTCTTCCTTAATTGTTTCCTGAGCCTGCTTCTTTGTTCCAACGAAGAGAATTTCTCCGCCATCCTGAGCTACTTCACGAATGAAATCGTAAGCTTCCTCAATTTTTTTAACTGTCTTCTGAAGGTCGATGATATAGATACCGTTACGTTCGGTAAATATATACTCCGCCATTTTAGGGTTCCATCTTCTTGTCTGATGACCGAAGTGAACACCTGCCTCCAAAAGCTGTTTCATAGAAATAACTGACATGTAAAACACCTCCATTTTATTTAGTTTTTACCACCGCGCCCATGTCAAAAAGCGATGCGGCAGCACCTCCATCGTCGTCAATATGTACGCCAATCCCATAGGGCACATGGCGCCACTCGGACAATGTGTGTATTTTTGTGCCATATTATGATACCACAACATTTAAAGTAATGCAAGTGTTTTTTATAAAAAAATAGAAAAAATATGAAAAAAAGTGTTATTTTTGCTTGACAGCGTGCCCAAGTTGTGCTAATATTATGAGGTAACCGCGTAGAAAAGGTCTTAAAAGCGTAAGCTGCCTTAATAGCGAGTCTGTAAAAACAGGAGGTGCGACAAATGTATGCAGTAATTAAAACCGGCGGCAAGCAGTATCAGGTTAAGGAAGGCGACATCCTTTTCATCGAAAAGATTGAAGGAGAAAACGGCGCTGAACTTACATTTGATGAAGTTCTTGCAATCGGAGACGAAGGAAAATTTACACCTGGTACACCAGTTGTTGAAGGTGCAAGTGTAAATGCTAAGATTCTTAGCCAGACTAAGGGCAAGAAGATTATTGTTTTCAAAATGAAGCCTAAAAAGGGCTACAGAAACAAGAACGGCCATCGTCAGCCTTATACTAAGGTTGAAATCACAAAGATCAACGCTTAATTATGATTGAGTTTAAAACGGTTAAAAATACCGAAGGTCAAATCATAAAATTCGTTGTCAGCGGGCACTCGGGCTATGGAGAAGAAGGCACAGATATTGTTTGTGCATCTGTTTCATCAGCAGTGTGGCTCACTGTAAATGGAATTGAAGCGCAGAATCTTGGAGAGCTTGATTATAAATCGAGCGATGGTTTTGTGGAATGCACTATATATAATAGGAAAGATAGTGCAGATGCGTTGCTCAAAAGCCTTGAATTATTCATTCTTGAGCTTTCGGGGCAATATAAAGAAAATATCAAGGTAACATATTAAGTTACTTATTCAAAGAAACGAGAGGAGTGAAACATAATGTTCGCATTAAATATTCAGTTGTTCGCTCATAAAAAGGGTGTTGGTTCTACAAAGAACGGCCGCGACAGTGAGTCTAAGCGTCTTGGCGCAAAGCGTGCTGACGGTCAGAAAGTACTTGCGGGAAACATTCTTGTTCGTCAGAGAGGAACAAAAATTCACCCCGGTATCAACGTTGGTATTGGCAGTGATGATACCTTGTATGCTCTTGTTGACGGTAAGGTTAAATTCGAGCGTAAGGGCAAAGATAAGAAGCAGGTTAGTGTATATACTGCGTAAATGCAATATAAAAGCTCGGATTTTATCCGAGCTTTTTGTTGTTTTAAAGATTTTTTATTATGAGGTAGATATATGTTTGCAGATACGGCAAGAATAACTGTAAAAGCAGGAAATGGCGGAAACGGTTTGGTTTCGTTTCATCGTGAAAAATATGTGCCCGACGGCGGTCCCGATGGCGGAGATGGCGGCAGAGGCGGAAATATAGTTTTTAAAGCAGATAAAACCCTTACAACGCTTATAGACTTTGCACACAAGAAAGTGTTTACTGCAAAGAACGGCGAAGATGGCAGAGCACGTAACAGCTTTGGTAAAAAGGGAGAAGATTTGTATATCTATGTGCCAGTTGGAACCGTTATTAAAGATGCAAAAACTCTCAGGGTTATGAAAGACCTCTCGGAAAACGGAGAAGAATTTATAGCTGCACGCGGCGGCAACGGCGGATGGGGAAATGTGCATTTTGCCACTGCAACACGCCAAACGCCGAAGTTTGCAAAAGACGGCATAAAGGGGCAGGAGCGCGAGCTTATACTGGAACTAAAGCTTATAGCTGATGTTGGTTTGGCAGGATTTCCGAATGTGGGAAAATCAACGCTTCTTGCAAGCGTTAGTGCGGCACGCCCGAAAATTGCAAACTATCATTTCACAACGCTCGAGCCTAACCTTGGTGTTGTAAGTATTGGAGAGGGTAAGAGCTTTGTTATGGCAGATATTCCCGGTCTTATAGAGGGAGCTCATGAAGGAGTGGGCCTTGGTCATGAATTTTTAAGGCATATCGAAAGAACACGCCTTTTGATTCACGTGGTAGATGTTTCGGGAATTGAGGGCAGAAACCCTATTGATGACTTTGAAAAAATTAATTCCGAACTTGAGCTTTATAGCCAGAATTTAGCTTCTCGCCCTATGGTTGTTGCAGCTAATAAAACAGATATTATAATGGATGAAGCTCTTTTAGAGGAATTTCGAGAATATATAAATAAGAAGGGATTAAAGCTTTTTGAAATAAGTGCGGCGGCACACAAGGGTGTGCGCGAATTGATGAATTATGTTTCAAAAGAGCTTGACAATCTTGAGCCTGTTGAACTTTACGAGGCAGACTTTGTTGAAGAAGATTTTGAAGAAGAGCCCTTCGAGGTGCGCATTGAAAACGGAGTTTATGTGGTTGAAGGTCCGTATATAGAAAAGCTTCTTCGCCACTGTAACTTTGATGATGCGGAAAGCATGCAGTATTTCCAGATAGCTCTCAGGCGTAAGGGCGTTATAGATGCTCTTTGCGAAAAAGGTTGCGGTGAGGGCGATCCTGTGAGAATGTATGAACTTGAATTTGATTATACGGAGTAAAATTATGTTAACATCAAAACAGCGCGCATATCTGCGCGGATTGGCAAACACAAAAAATGCTATTTTCCAGATAGGAAAAGGCGGCGTAACAGATGAGATTGTATCACAGCTCAGAGTTGCTCTTGAAAAGCGCGAATTAATTAAGGTAACAGTGCTTGAAACTGCATTTATGACGCCAAGGGAGGCATGCACCATTGTTTGTGAAAAAATAGGTGCCGAAGCAGTACAGTGCATAGGAAACAAATTTGTTATATACAAGGAATCACGCGATAATAAGGAAATTATTCTTCCGAGGTAACAGTTATGAGAATTGGTCTTTTTGGTGGCGCATTTAATCCCATACATCTTGGGCACGTTAAGATTGCAAAAGAAGCAATACGGCAAATGAGCCTCGACAAGCTTATAGTAATTCCTACAGGGAATGCTCCGCATAAAAAAGAAACTGAAATTTCAAGAGAGCACAGATTCAATATGGCAAAGCTTGCCTTTAAAGATGATGATAAAATAGAGGTAAGTGATTATGAATTAAATCGGGAGGAAATATCCTACAGTGCTGATACGGTTGAGCATTTTAAAAAGCTTTATCCCAATGACGAGTTCTTTTTCATAATCGGAGATGATTCCTATAATAATCTTTCTTCGTGGCGCGAGCCTCAAAGAATACTCAATGCGAGTACACTTTTGGTTTTCGACAGAGATGGAGCAGAAATTCTTCCTCCCGCAGTGAAAATCAATATGGAAAGAATAGAAATATCCTCAAGTGAAATAAGGGATAATATATATACAGGAAAAGATTTTATAAATTTATTGCCAAAAAGTGTTTTTAATTATATAATAGAGAATAACTTATACAAAAGGACAGAGGGGATTCGCTTTGACGGAAAGTGAGATAATTAAAAAACTTAAAGAAACACAAAAAGAAAGAAGATTTAATCACACACTGGGTGTTGCAGATGAAGCTGAACGCTTAGCCGATAAATTCGGAGTAGATAAGAAAAAGGCGAGATTAACTGCACTGCTTCACGATTGTGCAAAAAATCTTGACGAAAAATCCGGGGAGGATTTTGTCGAGCTTTGTGAAAAGTACGGCGTTATCCCTGATGTTTATGCAAAAAAAGAAAGAGCGTTGATTCACGCTTTTCTGGGTGCAGCGGTAGCAAAAGCGGAATATGGGATTGAAGACAAGGAAATACTTAATGCCATATATTTTCATACAACTGCACGTGCAAATATGTCGCCCCTTGAAAAGCTTATATATATAGCCGACATGACAGAACCGGGCCGCACAATTCCGCAATCGGCGGAAATACGCGACCTTGTTGAAAAAGATGTTGATGAAGCGCTTATTTATGCGATAGGATGCTCGATTAAGCACGTTATTAAAAAAGGTACGTTAGTACATCCTGATTCGATTCACGCATTAAATTATTTAATAGAGCACAGGAGGAAAAAGATTTGACACAGATAGAAAAAGTACACAAGCTTGTAGAAATTCTTGATATGAAAAAAGCTACAGATATTATTGCTCTTAATCTTAACGGGGCAACAATTATTGCCGATTATTTTGTAATATGTACGGCTCGCTCAAATCCTCAGATGCATGCTCTGTTTGAAGCAGCAAGCGAGGGAATGCTTGCACTGGGTTGCGAGATTGACCACAGCGAGGGAACAAGAAACCCCGATTGGGCACTCATTGATTTCGGTGGAGTTATTCTCCATATTTTCAGCTCGCAGATGCGTGATTTCTACGGTCTTGATAATTTATGGGCAGATGCTACAAAAGTAGATATAAAAACAATTGATGAAGTTTGATTATTTCAGAAAGGAAAAGTAATCATGGAATATAATTTTAAAAGTATTGAACAAAAATGGCAGAAATACTGGGAAGACAACAATTCTTTCAAGGCAGAAAACAATTCTGAAAAGCCTAAATTCTATGCACTTGTAGAATTCCCTTATCCATCGGGCAGCGGCATGCACGTTGGTCATATCAAGGCATATTCAGGCCTTGAGGTTGTTTCAAGAAAGAGAAGACTTGAGGGATACAATGTTCTTTTTCCAATAGGATTTGATGCATACGGTCTTCCAACTGAAAACACTGCTATTAAAACGGGCGTTCATCCAAGAACAGTTACAGATAATAATATAGTTAAGTTTACAAGCCAGCTTAAAAGGGTTGGTTTCTCTTTCGACTGGTCGAGAGTGGTAGATACAACTGATGAAAACTATTATAAGTGGACACAGTGGATTTTCCTTAAAATGTTTGAAAACGGGCTTGTTTTCCGCGATACCACTCTTGTAAACTATTGCCCGAGCTGTAAGGTTGTGCTTTCAAATGAAGATTCACAGGGCGGAAAGTGCGATATCTGCCACAGCGATATAGTTCAGAAAACCAAAGAGGTTTGGTACTTAAGAATTACTGAATACGCTGATAAGCTTTTGGAGGGTCTTGAAACCGTTGATTATCTTCCGAATGTTAAGCTTCAGCAGAAAAACTGGATTGGTAAATCAGAGGGTGCTTTTGTTAACTTCTCAATAAAGGAAAATGATGAAAAGCTTCGTGTGTACACCACTCGTCCCGATACTCTCTACGGCGTTACATTTATGGTTATTGCTCCTGAGCATCCGATTATTGAAAAATACAAGGATTCAATTAAAAACTTTGATGCTCTTGAAGAATATAAAAAGGAATGCGCCAAGAAGAGCGAGTTTGAACGCACTCAGCTTGTAAAGGATAAAACAGGCGTAAAGATAGACGGTATTACTGCAATTAATCCCATCACTGAAAAGGAAATTCCTGTTTATATTTCCGACTATGTTATGATGGGCTACGGCACAGGTGCTATTATGGCTGTGCCTGCTCACGACACGCGCGACTATGAATTTGCACAGAAATTCGGTATTGATATTATCGAAGTTATAAAAGGCGGAGATATTTCAAAAGAAGCATACACAGGCGATGGCGAAATGGTAAATTCAGGTGTGCTTAACGGAATAAAAACAAAGCAGGAAGCAATCAGTAAAATGATTGAAATTCTTAAAGAAAAGGGATGCGGAGAAAAAGGCCTTCAGTATAAAATGAAAGACTGGGCATTCAACCGCCAGAGATATTGGGGAGAACCAATCCCGATTGTTCACTGCCCATCTTGCGGAATTGTTCCCGTACCTTATGAAGAACTTCCTTTAAGACTTCCTCCTGTAGATAATTTCGAGCCTGGCTCGGATGGAGAAAGTCCTCTTGCAAAAATTGAATCGTTCGTTAACTGCACTTGCCCCAAATGTGGCGGCAAAGCAAGAAGAGAAACAGATACAATGCCTCAGTGGGCAGGTTCATCATGGTATTTCCTCCGTTATTGCGATCCTAACAATGATAAGGAATTTGCATCTGCGGAAGCACTTAAATACTGGATGAATGTCGATTGGTATAACGGCGGTATGGAGCACGTTACAAGGCATATGATTTATTCGCGCTTCTGGCATAAGTTCCTCTACGATTTAGGTCTTGTTCCAACAAGTGAGCCTTATGCAAAGAGAACTGCACAAGGACTTATTTTAGGGCCTGACGGCGAGAAGATGAGTAAGAGTAAAGGTAATGTTGTTGACCCTAATGATGTGGTTGACGTATATGGTGCCGATGTTTTAAGAGCATATGTTCTTTTCATGGGCGACTACGAGCAGGCAGCTCCGTGGAATGAAAGCAGTATGAAAGGATGTAAGCGCTTCCTCGACAGAGTGTGGGAACTTCACACAAAGCTTGTTGACGGAGATACCTACAGTGAAGAGCTTACAAGCATTATGCATAAAACAATCAAAAAGGTTACAAACGACATTGAGAGTATGAAATTCAACACAGCTATTGCTGCTCTTATGACTTTGGTTAATAAGATTTATGAGGTTGGCAGAATTAATAAAGCTGAGTATAAAGCTCTTCTTACTCTTCTTAATCCGTTTGCTCCTCATATGACGGAAGAATTATATAGCGAACTTTTCGGCACAATTCTTTCTGATGGAAACTGGGTAAACTATGACGAGGCGCTTTGCGTTGATTCAACAATTGAAATCGTAGTTCAGCTTAACGGAAGAGTAAAAACAAAGATGGTTGTTGATGCTAATCTTTCACGCGAAGAAATGGAAAAAGAAGCAATGGAAAACAGCGATGTTAAAGCTTTGATTGAGGGAAAAGAAATTGTTAAAGTAATCGTTGTCCCAGGCAAGCTTGTAAATATTGTTATTAAATAAGTTTCTGGTGTTTGAAAGGAGAAACTATGAATTATACAAGTACACGCGACATAAATATAAGTGTAAAAAGCTCGGAAGCTATAGCAAAGGGACTTTCCTTTGAGGGAGGGTTGTTTATTCCCGAAAGCATACCCAAGATATCACTTACAAATATTAAATATATGGCGGAAATGAGCTATAGGGAAAGAGCAAAAGAAATTCTTGGCAGATTCTTAACGGATTTTACTGATGAAGAATTAAATAAGTGTATTAATTCGGCATATACTAAGGAAAAGTTTGAAACAGATGCAATTGCACCTGTTTATAAAATGAATGCAAATCAATATATTCTTGAATTATGGCACGGACCAACATGTGCATTTAAGGATATGGCGCTTCAGATACTTCCTCATTTGATGAATGTATCTGTTAAAAAGCAGGGGCTTGAGCGCGAAACAGTTATTCTTGTCGCTACAAGCGGTGATACAGGCAAGGCGGCTCTTGAGGGCTTTCGCGATGTTGAGGGAACAAAAATCATAGTTTTTTATCCTGAAGACGGTGTAAGCAGCATTCAAAGGCTTCAGATGTGCACTCAGGCTGGCTCAAACGTTTTTGTAGGTGCAGTTAACGGAAACTTTGACGATGCACAGAGTGGCGTTAAGAAAATATTTACAGATAAAGAATATGAAAAAGAGCTTGAAAAGAAGGGTAAAGCACTTTCTTCGGCAAACTCAATCAACTGGGGAAGACTCGTTCCTCAGATTGTTTACTATTTCTCGGCTTACTGCGATATGCTTAAGGCAGAAGAAATTCAACCCGGAGAAGAGATTAACGTTTGCGTGCCCACAGGTAACTTTGGAAATATCCTTGCGGCATACTATGCAAAATGTATGGGACTTCCCATTAAAAAGCTTATTTGCGCATCTAACAAGAATAACGTACTTACAGATTTTATAAATACGGGAGTTTACAACAGAAACAGAGATTTTTATTTAACTTCTTCACCATCGATGGATATACTTATTTCATCAAACCTTGAAAGATTATTATATATGATTTCTCAAGACAGTGCAGAGGTTGCAGAGTATATGAGAAAACTTACCGAAGACGGAAAATATGAAGTTTCGCCCAAAATTAAAACTACAGTAAGCGAAAACTTCTATGGTGGATATGCCGACGAAGAAAAATGCAGCGGTGCTATAAAGAATTCTTATGAAAAATATGGCTATGTGATAGATACACACACTGCCGTTGCAGTAAGCGTTCACGATGATTATGTAAAGAACACGGGAGACAACACAAAGACAGTTATAGCTTCAACTGCAAGCCCGTTTAAATTTAACGGCGACGTTTTAGCTTCGCTTGAATCCAAAGAAGGAATTCAGGATCTCGACGAATTCAGACTTCTCGAGCGTCTCAGCGAAAAATATGACTTGCGTATTCCAAAATCACTTGCAGACCTTGAAGAAAAGGAAGTAAGATTTGAAATGGTATGCGATAAAAACCAGATGAGAGCAGTAATCAGCGAATTTCTTATGAACTAAACGGGGATATTTAAATTCTCCAGAACACAAAAAGGCAGTATAAATACAAAATAAGATAGTTGATAAATATTAGAATATTTTATTCGGTTGAAAAATCTCTTTTAATTAGATTTTTCCTTATAAAGAAGCCTTTTTGTTACGAACAAACTTCGCCTCTCGCGGTATCTATATACCGCTTCGGGTAACCCAAGCTTTGCTTGGCTCAGTTTGTACGTTCTGAAAAATTTCTCCAATCCCCTCAAACGGGGATGTTTAATTTCTCCAAATTACAAAAGGGTGCAAAAAACTCTGTTTTTTACACCCCTTTGTTTTAATGTTAGTTACAACATTCGCGTTTATCAAATGTTTCGCAGTCTGTCTGACAGGCATCTGTGGCGTTATGTCCGCCAACCTTGATGCTACCTGCAAGGCATTCATCGTTTTCTGTGTGATGAACACAAGCAGTTACAACACATTTAACACCGCTGATAGGCCTTTGTGAATTAGAATTTGTCATTTTATAAACAGCCTTTCTGCCCACAAAAAATAAAAACGCGCTTATCTGTGGGCGAATAAGGCGAAATGTAACCCTGTGGTTACAATAAAAGTATTTGAAAAAAATAATTTTTTTATGCGGAGAAGAATATGGCAATTTTTGCATTAAGCGATCTGCATCTTCCTTTGGGCGTTGAAAAGCCTATGGATATTTTTGGCGGGAGATGGGACGACTACGTAAAAAAAATTGAATATGAATGGAACAATGCGGTTAAAGAGGATGATTTTGTTATAATAAACGGTGATTTCAGTTGGGCAACATATCTTGAAGAAGCGCTCAACGATTTTAAATTCCTTGATTCTCTTCCGGGAGCAAAGCTTATTTCAAAAGGTAATCACGATTATTGGTGGTCTACCAAGAAAAAAATGGGCGAGTTTTTAGAAGCAAACGACATAAGAAAAATTTCTTTTTTACAGAATAATGCATTTTTGTGTGATGGTGTTGCCGTTTGCGGTGCGAGAGGGTGGATACTTCCAACCGATAAAGCTTTTAAAAAAGAAGATGAAAAAATATATAACCGCGAACTTATGCGATTTGAAACATCGCTGAAAGCGGCAAAAGAGCTCTCCGATACCGTGATAGCCACGCTCCACTATCCGCCTGATAATAAATTTATGGAGATTGCTAATCGCTATGGAGCATATAAAGTTGTGTTTGGTCATCTTCATGGAAGAAGGGCAGAGGACTACACTTCGTCGTTTGAAAACGCACTGCTTGTATCGGCAGATTTCCTTAGATTTAAGCCAATTAAGATAATTTAAAAGAAATATTAAAAAAACACTTGCAAATATTGGTAATATATGATATAACTATTAGCTGATATAGTATGAGAATAGTCAGATAAAAAACACGAATGAGCGTGTTTGACTAAACAATAGGAGGA
Organism: Clostridia bacterium; assembly: GCA_017505525.1. GTDB lineage: Bacteria > Bacillota > Clostridia > UMGS1883 > UMGS1883 > UMGS1883. The sequence continues at coordinate 13,802 of JAFVPB010000022.1, forward strand.
AACAAATATGAAGGTATTAAAAGTTGAACAGCGTGAAGACAAGAGAATGTATCTCGAAATTGAGGTGGAAAGCGCTGAATTCGAAAAAGCTATGGAAAAAAGCTACAAGAAGAATGTTAAGCAGATTAACATTCCCGGATTCAGAAAGGGTAAGGCTCCAAGAAAGATTATCGAAAAGTTCTACACAGAGGCAATTTTCTATGACGACGCTATAAACTTTGTAGTTCCTGATGCATATGATGAAGCTATACAGGAAAAAAATATAGAAGCTGTAGAAATGCCCGAAATCGACATTGTTAAGCTTGAAAAGGGCGAGAATTTTGTATTCAGCGCACTTGTTACAGTTCGTCCCGAGGTTACTTTAGGCGAATATAAGGGAATAAGCGCACAGAAAGATGTTAATACTGTAACTGAGGAAGAAGTTGAAGGCGAAATCAAGAGAATGCAGGATAATGCAGCTCGCGTTACAACTGTTGAAGAAGGCACACTTGAAATGGGCGACAAGGTTGACCTTGACTTTGAAGGCTCGGTTGACGGTGTAGCATTCGAAGGCGGCAAGGGCGAGCACTATAGCCTTGTTCTTGGTTCAAACAGCTTTATTCCAGGATTTGAAGAGCAGATTGCAGGAAAAACAATCGGCGAAGAATTCGACGTAAATGTTACATTCCCTGAAGAGTATCATGCAGAAGACCTTAAGGGTAAGGCTGCAGTATTCAAGTGTAAAGTTCACAGCGCAGAAAAGAAAGAACTTCCCGAGCTTGATGATGAATTTGCAAAGGACGTAAGCGAATTTGATACTCTTGCAGAGCTTCGTGCAGATGCAAAGGCAAAGCTTGAAAAGGGTAAAGAAGCAGAAGCTAACCGTAAGTTTGAGGATGCAGTTGTTGATGTTGTAGTTGAAAATGCAACAGTTGAAATCCCCGAATGCATGATTAAGCAGCAGATTGATAACCAGATTCAGGATATCTCTTATCGTTTGCAGAGCCAGGGTATGCCTCTTGAACAGTACTTACAGTTCACAGGCATGACAATGGATGGTCTTCGCGAACAGCTTAAGGAAACTGCTGAAAAGACTGTTAAGACTCAGCTTGTTCTTGCTGAAATTTCAAAGGCAGAAGCAATTGAAGTAACAGAAGAAGATGTTGAAGCAGAATACAAGAAGATGGCTGATATGTACAGCATGGAAGTTGAAAAGGTTAAGGAGCTTATGGCTGCAAACGCAGAAGCATTAAAGGGCGACCTTAAGATTCACAAGACAATCGATATGCTTGTAGCAAATGCAAAGGCAACAAAGGCTAAGAAGCCTGCGGCAAAGAAAGCAGCTGCTAAGGAAGAAAAGGCTGAAGACGGCGAAAAGAAGCCTGCAGCAAAGAAGACAACAACTACAAAGAAAACAACTACAACAAAGAAGGCTGCTGAAGCAAAGGAAACTGCTGAAAAGAAGCCTGCAGCAAAGAAAACAACAACCACAAAAACAACAACCACAAAAGCAACAACAGCTAAAAAGACAACTACAAAAAAAGCCGCTGACAAGGAAGATAAATAAGGTTTATACAACTTGACAGTCCGAAAGGAAAATTTAAGGGGGTAAATTAAGTGAGCTTAGTTCCATACGTTATTGAACAGACAAATCAGGGAGAGCGCTCCTACGATATTTTCTCTCGTCTTTTAAAAGACAGAATAATCTTTTTCGGCGAGGAGGTAAACGATGCTACTGCAAGTATAATAGTTGCACAGATGTTATTCCTCGAAAGTGAAGACCCCGATAAGGATATTATGCTTTATATCAATAGTCCCGGCGGAAGCATCACAGCGGGAATGGCAATTTACGATACTATGAACTACATCAAGTGCGATGTATCTACAATTTGCGTAGGTATGGCGGCAAGTATGGGTGCGTTCTTGTTATCAGCAGGTGCAAAGGGAAAAAGATTTGCTCTTCCAAACAGTGAAATTATGATACATCAGCCTCTCGGCGGAATGCAGGGGCAGGCAACGGATATTAAAATCCATGCCGACAGAATTCTTCGTATGAAGGATAAACTTAATAAAATCCTCAGCGAAAATACAAACCGTCCTCTCGAGGAAATCGTGCGTGATACCGAGCGCGACAACTTTATGTCGGCTCAGGAGGCGCTTGATTACGGCTTGATAGACAAAATTATCACTAATGCAAAATAATAATTAAAACACACAAGAGGCTGTGGCATACCGCAGCCTCTTGTGAATGCTTGGGAGGATTGATTAATTTGCAGAAAAACGACGAAAATAACATTAAATGCTCGTTCTGCGGAAAGGCAAGCCAGGAGGTTGAACGCCTTATTGCAGGACCTGGAGTTTATATATGCGATGAATGTATAGAGGTTTGCATGGATATTCTTGAGGGCGACTATGATAAAGTTCCCAACCAGGAAGAAAGCAGCAATACGCCTTTTAAAACACCTGTTCCAAAGGAAATCAAGGATGTGCTCGATGATTATGTAATTGGGCAGAGTGCGGCAAAAAGAAGCCTTGCTGTAGCAGTGTATAACCACTATAAAAGAATTAATGCAAAGCCTAAGGAAGATGATGTTGAGCTCCAGAAGAGTAATATATTAATGATAGGACCAACAGGCAGTGGTAAAACACTTCTTGCTCAAACTCTTGCAAAGGTGCTTGAGGTTCCTTTTGCTATTGCCGATGCAACAAGCCTTACTGAGGCAGGCTACGTTGGAGAAGACGTTGAAAACATACTCTTAAAGCTTATTCAGGCTGCAGATTACGATATAAAAAAGGCAGAACGCGGAATTATTTATATCGATGAAATAGATAAAATTACAAAAAAGAGCGAAAACGTTTCTATCACACGTGATGTCAGCGGTGAGGGTGTTCAGCAGGCGCTTTTAAAAATTCTTGAGGGAACGGTTGCATCAGTTCCTCCGCAGGGCGGAAGAAAGCATCCGCATCAGGAATTTTATCAGATAGATACCACAAACATTCTTTTCATATGCGGCGGAGCTTTTTCAGGTCTTGAAAAGATAATTGAAAAGCGCATAGGAAAGCAGGGAGTAGGCTTCGGTGCTGATGTAAAGAGTAAAACAGAGCGCAGCGTGGGAGAAACTTTCCACAGTGTTGAACCTCAGGACTTACTTAAATTTGGTCTTATTCCCGAGCTTGTGGGCAGAGTGCCTGTTGTGGTAACTCTTGATTCGCTTAATGAAGAGGCGCTTAAGCAAATACTCACACAGCCTAAGAATGCTCTTATAAAACAGTATAAGCGCTTGTTTGAAATCGACGGGGTTGACCTTGAAATCACAGAAGACGCCCTTGACTATATCGCAAAAAAAGCTATCGAGCGTGAAACAGGCGCAAGAGGACTTCGTGCGATAGTTGAAAAAACGCTTTCAGATGCTATGTATGAAATTCCATCTGATGAAACTGTTAAAAAAGCAATTTTCACAAAAGAAACATTTGAAGGGAAAGAGCCTTTCCTTATCAGAGAAGGCGAAGAAACGGCATAAAAAATGAGTTATAAAATCACAAAGATATGTTGTTATACAGGTTACATTACGCAAGCGGTGGCAATTAATTTTGCTCCGCTTCTCTTTGTAACCTTTCAGAATACTTTTAATATCAGCTATGCTCTTATAGGAACGCTTGTCCTTATTAATTTTCTGGTTCAGCTAGGAACTGATATTATATCGGTTTTCTTTCTTGATAAAATTGGTTTCAGGGTAAGTGCAGTGCTTTCACAGATTTTTGCCGCAACAGGACTTATGCTCCTTAGTGTGCTTCCGTATATTCTGCCGAATGCATTTTTAGGAATATGTATTGCAACGACGATATATTCTGTTGGTGCAGGTCTTATCGAGGTTGTAATTAACCCTATAATGGCATCAATTCCATCAGGGGGAAAGGGACTTGTTTTTCTGCACTCGTTCTACTGTTGGGGGCAGCTTTTTGTTGTGCTTTTAACCACGCTTGCATTAAAAGTGTTTGGTGCATCTTCGTGGGTATACATATCTCCAATATGGGGGTTAATTCCTCTTATAAATGGTATAATATTTTTAAAAGCACCAATTGCACCGCCTGAAAGTGAAGGAAAAACAGAAAATGGTGTTGGCCTTTTAAAGAATAGCCTTTTTATATGCCTTGCAGTTTTGATGGTTTGCGCAGGCGCAAGCGAGCTGGCAATGGGGCAGTGGGCATCAATCTTTGCACAAAATGCGCTTGGAATTGATAAGCTTACGGGTGATTTGCTTGGCCCGTGTCTGTTTGCATTTTTTATGGGGATAGGAAGAACTGTTTTTGGGATTAAGGGAGATAACCTTAATTATAAAAAGCATATGATTATATGCGGCGTGCTTTGTATTTTTTGCTATGTGGCGGCTGCACTTTCAAAAAATCCGTATATTGCACTTTTGGGATGTGCTTTTTGCGGATATGCTGTAAGCATTCTGTGGCCGGGAACGGTTGACCTTGCATCTAGGATTTTCCCGAACGGCAGCGGAGCAATGTATAGTATGATTGCAATTTTCGGAGATGTTGGCTGTTCAATCGGGCCATTTCTTACGGGAATTATTGCATCACTTAAAATTTTTGGAAGTAACGCACTTAGAGCAGGTCTTTTGTTAAATATAATATATCCGCTTGTTTATATTCTGATAATAGTTAAAAAAAGGGGAATATATAAGGAAAAGAAAGAACTGTCTTGACAGATGTATATACATATGGTAGAATGGGGATGTTTAATTTAAGCATCCTCATTTTTTATTTGTAAAGGTAAGATATTATGACAGAGAAAATCAAAAAATTAAAAGAAGAAAAAAATGCAGTTATTCTTGCGCACTACTATGTACCCGCAGAGGTGCAGGCTGTGGCAGATTATATAGGCGATTCGTATTATCTCAGCAAAAAAGCAAAGGAAACGAAAGCTGATATTATAGTTTTCTGCGGGGTTAGATTTATGGGGGAGAGTGCCGTAATTCTCAATCCCGATAAAAAAGTGCTTATGCCCGATTTGAATGCAGATTGTGCTATGGCGCATATGGTAACGGAAGAGAAAATAAAGGAAATGAGAAGTAAATACGAAGATTTAGCCGTAGTATGCTATATTAATTCCACTGCAAAAATCAAGGCGCTTTGTGATGTGTGCGTAACCTCATCAAACGCTGTAAAAATAGTGGAAAAACTTCCTAATAAAAACATTTTCTTTGTTCCTGATAAAAATCTTGGAAGCTTTGTGAAAAAGCAGGTAAAAGATAAAAATATTATTTTAAACGATGGCTATTGCCCTGTGCATGCCGAAATAACGGAAAATGATGTGATTTCAAGTAAAGAAAAACATCCGAATGCAAAATTTCTTGTTCATCCCGAATGTGAAGAGGCTGTAGTGAAGCTTTCTGACTTTACGGGAAGCACTGCAGATATAATAAATTATGTTTCACAAAGTGAAGATAAAGAATTTTTAATCGGTACGGAAGACGGTGTTTTCTATGAACTTGAAAAAGAAAATCCCGATAAAAAATTCTATACCGTTCGTGAAAAACAGGTTTGCTTTGATATGAAGCTTGTTAATCTGGAAAAGCTTTACGATATACTAAAATACGAAAAGAACGAAATTAAACTTGATCAAGAGATAATAAACGCTGCCACGAAACCGCTGGAGCGTATGCTGGAGCTGACGAAATAATATGAAAACTAATGTTTTAATAGCAGGATGCGGATGTGCAGGTCTTTATTGTGCACTTAATCTGCCGAAGAATTTAAACGTAACAATAATCACAAAATCAGATGAGGAAAGCAGTGATTCATTCCTTGCACAAGGTGGAATGTGTGTGCAGAGAGATGATGAAGATTTCGAATGCTTCCTTGAAGATACTATGCGTGCAGGGCACTATGAAAACGATAAGAAATCTGTAGAGCTTATGATTGAAAACTCCCGCGATGTGCTTGCGGATTTAGTAAGTTTCGGGGCAGAGTTTAATAAAAATGAAGATGGAACTCTTGCCTACACGCGTGAGGGCGCTCACAGCCAGAAGAGAATAGTTTTCCGTGAAGATGCCACAGGCAAGGAAATCACTTTAACTCTTTTAAAAGAATCTAAAAAACGAAGCAATATACAGATTTTAGAATACACAACGCTCCTTGATATTATTGAAAAAGATGAAAAATGTATTGGTGCAGTTATAAGAACAAAAGACGGAGAAGTTGAAACCGTTGAAGCAGACTACACTGTTTTGGCTACAGGCGGTGTGGGCGGAATTTACGAGCATTCAACAAACTTCCGCCATCTTACGGCAGATGCTATTGCAATAAGTGCAAGGCACAATATAAAGCTTCGTGATATAACGTATGTGCAGATTCATCCCACCACTTTTTATTCAAATGAAGACAGAAGCTTTTTAATTTCTGAATCGGTAAGGGGAGAGGGTGCAGTTCTCCGCGATAAAAACGGAAACCGCTTCACCAACGAGCTATCTCCGCGCGATGTTTTAACAAAAGCTATAAAAGAGCAGATGAAAAAAGACGGCACAGAATTTGTGTGGGAGGATTTAACAACCATAGATAATAAAACTCTTAACGAGCATTTTCCTAATATTCTTGCGCACTGCAAAGAAAACGGATACGATGCTACGCGCGAGTGGATCCCCGTTGTTCCTGCCCAGCACTATTTTATGGGCGGTGTGTGGGTTAATTATGAAAGCAAAACCTCGCTTGATAAGCTCTATGCAGTGGGAGAAACAGCCTGCAACGGAGTTCATGGTAAAAATCGCCTGGCAAGTAATTCGCTTCTGGAAAGCTTAGTTTTCAGCAAGCGTGCAGCAAAGGATATAGAGAAAAACTATGAATTTGAAAATTCATATGGGGAATATATTAAAACTCTTGGGCTCGAAGAATATAAAGATGCTGAAAAGCTTGAAGAAGAATACAAAAATATAGCAAAAAATATAATCAGAGAGGGAAATAAATAATATGTTTGATGAAGCAACACTTAAATTAAATGCCGACCCACTTATTTTAAGCGCTCTTCGTGAAGATGTAACAAGCGAAGATGTTTCGGCAAATGCAATAATGCGCGAAAACCAGATTGGAGAAGCCGAGCTTATCTGTAAGGAAGACGGTGTTATCTGCGGAATGCAGATTTTTGAAAGAGTTTTTAAACTTTTAGACGAAAAAACAGAAATAGAATTTTTTGTGCGTGATGGAGAAATTGTTAAAAACGGGCAGCTTCTTGCAAAGGTAAGGGGCGAAATCCGCACAATTTTATGCGGCGAACGCACAGCGCTGAATTATCTTCAAAGAATGAGTGGCGTTGCAACCTACACAAAAAGTGTGGCAAAGCTTTTAGAGGGAACAAAAACCACACTTCTCGACACAAGAAAAACAACGCCGAATAACCGCCTTTTTGAAAAATACTCCGTTAGAATCGGTGGGGGTAAAAACCACCGCTATAATCTTTCTGATGGTGTGCTTTTAAAGGATAACCACATTGGCGCAGCGGGAAGCGTAACTGAAGCAATCCGTATGGCAAAAGAATATGCACCTTTTGTTCGCAAGATTGAAGTTGAAGTGGAAACTCTTGATATGGTGCGCGAAGCAGTAGAGGCAAAAGCCGATATAATAATGCTTGATAATATGACAACTGACGAAATCAAAGAAGCAATTAAAATTATAGATGGCAAAGCCGAAATCGAGGTTTCGGGAAACGTTACAAGAGAAAACATCGAGCGATTAACTTCTCTGGGAGTTGATTATATTTCAAGCGGTGCACTCACGCATTCAGCACCCATTTTAGATGTTTCGCTGAAAAATCTTCACGTTGTATAAATTAAGATGTTAGTAAGGATGGTAGAATTTTATGAACGCAAACGAGCGCAGAGTTAAAATTCTGGAATTATTAAAAAAAGAAGACAGACCGTTAAGCGGAACTGAAATTGCAAAGGTATTCTCACTCAGCCGTCAGGTAATAGTGCAGGATATTGCAATTTTACGTGCAAACGGAGAGAATATTGTTTCTGTTCACAGCGGATATGTGCTTCAAAAAAATGATGAAAAAACCCGTGTGTTTAAAATTCATCACACTGATGAACAGGTGGAGGATGAATTAAACCTTATTGTTGATTTGGGCGGAAAAGTGGAAGATGTTTTCGTGTATCACAAGGTTTATGGTGTGGTTAAAGCACCGATGAATGTGAAAAGCCGCCGCGATGTTTTAGAATATATGAGTGATATGAAATCGGGAAAATCAACTCTTTTGAAGAATATCACCTCGAACTATCACTATCACACCGTTTCGGCAGAGGATTCAAAAACGCTTGAAATTATACAAAATGCTCTTTACGAGAAAGGATTTCTTGCAAAACTTCAGGAATACGAACCTCTTGATTTCAGTAATCAATAAAGTATTCTAAAGCGGAATGTAACCGACTTATAGCGGTTGACAGCTTTTGTATGTTTTGCTATAATAATTCTGGTATGTAAAGAATTAAATATTTTAAATAAATGAAAAAGGAATGATACTATGAAGATGACCTTCAGATGGTACGGGAAAGATGACCCCGTAACACTTGAAAAAATTCGTCAGATTCCTTGCGTATCGGACATTACAACTGCCGTTTACAAAACGGTTGGAGAAGTGTGGACCGATGAGGAATTAGCGGATATTAAAAACGAGTGCAACTCCCACGGTCTCACGATGGAAGTTATCGAAAGTATTCCTGTGCACGAGGATATAAAGCTCGGCAGAGGCAGATACAAAGAATACATAGAAATATTTAAGGAAAATATCCGCAAGGTTAGTAAAGCGGGAGTAAAATGTGTTTGCTACAATTTTATGCCTGTTTTCGACTGGACACGTTCTAATCTTGAATGGGTAAACGAGGATAAGTCGACCTCACTTGTTTACCATGTTGAAGATGTTAGCAAGATGGACCCCACAAAGCTCACACTTCCTGGCTGGGATTCATCATATTCTCCCGAAGAGGTTTCAGGCTTAATCGAAGCATATAAAGAAATCGGGGAAGAGGGTCTGTGGAAAAACCTTGAATACTTTATAAAGGAAATTATGCCTGTTGCCATCGAATGCGATGTTAATATGGCGATTCATCCCGATGATCCGCCGTGGAGCATTTTTGGAATTCCGCGTATCATCACAAACGAAAAGAATATCGACAGATTCTTAAGCCTCTATGATGATACACATCACGGACTCACACTTTGCAGCGGTTCGCTCGGCTGCACACACACAAATGACTACACAGCTATGGTTAAAAAATACTGCAAGATGGGAAGAATCCATTTTGCACATATCAGAAATATAAAAATACTTTCTGATGGTTCTTTTGAAGAATCAGGCCACTACACACCTTGCGGCAGTCTCGATGTAGCTGAAATCTTAAAGGCATATTACGAAGGCGGATTCAAAGGCTACATCCGTCCCGACCACGGAAGAATGATTTGGGGCGAAACAGGAAAACCAGGCTATGGTCTTTACGACAGAGCTCTCGGTGCAATGTATATCGCGGGTATTTGGGAAGCACTTGAGAAAGAAGGTAACAAATAATGAAACTCCCTTTTGATACGGATTTAAAAGATAAGGTTTGCGTTGTAACAGGTGGCGGCGGTGTGCTTTGCGGTATGTTTGCCAAGGCCATTGCTTCTTGTGGCGCTAAGGTTGCAATTCTCGATTTAAGAGAAGAAGCAGCAAAAGCCGTTGCTGAAGAAATTACAAAAGATGGTGGAATTGCAAAAGGTTATGCGGCTAACGTTTTAAAAAGCGAAGAAATGAAAGCAGTTCGCGATGCAGTTTTAAAGGATTTCGGAACATGCGATATTCTTATTAATGGTGCAGGAGGAAACAACCCCCGCGGAACAACAACCAAAGAATATCTTGATTTTGAAGACCTTGAAAACACTAAGGAAGAGATTAAAACATTTTTCGACCTTGACCCCGACGGAGTAAGCTTTGTATTTAACCTTAATTTCCTTGGCACACTTATTCCAACACAGATTTTTGCGCGTGATATGGCAGAAAAGAAGTGCGGAAATATTATTAATATTTCTTCAATGAATGCGTTCACACCTCTTACAAAAATTCCTGCCTACAGTGGTGCAAAGGCTGCTATTTCAAACTTCACGCAGTGGCTTGCAGTTCATTTTTCACGCGTTGGAATCCGCGTGAATGCAATAGCTCCCGGATTTTTCTCAACAAGCCAGAACAGAGCTCTTTTATTCAATGAAGACGGTACTCCCACAGCTCGTACAGGTAAAATCCTTGCAGCAACTCCTATGAACCGTTTTGGCGAAGCAGAAGAGCTTATAGGCACGCTTTTATACCTTGTGAATGAAGATGCATCAGGCTTTGTCGATGGTGTTGTAATTCCCGTTGACGGTGGCTTCTCAGCTTACAGTGGTGTGTGATAAATTGGATTGAATAAATAACAGTAAATAAACCTCTCAACTGAGAGGTTTATTTTTAATCTTATTATTGGTAAAATCGCAAAAATTTCGAGAGCTTTTTGGTTGACAGAGATTTGTTTGTTTTATATAATTAAGAAAATCGTATTAAAAGTGAAAGAAGGATTTTTAATGGGTAAATTACGAAGCAGATGCACACAAAAAACTGTAATATGGCTTTGTTGGCTTGTTTATGCTATAGCTTATCTTGGAAGGTATAGCTACAATGCGAATATAAGTATGATAATGGATGACTATAATATAAGCCACGCCACAGCAGGCCTTGTTACAACATGTTTCTTTTTTGCCTACGGCATAGGGCAGGTAATAAACGGCTTTATGTGTAAAAAATATAATAAAACATACCTTTTCCCATTGGTTCTTATTTCAGCTGCAATTATAAATCTTCTTACGTTTGTTGTTCCGTTTTCGTTTTTTAAATATATGTGGCTTTTAAACGGAATACTGCAGTCGTGCTTATGGCCATCGATAATAAACGTTTTAAGCGATAACATTGAATCGAAAAATATGGAAAGTGCCCTTTTTATAATGGGAATAACAGCCACAGCGGGCACGGTTTTTGCTTATGGAAGCAGTGCATTTTTTGCGTGGATTGGAAACTACAGATATATGTTTGTCTTTGCTGCAGTGGCAATGATTCTTATAGGGGTATTATGGTTTCTTCTTTTTAATAATAAGCCAATAAATATTGAAAAAGAAACTTTAAAAAATGAAGATAAAACTAAATTTCATATATCGGCAGTCGGTGCTTTGTTTATAGCTATGGCATTGTTTGCCGTTGTTGATAATCTTGTTAAAGACGGAATAAACACTTGGGTACCTGCAATTTTAACGGAAAAATATAGTATGAAAGACGAGCTTTCGATTCTTTCAACCATTGTTTTGCCGATTTTAGGTATGCTTGGGGCAACCATTTCTGTTGAACTAAACAAATACATAAAAAACTTTGTTTCGCTTACCACTTTGTTTTTTGCGGCATCAACCATCTGTATTTTACTTATAATTACACTTGGAAGCCTTGGACCGTTATTTATGCTTGTGTGCTTTGGTATAGTGATGTGTATGATGCACGCGGTAAATAATATAATTACCTCAATTGTTCCTCTTAAAATGAGAGGCAGTATTAACCCTGGAAAAGCTGCGGGAATTTTAAATGGATTTTGCTATCTTGGAAGCACGATAAGTTCAAGCGGACTTGGACTTATTGCGGATATCGGCGGATGGGAAATGGTGTTTAAATCTCTGTTTGTATTAAGCGTGGCATGCACAGTTTTCGGTGCTTTATTTGCAGTGAGAAAAAGAGTTAACTGATACGGAGGAAAAACAATGTATAGCCTTTATGATAACTTTGTTTCGTGCAATGAAAATAAACAGCCTTATTCCGTAAGGGCGGAAAGGCACACTTTTATCGATAATATGTCGGCATGGGTGGAGGATGGATGCTTTAATATGGCATCAATAGGAAACGTGTATATTCTTAATACCCCTGTTTTCACAAAGGGAAGCTTCCGCACAGATTTTAAAATCACATATATGGAGGAAATCCCCCCGAAATTTACGGTTTTCTTTGCCTATGATGAAAAGACGCGTAAGGGAAAAGGAATAAAGTTTTTCTACGACCTTGATGAAACCGTTAAAATATCGCTTGTTGATATAGATTGCAGTTTGCGCCAAATAGAAAAAACTATTGAATATACAAAGAAAAACGCAATAAAGGAAGATACTTTCTATCCGTTTTTACTGAATGTCGAAAACAAAAAAGCATTCGGCTCGGTTGCAGGGTTTGAATTTTCTTTTGATGTGGAAAGCACAAAGGGAAGAGTTGCTGTCGAACGTGATAACTTTATCGGCGAGCTTAAGCTTGATAGCGTTGCTTTTTCAAGTGATGAAGAATTTAAGCGAAAAACTCTGATGGAAAAGGTTTCTGCCGATATCCCACTTGTAAACGGCGGAGATATGCCATACCGCGTAAGCTGGGAAATAGATAGAATCGATGAAAAATGCTATCTTACTGCCACTCTCGATGGGGGCACAAGAACGCGCGAGGTTAACCGCGACGACAGGCCCGGTCAGTACGTAGCAGAACAGGACTGGATGGATACCCCATACGTTGGAATAGGAACTAAAGGCGGGGTTTACCATACGTATAAAATGGCAGACGGAGAAAAAGCATTTATCGACCCCAATATTTACTGGGATTGCCAGAAAGCCTTTTTTGGCGATACCGAGCTTCCTATTATAAACACATATCTAATTCCCGAAAGTTTAGTGAATGATGAAATCGAGCTGATTTTCGGCTATGAAAATCTTTCGTGCTCGGGTTATGCGCCGCAGCAGGGAGCAAGCGAATTCAGATTTGCAAAAGACGGAAAACTTTTATATTCGGGTGCACCGCTTGACGGACGCGATATTTTCGAGCTTTATTCAAGCGAAAATAAATATGCAATGAATTTTATACCTGATGATTGCTACAAAAGGGAAGACGTTGTAAACCATATTAAATACAACCACTACTTTGATGTGGATGAAAATATTGAGTTCACTTATGTTTTTAAAACCCGTAAAGATACCGATTTTCTTGAATTTAAAGCAGAGATACTAAATGTTTTTGAATCACAGGTTTTAGAAACGATAACGCCTGTTATCAGAAAAGAAAAAGGAGATTACGGCTATAACGTTGTAAAGGCAGAATTTAAGGCATCGAAAATGAAAGTGGGAGTTTACAAAACGGCTCTTAACGTGAAATACGGCGGAAAAGATTATGCGCGCGATATAAAGGCGTTTGAGGTATATAATAAGGACACTGATGAAAACCCTGTTATAGCAAGCGGACTCCCCGTTCAGTTCTCGATGCCGAACGAACAGAAATGGCTGATGAGAAACGCTTTCGACCTTTGGAATCCTATGCCATCTTGTGATATAGCGCACTACTATAGTTGCGTTACCGATACACCGATTGAGGCGCAGACAAGAAAAACGTGGCTTCTCACAAAGAAATTCAAAAGGCAGTGGTTCGCGTGGATTTCTTCAAGAACGTGTAAGGACTGGAGCCTTGATAAGTATACCGACGTGGTAAAAAACTGCGATTATCTTTTTAATTCAATTAATGAAGAAGTTTTAGATTTAAGCCAAAGCACGCTTTTCCCGATAAGGCAAGACCATTTCGATTACCCCAACTTTATGATGAGGGAAGAGCAGAGAGTTGCAATACTTGATAATTTCCTTCGTGATAATCCTGAAATTGCAGAAAAGCTCGATTACAAACCTGGTATGAAATTCACTTTCGACCACTTTGTAAACCTTATGAAGTCTTACCATAGCGAATGGATAGACTATCAGAACAAGGCAGGACTCGATATTATACGGGAGCACAATAAAATGATTGAAAAGATTAATCCCGAGGTTAAGCGTGCCGTTTACGGACCTGTTAACGTTTATGTTACACCAACACTTACAAACCATTCTATTAAAGCTTACGGCAACAGTGATGCCGATGCTTTGTCGGATGAGGTGTTTACGGGATTTTCAGTGTTTGAAGATTATCCGTATGCTTGCTCTTATCAAACGTATAAGGGAGCATTCTGCCTGATGACAATACTTCTTCACTCTCCGCGCCTTACGGTTTATCCCGAGCAGTACAGCGGAAGCAGGGGAGGGTGTATCGACGGAGCAGTTAAATTTGCCCACGCGCCTATGGGGGCATACGGTATGGAGGACTACTATAATTCAACGCACGCGTTTGAATATGTGTTTAACACTCCCTACAAACTTAAAGATGGCTTCCATTACTGGAATACCTATGGCTTTCACAGAGGAGCATCATCTCATATGCATCAGCTTGTGCGCGACTGGAGATATGCAGTGGAGAATAAACCTAAAAAGCCTCTTCGCACAACTGCATTTCTTGCTGAGTATTCTGATTGTGAGGATGAGTTTAAAATATACACTGTCGACAGTTCGAAAAGCTATTGCAAAATGATGAACAGAAGCGAAATGGGGCATGGAGTGTTCTTTGAATGTACAAGAGAATCAGGTCTTTCGTGCGGGTTTGGTATTAAATACGAATCTCTTGCTAATCTAAAAAGTGACGAGTGCGACCTTATCGTGCTTCCCGGTCTTAAAAATGCACCGCCAGAGGCAGTGGGCGAAATCCGCCGTCTTTATAACGAGGGCGTAAACCTTATAGCATTTTCAGATGTTACAGGGTTAGAGGACATATTTGGGGTTAAGCATATCGAAAAGAAAACACGTATAAACGAAATTATATATAATGGCGAAACAGAATATGTGCGTGAAGAAGATGCACTTTTAATGTATGAACCAGATGGCGCAGAGGTTGTGATGAAAACAGATAAAAACGAGCCTGTTATTTTCTCAAATGGAAGATGCGCGCTTGTGAATGCTGATGTAACAAACCTTGGCGAATCTGATTCAAGAGATATGTGCCACGCAAAATCGCTTCACGTTGTAGGTTCTCTTATAAGAAAAGCTTTGTCAGAGATTGCCTCTCGTCTTTCTTCACCGATAGTTAAAGGTGAAAACGTGGGAACAACGCTTTTTGAAACGGAAGATGGCAGAACAATGCTTCTTGCAATCGACTACACTCCATTTGATAATGCCGAGCATAATATAAAAGAGGCAGTTATCACAGTAAACGGCAATATAGCAAAAGAAGCAAAGAGCGAAAGAGAGTTATTCGTGGGAAAAAAGAACGGATATGTGAAAGAATTAAGGTTTGATATTAAGCCTCATGAATTTGTGTTTGTGGAACTTATATAAATAGAATGGGTAAAATAAATCCTACGAATTTCCAAAAAAATTTATTGACTTTTTTGATGCAATATTGTATTATATATTAATGAAGACTCTGCCTTTTTGGAAAGCCCGGTAGGGAGTATGCGTCGTGGACTGAAAGCGCATTCGGGTAAGTAGTAGGTATGGGAACGCTTCACTATATAAAATTTAATTTTAAAAGTGGAATCTTAAAGATTCAATGCGGGTGGCACCGCGGGCTGATTATTGTTTGCTCGTCCCGGGAATATTATATATATTCCCGGGACTTTTATTTTTATTTTTGGAGGTAAGTGTTATGTACAGAACTCTATTTTGTAACGACATTCGTGAAGAACACATCGGAAAAACCGTTAAGCTTGCAGGCTGGGTTGATGTTGTTCGTGATCACGGCGGTGTTATTTTTGTGGATATCCGCGACTATACGGGTGTTACACAGGCTGTAATCCATAACGAAGAATTATTGAAAAATGTAAACAAGGAAACTGTTATTTCCGTAAGCGGTACTGTAGAAAAGCGCGACGCGGAAACAGTTAACGATAAAATTGCAACAGGAAATGTGGAATTAATGGTTGATGAGCTTACAGTTCTTGGAAGAAGCAAGAATATGCTTCCTTTCGATGTGAGAAGTTCGCGCCAGAGTAAGGACGAATTAAGGCTTAAATACCGTTATTTAGACCTTAGAAATCCCAAGAATCACGAAAATCTTGTTATGCGTTCAAGAATTATCGGCCATTTAAGAAAGAAAATGGAAGAAAAGAATTTCCTTGAAATGCAAACACCTATCCTTACGGCTTCTTCACCGGAAGGTGCGCGTGATTTCCTTGTGCCAAGCCGTAAGCATCCGGGCAAGTTCTATGCACTTCCTCAGGCACCCCAGCAGTTTAAGCAGCTTTTAATGGTATCAGGATTCGACAGATACTTCCAGGTTGCACCTTGCTTCCGTGATGAAGATGCAAGGGCAGACCGTTCTCCCGGTGAATTCTATCAGCTCGACTTTGAAATGGCTTTTTCTACTCAGGAAGAAGTTTTAGATGTATGTGAAGACGTTGTACACGACACATTCGTTAAATTCTCGGATAAAAAGGTTACGCCAAAGCCTTTCCGCCGTATTACCTATGCCGATGCTATGATGTATTACGGTTCGGATAAGCCCGACCTTCGTAACCCTCTTATTATCTGCGATTTAACTGAGTTTTTCGCTTGTGTTGATTTCCCCGCATTCAAGGGCCGTCCTGTGCGCGGTATTGTGGCAAACTGTGCAGGTAAGTCAAAGAAATTCTTTGAAGATTCTTTAAAATATGCTATGAGTGATGAAGTAGGCCTTGGCGGTCTTGGTTATATTACTCTTAAAGAGGGAGTGTTCGCAGGCCCTATCGCAAAGTTCTTAAGCGAAGACCAGAAGAAAGAAATTATATCCCTTACAAAAGTTAAAGAGGGAGAAACACTTTTCTTCATCTGCGACGAAAAGAAGAACGACACAGAAAAGAAAGCAGGTCTTATCCGTTCGTACCTTGCACGTCCTGACCAGCTCGACCTTATAAAAGACGATGCATTTGAATTCTGCTTCGTTGTTGATTTCCCGATGTATGAAATCGATGAGGAAACTGGCGACACAATCTTTACACACAACCCATTCTCTATGCCTCAGGGAGGAATGGATTCGCTTATAAATAAAGAACCTACAGAGGTACTTGCATATCAGTACGACCTTGTTTGTAACGGTATAGAGCTTGCTTCCGGTGCCGTTAGAAACCATGATACGGAAATTATGAAAAAGGCGTTTAGGATTGCAGGATACGATGAAGAAGAGCTTAAAAAGCGCTTTAACGCACTCTATAATGCATTCCAGTATGGTGCACCACCACACGCAGGTATGGCACCAGGTATCGACCGTATGGTAATGCTCCTTACAGACGAAGAGAAAATTCTTGATGTTATTGCATTCCCCTTAAACGGTAATGCACAGGACCTTCTCCTCGGTGCACCGGGCGAAGTTACAAATCAGCAGCTTGAAGATGTTCACCTTCTTGGAAGCGGCAGTGCACTTGCTCAAAGAGGCACTCAAAGTGCATCTTCAGGAAGCAAGAATCAGGGCAAACGCTCAACTTTCTCTAATGCTCAGCAGTTAAATCAGCTTGCACTTACAGAAAAGGAAGAAGAGGTTGTTGAAAAGATTTTTGCTGATATGCATAAAAACGAAGAAATTCTTAAAAACTGCAACACAGAAAACGTTTCCGAAATGGTACACGTTATGCAAATGACAAATGTGCTTCGTGAGGACGAACGCAAGCAGCCTTTCTCAAGAGAAAGCTTGCTTGAGGGTGCTCCGGCACGTAACGAAGATAGCTGGCAAGTGCCAAGACTTGTAAAGTGAGGTGTAGCGTGATGAAATATTATATGGAAGAAATTAATAAAAACGGAAACATAGCCGTTGACGATACTATTTTAGTTAAAGGCGCAGTAAGTGCGGCAGGATCATATATGCTCGATGGATTCAAGCCACTCTTCAGCGCAGAGGCAGTAACACGCCTTGAAGAAAAAGGCTATAGCGTTAAAGGTAAAACACACGTTGGCGAATTCGGCCTTGATTTAGTAGGAGAATTTTCCTACTATGCAGAAAAAACAGAAAAATTATATGGCGCAGCAGCAGAAGCCGTTAAAGATGGCGATGTTGTAGCAGCTTTAGGCGTAGACGTAAACGGAACAACTCGCAGAGCAGCAGCTCTTTCGGGCGTGGATTTCCTTAAGCCAACCTATGGTACAGTTTCACGCTATGGAATAATATCAACTGCAGCATCGGGCGAGCAACTTGGTGTTTATGCAAAAGATGCAGATAAGATAAAGGAAATTGCAGAAATTATTTCGGGGCACGATGAAAAAGATGGCACAAGTCTTCCTGAAAAGACGTATGCTTATTCAATTAATGAAAGCATAAGCGGAAAGCGCGTTTGCGTTATTAAAGAGCTTATCGATAAATGCGACGAAGGTGTTAAAGCAAACACTAAGGCATATATAGAAAAGCTTAAGGCTTTAGGCGCTCAGGTTGAAGAAATTTCATCTGATTTATTTAAAACTGCAAATACTGCATGGCAGATTTTAATGTCGGCAGAAACCTGCAACAACGTTTCTCGTTATGATGGTGTTAAATATGGCCATCGCAGTGAAACATATAAAAATATTGATGAACTTTACGTAAATTCAAGAAGTGAAGGATTTAATTTCCTCACAAAGGCAGTTATACTCTACGGTTCAGATGTTCTTTCAAAGAACCGCTACAACGATTGCTACGATAAATCGCTTCGCGTGCGTCGCGTAGTATATGATGAATTTAAAAAGCTTATGGAAAAATACGACTGTGTTTTAACTCCTGTTTTAAGTAAAGCAGAGTATGAAGCATACGATATTTACGAAGCATTTGGTAAGGTTTTTGAAGAAAGTGAATTCACTTCGATTGCAAACCTTATAGGCGTTCCTGCTCTTATAAGCGACGGTGTTCAGTTTATAGGAAATCACTTTGGCGAAAGCACACTTTTAAGCATTGCACATTCAGTTGAAAAGGAGGGTAAATAATATGAATTACGAGCTTGTTATTGGTCTTGAAACTCACGTTGAATTAAGCACAGAATCGAAAATTTTCTGTTCGTGCGGCGGTCACAGTGCGGCTAACGAGCCTAATGATTGTGTTTGCCCTGCGTGCTCGGGTATGCCGGGTATGCTTCCCGTAATGAATAAAAAGGTGGTAGAGCTTGCAGTTACTGCAGGATTAATGCTTAACTGTGAAATCAGCCGCTACACAACTTTTGATAAGAAAAACTACTATTATCCCGACCTTCCGTGTGCTTATCAGATTACACAGCTTAATCACCCGATTTGCACAAACGGCACAGTTCATCTTAAAACCTCAAAAGGGGAGAGAGATGTAAGAATCAAGCAGATTCATATGGAAGAAGATGCAGGTAAGCTTGTTCACAGCGGAAACTTCTCGTACGTTGATTTCAACCGTACAAGTGTGCCGCTTATCGAAATTGTTACTCAGCCTGATTTCCGCAGTGCAGAAGAGGTTGTTACCTATCTTTCAAAGCTTAAATCAATGTTCCGCTCGGGCGGAATTTCCGAATGTGAAGAGGGAGCAATGCGTTGCGACGTTAATATTTCAGTTCGCCCTGAGGGTAGCGAGGAATTTGGCGTTCGTACAGAAATTAAGAATATGAGTTCGTTTGAAGCTATTGAAAAAGCTATTAACTACGAAGCTCAGCGCCATATTGATGCACTCGAATACGAAACGGAAGAGCTTGTTCAGGAAACAAGAAGATTTGACGATGCAAGCGGAAAAACATTTGCTATGCGTAACAAGGAAACAGAGGCAGACTACCGCTATTTCCCCGATGCAAACCTTATGCCTATTATTATCGACGACGAGTGGCTTGAAGAAATTAAAAAGAACAAGCCTGTAGCAATCGACGATAAAGCAGATAAATACCGTGAAGAGGGAATTTCCGAAAAAGAAATCGATATGATTCTTCAAAGCCAGAAAATAGGAACTCTTCTTGATGAAACAATAGCACTCGGTTGCAATCCAAAGGATACTGCAGCATGGATTCTTACCGACTGTGCAGGTATTCTTCGTAAAGATGGAAAGACTATGGAAGACCTTTCGGTTACTCCCGAAAAGCTTTCTTCTATTATTAAAATGGTTGAAAGCGGAAGCATTAACCGTAATGCAGGTAAGAAAATTCTTATTGCAGTAGTAGAAAGCAATGTCGACCCTGTTGAATACTGCAAAGCCCAGGGGCTTGACAAAAAGGTTGATACAGCAGCAATCGGTGCCGTGCTTGATAGCGTGCTCGCTGCAAATGAGCAGGCAGTAGCCGACTACAAAGGTGGTAAGGTTAAGGCATTCCAGGCGCTTTTCGGTGCTTGTATGCGCGAGCTTAAAGGCGCAGGCGATCCGCAGATGATTAAAGAGGCACTTGAAGAAAAACTTAAATAATGTATAAAGCCTTCCCAATGGGAAGGCTTTAGTCGCTTTTTTGAAAATCAGAATAGTACAACACAGAGGTAAACTATGAAAGAAATATTAATAATTCCTGTTGGAGGAACTATCTGCACATCGATGAGCACCGAGGGAACATTGAAGATAGACGGAAAAGCGGGGGGCTTACTCGTGGAAAACTATCTTAAAAGCGATTCTCCGTACACAGATGACGTGAACTTTACTCTGGCGGAAAATCTTTATATTCTCAGCGAGAATATGACGGTTGAAAAATGGAACTTAATAATTGAAGCTTATAGAAAGTATACCTGTCAAAAAGTGTATGACGGAGTTATAATTGCTCATGGAACAGATAGCTTAGCATATAGTGCGGCGCTGTTTTCAGTTGTTCTTGAAAATACAAAAACGCCCGTATTCTTTGTTTCGAGTAATGAAAGACTTGAAAGCGCGCGTGCAAACGGAAACGATAATTTCCGTTGTGCGGTAGAGTGCATCGCAGAAAATATTACGCCTGATGTTTATGTGCCGTATAAGAATTTATCGGATGGGAAAATGCTTTTGCACCGTGGAAGAACTATAGAACAGTGCAAAAACTATTCGGAAGATTTTTACAGCCGCGGAAGTATCGATATTTCAGAGGTATCAGATTTAAGCACGATTGAAAAAAGGGTAAGTAAAAACAGTGTTTCCATTTACGGAGATTGGCTTCTTAAAAACTGCGTTCTGATGATAGAACCTTACGTTGGCGTAAATTACGATGCATATGATTATTCTAAATTTTCAGCAGTGCTTCACGGAACGTATCACTCAGGAACGGCTTGCAGTGAAAAAAGTAAGCATTGGGACAGCTACGGAAGAAACTCTGTGCTTCATATGATAGATATGTGTATTGATAAAGATATAGATGTTTATTTTTCTCCTGCAAGGTTAGTTGGCGAACTTTACGAAACTGTTCCAACTATTAAAAATCACAGGACAGGCGAGGCTGATGTGAATTTTATGTATGGAGAAACGAAAGAATATATCTATGCAAAGCTTGTTGTGGCATATTCGGTTTTTAATGATAAAGAAAAAATAAAGAGTTTTATGGAAGTGAAATAAAATGACAAAAAGATTGTATGAAGAAAATTCATATATTAAAGAATTTGAAGCCATCGTTATATCGTGTGAAAAAGACGAAGATTATTATAATGTTGTGCTTAATCAAACGGCGTTTTTCCCCGAGGGTGGCGGACAAAAGAGTGATGTTGGATGCTTGGATGATAGCAAGGTAGTGGAAGTTATCGCTAAAGATGACCATATCATTCACAAAACCACAAAGCCTTTTGAAGCAGAAAGCATAGTCAAGGGAAAGGTGGACTTTGAAGTTCGCTATAAAAGAATGCAAAACCACACGGCAGAGCATATGGTTTCGGGAATAGTGCACTCGCTCTATGGCTACACAAATGTTGGTTTTCATATGAGCGAAAACAGTATGCGCGTTGATTTTGATGGGGAATTAAAAAAAGAAGATATTGAAAAGGTAGAGCTTTTAGCTAATAAAGCCGTTTGGGAAAATCTTGATGTATCTGTTCTTTTCCCAAGTGCACAGGAAGCAGAAAAAATTGACTACAGAAGCAAGCTTGAAATTCTTTTTGGATTGCGTCTTGTGAAAATCGGCGACCTCGATTGTTGCGCCTGCTGTGCACCGCATGTTAACAAAACAGGCGAGGTTGGATTAATCAAGATAATTGATTTTACACCTTATAAAAAAGGCACAAGAATAGAAATGGTTGCAGGAATTGATGCCTTTTATGACTATACAAAAATAAATAATGAAAACAAAAAGCTTATGGGAGCTTTATCAGCACCAAGAAATGCTCTTTTCGATGCCGTAAATCATTTGAGTGAAACCATAGCGCTTCTTACAAGAGAGAAAAACATTCTTTCAAAAGAGCTGGCTCTTTACAAGTTAAACCTTATTGCAATCAATAATAATGCTTATGCCTTTGGCGAAGGTTTTTCACACGATGATTTAAGATATGCTTCAAACAAGTTTGTGGAAGAGGGAAGAGATATTTGTGTGCTTTTCTCGAAAATGGAAAGCGGGGAGTATTCTTATGTGGTTAACAGTAATAACATAGATGTAACTCCTATGGTTAAAACGATGAATGAAGCATTTTCCGGTCGCGGAGGAGGAAAAGGAAGCTATGCACAGGGAAAAATTTCTGCGGATGAAAAGATGATTGAAGATTACATTAAAAATGCACTTAAAGAGTGGAAATAAGTGCCGATTATTCCTTGACTTTGGTGGGGAAATTTGCTACAATTACAATGAAAATAATTAGAAAATATAAAAAATGGGAGATGCAGTTATGTCTAATTTAAAAGTTGGTTTCGCAAGAGTGGATGTTACACCTCAGATGGGTACACCAATAGCAGGCTATTTCAAAGAACGCTATGCTGAAGCCGTTCTTGATGCACTTGAAGTAAATGCAGTTGCAATTGATGTGAATGGAAAGAAAGTTGTTTTACTTTCAGTTGACCATTGCGGACTTAAGATTGGAGCAATTACATATTTTAAGGGTTTAATCAAAGAAGCTACAGGTCTTAGTGAAGATTGTATTATTATATCTGTTACACACACACATACAGGTCCTATAACCGAGATGGACAGCAAGAATGTTCTTGTTCAGAAGTATGTGGAATTTTTAGGTACCAGAATCAGAGATTGTGCTATGTTTGCACTCAACGATTTAAAGGATGCAAAAATGGGTTGGAAAGTAGGAAGCGCTCCCAATGTTGCGTTTGTTCGCCGTTTCAGAATGAAAGATGGTAAGGTCAGAACAAATCCCGGAATTGGTAACCCCGATATTTTAGCTCCTATCGGCGATGTTGATGAAAGAGTTAATGTTCTCCGTTTCGACCGCGAGGGTGCAGAAAGCGTTGTTATTATAAACTTTGGTAACCATCCCGATGTTGTTGGCGGATGCAAAATTTCAGCAGACTGGCCGGGATTTGCAAGAAGAATTTTTGAAAGAAGTATTCCCGGTGTAAAGAGTATGTTTATTAACGGTGCTCAGGGCGATGTAAACCACGTTAACGTTAATGCAACACTTGGTGAGCTTAACGACCTTGAAAACGATTTCGACGATGTTTTAAGAGGTTACGGACATGCGCGCCACATTGGTAACGTTGTTGCAGGTGCAGTAATGCAGGTGTTCGACAAGGTTAACTATGTTGATGTAGATGAATTAAAGGTTGTTGAAAAAACAATCAGCGTTCCATCAAATATGCCTGATCCAAAGGATATGCCCCTTGCACATAAATATAACGACCTTCATAATGCAGGTAAAGACGAAGAAATTCCATTCAAAGCTATGGAGCTTACAACTGTTGTGGCAGAGGCAGGCCGTATGGTACGCCTTGAAAACGGCCCCGACCATTTCGATATGAAGATAACAGGTGTTGCCCTTGGAAATATTGCATTCATCACAATTCCCGGTGAAGGCTTCACCTATATGGGACGCGCCCTTAAAGAAGCAAAAGGCTGGGATTTAGTTCTTCCTTGCATATTAACGAATGGTTCTTACGGATATTTCCCAACTCAGGAAGCTTACGACGAGGGTGGATATGAAGCCAGAAGTTCAAACTTCAAGGCAGGTGTTGCTGAACTTTTTGTTAAAGAGGGTACAGAGCTTTTAGACAGCTTAAGATAAAATAATAAAGGGATGTTTAAATTCTCCAGAACGCAAAAAGTCAAAAATTATAAGGCTTGAAACAGGTATGAAAATAAAACCTTTGTGTTTTAGGATGAAATATCTCTGTTTTCGATTTTTCTTTATAATTAAGCCTTTTTGCTACGAACAAACTTCGCCTCTCGCGCGTCGCAAGGCTCGCTAAGGTTTAAGTTTTAATAAAACTTAAACTTGCCGCTCGTTTGCTCCTTTCCCCCTTAAAGTCTTGCGACTTTCGGGGACCCCGAAAA
>JAFVPB010000027.1 GCA_017505525.1 Clostridia bacterium
CCGCACCATTACGAGTGTTCTTATAGGATTTAAGAAGTTCTATGAGAACACTCGTTTTTTATTGCCGTATATGTTTCATACTGCTACACAGGCTCTTGTGTCAAAGTGAACATCTACACCTTGTCTTGTATGGACTTTAACATTGTTTTCAGGTATCAACTCCATATCAGGAATTTCAAGAGTTCCTATGCAAGTGTAATGTATTTTAAGTCTTTGTACTGTCTTACCGTCAATCTTTTCAGATTGGTAAACCTCAATCTTGTCAATAAGCTCATTCAGCATTTGCGGAGTGAGTTTTTTTGCTCTTGTGTACTTTTGCACCGTAGCAATAAACATATCCGTTGAAACATTTTTGCTCTTGCCGTTTGAGATTTCGTCTTTAAGGTTTTGCATCTTTTCATTGACGGCTTTTTGCTCGTCCTCATACTTTACGGAAAGTTTCGCAAATCTATCATCAGAAATTTTGCCCATTGCGTTGTCCTCGTATATCTTTTCAAACAAGATGTCAAGTTCTTTATCTCTTGCTTGCAGCTTTTTGAGTTCGCTTTCCTTGAATTGCATTTCCTGTTCAGCAGATTTTAAGGAGCTACCCATAACAAGTTTTGCAAAAGCATTTTCATACTTTGTTGCAAACCTTGTCAATCTTCGGATTTCTCCAAGTACAACCTGTTCAAGAAAATCTGTACGGATATAATGAGAGGATTCACAAATCTTTCTTTTACCTCTGTTATACCCTGTGCAATTAAAGTATGTAATTTCTTTGTTGCCTTGATTGAAATGAAAATTGAGATTGCTTCCACAGTCCGCACATATAAGCAAGCCGGAAAACATATTCTTTTCGCCGTCTGCCTTTTTGCGTTTTCTGACCTTGCCCCGTTTTTCTTGTATCTTCTCATATACAGCCCTTTCAATAATTGCAGGGTTAACATCTTTGAAAGTTACAATGTTTTCGGGATCGTTCGCTATACGCTTTTTATTCTTGTATGACTTTGAATAAGTTTTGAAATTGATTATATCGCCGCAATACTCTTGTGTATTAAGTATCTTTACTACTGTTGACGAGTTCCAAGCATAAGGATTTTCGCTTATTTTCTTATGCGGTTTCCTTATTCCTTTACTTGCCCAATAGTGAACAGGGGTTAATATCTGTTCCTGCTCAAAAGTTACAGCGATTTGTTCCGTTCCAAAATCCTGTAAGTACATACTGAATATCCTGCGGACAACGCTTGCAGCTTCTTCATCAATAAGCCAAGTCTTTTTATCGTCGGGATTTTTCATATACCCATAAGGTGGTGTTGAAAGCGGCTCACCTGAATTACCCTTAATCTTATTGCTGATACGACGCTTTTTACTTATATCACGTGCATACCATTCATTGAAAAGATTTTTAATAGGTGCAAGTTCGTTTTCACCCTCTGTTGTATCTATATTATCTGATACAGCAACAAGGCGTATATCGTGCTCAGGTAAAAATTCCTCTGTCAGTTTTCCAACCTCAATATAGTTTCGGCCTATACGGGAAAGGTCTTTTACAAACAGTGCAGAAGATTTATTATTTTCAAAATCTTCAATCATTCTGATATAGTCAGGTCTATTCATTGTAACGCCGGAAATACCGTCGTCAATATAAATCAATAAGTTTGTATATCCCTTTTCCTTTGCTACCTTTGTAAGCAGCTTTTTTTGATTTCCTATGCTGTAGCTTTCACCCTCCAGATTATCGTCTCTGCTCAAACGCAAATACAATGACGCTGTGGTTTCTCTCTTTTTATTACTTTTCGACTGTCTCATTAGTCCTCCTTTCCGACAGTCAAATAAGCACTTAACCTATAAATATTATAACGCGCTTTTTTTGACTTGTCAGCCTGTTTGAATAAAGTTGTGCAACTTTTTATTCTTTTTGTGTCATAAGGCGGAGTAAGACAGCTCCTAAAGTTTCAGAATTATCCGTTTTGAAAACGGGCTCGACAATAAAAGAATTTTTATCAAATTCGTAAGTGGTTTTATCCGTCAAAGAGCTGTCGGCTCTATGACAATTCTTATTGGTTTTGGATTTAGTATTTTCAGCCATAGGCCACACCTCTTTCATCAAAATATTTATCCAAAAATCTATATGACAAAAACGGACGGCTGCCGGCTTGCAGCTCCACAGGGAATTTCACCACTCGGCCTATGCTTATAGGTGCGCCACGCAATGCTTTGAGGGCGTTCAACGCGGGAGTATCATTATTCAGTATGAACGTCTTTGCTTGCAGAAAGCCACCTCTGCAATTACGGTACAAATATTTATCGCTCGTTCCCGCTGGAAGTCGTGGCGTATTTGCCGTAGAGCTCGGCTCATACCTTTCGTGTCCGTTTCATCTATGACTCCCATTCGCTGGGAGTGTTTTTCAAAGAACAATTTTTATTTAAGACTTTATTATCAGCCTTTTCAAAACGCATTATCATAAATGCGTTTTGAAAAGAATAATAATATATAAAAGGGGCGCGGAAAGGCAACGCGCCCCCCGAAAATGACTTTAAGCGGGCAAAATGCTAAAATCGGAAATTATACTGAACACCAATTTTGATTGAAGCCTACTTGCCATATCTTCATCAACAAAGAGGTATTCGTTTCCGTATTCGTCTTTTAGCGTCCGGGTAGCCAATTTCCGTATGTAGTTTCTGTAATGGTTAAGCACATAGGAAATAGCTTCCGGCTTGCCCTGCGTTGCCGCAGCAATTACAGTAACAGGAATATCTGTCGCATTCACATGTCGTCCCATTTGATACCCTCCTTTGCAAAGTAATCTTTAAGCAGTTTCAGAGATTTCAAACGGCGGCGATTTATCGCCTGTTGATATGTGTTAAACAATTTGCC
>JAFVPB010000050.1 GCA_017505525.1 Clostridia bacterium
AGGTTGCAGCTAATGCATTTGTAAAAACAGATAATGATGAACTTAAAGTTTTCGACTTTATTAACCATGAGAACAGTATGGAGTATTATGAACTTGTAACAGAATGGTTCAATAAGGGATACATAAGAAAGGATATTCTTTCTCTTACAGATATAACTCTTGACGAAGGTAAAGAGGATGGCTATGTTCTTTGGGCAGACAGCTGCTTTAAGGGAGCAAGTGAAACAGATAGTAAGAAATACGGAATGGAAGTTATTTCAACAGCTCTGTTTGACAGATTTATTGTTTCGCACAACAGACCTTCAACAAATACAGCTATAGCAAAAACATGTGAGAATCCTGAAAAAGCAATGGAATTTCTTAATCTTATGAACTCTACAAAAGGTAAGGACCTTTTCAACCTTCTTGTATTTGGATTTGAGGGAGAGCACTATAAAAAAATTGACGATACAAAAATTGAATGGTTGCTCGAAAGTCAGCCGGGAACATCAAGCGATATGGCTTATGGATTCAGTGCATGGGCGCTTGGTAACACATTTAATGCGTATACAACACAGTACGAGGTTGATGGTTGGAACGATTATATCTTAAATGAAGTAAATGCAAATGCGATTGTTTCTCCGCTTGCAGGCTTCTCGCTTGATCGTCAGCCAATTAAACTTGAACTTGCGCAGTATGATGCTATATTTAACGAATATGTTTATCTTGATCTTGGTGCAACGCCTAACTATAAAGAGCTTATTAAAGAAAGAAACGAAAAGATGAAGAAAGCAGGAAGCGATAAGATTCTTAAAGAAACACAACGTCAGATTGATGAATGGAAAAAAACTAAGAAGTAATTAAATAAATTACAAATAATGCAGGGAAGGGGCTCTGCCCTTACGCAAATATATAAAAAGTCGGGAGGGTGCAGAGTCCACCCCTGCAAAAATGAAAAGCTTTGATAATAAAGGAGATATGCAATATGACAAAACACACAAGAGCAATACACATTGATTTTCACACTCCCGATGGAGTTTACGATTTTGGAAGCGAATTTTCAGCTGCTGAATTTGCACAGACTTTAAGTGATGCCAAGGTAAAGTATGTTACGGCATTTGCTCAGTGTAATTTTGGCTATGCATATTTTAAAACAGAGATAGGTATTCCTTATCCTACTATGAAAGGAGATATGCTTCGCGATATCATCAAAGAATGCCACGCGCGAGGCATTAAGGTTAACGCCTATATTAACGTTGGCATCAACAATGCGCAGGCAGATAAACATATTGATTGGTGTCGCGTTAATGCAAACGGACAGATTTACTCAGGAAATGTAAAAGAAAACTGGCAGCACAGAAGTATGTGCTACAACACCCCATACAGGGAGTTTCTTCTTTCTATGATAGAAGAAATTGCAACAAAAACAGATTGCGATGGAATTTTCTGCGATTGTATGGGCTGTTCAAGATGCTACTGCCCCGCGTGTTTGAAGAAAATGCGTGAGCAGGGCATAGATATTAAAGATGATGATGCAACTTTAAAATTTTACTATGATTCACTTTTAAGCTTAGGTCGCGATATAAGGGCTGTTGTTCCCAAAAACAAGGACCTCGTTTTAAGCGGTGTGCCGCAGGATTATTCCGTTCCTGTGGCAGGACAGACTCACTTTGAAATAGAAAGCCTTCCCGGTGGATTTGGTGGATGGAGCCACGATTATATAGGTCCTCAGGCTTCGTACCAAAGAAATATTTGCCCAGATAGCCTTTATATGTCGGGCAGATTCCATGCTTCATGGGGAGATTTTGGTGGAATAAAAGAAAAGGCCTCAATGGAAAATGATCTTTTCGATGCTCTTATATATAATATTGGTTTTTCAATAGGCGACCATATGAATCCGCGAAATGGTCTTATTAAACCTCTTTATAAAACTATAGGTGAGGTTTTCACAAAAGCCGAATTTTACGAAAAATATACAGAAGGTGCAAAGTATTGTGCCGACATCGGAGTTGTTCGCAATAAAATTGCGCACAATCTTCCATATTTAGCAGACGAACATTACGGTGCTAACCGAATTCTTACAGAGCTTGGCTACACCTTTGATATAATTAATGAGGATATGGATTTCAGCAAATATAAGCTTTTAATCCTTCCCGATAATGTAATTCTTACAGATACACTTAAAGAAAAGATTCAAGAGCATATCAGCAAGAATAAGGGCTTGATTTCAAGTGCATATTCGCTTTATAATAAAAAAGAAAATAAGTTTATGCTTGATGAATACGATTTTATCACTCCGTGCGGGCTTGATGAAGATACGGCAACATGCTACAAGTTTACGGATGAAGCTTATGGCGATACTTCTATTGATTTTTCTGATTACGCTCTTGGCGTTCTTATGAAAGCAAAAAATGAAGAAGATGTTGTTGCAAAACGTATTGAGCATTATTGCGACGACAGATGGGACAGACCATATTTTGACTACAGATGGATTGACCATCATCTTTATACATATCTTCCGCCATCGGGAAAGTCGAGCTATGATGCGGTTGTGTTAAATAAAAACATTTGCCATATTGGTTTTGAATTATTTGGAGGATACCACAGACATGCTGCAGTATTCCATAAACAGCTTTTAGACAGTATCATTAAAAAGTTTATGCTTGATCCTGTAATCAAAAAAGAGGAATTACCCTCAACATCGAAAGTCAGCTTAACCGAAACTGATAGTTATAAGCTTTTAAATATTAAAGTTACATATCCTGAACCAAGAGGCAAGTGGTTCAAGATTGTTGAAGAGCATAATTCAATTCTTCCTGGCAAAAAGGTTAAAGTTTTAGGCAAGTTTTCTGAAATAAAATGTGTGGAAACAGGAAATGATGTTTCCTTTGAATTTGACGGAACATACACAACAATAACGCTTCCAGAAATTGTTGGCTTTGGAATGTTTATGTTAAAGTAAAAAATGTTGGGAGGGAAATTCCCCTCCTGAAAATTAAACTTTTATTTATGAACAAAAATTGGAGGAGATAATATGATGAAAAAAGTTTTATCACTTTTAATAGTGTTAACTATATTATCCGGAATGTCTGTTTTTGGCTACGAACAGCCAAATTATCCCTTGAAGGAAAATATTCTTTTAAATGGTGGATTTGAAAGCGGAATCATCCATTGGGACACACAGGCCATTTTGTTTGCGCAGAATGAATGTGTCCGCACAGGTAGTGGTGCTGCCATTGTCAGGGGCAGAACAAATGTACAGGAGCAATTTTATCAGAGTGTTAGTCTTAAAGCAGGTAAAATATACCTTGTTTCAGCATGGGTGCGACTTGAAGACGAAAAATATAATGGAGATAAGATTTATATAAATGCTTCAGGAACTAAAAGTATTTCTTCTGATTTTGCGAGCGTTAAAGCCTACGCTGAGGATTGGGAATATGTTTATCGTACTGTAACAGTTGAAAATGATACAAGCTCCAGAATTTCTCTTGCAAACTATTCTGATGCAGATTTGAATTTTTATTTAGATGATGTAAGTGTTTGTGAAATAGATATAACAGGATTTGAACCTACGTCTATAGAGCTTTTTGCTTCAAATGCAGGTGTTGTTCCGCGAAATGGAATTAATACAGTTAACATAAGAAGCAATGTATATAACCAGCTTGGTGGACAAGAGGGAGTAAGGCAGACAATGGATTCATACTCAATTGTTGGTTCTCCTGTTGGCATTAGTATATCAAATAATGGTGTGCTTACAATAGATTCAAGAGCTGAGGCAGGTACTGTTACTGTTGAAGGTATGATTGAAACAACTAATGGTGAAATTTCTCAAACAATAGATATAGAAGTTCTTCCGATGATTGAAAGTGAAGATTCTAATCTTTTTGCAAACGGAAGCTTTGAAGATGCTGATGATTTATTGTTTGAGGGAGATTTCAAAGTTCTTTCTGATGAATTTTATGACGGAAATTATGCAGCATTTGTAGATGGTGATATATCACAGAATGTTTACCTTAAACCTGATAAAACATATATCGTGATGGCTTTTGTCAAGGGAAATGATGAATTTTCTATCACAGCAGAAAATGGTGCGGTATCAGGCGTAAGCACGCGTGAAGATGGAGAATGGAAAAGAATCTGGGCAACAATCGATACTGCGGGTATACAAGATAATCTTTTAACAAATATTACAATAAGCTCACAAAGTGAATATTACGCCGACAATCTTTTTGTTGGAGAATTAACAGAGGGCTTTGAAGACTGTGAATTCTCTGTTTCTTATATTGAAAGTGATAGAGAAATTACTCATTTGGTAAATGGGGATGTATTTCCTAAAATAGTACTTAAAAACGGAAGTGAGGCAAAATCTCTTCGCTTAATTTGTGGATTATATAATAAAAATAATCCAACAAAGCTTATTGATACGGTTTATATTGACAATACAGAACTTGGTTCTTTTGAAGAAAGGGAAATAGAATTTGAAACTTCGATAGAGATAACTGATTATAAGAATCAGATTTTAAAGTTTTTTGCATGGGATAGTGAACTCTCTCCATTAGGCGAGGCAGATTTAACTGGTGCGAAAGATGAGGTTATATATTATGTTTCGCCCGATGGTATACACTCTGACTCGCTTATCAGAAATCCTGCAAGTGTTAAATTCAAAAGTATTGGCAGTGTTCACACACAGTTGCTTTTAAGAGAAACAAATAATATTCCATATCCCAAGGATGGAATTACTATAATCCTTGAAGAAGGAATATACCCATATCAAACCACGTTCTCAACGATTCATGGGGGCACAGAGGATGCTCCTGTAGTTATAAAGGCTGCAGATGGGGCAGATGTTACTATTACAGGCGATAAGGTAATCGAAGGTCCTTTTGTTGAAGCAGATACAAATATAAGTGAAAAGCTTATTGATCAGGAAGCAAAAAAACATCTTGTACAAATTAATCTGGTCGAGCAGGGAATTACAGGTTATGATGGTATATACACACCAGGTTACTATAATGTGCCTTGGTCTATTACCGAGAAAGAAGCTCCGCCAATGGAACTTGTAATAGATGGTAAAATTATGACCTTAGCAAGATACCCCAACACAGGATATATGAATGCGGGAACTATTGTGGATGAAGGCACTGTTTTTGGGAAAAATTTAAATCCTGAAGCAGATGAAAGTATTCTTACACAAGAGCAGAAAAACGGTGGATTTGTTATCAGCCCTGATGACGACCGATATAAAAAGTGGGGAAATGCACCTCAAGCACGTATTTATGGTTTCTTTAGGTACCCCTGGGCTGACCAGACGATTGAAATTGAAAGCATAGATTCACAAAATGAAACTCTTAAGGTTAAACATCCAAGCTATTATGAAATTGAAGATAACGCATATTTTTATGCATTTGATATTCTTGAAGAAATAGATACTCCCGGGGAGTATTATATAGATAGAAGTAATGGAATGCTCTATCTGTATCCTCCTGAAGATGTTGATTTATCTAAAGCAAGAATAAGCATTACCAATAGTAAATCAGCCATATTTTGGTTTGTTAATGAGGCGTCAAACATAGTTTTTGAAAATATTAATTTAAAAAATGCAAGAGGAAAAGCTGTCTGGACGGAAAATAACAACAACAATATAAAGTTTATCAACTGTACCTTTGAAAACACAGGAGAAAATGTTGCAACAATTTCAGGCACATCTAAAAATATTGTTTTTGATGGATGCTCATTTAAACATATAAATGGCGGAATTTTGCTTAACTCTGGAGAAACTTCAACTCTTACAAGAGGAAACTCTATTGTTAAAAACTGCTTGTTTGAAGATTTCTCGCGCATAACAACAACCTATAACGCTGCAGTAACCCTTGGGGGCGTGGGAAATACTGTAAGCCATAATACAATAAGAAATGCACCACAAATGGCAATACAAATTTACGGCGGTACAGACCATGTCATTGAATATAACGATATATACAATGTTCTTAGTGAAGGCGATGATATGTCGGTAATTTATACAGGCAGAACATGGATAAGCCGCGGTATTAAGATAAGATACAACTATATTCACGATATTGCATCTTTTGTAGAAGACAGAGTGGGTATTTATGGAGTATATCTTGATGATTTATATAGCGGAATGGAAATAACAGGAAATGTTTTTGCCGATTTTGGCGGATATCCTGTATTTATAAACGGTGGTCGAGATAACACTGTTAAATCAAATATATTTGCAAACACACTTGGCTCGCTTTATATGACGAGTATTGGAGTCGACGAAGATAAGGATATGTCGGGCTTTTATAATGGTATTAATAAGGTGAAAGAATACGAAAGCAAAGATTTATGGTACCAGAAATATCCTGAACTTGTTACTGTAATGGATAATGAGCCGAGAAAACCTGTGAATAATGTGTTCGCGGAAAATCTGATTATCAACAGCGAAAGAGGAAACTACCTCGATATTTGGGCAGAAAAGCTTCTTATAAACGAGAACAACATTGTAAAAACCTATGAAGAAGCAGGCTTTGATGGTTCTGAAGGAAAAGAATATCAGCTTTTACCTGAATCAGATGTGTTTAACTTCTTTAGGAATTTCCGTCAGATACCAATAAATCAGATGGGACCAAGATAAAGTAAAAGCATACAAGGAGGAAGGATATGTACAGCATTATCATTATTGATGATGAAATTAATATAAGAAACGGAATTTCTAAATATATTGAGAATAATCATTCTGATGTTAAAGTAGTAGCTACATTTGAAGACGGGTATGATGCTATAGAGTATCTTAAATTCCGCAGTGTTGATATTATTATCACAGATGTGAAGATGATTACGGTTTCAGGTATTGAAGTTGCAAAATATGTTTATAATAATCTTCCTTCCTCCAAGGTTATCATTTTAAGTGGATACCGTGAGTTTGAATATGCCAGAGAAGCGCTTACATATAATGTTAAACACTATCTTACAAAACCTACTGATTTTGAAGAGCTTTCCGCGGTTATTAATTCAACAACAGATGAACTTTCGAAAGAAAGAAAGCAAAATAAACGAGTTTCCTACTACGAAAAATACAGGCCAATGTTTAAAGATGAACTTCTTTCAGATATTCTGATGGGAGCAGTAAATGATGTTGAAACACTTGAATCCAAGTTTGAATTGCTTGAAACAACGATGCCACTTTCAGAGTGCAGATTTGCTATAGTAAATCTTTATATGGATAACTATAGCGATTATCTTGAAAACAACTGGATGTATGGAAAAGATCAGCTTAATGAAGCTACAGAAAACTTTATAGAATCGCAAAATACCGATAAGATTTATTTCTTTATGGTGTTTAGTGATAAAGGTGAAGCAAAGCTTTTGGGTGTTATTTCTTCTTCTTATACGGAAAATTTTGAAGAAGTGATATCTGCACACCTTAAAAAGGTTTCCGATTTTGCAAGAGAAAATTTAAAACTGCATTTTAATTTCCTTGTTGAGAGTACATATAACAATGCAAAAGAGCTTTTAGCAGGAAAAACACAATTAAATAATTTTGATGATCTTGAAGAACAAATCAGGCTTCTGGTAACTCATATTAATATGGGTAATGACAGCTGCAGTGAAAGCATTATACAAAGTATATCAGATAAATTAAATTCTCTTGAGCTGGAAAAGGCAAAAGAAATAGGCCTTTATGTGATTTCGACTATGGCAAATATACTTGACAATAAAGAATATATCCCTTATTATGAAAAAGGTGTTGCTCTGCAGAATAATACTGATTCATTAACTGAATATATCATTTCAGAGATAACTAAGCTTTCAACTCTGCTTTTGGGAAATAAAGATAATTTCATGGTTATTGAAAAAGCCAAAGAATATATCGAAGCCAATTTTGGAAACGATATTTCTCTTGCAGATGTTGCAGATTTTGTTTTTCTTAACCCGGCATATTTTTCACGTTATTTTAAGCAGTATACGGGAATGAATTTCATAGCGTATCTTCTTGATGTGAGGATGAATCATGCAAAAAAGCTTCTCAGCGAAGATGTTTCAATTGAAGAAGTTACAAAAATATGCGGTTATTCATCTGTAAGATATTTTTCGCAGAGCTTTAAAAAGCATATGGGAGTAACTCCAAAAGCTTACAGATTAAATCTATCGAGGAAACAAAAGTATGAAGTTTCAAAAGAGAATTGAAATTTATAGCTTAATTAAAAATACTAAATATTTATTTGCACAGGTAAAGCAATATGGGCGTAACAGTTTGTTTATTAGAAATTTAAAAATTGTTATCAGCCTTTTACTTGTTGTGCTTATGATCAATGGTGTTAATTATTATACTACTATTCAAAAGAACATTAATAAGGAAATAGAAAGTAACAATATATATCTTTTAGAGCGCGTAAAAGATATGGGTGTTAATGTTTTGAAAACGGCAGAAACAATTGCTACTAATATGGCTATACAATCTTCTTCTATGCAGTATTGTATTTCAGAACACGAAGATGTTGCAAAATCGTATGAAGAAGCACTAAGCAAATTTATAAGGTCGTATACACTTGTGTATGATTACATAGATTCTGTCTATCTTGTTTCAAAAAATGGAAACCGAGTTACAGACGGAGATTTATTTACCACAATAGATAGTTTTTATGATTCTGAATTCATCCAAAGCATTGTTGCTTTGGATGATATAGCTTGTATTCCAAGATATAAGCAGGGATATTACCCCGAGCTTATTACAATAGTAAGACCTGTAAATATAAATGGTTATATAGATGAAACGCCCGACAATATAGTTGGGTATGTTTGCGTTAATATAAAAGCAAAGGAATTCGGAAAAATTTTAAATAGCATGGATAAAACCGATGAAAAGTTTTTTAATATAATTCTTATTAACGAAGGAAAAATTCTCTATAGCGGAGATTCAGAGGATTTTGGTAAGAATACAAGTGAAGTTGATGTTATTAAAGATATTGAGTCCTTTGAAGAAAAACGTACATATCAAACAAAATCAGAAAATGAAAAATTGATTGTTTCGTCTGTAAGCTCCGTGTTCGGAGGATACGCTTTTGTTTCTATAACGCCTGCAGCCGACAGATTTGATATATTTCTCCAGACTCTTCGTTATATTGGCCTGGGAATGCTTTTGATTCTTCTTATAAGTATAATTGCTGCAATGTTTATCGCATACGTATCATATCAGCCTATTATAGATATTTCTAATCTGCTTGGAAATGATGAGGAATTAACAAAAGGTATTCTTCCTTTCAAAGAAAGAACGGGAGAAATGAAATATATATCAGAAAATATTGCTAAAAATCTTAGAAGAAATGAAGAAATGGCAAAGGAATTGCAAGACAGAGTGCTTCTTTTCAGACGTGCTATGTTTACGGCACTGCAGGTGCAGATAAATCCCCATTTTCTTTATAATACTCTTGAAAATATCAACTGGCTTGCAGTAAATCTTTCTGGTGGACCAAACGAGGTTTCTTCTTCGGTGCTTGCACTTTCAAAACTTATGAGATATTCCTCTGAAACAGAGGGTTATCTTGTTACTATAGATGAAGAAATCAGGCACGCAAAACAATATATCGAGCTTTTAGAATTAAGATATCCCGATTTATTTACTGTTGAATGGAACGTAGAAGAAACTACACTCCAGTCGGGAATAATCCGACTTACTCTACAGCCTCTTATTGAAAATGCTGTGCGACATGGGATAAGGCCAAAGCGATCTAAGGGTAAAATTACGATTTCCATTAATAAAATAGGGGATAATATATCTATTATCATAAAAGATGATGGCGTTGGAATGACGAAGGAAGAAGTTGAGCTGCTTAATAAAAATCTTTTAACCAATTATTTATTGGAAAGTAAGCACGTTGGTCTGAGAAATGTTAACCAGAGGTTTAAAATTATTTTTGGTGAAAAATATGGGGTTCATGTCGAAGAGTCGGCAGAAGGGTTTACACTTAAAATCGTAGTTCCTGATTTTAATCCACATGAATTTGAACTTGGTATATAATTTTTGAGGTATAATAATGAAATTTAACGAATTGTTTTTTGATAGAAAATTCTGGAGAAGTGTGTTGACGCTTGCAGTGCCGATTGCGGTGCAAAATTTACTGACAGGTTCGTTTGCGCTTGTAGATACACTTATGGTAAGTCAACTCGGAGATATCAGTTTGGCTTCTGTTGGAATGGCGGGGCAGTGGACGTTTCTTTTCAATCTTTTAACTTTTGGCGTTGCTTCAGGTGCCGCAGTGTTTTTCGCTCAGTTTTATGGAGAGGGAAATAAAAAAGGGATAGTTCACACATATAGCGTAGCACTTTTATCAGGACTTTTATTTTCATTTGTGTTTTTACTGGCAGGAATATTATGTCCTGAATATATTATTCGCATTTTCAACAGAGATCCTCAGGTTGTTCAAAATGGAGTTGTTTATTTAAGAATAGCGGCGCTTTCATATCCTGCTATTATTATAAATATGATTTGTAATACGGCACTTCGTTCAACTGGAAGAGTGAAGGTTCCCGTTTGTGTTTCGCTTTTCACAACGGTTTTAAATGCTGTTTTGGATTATGTTTTAATTTTTGGTGCATTCGGACTGCCGGAACTTGGAATAAAAGGAGCTGCAATTGCAACAGTTTTATCGGCGTGGATTGGTCCAATTCTTATTTATATAATAATGGCATTTAAAAAAGATGGGATATTCTTTGCTCCTATAAAAGAATTTTTCGGCTTTGATTTTGATTTCTTCAAAAATTTTTATTACAAAGCAACCCCGGTTATATTCAACGAAACAATGTGGGGCATGGGAACAGTTTTCTTCAGTGCCATATTTTCAAATATGGGTTATGAATACACTGCAGCAGTTTCAATACTCAGAACTTTTGAAACAATTTCTACCTGCTTTTTCGTTGGAATGATTAATGCTTCCTCGGTAGTTGTAGGAAAAGATATAGGAAGTGGCGAAATAGAAACAGGAATAAATAATTCAAAGCGATTTATGATTTTTGTTCCTCTTGCATCGCTGTTTGTTGGTATTCTTGTTGTAATATTCAGAAGTGAGCTTATCAGTATCTTTAATATGGGAAATACTATATCCGAAAAAACATTAACATCGGCGCGGGCAATACTCATTGTTTACGGAATAGAACTTGCAATAAGAAATATACCGTATGTTTCAATTGTGGGAATATTTCGTTCGGGCGGAGATACAATGAAAGGGGTAAAATACGATTTAGTTTGTCTTTGGTGTGTTTCAGCACCGATAACGCTTTTTGCAGCCACTGTGTTAAAATTTCCTTTTGTAGCGGTTTTTGCCTGCAGTTATTTTTGTGAGGATTATATTAAAGCATTTTTGTGCTTGCGTTACTTTAAGTCTATGAAATGGATAAAACCTGTTACCGAAACAGGAAAAGAAGCTCTTAAAAAATATTTAGCCAATCGATAACGCTTTTTCTTGACGATAAATATATTAAATGATAAAATTTAATAAAACATATGTGGGAGTGATTGATGTGGCTATTATTATTATGGTGGCTTTTAATTATTTTGTAGGAAGATATCTATATAAAACTATTATGGATAATCCTAAAAAAATTTACTGGTGTTTTATTCTATTTTTTGTGGCTCCGTTTGGTGTTATCGGTACATTTATCTGTGCAACTTATAAAGAATCAAAAAACAGGCAGGCTTTATACGAAACTCTCAGAAGAGAACCGAATGACGAAAAGGTTGATGAATTTATTCATTACATAGAAAAGTTTAACACTACCAACACGCCTGAAGCATGGCAGCATTTAAGAACTGTATGGCTAAGGGTTAACGAAAGTTCTGATGTTACAACTAATAAAAAACGCGAATTAATCGAGTTTTTAAAGGTTAAAGGGCTTTATATACATAACGAAGAAGCCAGAGTGATTGATAACTACAGAACAAAAGACTAAATGAAAAAAGCAACCTCCGGGTTGCTTTTCTGTATATTATATTAAATCTGTTTTTTTATTGCATATATAAGAAAAAAGTGCTATAATCCTGTGGGGGTGTTAATAATATGAATATAAAAATTTTAGAAGACAATGTTTGCTCCTGCGGAAAATTTCATACTGCGGAAATTAAAAGTGTTTTAACGGGGAGCGGTGTGGTGAACAATCTGCCCGAGGAATTAAAAAAACTTAACACAAAGAAAGTTTTTCTTTTATCGGATATAAATACAAACCTTGTGGCAGGAGATGTAGTGAAAAACATTCTTAAATTATCAAATATTCCTTTCAGTGAGTATGTTTTCAAGGAAAAGCATATTATGCCTGATGAAAAATCGGTTGGTTCGGCTTTTATGCATTTCGATAAAGGCTGCGATTGCTTGATAACGGTGGGGTCAGGTGTACTGAATGATATAAGTAAAATGGTTTCTGTTGTAGCTGGAATACCATATGTTATAATAGCTACTGCACCTTCTATGGACGGATATGCTTCCGATAGCTCTTCAATGGAGCTTGATGGTGTAAAGGTAACCTTGCCCTCGAAAAGTCCTGATGTGATAATCGGAGATACAGATATTCTTAAAACTGCACCTGATAGAATGATTCTTTCAGGCCTTGGAGATATGCTTGCAAAATACATTAGCGTGTGCGAGTGGAGAATATCAAACATTGTAAATGGAGAATATTATTGTGAAAAGGTAGCACAGCTTGTTCGTGAATCTCTTAAAAAGTGTATGTCTGATACAGAAAGTCTTTTAAAAAGAGAAGACGAGGCAATAAAAAACGTTTTTGAGGGACTTGTGTTAAGCGGATTAGCTATGAAATATGCCGGTGTTTCAAGACCTGCATCG
Source organism: Clostridia bacterium (assembly GCA_017505525.1). GTDB lineage: Bacteria > Bacillota > Clostridia > UMGS1883 > UMGS1883 > UMGS1883. The sequence goes on from JAFVPB010000050.1 coordinate 12,816, forward strand.
GGGGTAGAGCATTATTTTTCACATATATGGGATATGCGTGCACTTGAAAAGAACACCCCTTCAGACCTTCACGGCATTCAATGTGGAATTGGCACAGTTTATGCTTTGAAATTATATGAAAAGCTTTTAAAAATTGTTCCTGATAAAGAACAGGCGATTGAAAATGTTAAAAACTTTGATTATGAAAAATGGTGTGTTACTCTTCGTGAAATGCTTGGAAAAGCCGGAGAAACACTTGTTGAACAAGAAAACCAGGAAAAAAAGTATGACATTGATAAACATAAGAAACGCCTTAATGTTATTGTTGAGCAATGGGAGCGTATTATCGGCATTATAAAAGAGGAGCTCCCGTCATCAAAAGAAATAGAAGCTCTTATGAAAAATCTTGGAATGCCCACTAAGTGCAGTGATATAGGGATAGAAGAAAATATGATTCCTGTATATTTTAAAATTACAAAGGATATTCGTAATAAATATATTCTTTCGCATCTTGCATGGGATATTGGTGTTCTTGATTTTATGGCAGAAAGTTTGCTATAGAGTATAACGAAAAAACAGATCTTCATGATCTGTTTTTTTATATAAATCATTAATTGTTTGTTTGTATTTTTGAGATTTTCATATATTCTCCGGGAGTAAGGCCTATATATTTTTTAAATAGCCGATAGCCGTATGTAGTTTCTGTTAATCCAACACATTCACAGGCATCTCTGAAAGATAATCCATTATTTTGCATCAAAAAGGCAATTTTTTTCGTTTTTTGCATATTTATGTATTGTGTTACACTGATATTATATACTTTTTTAAATATATATCCGGTGTAATTCGGAGTTTTTCCAATATAATTTGATAAAGCCTCTAAAGATATAGGCTTATCAAGATTATTATCTATATAATCAGAAATCAAGGTTGCTGATTTTATAGATGTGCGCGACGTATTTGCGTTTTGTTTGTATCTTTCATTGGATATTTCGCAAAGGATAGATAAAAAATTAATAGCACAGGAAAGTGCGTTCTTCTCTCCGTCATCCTCCATAGAAACAGCAATAGCACAAATTTTTTTTCTTATGATTTCGGTTAAAGGAGATGGTGGAGTAATGAATGGGATTACAAGACAGTCTTTTTCGCTGCTAGTATCATTTTCGAAAAGTTCGAAATCGTAATTCTCAAATTCAGCAAGAACTGTATAGTGAGAGTTGATTTTATTTCCTATGGTACAAGTGCTGATAGGGAGCTGGCGAAAAAGAACTACCACACTGCCCTCAGAAGCTATAAATTCTTTGCCGTACAGTTTAAGCTTTACTTCACCGGAGTTTATGTATGCTATTTCTACAGTTTTTTTCTTGTTCTTACCATAGTCAGCCCTGTAAGTTTTACTATAATGTGCCATAGCAAAGCCAATATCGGGAATTTGGTTGAATTTTAACATTCCAAGATACATTTTTATCACCCTTAATAATTATACTATAAAATCGTTGTTTTGTATAGTGAAAGTTGAAAAATTCATTGATTGTTAAGTTTTTGAGGGTTATATTACTTGTGAAAGGAATGATAACTTATGAAAAGAGCTTATTTTTACATTGACGACACAATCTGGGTGCTTCGAGATATTACAAGGCAAAACCCGAAAACACTTTTTGACAACCCATTTATGAATATGCTTAAGACGGCACACGATAAGTATGGTCTTAAAACTCAGCTTAATCTTTTTTATAGAACAGACTATTTCTATGGGAATGATGAATTCTCGCTTGCAGATGTAACAGATAAATATAAAGCTGAATTCGAAGAAAATTCCGACTGGCTTAAAATGGCGTTTCATGCTAAACAGGAATATCCCGACTATCCGCACGTTAATGCCACTTATAATGATATAAAAGACATTTTTAAAAACATTGAAAAAGAAGTTTTCCGTTTTGCAGGAAAAAACAGCTTTGCATATACAGTATGCCCGCACTGGGTACCGATGAGTAAAGACGGAGTCAGAGCTTTAAAGGATTGCGGTGTTAAAATTTTAGATGTTACTTATGGCGACACAAAAGAATTTGAGGAGGCTCCTGATTCTCTGCCTTATGGACATAATTTAAGGCTTTTAAATAACCGTCAGCCGGAAACTAAATTATTTACCAGAAACATAAAGAATGCCGCTATAAAAAATTCAATCTGCGGGTATAATCATCTTTCGTTTGAAGAAGGGGAGAAAATAAAAAGAACAAACGAAATCCTCTGGAATGATGAAATTGGATTATATTTTAAAAAATTCTGCTCGGCAGGGCTTAATCTTACGCCTTATGATGGGATTGAAGAAGAGTATACCGAGCTGTCTGAAAATAATTACATAGGAATTTGTGATCACGAACAATACTTTTATTCGGATTATTTTGCATATCAACCCGATTATGCAGATAAAATTTATAAAATGTGCGAAATTCTTACCTCAAAAGGATTTACATTTATTTGCGGAGAAGATTTACTAAAGAAATAAAGAGGTGCTCTGAATGGAAATTTTTAACCTTACACTTGTTCAAATGATGAATATGTTTTTTCTGATGCTTGTTGGTTTTATTCTTGTAAAGTGCAAAATTTTGCCCGAAGGCAGCGACAGGGTTATATCAAGGCTTGAAACATATGCGCTTGTACCGGCACTTACGCTATGTAATCAAATGAAAAATTGTACTGTAAAGAACTTTGCCGAGAATTTACCAAACATGATTTCCGGTCTTATAGTTGTATTGATTGCTATAGGTCTTGCGTACCCGCTTTCATGTCTTTTTGTTAAAGCAGATGCATCAGACAGTAAATTACTGTATAAAAAACAAATATACAAATACGCATTAGCATTTGGAAATTACGGATATGTGGGGAATTTCCTTGTTCTTAGTATCTGGGGGCAGGAGATGCTTTTTAAATACATGATGTTCACCTTTTTCCCTGCAATAATGTGTTCAGCGTGGGGGGTATACACCCTTATACCTAAATCAGAAAATTCGCCCGGACTTTTATCTAATCTTAAAAATGGTCTTATAAAACCACCGTTTATTTCCCTTTTAGTAGGTATGTTCCTTGGCCTTACAAAACTTGGAAACTATTTTCCATCATTTGTACATACTGCATTTGAAAACGCAGGAAACTGTATGGGGCCGCTAGCTATGATACTTGCCGGAATAGTAATAGGAGAATTTAATTTTAAAGAGCTTATTACAAATAAAAAGGTATATATAGTTTCATTGGCAAGGCTTATTTTAATTCCTTCATTATTCATATTAATTCTTAAAATGATTGGCGTAAATAAAGATGTAATTACTTTTACCCTTATTGCATTTGCGGCTCCGCTTGGATTAAATACTATCGTCTATCCTTCAGCATTTGGAGGGGATACCAAAACAGGTGCATCGATGACAATGGTTTCGCAGACTTTGTCAGTTATTACTATTCCGCTTATGTATCTATTGTTTATAGATAAAATGTAGTTAAACTCCGGCAGGCTGAATAAAAAAAGAGTTTAGAAAGTATCGTTGCCAATTAGCAGTAGGATAAAAGGCATTTCTTTTTATGTCTACATAGTATTGACTACTTTTTTATTTGCAGTATTATAAAGTATATTTATAAATTCATTCATACTGTCAGACAAGATAAAATCTTTTTTATGAATAATATAGGATTGGCGGAATGTTTTTGGTGTGTTGATATAAAAGTAATAAACATCTTCTGTGGGAGGATGATATGACACAACACTATCTGTTACAATACATGCCCCTAGGCCATGAAGCATCATATCGTAGGAAACATCTATATTACGGCAGTTGTCAAACATGCAGGGGGAAACAGGGCAGTGCATTAAAAAGTTTTCCATATCACGCCAAAGTATTCCCTGACTGTTAATTTTTAAAAATTCTATGTTTTTAAAAAGACTGTAATCAGATATAAGCTTCTTTGAAAAAGATTTGCCTGTTACTATATCAGTATAACTGAGGGCATAATTTTTCAGTGATTCTGCGCCCGGGTAATCTTTTCTGAGGCAGATTACATATCTTTCTTTCATAAGAGGAATGCCCGTATATCTTTTTTCATCAAAGGTAAATCCTATTACAAAATGAAGTGTTTCGGAATCTAATTTTTCAAATAAACTTAAATATGTAGCTGTTTCTCCCATAGAAAGCTTTAATTCTACGTTTGGGTATTTTTCCTGAAAATGCTTACAAGCCTTTGGAAGAAGCGTTCTTGAAATAAAAAAAGGATTTCCAATCGAAATCTGCTCTGATATCGGGCGTGATACAGAGTTGATGCGCGAGTACATATTTTTTTCGTTTTCGATAATTTCTTCCAGATATTCAACGTAAATTTTCCCCTCACGTGTTAATGAAACGGGGGATTTAGAACGGTCGAAAATACTAAAACCAAGTTTGGATTCTAAATTTTTTATGGTTAAGCTTAATGAAGATTGAGTGATATATAATTTTTTAGCTGCATTGGAAAAGCTATGCTCTTTGTATATTTCGTAAGCATATTTTTCGGCTAAGTTCATAACAACACCTCATTTATAATAATAAATAATATCTATTTATATATTTGTATTTGATTATAACATATTAAAGGTGTATAATCAACTGGAATTAAAAAATTTATAGAAAAAAGGTGTTTTTGCGTGAAGAAAAAATTTGAGTACAAGTGGATTATTGCAATTTCTTGTTTCTTGATGATTTTTACGGTGCTTGGATTTTGTTCATCAGGAAGAGGGCTTTATATTGCGGCAGTTACAGAAGCACTTGGAATATCAAGAAGTGCATTTTCTGTTAACGATAGCCTCAGATTTATAACAACTGCTATTGTAAATCTGTTTTTCGGCTCACTTATTATGAGATTTGGTGCACGAAAACTGATTGCTGCAGGGTTTATTTCGCTTACTATTGCCTGCATTTTATATGCTATAGGAACAAATGTATTTGTTTTTTATATAGGAGGTATATTCCTTGGAATTGGTTTCTCGTGGACGGGTACAACAATGATTGGAGCTATCATTGGCAGATGGTTTAAAGAAAACAGGGGCACTGTAATGGGAGCAATTCTTGCAGCTAATGGAGTAGGTGCGGCTCTTTCAATACAGATAGTTTCCCCTATAATATATCAGGAAGGCAACAAATTCGGTTATCAGGATTCATATAAATTAGTTGCTTTAATACTTGTTGTTGTGGGAATACTTGTTGTAAGCTTAATAAGAAATAACCCCAAGGAAGATAATCTTAGTGTTCCTCAGACAGGAAAGAAGAAGCCAAAAGGCAATGTTTGGCCGGGTAAATCATTTGATGAAATACTTAAGAAAAAATATTTCTATGCTGATTTATTCTGTGTTTTTGTAATGGGAATGGTGCTTCAGGGTATTTCAGGAGTTGCAGCTCCTCTTCTAAGAGATGTTGGCCTTAAAGAAAGCTATGTGGCATTGGTTCTCAGTGCGAGCTCAATTGCGTTAACAGTTTTCAAATTCGGTGTTGGTTTTTCTTACGACAGGTTCGGAATCAGAACAACATCAAATATCTGCTGTATTACAGCGATATTTATTATGATTATTCTTACGCAAATTACAAATTCATACGTAGGTATGGTTCTTGCAATGCTTTATGGTATCTTTTCTTCGCTTGCACTGCCACTTGAAACAATTATGCTTCCAATTTTTGCGGGAGAATTGTTTGGAGAAAAATCTTATGATAAAGTGCTTGGTATTATTTGCTCTGTGAATACTGCGGGCTATGCCGTTGGTATTCCGCTTGCAAACCTTTGCTATGATATATTCGGTACTTATAATATTGCTCTTTACATATCAGCTGGACTTATGCTTGTAGCAACAATTATCAAGCAGTTTGTTATAACAGAGAGCAAAAAGGAAAGATTAAGCTTAGAAGTATAAAAAATGCTTCCCATTTGGGAAGCATTTTTTATGTGTTTAATTCGGAAGTTTGAAATTGAAGTTTTTTATATGCACTGGGAGAATAACCAAAAAATTTTTTAAAGGCTTCCGCAAAGTAGCTGGCTCCGCTGAAGCCGCATTCGAAACCAATTTGTGTTAAAGTTAAATTGGTGGTGTTCATAAGTTCAATGCTCTTTTTTAAACGGTGTTTTGTAAGGTAGTTAACGGGAGAACTACCTGTGTAAACATTAAAGATTTTATTGCAGGTGGTTTTTCCTACATTGCCTGAAGAAGCTATTTCTTCAAGTGTTATTTTTTCCTTGTAATGAAGATGGATATGTGAAACCATTTTTTTAAAAGCATCTGTCATTTCCGTATTTGAAAAAGTATATTTTTCTTTTTTGCCAAGATTTTTATAGATGCTTGCCCATATACTGAAAAATGCCGAATACAGTTCGGGCTCAAAATTCTCGTCAGATTTATAATCATATATTTTTTCAATGTAATCTAAAATATTTTTTTCCCACTGTGTGTCTGTTTTTAATATATAGTGTGAAAGTGTTTGATTTGTTAAAACAGGCAAAATATATTTTTCCTCGTAGTGTTTTTTTGTGCAAAGGAAAGCGGGGTCGAAGATAACGCACAAAAAACAGCAGTCATTATTATTGGAAGAGAAGTTGTAATGAACCTGATTGGCGTTGATATATAAACCATCTCCTTCGGAAAGCTCGATGACTTCGCCGTCGATACAATAGTTTATTCTGCCTGATAATATCTTAACAAACTCAATATCATTGTGCCAGTTTATGTGTGATGTAAACGGAGTGGAAAGTATGTTTTCTTTTTTAATGAATATTGGGAATTTCGGATGATTGTAAGGAACGTTTTCAAAAAAGTTATTCATAATAAAATTTACCCTCTGACGAAAGATTGTTATATATTTGCGTAATAATGTGATTGAAAAATATTTTATAATAAAGTACAATTATTATAATGAATTATGCGGATATTGTCAATAAAAACATAAAAGTATGGAGGTTATATAATGACATTAAGAGAAAAAATTTTAAAAACTTTTGTTGTAACAATTCGCGAAATAAACACCCATGGCGGTGCAGAAGAATTCTTTAAAAAATATCCTGTGGGTGGCTTATATTATGGTGAAGAACCGGCGCATGTTATTAACGGAAAATATATGGGAACACAGTTTGATTTTGAAACTCTTAACGAAATCAAAAAACATTCTCCCAAGAAACTTCTGGTTTGTGCTGATGGTTGTGCCATAAGAAACCAAACCGTGATGATTGGAAGTCAAAAATCTCTTGGTGCATCAAGAAATTTAAAAGATGCATATAACTGGGGTAAAGTATTGGGTATGCAGATGAATGATAAGGGCGTTGACTGGATTCTTGGCCCAAGTATTGATATGTGTTTTGACCCTCTTATGTATTTGATGGCAATAGGAAATGATCCTAAAGTGATTGCAGATATTTACCGTGAAGTTGTAAGAGGAATTCAGGACCAGGGCGTGTGCGCAACAGTAAAGCATTTTCCCGGACTTGGAACAAACTTTGTAAATATGCATATAGCACCCGGTAAAAACGTTCTTTCATATGATGAATGGATGAAAACATATGGGTATACATATAAGGAAATGTTCAAGGCAAACGTACACAGCGTTATGACGACTCATGTAACGCTCAGGTCGTATGATAATGAGGGAGATAACGGATTCTATCCCATTGCAACATTCTCAAAGAAGCTTACAACCGACCTTTTAAAAGGAGAACTCGGATTTGATGGGGCAGTGGTTACTGATGCACTTATAATGGGCGGTAACGGAGTTGGCGATTATGTGGCTGAAACCGTTCAGGCATTTAAAGCGGGTGCAGATTTGCTTTTGTGGCCCCCTGTTGAAGCGGCTGAAGTTATAGAAGAAAAGATTAATAGCGGAGAAATTCCGATGAGCCGTCTTGAAGATGCACTCGTGCGCATAGAAAGAATGGAAAAATTCAGAAATGATGCTCTCGAAAATAATTCCTATGATGAGCCTGATGCAAGATTTGTTGATGAAACAAAGATAGAAATTTCAAAGAATGGAATGTGCCTTTTAAGAAATGATTTAAACTTAATTCCATTAAACACAAAACAGTGTAAAAAGGCTTTGATAGTTGATATAACGGATGACGATGATTTTTCTTCAAATCTTCTTTGCAGTGAACTTATAAACCGTGGTATACAAGCAGAGGTCAAACGCGATATTTATGATAAGGAATCGCTTGTTTGCTGGCAATCCGATATAGAAGAAATTCAATCCCACTACGACTTTGTGATAATGAATCTCAATGCGCATTTTGTAGCACAGTGGAGTGATGCACATGTGCTTATTTGGGCATCGCATCACTTTGATAAGAAAAAGAAGATTATTATTAACTATGGCTCGCCATATTTTGCAAGTGAGTATTTCCCGGAAGATCCCACATATATTGAAGCCAACACAACTCCCACAAAGGAAACGGTTGGATTAATAGTTGACGGGCTTTTAGGGAAAATGGAATTTACAGGAAGAAGTTTATTGTAATTAAGGAGATTGAATATGTATATCTTTAATAACGAGAAAAAAGAGATAACAATTAAAAAATATAATATGCCTACGCCATGGATGAACTACCTTTCAAACGGAACATTCCATACAATGATGTCGCAGGCAGGTGGCGGTGTGGCATTTTATAAATCACCGCAGATATGGAGAATTAACCACTATCGTTTCTTCCATATCCCAACCGACAGAAGCGGTTTCTACACATACATAAAGGATGGCAATTCTGTATGGTGCCCCACATCGGAGCCTATGCGCGAAAAACCCGATGCGTGGAGTGCCACTCACGGAATGGGATACACAAGATTTGAAGCAGCTAAAAACGGACTTAGCACAGTAGCAACATATTTTGTTGGTCCATATGAAAACTGCCTTATATGGAATTTAAAGTTAAAATCAGATGCCGACAGAAAAATTACAATTTTCCCATACGTTGAGCTTGGTATGATGGAATTTATGCGCGAGCTTCAGTGGCAGTGCTACAGTAAGCATCAGCTCGAGTGTTACAATCTTGATGACATACTGGTTTATGAATATGGTTGCGAAGATCAGCCAAAGCCTGATGAAACTCCGCTTATATATTTTGCAAGCAGCGCACCTGTTTCTGCATTTGAATGCGACAGAGATGAGTTTATCGGTGGCTATCGCAGTGAAGAAAATCCGCAGAGAGTGGAAGAGGGGCATTTATCAAACAGCACAATGTGCGGTGGCGACCCTTGTTTTGCACTTGAGCTTAATATTGATTTAAAAGCAGGAGAAGAAAAAATAGTTAATATTTTCCTTGGTGCCGCTATGACGGAGGAAGACATTAAAAAGAGTGTGGCGCACTGTAGAGAAAATGATTTTGTATCAAAATCTTTTGAGGCTCTTAATAAGCACTGGGAAAACCATTTTTCTCATTTTGTGGCAGAGCTTCCCGATAAAGATGCTGAAACAATGATTAACATATGGAATCCCTATCAGGCAGAGCGTAATTTCCAGTTTTCTCGCAATATAAGCTACTATGCTACAGGCACGTTCCGCGGAACGGGCGTGCGTGATACTGCGCAGGATATTCTTTCTATGGTACCTTTTGATTTAAGAAGAGCTAAAGATAAGCTTAATCTTCTTTTAAATCAGCAGTATAATGACGGACATACAAACCACTACTGCTTCCCGAACGAAGGATGGGAACCTCTTAAGAGAATTCATTCAGATAACCACCTCTGGCTTATTATGACGGCGTATCATATTGTTATGGAAGAGGGAAAATTAGATTATTTAGACGAGGTTGTTCCTTTTTACGATGGTGGAGAAGCTACTGTTTGGGAGCATATTAAAAAATCGGTTGAATATACTAAGTCGCACTGCGGAGAAAACGGATTTCCGCTTATGCTTGCATCCGACTGGAACGATATGCTTTCAAGAGTTTGCCGTGAGGGAAAAGGCGAAAGCATCTGGACTTCTATGCAGTATGGCACAGTGCTCCGCCAGATTGCAGAACTTGCAAAGCTTAAGGGAGAAAGCGACGAGCTTTATGTAAAACTCTATAACGAACAGAAAGAATTAATTAATACCGTTGCATGGGACGGAGAATGGTTTATAAGATGCATTACCGATAACGGCAGATTTATCGGAAGCGATAAGGAAAGCCAGGCAAAGGTATGGCTCAACAGCCAGACATGGGCAGTACTTTCAGACCTTGGAGATAAAGAAAAGCAGATTAAAGCTATGGACAGTGTGAGAAAATATCTTAACACTGAAATTGGTATCAAGAAAATACATCCTTCAATGAAAGACTATCCATCAAAGGAAGATCCGCTTACATATGATAAACCTGGTTGCAGTGAAAACGGCTCAATTTTCTGCCACGCAAACACATGGGCGATTATAGCGGAATGTATGCTTGGAAGAGCAGAAAATGCATACGAATACTATCATCAGCTTCTTCCGATGATTGCACAGAAGAAAGTGGGAGAGTGGCGCTATAAGGCAGAGCCTTATGTTTATTCTTCAAATATTTTCGGGCCTGAAAGCGATAAATTCGGTCTTGCCAATGTTAGCTGGCTTTCGGGAACTGCATCGTGGATGTATATAGCTGCAACGCAGTATATGCTTGGAATTAAACCAAAGTACAACGGACTCGAAATCAGCCCTTGTCTTTCAAAAGAAATGCTTCCGTGTAAGGTAACAAGAATGTTCCGCGGAACAAAATATGAAATCACAATTACTTCCAATAATAGAGTATTTATTCCTCACGAAGATGGGAAAGGAGTTGTAAAAATAACGGTTTGATTATAAACTATCTCCGTTGGTAAAAATGTTTGCCATTGGGGTGGTGAAGAAACGAGGATATTAAATAAAATATAAGAGGTGGTAGTATGAATAATGTTTTAAAATATCATCCAACAGTTTGTGCGGTAGGAAACACGTATCAGATTATGATTACGACGTGGTGCAACGCACTTTTGAGCGTTCGTGTGGGCAATAAGGTTTATTATAATCATAGTAATGGCATACGTATATCAAGTGCCGGAGTTCAGAGATTTGTAATACCTATGGAAAAACTTGATAAGGAATGTTCATATACAGTTATATCACAGGGGATGATGGAAAGATGTCCTTATTTTCCAAAAACAAGAGAAAAGGTAGAAACTACATACAGCTTCAAACCTCTTGAGAAAACTGAAAATATAAATATATGTCATCTTGCTGATGTTCATGGTTATTCAGAGCAAGCTGTAAAAGTTGCAGAATATACAGGAAAAGAAATTGATTTGCTGATTTTGAACGGAGATATTTCAAGTTCTTCAAATACAGTTGATGATATAACTCTTTGTTACGAAATCACAGGAAATATTGCTAAAGGAGAAATACCATGCATTATTTCAAGAGGAAATCATGATTTAAGAGGATATTTGGCAGAAACTGTTACAAATTACATGCCTACCCAAAACGGAAAGTCTTATTATACTTTTAAAGTAGGGTGTATTTGGGGAATTGTTATAGATACAGGTGAGGATAAGCTTGATAGCGAACCTGCATACGGAGAGACTATATGTTGCCACGAATTTCGCCTTGAAGAAGACGAAATGATAAAAGAAGTTATAAAAAATTCTGCTTCAGAATATGAAAGGGAAGATATTAAATATAAAATTATAGTATCACATGTTCCGTTCACATTCCCGAGAAGTCCGCTTTTTGATATTGAGCGTGATTTATATACAAACTGGAGTAATTTGCTTAAAGAGAATGTTAAACCGCAGCTTATGCTTTGTGGACACACCCACAAAGCGTGCATTAGTGAAGCTGGAAGTGAATATGATAAATACGGACAACCATGCACTATAATTGTTGGCTCTGAGATGGATGACACAAAAACTGAACTCAATAAATTGGTAATCGGTGCTTTAATAAACCTAAATGATACATATGCAGATGTTGTTTTTAATAATATGAATGAAATTACAGGTGGAGGAAAGGTCGAGTTTTAGGAGTGGCTTATGAAGATTTCTATTTGTGATAAAGGTATATTATATTCATATCTTAGAGAGCTTGGATATTCTGGTTTGGATATTTCCTTCAATAGATTTAATGAAAGGGATTATATTCTTAATAATGAATACACAGAATATATAAAAAGAAAATTTGAAGAAATTACAAAGGCTGGGTTAAATGTAAGTCAAACGCATTTAACATATTATCCCGGACACTTAAAGCCGATAGGGAACGGAACATATCAGGAATTTGAAGATTATATGCTTCCAATGTTTATTAAAGAAATAGAATTAACAAAAATGATGAATTGTAAAGTTTGTGTTATTCATCTCTATTTTGAAAAAGATAAACTGGCAAGCAGAGAGGGAAATATTAAACTTATTTCAAAAATGATTCCCTATGCTGAAAGAAACAATGTTGTTATTGCAATTGAAAATATATATGGAAATGATTATAATGATGTGCATCTTACAACTAAAGATGATTTATTGTTCTATATAGAGTATTTCAAGAGTAAATTTCTGGGAGTTTGCCTTGATACGGGTCATTCTATTGTTTTAAAGCAAAATCCGGTAAAATTATTTGAAGAATTAAAGGAGCATATTGTCGCATTACATCTTCACACCACAGTGGAGAATGTTGATTTGCATGCAATTCCATATACTGTTTCCTATTGCGAAAGTATAGAATGGGACACTTTATATAAGTTGATTCTTTCATCAAACTACTCAGGAACTCTTAATTTTGAATTAAGGCCACCTGATAACCTGAGCGAAGGGGCAAAGAAAGCTTATTATATGTTTGCATATGAGACTGCAAAGACGATTATTGATAATTATGTACAACGGGAAAAAGCCTACCGATTTACAACCCGAAGCACCGAAGAGGAATGAGCCTGAAAGATGAACAAAAAGGAATGTTAAAATATCCGCTTGTCAGGAGCGATGATAAAAAAGCCATTTCAAATTGAAGAGGGTAAAGATATTGTAGAAGTAACAATATAATTTTTAAAAGAGGATGTTTAAAAATGAACTGCCCCAGTTTGTGCTGTCTGCACAAACTGGGGCAGTTCAAAACTTATTTTTACATCCCCTTTTTTATTGATTTTCTTGCTGGAATTGTGTATAATTACTATTAATTGGTTTTTTTCGGAGGATAAAATGGATATATTTATTGATACTAATGAAATAAGGCAGTTAATGAATGATTTTTATCTGCTTACACAAATTAAAATTGTGCTTTTTGATATGAATTTTAATACCGTTGTGGCAGTTCCCGAAGAAGAAAGTATGATTTGCAGCGCCGTTAAAAATAACCCGAATGGAAAGCTCAAATGCGATAAATGCACAGTTGATGCAAGCAGATTTTGTAATCTTAACGACGGAGTCAATATCTATAAATGCCATCTCGGACTATACGAAGCCGTTAAACCGCTTAAAATAAATGATGTTATAGTTGGCTATATAATGTTTGGACAGATTCTGGATTCTGAGAATAAAGAAGAGAAAATTTGTAGCATACTGGCGAATATAAAGCAATACTACGATGGAGATGTCCGCGAATTACTTGAAGGCCACACTGCAAAGAGCCAGGATGAAATTCACGCAGCGGCAAAAATAATGGAAACATGCATAGCCTATATTCTTATGAAAAAGCTGGTTCGTGAGGAAAAGGTGGGTTTGTCATTTAAAATTGCAGCATATATTGAAGAAAATCTAAGCAGGAATTTTTCTGCCGAAGATTTATGTAAGGTGTTTAATATATCGCGAAATACCCTTTACAGAATTTTCAGCAAGCATTTTGGTGTGCCGACGGCTGAATATATAAGAAAGAAACGTATTGCTAAGGCTTATGAAATGCTGATGGATGGCAAAAGTATTAAAGAAACGGCAACAAGCCTGGGATTTTCAGACTACAGCTATTTCACTAAAGTTTTCAAGAACGAGATTGGAATTATACCAAGCAAAGTAATAAAAAAGAAATTTATACAAGGAGAATATGATGAATAAGATTGAAGCACTTAAACCTGAAAGCGTTTTTAAATATTTTAAAGATATTTGTGCAATTCCTCACGGTTCTGGAAATATGGATAAAATTTCGGAGTATTGCGTTCAGTTTGCAAAGAAAAATAACCTTAAATATGTGTGTGATGAAGCAAAAAATGTTGTGATTTATAAAGATGGAAGCAAAGGATACGAAAACAGCGAACCGATAATATTGCAGGGCCATATAGATATGGTTTGCCAGAAAACGGAAGATTGTGAAATTGATTTTGAGAAAGACGGACTCGATGTATATTTTGAAAATGGATTTCTTAAAGCCAAAGGCACAACTCTTGGGGCAGATAACGCAATAGCAGTTGCGATGATTATGGCAATACTAGAAAGCAGTGAAATTTCTCATCCGCCTATTGAAGCTGTTTTCACAACTGATGAAGAAATTGGGATGATTGGAGCAACGAAGCTTGATTTCAGTCTTTTAAAAAGCAAAAGAATGATAAATATTGATTCCGAGGAAAAAAATGTTGTAACAGTTTCTTGTGCCGGGGGAAGTGAAGTTAAAATTGCTGCTCAAATCACAAGAAAAATAGTGGAAAAGACTGAAGTTACACTTAAAATTGAAGATTTAAAGGGCGGACATTCTGGCGTTGAAATTCATAAAGGAAGAGTGAATGCAAATATTCTTGCCGGCAGAATTTTAATGAAATTAAGAGAAAAAGTAGATTTTGATATTATTGAAGTTAGTGGCGGAGATAAATCAAATGCAATCCCCGTTTTATTCAAAGCTACTCTTGCAGTAGAAGATAAAGAATCTTTTGTGAATGCAACAGAGGAATGCTACAGAGTTATTAAAAAAGAAATAAAAGCAAGAGAAGATGATGCATCTATAAGAATCCACTATGGTGAAAAGAGCGAGCTTAAGGCGTTTTCTGATTGCGACACACAAAGAATAATCGATATGCTTGTTTTAACTCCCAACGGAGTAATAGATATGAGTGCTGAAATAGAGAATCTTGTTGAAACCTCGCTGAATCTGGGAATATTAAAAACAGAAGGAAACACTGTTATAATGCAGTATGCTTTAAGAAGCAACAAGAAAACGGCACTTGATTATCTTGAAGACAGAATGGGTGCGTTTGCAAGAAACTTTAACTGCGAAAGCAGCATCTTTGGCAGATATGAGCCCTGGGAATACAAGGAAGATTCATATTTAAGGGAATTATATGCACAGTGTTATGAAAATAAATTTTCTGAAAAACCCGTTGTGGAAGCTATACACGCAGGGCTTGAATGCGCAGTCTTTTCAGGCAAAATAGAAGGTATCGATTGTATATCAATAGGTCCTGATATGTTCGATGTTCATACTGTTAAGGAAAGACTTGATGTTGAATCAGTAAAAAGTGTATTTGAGGTTTTGTGTGATACACTCGCTAAATGTAAATAATTATTGCAATTTGTATTAATTTATGTTATATTGAGAGAAGTGTATTAAAAGGGTTGCAATATATTTTTTGCAACAGAATGGAGAAAGTATGGATAAGAAAGAATTCAAACCGTATATTCCGGCAGATAGAATCACTCCGGAAATTACAGTAACATCAATTATTATAGGTGTTTTACTTGCAGTTATATTTGGTGCTGCAAATGCTTACCTTGGATTAAGAGTTGGTATGACGGTATCTGCTTCAATTCCCGCAGCGGTTATTGCTATGGGTGTTATCAGAGTTTTAATGCGTAAAAACTCTATCCTTGAAAGTAATATTGTACAAACAATTGGCTCTGCAGGTGAATCACTTGCGGCAGGTGCTATCTTCACTCTTCCTGCTCTTTTCCTTTGGGCGGCAGAGGGTAAGGCAGACAAGCCCGGCCTTATAGAGATTACTCTTATTGCTCTTTTAGGCGGTCTTTTAGGTGTATTCTTTATGATTCCCTTAAGAAATGCGCTTATAGTTAAAGAGCACGGCGAGCTTCCATATCCCGAGGGCGCAGCTTGTGCTGAGGTTTTGCTTGCAGGTGAAGAGGGCGGAAGCAATGCTTCAACTGTATTTATGGGTATGGGCTTTGCGGCACTCTTTAAGTTTATCATCGATGGATTAAAGCTTGTTGCAGGTGAGGTTTCAACAAGCATCAAAGGATATGCCGGAGAAATCGGTACGCAGATTTACCCTGCAGTAATGAGTGTTGGCTACATCTGCGGTGCAAGAATATCATCTTATATGTTTGCCGGTGGTGTTCTCAGCTGGCTTGTTATAATTCCTTTGATTGTTCTTTTTGGCGAGAACATTGTTATTTATCCAGGTAGCGTTCCCGTTGGAGAATTGTTCGCATCAGGCGGTGCAAGTGCAATCTGGAGTACTTATATCAGATATATCGGTGCAGGAGCACTTGCTGCAGGCGGTATTATAAGCCTTATTAAATCTCTTCCGCTTATTATTAAAACATTTGGCGGAGCAATGAAGAGCTTACAGGGTGGAAAGAATACATCTCAGGAACGTACAGCTCAGGATATAAATATGAAGGTAGTTCTTATTGCAATTGCAATTTTAACTCTTCTTGTATGGCTTGTTCCTGCAATTCCTGTTAGTCTTTTAGGTGCTGTTATTATAGTTGTGTTTGGATTTTTCTTTGCTGCCGTATCTTCGCGTATGGTTGGTATTGTTGGAAGCAGTAACAACCCCGTTTCAGGTATGGCTATAGCAACTCTTCTTATAGCAACTGTTATCCTTAAGGCAACAGGGGCAGAGGGTGTAGCAGGAATGTGCAGTGCAATTGCGATTGGTTCAATAATCTGTATTATATCTGCCATAGCAGGTGATACCTCGCAGGACCTTAAAACAGGATATATTTTAGGTGCAACACCTAAAAAACAGCAGTTTGGCGAAGTTTTAGGCGTTGTTGCAGCATCACTTGCAATCGGAGGAACACTTTATCTTTTAGACGCTGCATGGGGATTTGGCACAGAAGAACTTGCGGCACCTCAGGCAACTCTTATGAAGCTTATTATTGAGGGCGTTATGGATGGAAATCTTCCGTGGGCACTTGTTTTTGTTGGAGTGTTTATAGCGATTGTTGTTGAACTTATTGGTATTCCCGTTCTTCCTTTTGCAATCGGTGTTTATCTTCCTGTTCAGCTTAATGCGTGTATTATGGTTGGTGGACTCATCCGTCTTGCGCTTGATAAACTCAAGAGAGCAAAAGAGGAGAAAGAAAAGATTATCAGCGACGGTATTCTCTTTTGCTCAGGTATGATAGCAGGCGAGGGCTTAGTTGGTATACTTCTTGCTCTCTTCGCTGTGTTTGGAATTGATAAAGCAATTGACTTTTCTTCAAAGTTTAATATAACTCCTGCATTCCAGAATATCGGCGGACTTGTGCTCTTTGGCATAATTATTTTAACAGTGCTTAAGTTCTCTGTTTGGAAAAAAGAAAGTAAAAAATGAAAAAGGAAAATTATTTAGATAAAATACCCGTGAAATCTTCTCGTATTTCGTGGAAAACAGAAGAAGAAAAAGTTACTCTTGTAATTGAAAACAAGGGAATTTACAACAGACTTTTTCAAAAATTATTAAAAAAACCAAAAGTAAGCTTTGTGCATCTTGATGAAATCGGAAGCATGGTTTGGCCCCTCATTGATGGAGAGAAAACTGTTTTTGAAATAGGTTCACTTTTGAAAGATGAATTGGGAGATAAAATAGAGCCTTTATACGAAAGACTTTCAATGTATTTTAATTCTCTTGATAGTTGCAGGTTTATAACTTGGAAAAAATAATAAAATAAAAATCGATAAGCCTTATATAAGGCTTGTCGATTTTTATGTGTTTATACGGATGTGATTTTATGAGTAAAACAATAGTTAAAGACCTTACAAAGGGAAGCGTGGTTAAGCTGTTACTGGTTTTTGCTTTCCCTCTTTTCCTTTCTAATGCACTTCAGGCAATTTATAACATAGTGGATATGATTGTGGTAGGTCAGTGCCTTGGGGAAAATGGTATGTCTGCCGTTTCGATCGGTGGAGATATGCTTCATTTACTTACATTTGTCGCAATGGGATTTTCTTCTGCAGGGCAAGTCCTTATATCGCAGGATGTGGGAGCAAATCGTATGGATAGGGTAAAGAAAACTATAGGGACAATGTTTTCTTTTTTACTTATAGCCTCTATCGTAATGTCTATTGTATGTTATTTTTTAAGAAACAATATTCTTTCATGGCTTAACACGCCAGAAGAATCTTACAAATATACGCTTGATTATACTGTAACGTGTATTGTAGGTCTTGTATTTATTTACGGTTATAATATTGTGAGTGCCATTCTTCGCGGAATGGGGGATAGCAAACGTCCCTTTACTTTTATTGCCATTGCTGCAGTGCTGAACATTATTTTAGATATATGGTTTGTTAAGTATCTTAACCTTGAAGTTTTTGGAGCAGCACTTGCTACCGTTATAGGACAGGGAGTAAGCTTTGTAGTTTCGATTGTTTATCTTTATATCAAGCGGGATAGTTTTTGCTTTGATTTTAAACCTAAAAGCTTTTTGATGGAAAAAAATGCACTTTCAAGAATTATAAAACTTGGCGTACCAATGGCAATTCAGTCTGCCGCTATTAACCTTTCAAAGATAGTGCTTATGTCGTGGATTAATATGTTTGGCGTTACATACTCGGCATTGGCAGGTATATACAATAAGATAAATGTTATGAGTGGCGTTGTTTCTAATTCATTTACAACGGCAGGAAGTGCTATGGTCGGGCAGAACCTTGGTGCGGAAAAAGATGAAAGAATTTCTTCAATTCTTAAAACAGTTGCAGTTTGTGGAGGTTTGGTTGCGGTAGTATTCTCGTTTATAATATTTACCTTCCCAAATCAAACATTTTCTGCTTTTACAAGCGATGCTAAAGTTCTATCTATTGCTTCAATCCTTATTTCACCAATCATTCTTAATTTCTTTGGTGCGGCAACAAGGAGCATAAGTTTTTCTCTTATAAACGGCTCGGGAAATACAAAGCTTAATCTTGCAGTTGCAATTATAGATGGCGTAATAAGCAGAGTTGGAATATCGGCTCTTTTAGGTTTTGCGCTTAATATGGAATGCCTTGGTTTCTGGTATGGCGATGCTCTTGCAGGTTTTGTGCCAATAATTATAGGCTTAACTTTCCTCGTATCAGGTAAGTGGAGAACAAAAACCTCCTGATAAAAAGTGAAAAATTAAGAAACAACAAAAATCCGAACCCTTCACCGATTGGTACAAGGTTCGGATTTTTTCTGTTTGGTGCGAGTGTTCATAACGTGTCAAAACTAAACTCGCAAAAAGTTGATAGCGACAGCGAACCGTTGTGAGGGCGTTTACAACCGAGCAGGTAAGCCGAGCGTGACTTTTTGCGAAGGAGGAGAAGCAAGGAAGCGAGCGGATGACTTTTTTGCATAAAAAAGTCGAAGCAAAGCGAACTTTGCTTCGACGTGGTGCACCGAGTAATGTTAAATCCGAACTTAAGGCAGAATTTTCTATTTCCTCTAAAGTAATAGTTTCTGTGCCGTCCTTGTAGTTGCAATCAATTATGATTTTATCATCATATAAGTAAACAGAGTTAAGAAAACTGTCCACAAGTCTTCTACGATGTTCCAATCTTTTAGGATTGAGCTTTCTGAATCTGTATATCCAGAAAAGAATCTGCTCTTTTGTAAGATTAGGTCTGCTCATTTCTTCTTTCATTATCTGTATGGATAATTCGCTCTTTTCTCGTTCAAGAGTTTCAAGCCGTTCTTTGGTAGAAGGTGTAAAAATACCCTGTTGAATGGCGTTGAGCATATTATCAATGCTTTTCTGAGTTTCAGCATATTGTTTCTGTAAAATCGGCAAAGTGGTATTTTCTTTATGCAGGTGTTCAAGGAGTGCATCTGCCAATTTATCCATCAAGTCATCATCAAAGAGTATCTTCATAAGGTGAGAAATCACGATATTCTCAATCCATTCCTTGCGGACAGTCTTTTTATCGCATCCTCTGTGGTATTTTACGCTGACACACTTATAGTAGCGGTGAACGTGCTTTGTATGGCTTGTACCGCTTTCACCAACCATAAGACAGTTGCATTTTCCGCAAAACAACTTGGTTGTAAGTAAATAGTCGTCTTCAGCTTTATGCTTTGCAGGAGCCTTTTTATTTGCTTTCATTTTTTCTTGCACCCTTTCAAATAAATCTACCGGAACTATCGGAGGTATTCCGTTCGGAGTAGTTATATCGCTGTATTTGTATTCTCCAATATATCTTCTGTTGTGTAACATTCGGGTTACTGTGTTTAATGTAATCCGAGTGTTCTTTTTAGTACGGACACCTTTTAAATTTAATTCATCGGTAATTTGTTGCATCGTTGCACCTTCTGCATAATGCTTAAATGCATCCAATATCGCCGGTGCAGTAAGTGAGTCTATGACAAAATGTTGGTTCTTATCAGTAGAATAACCTATTGGCAAAGTACCACCATTGTATTTGCATTTAAGAGCGTTTTCCTTAAGCCCTCGGGTGACCTTTTCGGATAATTCTGCCGAGTAGTATTCAGCCATACCTTCAAGTAAGGATTCGAGTAAAATACCTTCGGAGTTTTGAGAAATTTTCTCTGTCGCGGAAACAACTTTAACTCCATTTTTCTGTAATATTGCTTTATAGTGTGCGGAGTCATATCGGTTTCGTGCAAAGCGATCTAATTTCCAGACTATAATCATCTCAAAATTGCCTTTTGAACTTTCCTTAATCATTCTCTGAAAGTCCGGTCGGTTATCGGTTTTTGTCGATAAAGCTCGGTCTATGTATGTATCAACTATTGTGATGTCGTTTGCTTCGGCAAAGGCTTTGCATTCCCGAAGCTGACCGTCAATAGATTCTTCGCGTTGACTGTCTGAAGAATATCTTGCATAAATTACTGCGTTCATATATTCACGTCCTCTCATATTTTTATATATCTTTTATAACATTAGCTTTATAGTTATACAAATGTGTGAACTAAAAAGGGGCATTGCTTTTTCAACGCCCCTTTGGTAAGTTGTATTATTTTTCTTTAGTTTTAAGGCCCTTTTTCCATTGTTCAAATTCTCTTTGCCCTTCTTTACTTTCGAAGAAAGCGATAAGGTCAGGCAACAAACAGCGAGCAAGTGAATCAATCTCGTGTTGCGGAATTTGAACTGTGTTGTTTATTTTACTCACTGTTTCATTCTCCTTCCATCAAGATTTTTATTAAATTTATCTTTCTTGCTGCTGTCGTTGCTTGCGCTTATAGTAGGCTTCGCAAAGTTTTACAAAGTATCGCATAACACACCAAAGTCAAAAAACGCAACACACTAAAAACCTTGTATTTATGCGGTTTGCAATTTGTTTTAATATATACATCTTGTATTTCGCAACAAAATATATTATAATTTTCTTGGGTGGTGGTAAAGATGCCTGATAAAATTAAATTTTTTACTGCCGATTACAGAGATAAATATGTATATATCAAAGGCAATAAGTTTCTTATAGGCAGTTTTGCAGTAGATTTTCTTAATCAGTATGAAGAAAATGACAACGGAGCAAGAATAGCATCAATGCGTTATGATAATTTGATATTATCCTCCCAAATGGAAAAAGGATATATAAACGATTATGATTTTGTAAAAGCAGGAAAAGAAATATTAAATATCCTCGATGTTCTCCCGTGTATTAGTCCATTTCAGTATTTAGATATCGAAGCCGAGAAAAAACTGATTGCGGAAACTTTTACAAAAGAAAATGCAAATTATATTTTGGAATATTATCAGCAAAGAGCAAAGGTTTCTTTAAAAGATAAGGGGGCAATGGCTCTTGACATACTCCCGAAAGGATATGCAGATTTATCTAAAGCAGCAAATAAACTTTTAACTCGTGTAAAAGCACTTTTACAGTTCTATGAAAACATTGGAAACGATGTGATAAAGGCTTTCGAAAAACTAACCGAGTTTGTATGGGGATTAGAGGATTTATCCGAGCATTACAATGAAAACGAACTTATAACCCACGCATACGAAACATTCGGTATTGACAGATTCAGCATAGCAACGGAATATGCCACTATGACAAAAGGTAAAAAGAAAATGATTGTGAAAAGGCTCCATTTCAGAACCTTTTACAGCTTTATACTTACAGACTTTTTTGAAGGTCTTGCATTAGGGCATTATCCCCGTCAATGCGAAGTGTGTGAAACTTACTTCCTTATGGAAAGCCTGCGAAAACAAAAATACTGCACGGGATTTGCTCCACTTGATATGACAGACGGAAAAGAACTCGCCTGCAGACAGTATGCGGCTATGGTAGGCAGAAAAGAACTTGCAGGAAATGATCCGGTAAAAGACATTTATACCAAACGCTGTGCCTGCATCCGTTCCGAAGTTTCAAGAGGAAAAATAAGCGAAGATTTTGCGGAGGTAGCAAAGGAATTGGCAAAAGAACTTAAAACCCGTTACGATTACAACGAAAAATATACTTTCGAGGAGTATCAGAAGGATATGGAAAGAGATAATTTATATCAAGAAGTAAATAACAGAATCAAAAAAGAGTAACGCGGCGAATGGAGGTGAGTGCCGTGAAAAAATGGGAACAGGATTTATGCATTTATCAGATACATCCGGTGCCACCTAAAAAAGATGATTTGCAGGAATATATTGATTTATATATATCCGAGCAGGATGACAAATACTTAATGTGGTTTCTACACTACTACGAACCCGTACTGAACGATACCACAAGAGAAGCTATTGAAAGATATTCAATGAAAGGTCATTTTGAAGATATAAAGCAGGCATGTGTAACGGGAATTTTCAAAGTACTACAAAACTATGATAAAGATACGCACGGTAACTTTATAAGCTATAAGGTGCGTATTGAGTGGAATGAAATTCACGAATACATACGGCAGATGCGTACCGGATTGACAGTTCCGAGCGAAAACAAATATCGTACTCTCCGTCAGATTATGAGATTGTATGGAGAATATGGCTATTCAACAGAAGCTATCCGAAAAATATCCAAAGAGGTTAATTTATCGGTAAAGAATGTAAAGGAAATTCATTTAAGCGGTATTGAAAATATGAACATTGCGGATTTCTATGTAAGCTAAGTGTTTTGAACATCCATGCTATCGTGATGAGTGGAGATATCAAGACCCGATTTATACTTACTACTTCTATAGAGATTTAAGTAAAGAATCTTCTTCTAAACCTTCTGGTAGTAATATAAGCAACATTCAAGAATATGTTAAGTACAGAGAAAAATAATTAAATCTAATGACAGCCCACATTAGTAATGTGGGCTGTTGTTAATAGGAGTGAACAAAAATGAAGAAAAAATTAATAGGTTTAATGCTTCTTTTAACAATCCTACTATCTAACATAACAGTGTCTTTTGCTGCTCCATTTTCTGATATTAGTGGTCATTGGGCTGAAGATGCTATTACTAAATGGAGTGGATATAATGTAATAAATGGTTATGATGGTTGCTTTAATCCTGATGGCGAATTAACAAGAGCTCAAATGGCTATAATCCTCTCTAACTTATTGGGATTGACAACAAAGAGTGAAAATAAGTATGCAGATGTTAAAGAGTCTGATTGGTACTATGATGCTATTTTAAAGTGTACCCATGCAGGAATTATGAGTGGCGATGGTACTAATGCATCTCCAAATGCTCCAATAACACGTGAAGCTGCGATGGTTATGATTGCAAGAGCATTAGATATAGAAGATTCATTTACTGCAAGAAGAACAATTACAGATATGGCTGATATTTCTGATTGGGCAAGACCTAAAGTATATGCTATGGTAAATAATGGCTATGTAAATGGTGTTGGCGATAATATGATTAAACCTAAAGATAATATCTCACGTGCTGCTATTATAACTATACTGAACAATGTAATAAAGAAATATATTACAACACCAGGCGAATATACTATTGATGATGATTTTGTGGGAATTATTGTATTAAAAGGAAATGATATTGTATTAAACGCTAATCATAATCTCTTTAATGTTATTATTGCAGAAGAGTATACCTACAAACTTATGATAAAAAATCATATAGAAACAGAAGATGAAGATAAAGAAACTTCTAATTCTACATCGAGCTCGACATCAAATTCTACCCAGATCTCTGGCTCATCTTCCTCTTCTGGTAATAGTACAGGCGGCGGAGGATTTTCAGGGAATTCACCCGACCCTAATGTAAAAATATATGAAATAGCTTTTTCTGATGGTAGTGGGTCATTGCTTTCTCAACAGACATTATTTCCAGGCGAAAAAGTTAATCCGCCAGAAGAACCTAAGAAGATAGGGCATATATTTAGTGGATGGGATACCGATTTGAGAAATATCGATACAACCAAAATTATAAAAGCATTATGGACTAAAACAGATGGAGAATCAAACTATTTTACCTTGCCTGTTAAATATACTTTGAATGAAAATACAATTGATTTGCCAATAGCTTTGTGTGGTAAAGTAGACTTATGTGCATTTGATATTGAAATTCAATATGATAAAAATTGTTTGGAGTTTATTGAAATTTCCGAAGAAGATGATGATGTAGTATCAAATCATATTTTTGATGAAGGTGTAATAAAGCTAAATTTTATGAATAGCAAAAATATTACTGGCGAAATTGATATTTGTAATATGCAATTTAAAGTATTAAATAATACTCCTTCTTCTGAAATTAAGATAATTGTAAAAGAAGTTGTAAAATTAGACGAAAACGGTGAATTCGTAAATCCAGAGTATAATGTGCATAATGGAGAGGTTTATGTTTTAGATTAAATTTAAAAACACTCTTTGCCATTATTGGCAAAGAGTGTTTTTAGTTAGGAAAGTAATAGTTTTCTTGTGAGTATAAATAAGCTGTTGTTTACCGCCGGAATATCTCTCGCTAAAGGATCTTTCATATATTCAACATCGGGATCGAAGTTAGGATTTACGGATTGATAAATTCTTACACGAGCATTAAACTCAGATTCTGCATAAGTAGTTTTACTGGATTTATAATCTTCAATGCTTATCCTTTGCTACATCAATACCAATAAAAATCATGACGACACCTCCAAAAAATAATATGACGCTGTTTAGATCCACAGGGGCTCATTGCTCTTGTAACCTCGTTCTAAATAAACCGTCAAGCGGTATCTAACTGAT